>CAJOLH010000001.1 GCA_905235375.1 uncultured Bacteroidales bacterium
CGTAATATGTTCATCATGGCTATTTTACTGTCGTTTGCACTTATATTTTCATAAAATTCCTTAAAATTATTTGGAAGAGAACGAAAATCTATATATCTTTGCAACGATAAATGAACCTCTTAAAATGTATAAGGCAATGAAAAAGACAATGATGCTGATGGGTCTTGCACTTCTGACCCTCTGCGGCTGCAGCAATGAGAGTGCAAATGTCGAAAAAAGCACAAGTGACGTAGTGATTGAAAACATCATGTCGCGTCGTTCGATTCGCAAGTACAAGGATGAACCAGTAAGTCGCGAAAAGATGGAGACTATTGTTAATTGCGGTATCAATGCACCCAACGGAAGCAATCGGCAGGAGTGGGAGATTCGCGTAGTGGATAATCCCGAATTCATCAATGGATGCACAGAGGCATGGAAGAAGACTCTCGATGCTGACAGACTGACAAAGATGGTTGATGAGAACTTTAAGAATATGTTCCGCAACGCACCGACAGTTGTGTTCATTGGTTGTCCGAAGGGTTCTGAACTGAATTGCGGACTTTTGGGCGAAAACATGATTCTGTCAGCCTGGTCTATGGGTATTGGCTCCTGCTGTTTAGGCGGTGTAATTCAATTCTTCCGTACAGAAGCAGGTGCAGAGTACCTCAATAAACTGGAATTCAGTGAAGGATACGATCTCCTCTATGCCATCGCTTTCGGTTATCCCGATGAGACACCAGATGCCAAGCCTCGCGACATAACCAAAGTGAAGTTCATAAACTAAAACTTTTTGATCTTTTCACGAATCCTGCCTGCGCTCCTCAATCTTAATATTAAGGCTGGTCGCAGAAAGAAGTGACCTTGAAAACAAGTAGTAAAAAATAAATTAGGCGATACTATTCAAGAATGACTTGGGTAGTATCGCCTTTTTTAACGCGTATAATCAGAATTATCGAGAATTAAGAGAATCAATCGCCGCCAATTTCGCCGTTATATTCCATTTGTGGCTCATTGCCTTCCTGGTCACGATCGCGGTCACCACGCTTGGCTCGCATATTGCCAAAGGTGTAGCTGAGTTGAACAAAGATACGGCGACCTGCACGCCAATTCTTGCTATACTGGTGGTAGCCTCCAGTTTCGGGCGAGAAATAGTCGGTAGTAGTACGCCATTTGCGCGATTCGAAGAGGTCGCGGGCATTGACTGCTATGGTGAATTTATTGTCGAAGAACTGGCGCTTCAAACTGGCATCGACCGACCAACCACTTTCACGACGCCCCTGTGAGATCTTGCTCGCTGCGTTGTAGTTGCCACGACATTGGAATGAGATTCTGCCAGGTAAAAGTGTCTGCACCTGCATACGGGCATTCCAAGAGAAGTTTTCGGTGCCTTCGATGTGAATATCGTAATCCTTGCCATTGAGCGTGGTGGTGAAGTCACCTCCATCGAGCTTGTGATAGTAGCCGTTGAGCGTAGTGGTGACATCAATCTTGTGCCAAAGCTTGTTCTTGGCGACAATCTCAATACCACTATTCGTTTCCTTTGCGATATTGACCGAAGTGCTGTAACGGATGTTGTTCTCCATATAGCTGAGTCCCTGTGTAACATCGCTGGTTGGACGGTAGTAAGAGCTGACACTCAATGTGTGTTCTTCCCATGTGCGAAGATAGTTTACCTCGAAAGCGTTGGTATAGGAAGGAGTAAGTTCGGGGTTACCATAGGAAATGGATGTCGAGTCGGAGATATTCTGGAATGAATTCAACTGTCCGCCCCACGGGCGATTCATACGACGAGTGTAGTTGAACTGAAGTTCATCGTGGTCAGTAATCTGCCAGCTGACAAAGGCTGTGGGGAAAATCTTATTGAAGTGGGTATTGCGAGGATCTACGGGCTTCAAGACAGGTTCGCCTTCACGACGTTCGCGCACCTCTTGGTAGAAGTTGGTGCTTTCGGTGTGAACCTTCCAGTATTCGTTGCGTAGTCCAAGCTGATAACCCAATCGTTTCGTTATCTTGCCACCATAATTGATGTAAGCGGCATGAATGTCCATGTTGTAGATGAAGCGATTGTAAAGTGTGATGATGTCTTGTGTACGCGCTTCATCTTCCCATGTGCGCGTAGGCGAGTCTTCACGACGCCAATCACCTTTATAGCCGGCTTCAAGCTTGGAGATCTTGTTAATAGGTCGAACGTAGTCAATCTGTAAACTCCAACTGTTGTTCTTTATCTTGCGATTCTGACTTTGATAACTGGTAATCGTAGGATTATGAACACTGCTTATAGGATCCTGATACATCGTGGTGGCTTGCTCATAGTAAGTGTCGCCTGGACCACGCCAAGAGCTATATCCGAACTGTGCATCGAGCGTATGATTGGTTTCCCACTCATGACGATAGTTGATGTCGGCGTGGAACATACGATTGTCTCCTTCACTGTGATTGTGACGCGTACGATCGTAACCTTGGTTGATGTTTCGGAAATTTTTGTTGGTATAAGTATAGTCGTTGTCGTTTTCGTTAGAACCGAACATTGACATTACACCAAAACCAAGATCATCGTGACGTGTGAAGTGCCAGGTTGCACCTGCACGACTGAAGAGGTTATTGCCGGAACCATCATTTTCAGAGCTTGTAACCATATTGGCATAGGTTTCACCATTGGCATCCAGATAATCACGGTCGGAGAAACTGCCACCATCATTCACGCGATGTCCATACCCGACATTGGCATAAGCATCGAGCAAACCACTACTATAATTAATGTTGGCCCCCGTACGTCCGCCTCCGATATTGTTTGCATTAAGCTGAACGCCGCCATAATAACCCGCCTTGCGGTCACGCTTGAGGATGATATTGATGATGCCTGCCGAACCTTCAGCACTGTATTTGCTCGATGGATTGGTGATTACCTCAATGCGGTCGATACTTTCGGCGGGCATCTGTTCGAGGATGTCACCGCGATTGTCGGCGGTAAGACCTTGTGCCTTGCCATTGATCCATACTGTGACACTTGTCGATCCACGCAATGAGATGTTGCCTTCGCTATCAACTTCAACAGAAGGAATGTTTTCAAGTGCTTCGCTTGCCGAAAGACCAGCAGCCGATGCTTGAGAACCAATGTCGAAAACCTTCTTGTCGATCTCAAGGCGCATGGACGACTTCTGTCCTATCACGTTAACTTCCTGCAGTATCTCCGAATCTACGTTCATCTTGAAAGTCTGAAGACGTACTACATCGTCCATTGACTTGGCATTGACAGTGATGTTCCGCTCAATGGTCTCGTAGCCTACATAACTGATCCTCAACTTATAATTGCCGTTCTTGATATTTGGAAGTTCGAAACGCCCCGACTGATCAACTATTCCGCCCGATACAAGCTTGTCGCTGGCATCAAGCAAAGAAATATTGACGAACTCGAGAGGATCGTTCTTCGAATCAACCACCTTACCCCTAAGTATAGCTGCCTCTGTCGATAATACAGACATCGACAGCAGTGAAATTAACAATATTTGCCGTTTAAAAACCATCTTTATTGTGAATTGATAAAATAACTTTCCTTAGTTAGATTTACTAATTAAGGAAAGATTAAAGAATCAAGGGAGATTATGGGGATTATGTGGTTCTCCCTTATAATCTGCACGTATCCTTAAGATTTCTTCGAAAGATATTCGTTCATGCTGGCTGCTGCACGACGGCCATCGCCCATCGCAAGGATGACAGTAGCACCACCACGAACAATATCTCCACCTGCAAATACATCACTCACTGCACTCTGCATGGTCTCTTCACCCACGACGATAGTGCCACGACGAGAAATTTCGAGACCCTTGAAAGCCGAAGGGATGATCGGGTTGGGAGAAACACCGATAGCAACAATGACAAGGTCGGCAGGGATGGTCTCGGTCTTGCCCTCAACAGGAACAGGTGAACGACGACCAGAGGCATCGGGTTCACCTAACTCCATTACCTGAAGGATTGCTTCCTTGACGCGTCCATTTTCGTCGGCAATGTATTCAATAGGATTGTGGAGCACGTGGAAATCGATGCCCTCCTCCATGGCATGATGCACCTCCTCAGCACGTGCAGGTAGTTCGTTGACACTGCGACGATAGACAAGTGTCACGGTTTCTGCTCCCATGCGCTTGGCAGTACGAGCTGAATCCATGGCAGTATTGCCACCGCCGCAAACAACTACGTTCTTGCCCTTGAGTACAGGTGTGTCATAACCTTGTCCGCGACCTGCACCCATCAGGTTGATGCGGGTGAGGTATTCGTTGGAGGACATTACACCAATGAGATTCTCACCAGGAATGTTCATGAAACGTGGAAGCCCGGCTCCAGAACCCACAAAGATGCCATCGAAACCCATCGAATGAATCTGATCGTAGGAGATTGTCTTGCCTACAATGACATCGGGTACAAAATTGACTCCCATGTCACGAAGCGTATTGATTTCAGCTTCAACCACGCTATTGGGCAGACGGAATTCAGGAATTCCATATTTAAGCACACCGCCAATGTCATGAAGAGCCTCGAAGACAGTCACTTCATAACCGAACTTTGCCATGTCGGCAGCAAAAGCCAGACTTGAGGGTCCAGAGCCAACGGCACAAACCTTCATACCATTCTTTTGGAAGCACACTCGGGTGCCTTCATCTGTCCAGATTCGCGCTCATAGTCGGCAGCAAAACGCTCGAGATAACCAATGGCAACAGGTTTCTGCTTCATCTTGACCTTGATGCAGACACCCTCACACTGTTTCTCCTGTGGGCAGACACGTCCACAAACAGCCGGCAGGCTGCTGGTCTTCTTGATGGTCTTGATGGCTTCGTCAAAATTTTCGCGTTCGATGTTCTTGACGAAAGTAGGAATGTTAATGCCAACGGGACACCCCTTCATACAACTGGGGTCAGCACAGTCGAGGCAACGCTTGACAGTCGAGGCAACGCTTGGCCTCAAGTACGGCCTGCTCGCGCGTCAACCCCTGTTGTACTTCCTCGGTGAATGTTGTGATACGGTATTCGGGCGTCAGTTCAGGCATCTTGACACGTTCGATAGCGCCACGATCCTTAGGTGACATTGATTTGCGCAATTCTTCACGCCATGGCTCATTGCGAAGAGCCTTTATTTCTTCTGGGGACATAATCGTAATCTTAACCAATATTTATCTTATTCATAGCTTCGGTCTCTTCGGCACGATAGGCACGCATACGCGACATCATCTCGTCGAAGTTCACTTCGGCAGCATCGAACTCGGGACCATCGACACAAACGAATTTGGTCTTTCCACCAACAGTGACACGACAAGCGCCACACATACCGGTACCATCAACCATAATAGTGTTGAGGCTGACGATGGTCGGCACATCATATTTCTTGGTAAGCAGAGCAACAAACTTCATCATAATGGTGGGACCGATGCAGACACACTTATCCACGTGTTCACGCAGGATGACCTGTTCGACGCCTACAGTGATTACGCCCTTCTGTCCGTATGAACCGTCGTCGGTCATGATAAGGACTTCATCGGAGTTGGCACGCATCTCGTCTTCAAGAATAATCAAGTCCTTCGTGCGGGCTGCCAAAACAACGATGACCTTATTGCCTGCTTCGTGCATAGCTTTTACGATGGGAAGAAGTGGAGCCACTCCGACACCACCACCGCAACAGATTACGGTGCCATACTTGCGGATGTCGGTGGCATGACCGAGAGGACCGACTACATCAGCCAAACAGTCACCTACATTGAGCGCATTGATGCGGGTAGAACTTGCACCTACAGCCTGCACAACGAGGGTGATGGTGCCTTTCTCTACATCGGCATCTGCAATGGTAAGAGGAATTCTTTCGCCTTTCTCATCAAGACGGACAATAACAAAATGTCCGGCTTTACGACTTTGGGCAATCAGCGGAGCTTCCACCTCGAAACAGGCCACCTTCTCGCTGAACATTTTCTTGCTTACGATCTTGAACATTATAAATTATCAATTAACAAATAACAATTAAAAGGTCTTTGGTCGTTACAAATAACTATTACATAACCATATTTGGCTGCAAAATTACTATAATTTTCCATAAAATCAAAAATATTTCAGGAAAATTACTTTTTATTCACAAAAAATGTGTAAATTTGCACCGAAAATGTTTAATCTTATTGACAAATATGAAAGACTTTATTCGTTCCGTTATCATTGTTCTTATTATACTTTGTGGTATAGCACTCTACATTGGATACTATATGTTGAATGTAGCAGTTAAACCGGAAAGCGATCGCAGGCACCAGATTGACAGTTGCTACACCCTTGTCTATAACAAGTATCCAGAATTGCAGGCATGGCATGATTCGCTTGTTACCAAAGGCAATTTACGTGACACCTTCCTTCTGGCAGATGATGGGTCGAAACGTCATGGTCTGATACTGCGTCATGACAGTTTGTCGAACGGCACATCATTGGTACTTCATGGCTACAATGATAATGCTATCATCATGATGCGTTATTTCTATATGCATTATGAAGTTTTAGGACGAGATGTCATTGTGCCCGAACATTTCAATCATGGCAAAAGCGATGGCAATCATATCCGTTTCGGATGGCTTGACCGACTTGACATCAAGAATCTTTGGATACCGCTTGCTCATCAGCTTTGGCCCAATCAAGACATTGTAGTGCATGGTCTTTCAATGGGAGGAGCCATCACCATGTTTACATCCGGAGAGGAATTTGACGACTCTTTGCGTGTGGTCGCATTCATCGAAGATTGCGGATTCAGTTCCACCTGGGACCAGCTTGCTTATCAGTTGAAAAGTGAATATGGATTCCCCACCTTCCCTATTCTGGATATAGCTGACGGGTTCAGTAGCTTCAAATATGGCTGGGACTTCAAGGGTAGCAATGCTGTAAAGCAGGTAGCAAAATGCCAGAAGCCGATGTTGTTCATTCATGGAGATGCCGATGATTATGTACCGACAGATATGGTTTTCAAATGCTACGAGGCGAAGAAAGAAGGCTATAAGGAACTTTGGATCGTACCAGGTGCGGCTCATGCTCGTTCGATACATGAGAACTGGGATGAATACTGCTTGCGTTGTGAAGAATTCATCAATAGAGTCGAGGCAATTGTTCATTGAAATCGAGTTTTAAACGTGATTATCGCGAATTAACATGAAATATAGATTTGCTTCGTTAATAGTGCTATTTGCATTTTTGTGCGGACAGATCGTTCCCGCAAGAGCAATAGAGAAATACAAATTCCCCCAAAAAGACAGACCCACTGTGGCAGTCGTACTGGCCGGTGGTGGGGCAAAAGGCGTTGCACATGTAGCAGCCTTGAAAGCCATCGAGGAAGCTGGTATCCCTATTGACCTTGTGGTCGGAACATCGATCGGCTCAATCATTGGTGCGTTCTATTGCACAGGCTATTCACCCGACACGTTGAAGCAAATCATTCAGGGTACCGATTGGATTAAACTCATAACCGATAACCCGGACTACAAGATCAAGAAAACATTGAGCGGCAAGAAGGATGATGAAAGTTATGTACTTCGTTATTTACTTGATCCTTCACGCAAATTTTCAACTACCAGAAAAGGCGGACTACTCGGTGGCACCAACGTGATGCAATTTTTCCGCGAAATCACTCGTTTTTTACCCGACACACTTGACTTTGAGGATATGCCCGTTCCGTTTGCATGTATCGGAACCGAAGCAATCAATGGTTCGAAGAAAGTATTTACCAATGGAAATCTTGCCACTTGTATTCGTGCTTCGATGGCCATACCAACGGCTTTTACACCTGTTACCATCGATTCGGTAGTCTATGTGGATGGTGGCGTGGTTGATAATTATCCAGTTGATGTGGCTCGGGAATTGGGTGCCGACATCGTCATTGGCATTGACTTGGTAGTTCAGCTTACAGATGAACAACTCACCAATTCAGCTATAGATATACTAATGAACTGTATCGACCTATACAGTAGAGAACAGTATAAACGAAATATCGAGAATACCGATTTGTATATTCCTGTCGATGTGACTGGCTATAGCGCAGCATCCTTTGGAGCTGTGGCACTCGATACGCTTATGATGCGAGGTGAGAAATATGTGGCTCTGAAAAAGTCTTCACTCGATTCCTTGGCAAAGACGCTTAACCTCAAAGAAGAACCTAAACGCATTCGCGTGGGAGATTATTCGTTTTCAAATGCCGGAAAAGACGGTTCTTCATGGAAAAATGAATCTTCCAGTGCATCGCTAAGCAAAGTAAATGACGGCTCATTGAACAGTTCGATAAACCTTGGTTTTCGTTTCGATAATGCTGAGTTCGCATCTGTGAAGGCAAGATTGAACTATGTAGTTTCGCACAAGCACGCCACATTGTTCAGACTGCAATCGCGACTTGGAGAGCGTTTTGACATCAGTGGAGATTTAAGCATGAAGGCTATCGGCAAACAGCGTATGGGCATGAATATTAATTTCAAACACCATGACCTGCAATACCTTTATGGTAAAAAGAAATCGGTGGACTGCGAATTGCGTCAAACAGGTTTCAATCTGTATTTATCTCATGAGTGGCGATCAATACAATGTATATTCGGCGCTTCCTACAACATTTATGGTTATCGTGACATACTCGTTGATGCTCAGTTCCAACCATATTTGCCTAAAAATAAATTCAACGAAAAGCATTTCTCCTACTATTTCTCAGGAGAGATCAATTCGTTGAATAGTCAGAATTTTCCTACTCGGGGACAACAGATGCTGCTTTCGGTTGATCTGATTACTGATAATTTGGCGACCTACAAGGACAAAGCTATGCTTCCTATAGTTAGTTTTAAGTGGATGACTGCCCTACCCTTTACAAAACGGTTTACATTACAGCCTCACTTATATGTCCGTGCAATATTCAAGGAAGAAAGTGCAGATAAGCCATTCGCCCTATTCAACTTCATAGGAGGATTCATGAACGAATTGAACTTCAGACATGAAATAGTGATGGCTGGTCTGTATGATACGGAAATGATCAGTGAAGACGGCTTGGCGAAGGCGGGTGCTGAAGTTCAATACAAAGTCTTCAAGAATCAGTATGTGAAGGTCGCGGGTGATTTGATGTCACATACCAACAACATCAAGTATGCCTTCAACCAAGAGGCACTAAACTGGGGCATTGAAGCCAGTTACAACTACAAAACTCCTATTGGTCCCTTGTCTGCGAAAATCTATTGGAATGATTTGTCGGAAAAATTTGAGTTCTTTCTCAGCGGAGGTTATTTCTTCTGATGAGGTCAATGTCCTGTGTGCATCTTCTGCGCATTGAACCGATTAAAGCGATAAGCGTGAAGCAGAGGAAGCTGCCAATGGTACTTTACGGAAAACAGACGTATTAGAATCACCCCCATTGCACATCCTGATTGTGCAATGATAGCAGGTGCGCCATACCGTATTGCAGCTGTGTAGAATAATCCTCCTACCAGACAAGCGATTGCGTAAATGTCACGACGGAAAATCAACGGAACCTCATTGATGAGGATATCGCGTATCACACCTCCAGCTGCTCCTGTGCAAACTCCCATGATGATACAGGTATAGAGGGGGAATCCTGCATCGTAGGTCTTCTGAATGCCCACAATGGTAAACAGGCCCAATCCAATGGTATCGAAAAGGAAAATCGTCTGAGAAATTTCGCTGATGAACTTATGGAGGAAAAGAAAGGCAAGCACCGCAAGCAGGACAATAAAGAGATAAATCCACTGCGTCATCCAGAAAGGACTGACGCCTATCATCACATCGCGCATCGTGCCTCCTCCAACTGCAGTAGCAAGACCGACAATAAATGCGCCGAACAGGTCGAACTGCTTCTCCGATGCCAAACGAAGACCTGAGATGGCAAATGCAAAAGTGCCGAGATAGTCGATAAGATCGACAAAAGTGAGATTGAACATAGTCGTTACTAAAAAAAGCCGTGCAAAGTAATCAATACTTCACACGACCCTGTTATAAAATAAAAATACAATTCATAGATGTGAGTGTTAGCGAAGCACTTCCAAAGCGATGCAGCTCATAATCGTAAAATAAACCACAATAGCAGCTATCTGCAAATGCTTGTTCTTAAAAATACTTTCCATAATACGAATACCTTAAATAATATAAACCAATAGCAATTTATAAAACAGACAAATAATTTATTCCTTTCGGCCGGTCAAGAGCTAAGACCTTGCCAGGGGCTATCTGTTATTTGACGGTGCAAAGATAAGGCATTATCATGAAATGCACAAACGTTTGCAAGGAAAATCGCAATTACGGTTATATTATCAAGTAAAAAAGAAAGCATTTGCAAATTGTGCAATGCAAATGAAGAAGGTTAAACCTTAATCATATACCTGGAACATCATCCGCTGGAGTACAGTGTCTGCCGTCTCCTTATTGACAAGCGCAGAAACGAGGGCATGACCGAGCGCAAAGGTCGCTCCTGGGCCACAACCTGTGATAAAGTTCTTGTCGCAAACAACAGTCTTCTTCAGGCAGTTGGCACCCTTAAGTTCATGTTCGAAGCCAGGGTAACAAGTTGCATTCAAGCCGTTGAGCAGCCCTAAGCGGCCATAAACCAGGGGAGCAGCACAAATAGCAGCCAACCACTTTCCATCAGCATTGTATTCGAGGATGAATTTGCGCAGTGATTCACAATCACTCAGATTGGTTGCTCCCGGCATACCACCAGGGAGGAAAAGCAGATCGCCATCAGACAAATCAGTGTCTTCAAGCAGAGAATCGGCAACAATCACCACACCATTGGCTGATTCAACTTCATTGTATGGAGTGATGCTGACGGTTTGCACATCAATACCTGCACGACGCATGATGTCGATAGGAACAATGGCTTCGGCAACCTCAAAGCCTGGAGCTATCATAACGTAGGTTTTCATAGGGTTAAAGGGGTTAAGAAGGTGAAGTAAGGAAATTATTCGTAAAAAAGAGTAATATCAAGATATCTTAATACCTGCAGAGGAAAACATCCAAAGGGCAAGATTAAGGCCTCGTCTGACCTTCACCTATTATAATATATTTATAGGTAGTAATCTCACGAAGAGCCATCGGACCCCGAGCATGTAGCTTTTGGGTGGAGATGCCGATCTCAGCTCCAAGACCAAATTGTGCACCATCTGTCCATGAGGTTGGCAGGTTCTGATAGACACATGCTGCATCAATGACACGAGAATAGCGATCACAGGCATCCTGGTTTTCACTGACAATGCTCTCGGAATGTCGACTGGTCATTTCTGAAACAAACCGAATGGCTTCATCCAAGTTGTCAACTGTCTTGATGGAAAGTTTATAGGCTTGGAACTCATATCCATAGTGTTCAGGCAAGGCGTGTTTGAGAAGTGCGTCGGGATAATGACCTTCCAGAGCTTTGTAAGAAAGATCATCGGCATAAATGATTACCTGTTTCGCCATTTCGGGATTTTGGCAAAGGGGAGCACAGATAAAGGGTAAATCCTCTAACTTATCACGATGAACCACAACGCAATCCAAGGCATTACATACGCTAATGCGGCGCGTCTTGCCGTTGTTGACGATATCGGCAGCCTTCCGAGTGTCAGCATCTTTGTCGATATAAGTATGGCAGACTCCTGCACCCGTCTCAATAACAGGCACCTTGGCTGTATCGCGAACGAAGTCTATCAGCCGCCGCGAGCCTCGCGGAATGATGAGATCGACCTTCCCGACAGCATTAAGCAACTCCGCCGTTGCTGCATGGTCATTGGGCAATAATGTGCAAAGGGCTTCGGGCAATCCGGCTTCGCGAAGAACCTGGTGAATGATTTCCACTTCACAAATATTCGAGTCAGCAGCTTCCTTGCCTCCTTTCAATAATACGGCACTGCCAGCCTTGAAACATAGACTGAAAACGTCAATGGTTACGTTGGGGCGCGCTTCGTAGATCACGCCTATCACACCAAATGGAACTGAAACCTTGCGAATAACCATACCATTGGGGCGAACCACCTCACTCAACTGAATATGCAAAGGCGAAGGAAGAGATGCTACATTGCGCGTGTCGGAGGCGATACCTGCTATACGACCGGCATTGAGCAGCAGACGATCGTAGCGATAATCGGACTGATCCATTCTCGACAAGTCTTTGGCATTGGCAGCAATGATTGCTTCAGTGTTTGCTTCCAGGGCATCAGCCAGTTTCCGTAAAACATCGTTAATCTGCTTTTCGTCGAGTTCAAGGAGGGAAAGACTGGCAAGACGAGCTTGTTCTAATTGTTGTTCAATCATTTTAGGAGTAAATTTTGAGAAGAATTATCCAAGGAATTGGAGTTATTAGTGGATACAGAGTTTTCTTTAGGAACGGAATCTTCGGAGGAAAAAAGCGGGTCGAGGATAGGTGTAAACTTGTTATGCTCATCGTCATATTCATAACCTGCTGCGTTTAGCCGTACAAGCAAGCTGGCAGGATCGATGTCCTCACATTCACAAAACTCCTCAAGCGAGTCGTATTCATCGCGAAGTTTCATGTTGACCATGCTAAACAGCATATCATTATCTTTCGGGATATACATTATTTATATAATTAGGTTTAACTACAAACCACGATGAGATAATCGTTCAGTAGTAAAGATAAGGATTATAGTTAGCCTCGGTTTCGATAGTCGTCATCGGACCATGACCAGGAAATACCTTGGTCTGGGGAGGCAGTGTGATTAGTTTATCGACAATATTTTTTACAAGAAGGGGGCCATTGCCACCCATTGCAGGTCCAAAGTCGGTACGTCCGATGGAGCAATAGAATAATACATCTCCACTGAACAACAGATTGTCATCAGCAAAATAATAACATAGACCATGATGACTGTGACCAGGACAATCAATAACCTCGATACGATGCTTCGAAACGCCATCTTCAGTCTCAAAGGGAAAAGACAAAATATCACCCTCAATCAGATTGTTGGTAATTGGTGAATATTTAACCTCTGCATCTACACCAAAGAATCTGTTTTGCATCTGAATAGATGGCAGATGGTTCTGGTCATCAACGGATCCATAAATCGGAAGCCCGGAATAAGCTTTGGTCAGATAACCAGTTCCCATCACATGGTCGGAATGATTATGAGTGATAAGCACGGCTTCCGGTGTCAGCTGGTTTGACAGAAGAAAACGATAAATTCTCTCCCACTCCCAATCAGTACACATACCAGGATCGACGACAAGACATTTTCGAGACAATTCGTCCCAAATCACATAGCATTGTTCCTGAAAAGGATTACACTGGAAGGTTTCAACTTTCATTTCTTGCTCGAATTATTGGATTGAAAGGGAGTATAAGTTATATTTTTCGTTGCAAAAAACTCTTCTTGGAAATAGGTCGAAATGGGTATCACAAGCGTTCCACTGCATTGACGCGGTTTCAATTCCTCAGCAAGGTCGCCACCTTTCAACGTAATAAGTGCCTTGCTCGTACAACGACGCACCAGTTTGACCAGATCAGGAAGAGCCATCACAGCACGCGAGACGGCAAAGTCAAATGATTCCTTGACTTCTTCGATACCAGCATGACGATACTCAACATTTGTCAGACCTATGGCATGAGCCACTTCTTGAGCGACACGAACCTTCTTGCCTATGCGATCGACCAAGAGAAAGTGACATTCGGGATATCTGATGGCAAGGGGAATGCCGGGAAATCCTCCCCCACAACCTACATCCACAATGCGTGTGCCAGAAGACCAAAGTTGACGTTCGTCCACATATTTTGCAATAGCCAATGAATGTTGAACGTGATGTTCGTAGAGCTTGTCGATGTCCTTGCGGCTTATCACATTGATTTTGGCATTCCATTCTTCATACAGCTCCTGAAGTTTACCATATTGTACGACTTGAACGTCAGTCAAGTCAGGAAAATATCCAAGGAAATCAAGTTGAGCCATCGTAGATTAAATATGAGCAGAATATTTTTTGGCAAGAGTCTTTACCGTCGTATCTGAAAGCAGGAATGGAAAGACCTCATCCCAAGAAAGAGTAATCTGAACGATGCCGACACTAAAGGGGGCAATCTCGTATGGGTCGTATGTCCATGTAATGCCATCTTCATTTACATAGAAATTGTCAGTAGCAACAATTTCGTTTGGAGCGGTGAACTGTCCCTTTTCTGCCAGCTCATCGATGGAATTGCAGTCATTTTGAAGCATCAGTTTGTTTTGCAACATTGCATGGAGTTCTGGCAAGACAGCATCGTTGAAGACATTTGCAATGGAAAGTTGCTGCATAGTTTTTAGGTCAAAGACTCCATTGTCAACAGTCATGTTGCCATGAGCGCCACCTGTGTAGCTATCGGAAACCACCTGATAGCTTATGATACCATCAGCATTAAAGAGTATATTTCCAGTCAGGTTCCATCCAGGTCGAAACAGAATCATTATCTACCATATCGTTCTCATGTTGTCCGATGGCATCATGACCTTCAGTTAGATATTGCATGATGTAGGAACGTACATAAGCATTTATCATCGACTCTACCGAACCATTGGCATCAATTTCGAACATTCCATCCTTTGGAAGGGAAGAAATGAAACTTTCAACAGCTTGCAAGGTCTGAATAGGTGTCTGCACAACCGGTTTAGCCATCTTGATTACAAGGTGACAGTAGGGTTTGTCGTAGGAGTGGAACAACGGACAGATGGTATCGACGGTAAGGTTATCGAATTCAACTTCCTGTACCGTTGATGCCTCGTGTTTGCAGGATACCAGACAGCCAAGCAGCAGGAGACTGCCAAGAATAGCTGTAAAAAAGCTTTTCATTATTTAATTTATTATAAAATCGATGCAAAGATATATTATTTTTCCGAAAAACTCACTATCTTTGCACCGAAAAATTGAAATTTCATGAATAAAAGGTTATTTTTTATAGTTATCGTTGCAATTTGTGCTCTATATTGTTCAAATTCCAATGCACAGACATACGACGAATTGATAACAAGGAGTTTTGACTATCTGGATGCCGACAGTCTGCCAGAGGCAGAAGATGCCTTGCGTGAAGCGCTTCGCATCGAACCTGGCAATGCCGGCAATGGGATGCTGCTACTCAATCTGGGAACTATCCAGCGCCGTCAAGGTAAGCTAAAGGAGGCAGAAGATTCCTATACCATTGGTCTTGCCTTCCTTCCGCGTAATATCACGTTGCTCAACAGTCGGGCACAACTCTTCGCTCAGATGGAGAAATACGCTGAAGCCATTGACGACTACACCGAAGTCATCGTTCAGGAGCCAGAGAATGAGAATGCCTATTATGAAAGAGCGCTCTGCAAGTTGTTGAATCAGGACACGTTGGGAGCCCGTCTTGACCTTGAACAAATCGACCGATTCAATCCGAACAGCGCCAAGTCCCGACTTGGAATGGCATACGTCTATAAGGCGCAGCAGATGTGGCGTGAAGCATCAGAGCTTTACGACGTCCTGATCGAAAGGAATCCCAGGAATGCAAGTCTCTTGCGCGAACGGGCTGAAGTCTTCTATTTCTCCAACCGTATGGGAGCCGCTTTGGATGATGTCTCCAAGAGTATAAACCTTGACCCGCGTGACCCCTACAGCTATGTGTTAAGGGCACAAATCAGATATGCGAAAGGCGACAAGGAATATGCTCGAAGAGACCTCAATCAGGCACTCGAATTGGGACTCAATAAGGATGAAGTGAGAGATTTGATTGAAAAACTCAAGTAATTTTTCATTTTTTAGCGAATTTTTGTTCATCGTATTGATTTTTTTACTATCTTTGCCGCGTAAAATACACTTTAGGCAATGCTAAACTTTGCAACATACATAGAATATCTTCTCATGACCCGACACTACTGCTATGTGCCGGGACGTGGAGCCTATATGCTGGTCGATGAGCCTTCGTCACTGGCAACAACAAAAGCTATCGGTGCCGATAGCCGAGTTCTTCATACGATAGCTGCACCTCACCGTATTGTACGATTCAGTCCACTCCTATCGCATGACGATGGTATGCTCGCCAACCTGCTGATGGAGGCCGAAGGAATGACATTCGATGAGGCTTGTCGTTATATTGAGCGTCAAGCTCCATTGCTGACCGAGGAATTTCTGAAGTCCGCCACAATCCACATTGATTTCGAGAATTATGGTTTCGAACATCTGAGTGTAGAATCCTGGGCTGATATGGAAGCTCGCCTTGCACAGATGCAAGCTGAAAATACAAAGAAGGCAGGTGTTACATCGGTTGGAAATACAAAGCGCAGCGATGTCATTGAAATTCCAAAATATTGGCTCAAGCGAGCAGCTGTTGCCGCACTCATCGGTGTTTTCTTCTTCACCAACTTTATCGGATTGAACCAAGGCAATACACAGATGGCAAGCGTCATCGACTTGAATGTGATACAAAGGAACTCAATGGCTGCATTGTTTAAATCTGCTATATCTGAATCTGTGTCCGAACCCATCGGTCAACGTCATCCTGAGATGGTTGCTACTGTGCCGGTTTCGCCAACAGATATTCAAGAAGATCCTTTTGAAGAACTGGCAGAAGGTACAACCTATTTCATTGTGGGCTTCTGCACTTGGACCGAAAGCTATGCCAATGATGTTCTCAACCGCTACAAGAGCTACGGTTACAAGAACGCTGGCATCCTTGTCACCAAGGATATGTACCGTGTCTTTGTTGATAAGTTTTCGACCAAAGATGAGGCTCTTGGCCAACTTGTAAATATCCGTAATGAGAATGACAAACTGAAGAAATCCTGGTTGCTGCCATTCGAATACGACGGGTCTCTTTCTTCGTATATTATAAAAAATACATATAATGACAACCAATTATCAATGGAATTGTCGCACCCTCACCAACGAACAGAAAGAGATCAAGGATGAATTAATTGCCGAACTCAACCTCAATCCAATCGTCGCCACTCTGCTCGTACAGCGTGGTGTGACATCGGTCGAGGAAGCTCATCGCTTCTTTCGTCCGCAATTGTCAACAGGACTGCATGATCCTTTCCTGATGAAGGATATGGACAAGGCAGTGGCTCGTCTGAATGAAGCCATAGGTCGCAAGGAACATATTCTAATCTATGGCGACTACGATGTCGATGGCACCAGTTCAGTTGCATTGGTCTATCGTTTTTTACGCGGTATCTATTCTTCATTGGATTACTATATCCCCGACCGTTATGACGATGGATATGGAATCTCTGTAAAGGGTGTGGATTACGCCTACAGCTTGGGCGTAAAACTTATCATCACGCTTGATTGCGGCATCAAGGCAATCAAAATGGTACGCTATGCCAAGGAGAAAGGCATCGACTTCATCATCTGCGATCACCACAAGCCGGATGATGAACTGCCTGAGGCAGTGGCCATACTCGATCCCAAACGTTCTGACGACGAATATCCTTACCCCCACCTCTCGGCATGTGGCGTGGGGTTTAAGTTCATGCAGGCTTTTGCACGCAACAACGGCATGAACGAATTAGGCTTGCTCTATCCATTGCTCGACCTATGCGCCATCAGCATTGCTACCGATATTGTTCCGATTACAGGCGAGAATCGTGTGCTCTCCTACAACGGCTTACGACGCCTTAATGACAATCCATGCAACGGTCTCAAGGCCATCATCGAACTTTGCGGTCTTAAGGATAAGAAGGAACTGACCAACTCAGATATAGTATTCAAAATTGGCCCACGCATCAATGCCACAGGTCGAATGATGAATGGCAAGGAAGCCGTCGATCTGCTTGTCGCCCGTGATCTGGCTACTGCACACGAATGTGCCGAGCGAATTTCGGAGTACAACGAGACACGCAAGGAGCTCGACAAGCGCGTTACCGAGGAAGCAATACAGATGGTTGACAAGATGGATATCAAGGACAAGAAATCCATTCTCGTCTATAATTCATCATGGCACAAGGGTGTAATAGGTATTGTAGCGAGTCGTCTGACCGAACATTATTATCGTCCTGCCATCGTGCTCACTTCCGCCTTGGGTTTTGCAAGCGGTTCTGCACGTTCGATTCAGGGCTTCGACGTATATTCTGCCATCGACTCTTGTCGTGACATCATCGAGAATTTTGGCGGTCACACCTACGCGGCTGGATTGACCCTAAAGGAAGAGAATATCCAGGAATTGACCGAACGCATTGAGCGTTGGGTTGAGGATCATATCACCGAAATGCAGCAATGCCAGCACATCGACATCGACATGGAAGTGAAGTTCAATGAGGTAACTCTTCGCCTCTTCAAGTCTTTACGAGTACTTTCTCCTTTTGGTCCCGGCAATCAGAAACCAGTGTTTGTCGTTCGTCGAGTAAAGGATCATGGGAAAAGCCGTTTGGTTGGCAAGGAAAAGGAACATATCCGCCTTGAGCTGGTCGACCCTGTAACCAACTTCACGCACAATGGTATTGCTTTCAATCAGGCTTCCAAATTCGAACTGGTAAAGAGCGGCAAACCGTTCGACATCGTGTTCACCATCGAAGAGAATACCTTTAACAAGAACAATATCCAACTGCTCGTCAAGGATATTCGTGAGAGCGAGTCGAACAATATTGCGGCGGTTCTCTCCCTCCTTATTCGCAACACAAAGGACGATGCCGATGTGATTGGAGGCATCACACCGAGCTCCGAAATGTAGCATTTCATGATCAAAGACATTCTCAAGCAATATTGGGGCTATGATGATTTCAGACCATTGCAGTCTGAAATCATCATGTCTGTATTGGAGGGTAATGACACATTAGGATTGATGCCCACTGGAGGAGGCAAGAGCATCACGTTTCAGGTCCCTGCTATTGCACTTGGCGGATTGACGCTCGTCGTAACACCGCTGATCTCGTTGATGAAGGACCAGTGCGACCATCTTACCGAAAGAGGCATTCAGGCTGCAGCAGTCTTTATGGGAATGTCTCAGCAGGAGATACTCGAGACCTTCGAAAGGGTGATTTCCGAAGACTATCGTTTCCTGTATATTTCTCCCGAACGTCTTGAGACACCACTTTTCCAGGCGAAGCTGCAATACATGGATGTACGTCTGTTAGTCGTTGACGAAGCTCATTGTATCTCTCAATGGGGTTATGATTTCCGACCACCTTATCTCAAGATTGCCAATCTTCGAAAGATGATCTACGAGGTCAGGGCTCAAAACAAGTCACCATGGGTACCGCAGAAACCTTTTGCGGATTTAGCTGCAGTGACTACCTATCACGTTCCCTGCCTCGCTCTGACCGCTACAGCTACAAAAGAAGTAATAGCAGACATCCAGGAGAAACTGCATTTTCGACCTTCATCAAAAGTCCTGAAGACATCCTTCGAACGTCCTAACCTGACCTATTCCGTTATTTATGCCGAAGACAAGTTGGGCAATATCGTACGTATGCTTAGTGGAGCGAATGAAGGATGTTCGGCAATCATCTATTTGCGGAGCCGCATCAAGACCGCAGAGATAGCAGAATATTTGAACCGAAACGGCATTCCTGCCGACTATTATCATGCCGGGTTAAGTGCAGAAAGCAAGGCAAAGCGGCAAGAGGCATGGATGGCAGGAAATCCTTCGGTCATTGTTGCCACCAATGCCTTTGGAATGGGTATCGACAAGGCAAATGTACGCAAGGTGATTCATCTCGACCTTCCTCCTTCGATTGAGGAATATTTTCAGGAAGCAGGACGCGCAGGACGTGACGGGTTACCAGCTGAAGCAACGCTTATCGTCTCGGAATATGACAAATACAAGCTTCGCAAACACTTGGTTGAATCCTATCCAGAGCGCGACTTCATCCGTCACGTCTATGGTCGGCTTGCCTCATTCTTTCAGATTGCCATTGCTGCCGGACTTTACAATATGTTCGAGTTCGACATTTATCGATTCTGTTCAGCCTATCGTCTGTCATCCATTCAGGTGCATTATGCACTGAAGTTACTCGATCAGGCTGAATACATCAAATACATTGAAGACCCGGACCGACATTCGCGATTGATGTTTGTCACTTCGCGTGAGTCATTATATCATCTTAATCAATTCGACAACGAATGTCAGCGCATCATCCAAACCCTGCTCCGTCTCTATACCGGTCTGTTTGCCGACTATGTATATATCTCCGAAGAGCAAATCATGAAAGTCACCGGACTTGACCGGAACACACTCTATGAGAAACTGTTGCTCCTCTCACGTTTTCATGTGCTTCATTATATTCCTGCACGTCAGAAGCCTGCAATCTTATATCTGACGCCTCGGCTGGAAGATGAAGAGATTAAGATCCCACGTTCTGTCTATGAAGATCGTCTTGCACGTCAGGAAGGACGTATGGAGGCAATGATCAAATACGTCGATAACTACAGGGAATGTCGGTTGGTGCAGTTACTGAAGTATTTCGGGGAAGACCTGGATCATCGATGTGGAAAATGCGATGTCTGCCTGAGTGAAAACCGAAACGGAAACATACTAGAAGAATACGACATGATACGTCAGCTTATCATTGACAAACTAAAGGCGAACGAATGTTTGCTTGTTCAACAGTTGCTGATGCAGATTGATATGAATCCCAAGAGGGTCGGTGAAGTCCTTCATCACATGGTCGAAAATGAAGAACTTAGACTTTCGCATGGGATGCTTTCTTTGTAAGGGATTTGTAGGGACTTTTAGGGATATTTAGGGATTAGAAGGGATATTTAGGGACGTTACATTCGCATAAATTAAAAGGGAACTAAATTGCATTTGTCCATTAATATCCTTTAGATTCTATTAGAGTCCCCACATTATCGTGGCACTTTGAGGAGCCACATTGATCTTATTGTCACTGACTTTGTCGAGGCCGTTTAAGTCAATCTTTCCAGCGCTGCAAACAATGGTGTAGTCATTTTGTGGAATATCCACTGAAATAGGCTTTTTATTGCTGTTTAAGATGACGATGATGTTCTTCCATTCGTCACCGACATCCTTGCCAGAAATCTTGTAGGCAACCACGCAATCCTTTGCCATCAGGAATTCCACATTCTTGCGAACCAGTGCTGCTGAGCCTTGATGGAATGCGGGATGAGCCTTTCGCATGGCTATCAAGCCGCAATAGTAATCGAATACATCACGATATTGGTTCTTGTGGTTCCAATCGATGGCATTGACGCTATCGGGGCTTTTGTAGCTGTTGTGTACTCCCTTCTTGTCACGAAGCACTTCCTCGCCATTGAAGATGAAGGGGATGCCCTGACTTGTAAATACGGCAGTCTGCGCAAGCTTGTCGAGAGCAATGACCTCGTCTTCGGTCGCATCGGGAGCCGTAGCATGGAGTCGATCCACCAGACACATGTCGTCGTGACAACTGACGTAGGAAATCATCTGTGTCGGTTCTTTTGCCCAACCTTCGATAGCACCTAAGATACCAAATTTGATGTCCTCTTCATGACCAGCTTCACCGATGAGGAATGCGCCCTTTTCGTCGCTCCAGAACGGACCGCGCAGTGCATCACGCAGTTCATCGCTGAAGGCTGCCACACCTGGGATTTTCGCCATGTTCGCTTTCATTGCCAGTTTTTCTTCGGGATAAGCTGGAGTTTCGGCTGCCCATCCCTCTCCGTAGAGGATTACCATGGGATCAATGGCTACGGCAGCGTCGCGTATCTCGTTCATGGTTTCGATGTCGTGAATGCCCATCAGGTCGAAGCGAAATCCGTCGATGTGATATTCCGTCATCCAATATTGAATGCTCTGCACCATATAGTTTTGCATCATCGGGTGGTCGGATGCTGTCTCATTGCCGCAGCCAGAACCATTGGCGAGACTACCATCCGCTTTCTTACGGAAGAAATAGCCCGGAGCAGTAAGTTCGAAGTTGGAGGTGGCTGCATCCATCACATGATTATAGACCACATCCATAATCACACGGATACCTGCTTTGTGGCACGCCAACACCATCTGCTTGAACTCGATGATTCGTGTGGCAGGGTCGTAGGGATTGGTGCTGTAGCTACCATCAGGAACATTATAGTTCAGGGGGTCATACCCCCAGTTATATTGATGCTGTTCGAGTGTAGTTTCATCGACTGAGGCATAGTCATAGCTCGGCATGATATGAATATGCGTCACGCCAAGTTCCTTCAGGTGATTGATGCCAGAGATGCCCTTATCTTCTGTCAGCGAAAGATATTTACCACGGTGCATCAATCCACTCGACGGATCGGCAGTCAAGTCACGCCAGTGCATTTCGTAGATTATAGCATCAGCAATGCTCTTCAGCTCGGGACGAACATCATCTTCCCAACCAACAGGATTGGTCTGTGCCATATCAATGATGGCGGCACGATGTCCGTTGATGCCCACAGCTTTGGCAAAAATGCCTGGACATTCCGCCATCCATTTTCCATTCTCTTTGATGCTGAAAGTGTAGAAACGCCCCTTCAAGTCACCCTTTGCCACGCTCTTCCACTGTCCTTCAGGTTGGCGCATCATATTCAAGATCTGTAAAGGTTTACCACCCTCACCTTCTGCATAGATACGAACAATTACACTGTCGGCATTCGGGCTCCATAACTTGAAGATGCTTTTATCAGCCGAATACAAGATTTCTTTTAATTCTTCCATAGGTACTGGATAATCATTTACTGAATTATACTCTGGTTTTGGGACTGAGCAACCGAAGAGTAATGCTGTAAAATAAAGTAATGTATAACGTCTATTTTTCATAGTAGAAATTATTTAATATGGGTCATAAAGTAAATAATTTATTTGATTTATCGAAATCAACGCCGCAAATATAATTACTATTTATCAAAAAGCCAAATAAATTTTCAAATTTTTTATGAAAAAATAGTTTCTCTCACAGAGTCATAAGCATTATTTAAGCATTTCGAATATTAGATGTTATTGTTCTATCTGATTTAATATGAAAGAAAAGTTCATATCAAAAATATAACGAAAATTTAATTTGATTTTAGAAACAACTTAATAAACGATATTTTTGAATGAAAATAGCAGCAAAATTTGGATTATTGACTAAATTATTGTATCTTTGCACCGTTAAATCACACACGTCATCGTAAAGCAACCTTTATTAAACACTAACCGAAAATAATGAAACCTGACAGAACCCTCTTGCTCGCATGGGGACAGATTGACGCTCAGCAACTCGCCTTCCCCGAAGCTCAAGGTTGGGGACGATATGCTATGGGAGCTCGCAAATCAGACCATCCCACCGTTTATCATGTAACAAACCTGAACGATTCGGGAACAGGCAGCCTGCGCGATGCAGTAAGCCAGCCGAATCGCATCGTCGTGTTTGACGTGGGAGGCGTTATCAAGTTATCAAGCCGCATTGTCTTCTCAAATAATCTTTATGTAGCAGGACAGACGGCACTCGGCGAAGGTGTAACCATCTATGGCGATGGCGTGTCGTTTTCGGGCGCGTCGAACATCATCTGCCGTTATCTTCGAGTACGCATGGGACATAACGGTTCGAGCGGCAAGGATTGTGCAGGTGTCGCCAACGGCACAAATATGATCTTCGACCATTGCTCCTTCTCCTGGGGCTTGGATGAGACTTTCTCCATCAATGGCTTTGGTGCAGCATGGAACATCACTCTCCAGAACTGCATCTTCGGTCAAGGACTAATGACCCACTCAGCGGGCGGATTGATGCAAGCCGATTCAATTACGCTCTACCGTAACCTTTACATTGACAATTCTACCCGCAACAATAAGGTGAAGGGTACTAATCAATATGCAAACAATGTGGTGTATAATTGGTCCAACGGTTGCTACATCATGGGTGGCGATTCGGAAGGTTCGTCCTATGTCAACATCGAATCGAACCTATTCATCAACGGCCCTTCGGGTGGTGGCAACTGCTTTGGAGGTGCAAACCAGGATTTCCATTGCTATGGCGTAGATAACTGGCAGGATTCCAACCGTGATGGTGTGCTCAACCCGACAGAAGTGACCAACTATTCAGCTTCGGATCATCGCTCGACCGATCCTTACGATTATCCTGCTCTTGAACTATATCCTGGCAATGAGCTCATTGCAAAAAACATCCCAACTGTGGGTGCTTGCCTTCCTTATCGTGACCAGAGCGACTGCTACCTTATCGATGAGCTGATGTCATTCGGTCTCATGGGTGCGCTCATTTCGAACGAAGAGACGTTGCCCATCGGTGCACCTGACACCTGGGACTGGTTTGCAGGCACGAAACCTACAGATACAGACAACGACGGGATGCCCGACGCATGGGAGATTGCCAATGGAACCGATCCAAATGTCAACGATGCCACAGCGAAAGCAGCCAACGGATATTTAAATATCGAAAACTATATCAATTCGATTACGGTTGACGATAGGCAATACTTCCTGCGCAGGCCTATTACACTGAACGCGACTTCTACCACAACCACTCTGACACTCACTTGGCGTGACTATACCTACGATGAGGAAGGTTTTGCCATCGAAATGAAGAAAGATGACGCTTGGACGGAGGTAGGACGCACCCAACCCGATGCCACCACTTTCACGCTCACAGCGCTTGAACCTGGCACTGGTTACGAAGTGCGCGTCCGTGCTTTCGGCTTATATGATGGCGCTGAGCAGTATTCGGATTTTACTACGGGGACCTATAAGACGAAGCCTGTTGAAGTGGGTATCATCGACATCGACACGTATACGCCCGATGTGACCAATAGAGTGGAGGGTGTAGATGGCAAGAAACTGCTGCTCCATACTGACGATACGCTTGACTTTAACCTTACTTCAAACATAGCCCCCGAAAGTGTTGTAGCCACAGGTAAGGGAACGATAACCGTTTCGGGCAATGGAGAAATAGGCGGAGAAGGTACTTCGCTTAACAAAGGAGATGCAGGCACACTGATACTTTCGAACAAGAACTCTTATACGGGTGCCACCGTACTTCATGAAGGTGTCCTTTCGTTCAATTCCATTGCCAACGGCGGTGAGGCATCTTCAATCGGCAAAAGCCAGGAGTTTGCACAAAACTGGATTATGGATGGTGGCACTTATCGCTACACAGGATTGAACAATGCCACCAATCGCTCAGCTCGACTCACCAATCCCACTACCTTGGAGATTGAATCTGCTACACTCACCATGAACGGCAGCATCGAGGGTTCAGGCGATAGCCAGGACTTCATCCTTGACGGCAATGGGCAACTCAATGTGGGCAGCACATCTTTCTTCAAATACACAGGCACAACCACCATCAAAGGCGGCACGCTCTATCTTTCGACCACCGACATAGCAAAAGCAGGTATCGGAAGTTCATCAAAACTCATTCTTGCAGGCGGCACATTGAAGACAAAAGGTGAGTCGTCGAACTACGAGACCTACTCCTTCCCCATCGAAGTACGAGAAAACACCTACAGCATCTTTGCTCCCAATAGAAACTGCTACATGAACAACACCTTGTCAGGAGCTGGCACACTGGAAGTACATATTCCTTATCTTCGCGAATATTTCAATTTCAAGACCAATGACTTTACAGGACGTTTGGTTGCCAATGGTGTCAGTTCCGACTCCGATGGCGCCTTGATGCTCAAGGAGAGCAGCTACAACATTCCGACTACCATCGTCACTCTCAAGGGCAATGCCAAACTCTGCTGCTGGTCCACCACTTCCGACAACTACTTGGGAGGATTGTCGGGCGATGAAGGAACCTATCTGATGTCCACCTCCAAGCAGACCGATGGAACCACAAGCACATGGACCATCGGCTCAGCAAATTCAGACGAAACCTTTGCGGGCATCATCAACAACCGTTGCTGCGCCGCAAACCATTATGCCAAGACGAACAACATCAACAAGGTTGGAACAGGCACTTGGCGACTTACCGGCAAAAATGTCTATGCTGGCACAACCAATGTGAAGGAAGGTACATTGGCTGTAAATGGTCAGCACATCGACGATACAAACCAATATGCAAGATCGCATGCAACGGGTGCTACCGAATATAACATCTTCGCAGAAGCTACCCTTTGCGGCACAGGTTCCATCACCAAAACCTCCACCATCAATGTCCAAACGGGCGGCACACTTCGCGCTGGCGATGACTTGATAGCCAAACAAACCTTTGACATCAGCGGGGCCACAACTACCCTGAAGTCCGGGTCACTGTTCTGCATACCTATTGCCTACGAAAACGGTGTGGCTCGCAGCAACAATTTCAAGGTGGGAACAATGAATATAGAAGCAGGTGCCATTCTCCAACTCGACATGCAGGTTAGCAGTGCAGGAATGCCCAACGATACGAAGTTTGTAGCTTTTACGGGCATTTCCTCCATCAATGGCACATTTGATTCCATCTATCCTGCCACACCAAGCGAAACACAGGAATGGGACCTTTCGGAACTCTATACCGAAGGCATCATTTATGTGCGCGAACAAGGTTATTCGCAACACCAACCCACTTATACAGAAGAGCAGCTCTTCGGTTCGACTGGTTTGGTAGCTGAAGATGGTTATTATTATTTCACTGCAGAAAACATCGAAACCACCCAGCAATATATCGACAACGGTGTAATCCGCTTTGATGATGCTGGCAAAGCATCGGTGGCCGATAACTACACAACCGACCTACAGACAGGAGCAATCAAGCTTAGCAAAGCAGCCGAACTGACATTTGCCTTGGATGGCGCAGTAAACAGCTTAAAGTTGGCTCTCTATCGCGCATCGGGCACCGATTGGGGATATGTCTATGGCAGTTATGATGCAGAAGACTGGACATTGCTCGCATCCTTGACCTCTGACCTTACTACACGACAGACGAATTACATCGATTTGACCACCGAAAAGATGTATAAGTCCGATTACAGATACATTCGTATTACCCAACCCAATGGTGCTTCCCCAACCTATCTTTGTGGCATAGCTTTGACTTATATGCAGAAGCATATCCCCGGGGAAGGTATCCATTCGATTCAGATTGACCCAAACACAAATCACAGTTACGACCTGCAGGGAAGAGTTGTGAGCGAGGGACAGAAGCCCTTGATAGTTATTAAGGATGGTCGAACTGTGGTGGAGATTGAGTGATTATAGCGGGGATAGGATTTATAGCTACTATAGCATTTATAGTTTCTATAGATTTTATAGTCCTTATAGCTTTTATAGTTACTATAGTTTTTAATAAGACCAAAATAAAAACCAAAATAAAACTAAAAAAATGAAGAAATCATTGTTACTACGGAAAGGAGCTTTCCTAACGATGGTGGCGATGCCGTTGATTCTGCTGACCTCATGTCAGGAGGACTTGGCAGATAGCGACCATTACAAGGCACCCGACTTCCTTGTGGGCAATGCCATCGAGGTTTTGCAGAATGATGGAAACTATTCCACTTTCCTGCGAGGCATCGAACTGATTGGCTATAACGATGTCGTCAGTACGCAGTTGCTCACGGTCCTTGCTCCCACCGACGAAGCGTTCCAGCGTTTTCTGTCGGCCCGAGGCTATTCGTCGATTGATGACCTTTATACCGCCGATCCTGTATTCGTCAAAGAGTTGATTACCTATCACCTCATTTATTTCGCTATGGATTGGGACAAGATGGTCAATTTCCGTCCCACAGATGGAGACGGAGCCACCGAGGCTGACAAAACTGTTAACGCAGGAATGTATAACCGCTTCCGCACACGTTGCCAAAAGGATATGACAACCGAATATAACCCGGCAGCCTCTGTTCGAGATAATGTGCAAGTTGTACATTACGACCGTTATCTGACTGTCTTCAGCGAGAAGCTGTTTTCTACCTTGGGACTCAATGCCGCTACCAACTATAATTATTTCTTCCCAGGCAGCACTTGGAATCCCAATCATCTCAGCAATGGTTTCAACGTGATGAATGCTGCTGTGCTCGACACGGAGGCTGTTGTGACCGATAATGGCTATCTCTACCACATCGACCAGGTGATTGAGCCCATCAGTACCATCTACGACGAATTGTCGAGTCGTGCGGACTATCAGATGTTCAGCAAACTCTTCAACCAATACAAATATTATTCACAGGACATCACCGAATCTGAGAAGCGAGGCTTCCCCGTCTATAGTACACATTTCAATTCGTTACCCGATATTGCCAACGAGTGGGCATCATCATCATTCCTCGACTTCACACGCAATAGCTATGTTTCGTACAACATCATAGCACCCACCGATGCTGCCATGAACAAGATGTTCAGCGAATACTGGGAACCTGGTTGCGGCTATACTTCGGTCGAAACGCTTAATCCACTCATTCAGCTGATTCTGCTCAACGAGTGTCTGATGGTAAGCGATGTCAATGGCGACGGCAGCAGGTATCAGGATTATATGTGTTACCCCGACTTCATCGATAACGGACGTGCACTTTCGGAAATGGGTACGCTTATCAACTTGCCATCTTCGGAATTTGACAACCGACTTGTCTGCAACAATGGCATCATTTTCGGAACCACCACAATGTCGGTTCCAGGTGTGATGGGAAGTGCCATAGGTCCTGCCTTCAAGGATGTGCGTTACCTTAACTATCTATATACGCTCTATGGTTCGAGCTTAATAGGCAACTATTCGAGCAATGCCACCAGCCATGTTGCACTCATCCCTGACACTGCACAATATCGTGCCGAACGGATGCGCCTCTTCCGCGAAACTGTGGATGGTGTTTCGGAATATACCCTCCAGCAGTGGAATGACGAGGCTGGTGACTACACCAATATGGGAAGTGGCCTGATGCGCAACATTGTCAACATGAACACGGCTGATGAAGTGAGCGAATTGCCTACCACGGGCACAGCAGTCATCGAAACCAACGTGTCGTATAACTACTGGTTTGTGCGAGATGGCAAGATAACTACCAATGCCCTCTTCAACCAGCAACTCAACCCGACTTTCACCGACGAGATCTGGTATCCATTCCGTGAAATCCAGCGTGGAGGTGGTCAGACATGGAGCAACGGACGTTCCTACGCCTATAGCTATCCTGGCATCTACCAACCCGTAACGGCAGAAAGCCTTGAGACAGAACTTTCGCAAAATAACGACCGCAATTATCCGTACTACTGCTTTGCCCAGCTGCTTCGTCTCTCTGGCTTAGCATCCGATGGTGCTTTCGTTACGACGGGCGCCAATACCGTCCGCATTGAGCAGGACATGAATGATAATCGATTCATCGCATTCGTTCCCACCAACGATGCCATCCGTGAGAACCTCAAGTCGCTTCCCGGATGTTCCAACCTCAACATCGATCAGAACACCTATGCAATCTCCGGGCGCGCCACACAAGCCCAGCTGGCAGCCTATCTGCTGAGCTACTTCGTTGTGCGCGACCGCAACGCGTTCACCGCTTATCCCTACGTAGGGTCGTCCTGCAAGGGTCAATTCAAAACGGGTGGCACATTTGATTTACAGATTACCGACGATGGTTTGTCACTCTCCATCAACGCTGTCGGCGATGCTGCCGAAGGTGTGAGTGTTCCCGTGGTCGATAAATACCATTACCTGCCATTCGCATTCAGCGACGGTGCATTCCAGCTCGTTGATGGAGTGCTGAAATAGCATTAATCGTTGATTGTAAAAGCTATGAAAGTTATGAATAAACTCAAGACTATATTGATTACCATCCTCTCGCTCATGACTTCGATGGTTATAGCGCAGCAGGCAAAGACTCTGACCGGTGTGGTGGTCGATTACTTCAATGAGCCCATACCTGGCGCCAACATTGTTGTTTCGAACCAACAGAACCGTGCCCTGAAGGGAACCGTCACAGATATCGACGGCAACTTCGTGCTGACGATGCCTCCCGGCGAAAAATACAACATCCAGATTTCCTACATCGGCATGAAGACCCAACGTATCGAATACAAGGGTCAAACTACTTTGAAAGTCAAGATGTCGGAAGACAGCCGAATGCTTGCCGGTGCCGAAGTTACCGCACAGCGCATCGAACGCTCCGAACTGGGTGTCTCCTTCCGGGAACAGACCTCAGCTACACAGAAAATCTCCATGGTCGAAATCACCGAAGTTGCTCCAGTGGCTTCCATCGAAGAAGCCCTGCAGGGACAGGCTGCCGGTCTCGACATCGTGCTTGGAGGTGACCCCGGCGCAAAATCCTCCATCCGTATCCGTGGTACCAGTACGCTCTCGTCGAATGCCGAACCTCTTGTCGTCATCGACGGTATTCCTACTTCGACAAGCTTCGGCGACGACTTTGACTTCTCGAATGCCAACGAAGATGACTTCGGTGCTCTTCTGAACATTTCGCCATCTGACATCGAAAGCATCGAGGTACTCAAGGATGCAGCTTCAACCGCCATCTACGGCACATCGGGTGCCAATGGTGTGCTCCTCATCACCACCAAGCAAGGCAAGACGGGAAAGACCAACTTCAGTTTCACTTCAAAGTTCTCCATCAAGGAGGAACCCGACCCCATTCCTCTGCTCAATGCTTCGCAGTATATAGCCATGATACAGGATGCCGTCTGGAATGCTGCTAACGCCAACGGACTCGGCAACTCCTCAGCCCTGCTCGACCTGCTCTACAACCGAGACGAACTCCTGCAGCGTCAGTCTCTCTCTGAGTTCAAGTATTATCGCGAATATGCAACGGACACCGATTGGCTCGAAACCGTCAAGCAGAACGCCTGGCAGTGGGACAACTCATTCTCAGTGAGCGGTGGCGGCGACAAAGCTACCTATATCTTCTCGCTTGGCTACCTCGATGATGTCGGTACGACCATCGGCACAGAGCAGAAACGTCTGACTGCCAAGACCCGCGTGACCTACAAGTTCTCAGACAAGTTCCGTGTCTATACCGACTTCAACTTCGTCAATACCGACAAGTATGCCAACTATACGGACAACGATGACAACTTCTCGGGAGTACGTGCCATGGCACAAGCCAAGATGCCTAACGAAAGTCCATATCTGATGAATGACTTCGGACCCACTGGCAGCTACTTCCAACCGTGGGACGGATGTTTCCAAGGCACCTTCACCAGCGCAGGTAACTACAACCCGCTTGCGATGGCAAAAGAAAGCTACTACAACACCAACGTTCGCCAAGAGAAGATGACCATCGACTGGGAATGGCGTCCCTATAACTGGCTTCGCTACGAAGGATGGGTCAGCATGGACATGAAGGCACAGGTCGTAAAGTCGTTCCTGCCTCAGGTTGCTACCGGTGTTCTTTGGACCAACACCTACGCAAACCGTTCAGCTGAAAAGACTACCGACAATTTCCTGCTTCAGACCCAGAACAAGATTCAGGTCATCAAGACCTTTGCCGAGAAACACAGCATCGTGGCAACGGCACTTGTAAAGACCTCACATTCGAGCTCAAGTTCGTCGGTCAACGAGACCTACGCCAATGTTTCGGACAACCTCTCCGACCCAGTAGTGGGAAGTATCGTGGCTGGAGCTTCGAGTGGAGAAAGCCAGACGCGCAAGGTGCAGTTCACCGAATCATTAGCTTATACCTACGACGGACGCTATTCGCTCAATGCGAACTTCAACACCGAAGGAAACTCTGCGATGGGTAAGAACCAGCGTTTCGCCACCTTCCCATCGATGGGTGTGGCCTGGAATATCTCCGAAGAACATTGGTTCGACAACTACAAACGTGTCTTCACACAAGGCAAGATCCGTTATTCGCTCGGTTGGTCGGGCACGGCTCCATCGAGTGGCTATGTATATATGGGTGCCTATTCGAGCCTTGGAAATTATATGGACATCAAGGCCATCTATCCCAACCGTATGCAGCTCGACAAACTGAAGTGGGAGTCGAAGCGCGAATGGGACGTGGGTGTCGATCTGCGTTTCTTCGACCGCTATGCCCTCACTTTCGACTATTACGACAACTACGTGTCAGACTGTTTGACCAAGAAGTACAGCATTCCTTCCACCACAGGCTATGCCCAGCTTGCATACTCCAATTCGGGTGAGGTATCGAACAAGGGATGGGAGCTTCGCTTTGATCTCGACCTTGTCAAGACACAGAATTGGAAGTTCACGCTCAACTTCAATTGCGCGCGTAATATAAATAAGGTGGAAGTCGTTCCTGACAACTACAACGAGAACGTCAAGGTTGGCAATGGTTCGGGTAACTACAACACCTTTACGGTTGCCGGCGACCCCATCGGTTCGTTCTACGGCTTCCGTTACCTTGGCGTATATCAGAATATCGAGGATACCTATGCACGCGATGCCGCTGGCAACATCATGACCGACTTCAACGGCGACCGTGTGACGATGATCAACTACCGCGAGCGCGTCTATCCTGGCGATGCCAAGTATGAGGACATCAACCACGATGGTGTCATCGATGCCAACGACATCGTATATCTCGGCAACTCCTACCCGACCATTACCGGCGGCGGAGGCTTCTCGCTCAAATACGGCAATACGAAAAACAACTTCGGTATGTTCAGCCTCAATGTCCTACTGCATGGTCGCTACGGACAGAAAGTCATCAATGCAGCCCGTATGAATCTTGAGAACATGCACGGCACCAACAACCAATCGACTGCCGTCCTCAACCGCTGGCGCAAGGAAGGTGATGACACCGACATTCCGCGTGCCCTCTACGGCATGGGTTACAACTATCTGCCATCCGACCGATTTGTGGAGGATGCCTCCTACCTACGAGTAAAGAGCATCTCACTTTCGTGGGCATTACCCAAGAAGTGGCTCGCGCATATCGGCTTCAACACCGCATCCATCTATGTGACCGGCTACGACCTCTTCACCTTCACCAGTTATTCGGGACAGAATCCAGAGGTTAGTCTTCCCAGCAAAGCTTCCGACCTCGTGAAGGACAGCTCTACAACGCCTGTTTCAAAACGTTTCGCATGTGGTATTAACTTGAATTTCTGAAAATATGAGAAAGTATATATTCAAACCTATAGTTGCTATAATATCCATAGTTACTATATTAACAGCCACCAGCTGCAACGACTGGCTTGACCTCCTGCCTAACAACGAGCAGGTGACCGACAACTATTGGCAAACCAAGGAGGATGTCGAGTCGGTGGTAGCTTCGGGTTATTACTATATGCGCAATGCCGTGCCGCAGATGCTCCTCTGGGGTGAGTTGCGCGGCGGTACGCTCTTCAACAACTCCACCACCGACGAAGCCGGCAAGATACAGGACTTCGATGCCGTGGAAGGCAACTCGCAGGTAAAGTATGCGACGTTCTATCAGATCATCAATATGGCCAATTCGGTTCTGATGTATGCCCCCACAGTGCAAGAGAAGGATAACACCTATTATACCTCTGTACTCAACAGTCATCTCTGTGAAGCCTACTTCCAGCGAGCCTTCGCTTACTCAATCCTTGTCAAGAACTTCAAGGAAGTGCCTCTCATCCTCGAAGCCTACGTCAACGACGATGCAGAATTCAATCTTCCGAAGGCAAGCGAAACACAGATCATCGAGCAAATCAAGGCGGATTGTCTTGCAGCACTTGCAACAGGAGCTGCGAAGTCCAATTACGAAAGCGAATGGGAAACAAAGGGACGTGCCACCAAGTGGGCTCTCTATGCACTCCTTGCGGACATCACGCTCTGGAACCACGAATTCGACCAGTGCATCCAGTATTGCAACGAACTCATCGAAGCCACCGATGCCCTTCGTCCCGTCTTCATCAGTGAGATGAACAACTGGTATTCGATCTTTAATCCAGGCAATTCGAACGAGAGTATCATGGAACTCAACTGGAACTATGCCACTGAGGGTTCGAACAATAACTTCTACAGCCGTTTTGCCTGGGGCAACCTGATCAGCTCTGCAACAGGTGCCTATAACATTTCGCCCACAGCCATCGAAAAGATGCGGCAAGAAGCCATCACTGCATTGGCCAATCATCCGGAGCTTACCTACAACGACCATGTTGGGCGTTCCATCTTCTGCACCTGGGTGCCCGGTACAAGCACCGATGCTCCTTCACGCTACACAACCAGCCAAAACTTCTTCGTATGGAAATACTACGGTCAGGAACTTGCCAACATCGAAAGCATTCGCCTTTCAACAGGCAACGATGCCAACTTCATCCTTTACCGCATGGCGGACGTTTATCTGATGAAGGCAGAAGCTTTGGTCATGAAGGGACAGGCATCGTGGCGAGCTGCCATCGAGCTTATCAACAAAGTGCGCCAGCGCGCAGGGCTCGACAATTTCCTCGACCTTTCCTCATCGACCTCTGAAAGTGAAATTGAGGCGCTCGATGAACTGACGCTACTCAATGAGGTTATCGACCAACGTGAGATGGAATTTGTGGGCGAGGCCAAACGCTGGTACGACCTGCTGCGCATGGCCCGCTACGACATTGATTTTGCCCCCACGCAAACCGTGGAGGACGCCGAGGGCATAGCCTACGGATCCTACAAGACAGTCAGCGGACAAGCCGTCTTCGGCTACAAGCAGCGCGTCATTTCGACCATTTGCGAGTACAACACCCAGATTTCTGCTATGCAGCTGCAGTCCGTACTCCAAAACAGTTGGGCCTGGTACCTACCCATTCCTGTGGGGGACATCGAAACCAACGACAATCTCAAACAGAATCCCTACTACGCCACTACGAAATAATGCCCGTTTCCTTTGTTAATGCAGCAGCCGTGTTTGGCTGCCCCAAAATATAACGACAATGAAAAAGCAAATCAAATACACCCTGCAAGCGACCGCCCTTCTGGCTCTCCTTACCTCGTGCGACAAGGACCTTTGGGACTTCTCCGACAAGAACGAGGGAGCTTACGTCAGCGAAGAAAGCAACCCTATTTCGACTACCCTGTCGCAGGATGGGACATTCACCGAGTGGGTCAAGGTGCTTGAGTATAGCGATCTTTACTCAACGCTCAACAGCCTCTATGATGCGAATGCCAGCTCAGTAAAGTTCACGGCTTTTGCTCCTACCGATGCAGCTCTGCGCGAATTCTATTCGACGAAAGGCGTTTCCAGCATCGACGAATTGGGCAAGACCTTTGCGCAAGCCCTAGTACGCACCATGACTTGTGCCGAGGATTCCATCGAATTCTCCGAAAAGTTCACCTCGAAGGTCAACCTCTATCAGATTCTATCGGTGGCAGGCGAGACACTTGATGTGACCGTCGATCAAACCGAGACAGGGTATCGGCTCAACGATGCCGTACATATCTCCTACGACCACATTGCCTGCTCCAATGGTTTCATCTATACTGCCGATGGCGTGGTCAATCCGCTGGTGGAAACTGTATGGGACAAGCTTCTCGCTACCTCGCCAAGTTCGATCATGCAGCAAGCAATCCAGGCAACAGGCTACGACAAATTGCTCAACACTATTGCTGACACCACCGTCGTACTTGGTCGTCTCAAATACACCTATTATTATTATACATTACTGAACGTTCCCGATGCAGTCTTCCAACGTGCCGGCATAAATAGCTTGAACGACCTCAAGAGCGCAATCGCACAGCGTGAAAATGCTTCGGGCATGAACCAGGACGAACTGCTTAAGCAATATGTCGAATACCACATTCTCGATGCCAAGTATTCGATGGATGAACTTTCAGAGATGAACGGTGACGACACCATCGCCATTTCGAGCAAGACACTTGCGCCCAATCAGATCTATATGGTTACCCGCCATTATACGGGCGACAGCATTCAGGATGCCGGAGGCAAGAAAGCCGTATATGTCACCTATTTCAACCAGAATGATATTGCGGGTCAAACCTTCGACCTTACGATGAGCGATGTACTTGCCAAGAATGGATACCTCCACAATCTCACCAACTGGATGCCCGTCTATGAACCTGCACAAACCACCGTCATCTGGGACTTGGCCGACTATAGCCAGGTTCGTCAGGCTGCGGGCATACATTATCGTCCTGAAGAGGTGGAGTCGTCTGAAACAAAGATTGACCTCACCAAACTCGACTGTTATACTGTTGAAGTACCCAATGGACGCGGCAACAACAGCTACTCCGAGCTTTGTTACGTCACCTGCAAGTCGAACCTCAAGGATTGCCTCTATAACGACCGTGTGGTTCTCAACATGGGCTACCTCGGCAGCGTTTCGATGAAGACACCCACCCTCGTCAAGGGCAAGTACCGTGTCACCGTCAACATGGCCTATCTCACCGAACAAAGCATCATGCGTACTTCATCGGGTTGCAAAGGCGGACTGATGAAGATATTGGTCGATCTGCCTGAGGAGTTTGATGCCGCAACAGATGACGAGTCGCTCTACAACAAGGTGCTCGTAGCTCCCTACACCGAGATCACCAAGTCACTCCCTGGTGTCTATGAAGGCACGCTCTACGAAGAAATTGGGTTCGACACTACAGCTTCCCACACCTTCAAGTTCATTATCATGGATCCTGCTGCCTCTACCAGCTCGAAGGTTTATCTGCAGTTCGACACCATTGTATTCACGCCGATTGAATAATATTCGAAAACCAAACTTTTATGAAAAAGATAATCATTTCCGTTTTCGCAGCCACTTTGGCACTGGCTTCCTGCAACACGTTGGAGGACGACAGCTACTATAAGGACTTGAAGACCGACAACCAGAATGCCGACGTCTTTTCGACCGAAGAGACGTGTGCCTCCTACCTGCAGAATCATGGCGAGTTCAGCCGCATCTCGCAGCTCTTTCAGGAGCAGGGCATCTATCAGGATATGCCTTCATCGGGTGAACTTCACACCATCCTTGTAGTCACCGATGCCAACTATAAGGCTCCAGTTGCAGACAGTGCTGCCTACGTTGCAAAGTCGCACATCACCAACATTTCGGTGGCTCCATCCAAGCTCAATGACGGCGACCGCCTCCTGATGTGGCACAACAAGTACGTCACCATCTCGATGGACGAGAGTGCCTTACGCGGCAACATCATCGGTCACATGCAGTTCAATAATGCTACACTCATGGAAGTCATCAAGGCGAGCGACGGCTATATATACGTCATCTCCGACATGATCTCCACTCCCACCTCGCTGCAGGATTACATCAACGGTCTCAGCGACGAATACAGCATCTTCAAGCAGATGGTACTTTCGTCAGGCGGTCGTGAGTTCGACAAAGCCAACTCGAAGGTCATCGGCATCGACTCGAACGGCAACACCCTTTACGACACCGTATGGATCTACACCAACGAATTCTTCGATGCCAAGAACTTCGACCTCTCCAGCGAGGCACTCAAGGCCACGATGCTGCTTTTCAGCAACAAGGTCATTGAAGAGGCTCTCAACGAAGCCATGGCCAAATATGAAGCATGGGGATATGCCGACAAGACCGTACTGATGCGCAATGGTTCGATGGATGAGGTCTTCGTAGGATACAGTTCGTGGGAGGACATCCAGAAATGGATTCTCGAAGTTGCCTTCTACAACAAGACCTACACCGTAGAAGACCTTACGCCCAAGCAGGCTGTCGAAGATCCCAGCGAAAACGACATCACATCCATCTATTCGCGCAACTGGCGCACTTCGGTGCAACAGCTCGACTTGGCGCACCCCATGAACCTTTCGAACGGCATTGCATACAACGTCATCAAATTCAAGATTCCCAACAACAGACTCATCTACCGTCTGCATGAGGAATTTAATGTGTATGACAAATGTGATGCTGATCAGAAGGCTGCCTATTTCCGCGCTGACAACCTCACCAACTTCAAGGTGAGCACCAACGAGGTGGAACCGTGGACACCACGCTCAGGCTACTGGCCGCTCCATGGCGACAGCCCGCTCCATTGCAAGGTGGCAGACAATTCAAAAACGCATCTCGAACTTGGTTTCACACCGCTGCGCTCTCGCTCCAATGCTGATGGCGGCTACGATGTGCTACCCCTCCTCGTTCCACCTGGAACCTACCGCATGGCAATGGGCTTCAAGCAAGGTGTGGGCATGAATCCCTTCAACATCGCCGTCTATGCCTTCGATGCAGCTGGCGACAGTGTTCTATGCGCCGAGCCTGTAGGACTTAATCTCAACGACGGCTCCACCACCTACCATTACGACCGTGGTGCTTCGCTCAGCAACCGTCTGCCTGAATACTACAATGCCAACGACGAGAACAACACCGCTGGCAGCAAGAACGGCTATTATTGGACCGATGGCGGCCCTGTATATACCGAAATTACCATACCTGACCTCAATGAGGACGGCTCGGCATTGCGTCTGCTCTTCAAGATGACTTACGAGAACGCCAACACGCAAACTGCCGACCTCGTCTTCAACCACTGGTGCCTTCGTCCAACTGTAAATAACTATTAAAATGAGTCATACAATTAAGTTCAAACATCTGACGGGTGTGCTCCTACTGATGCTTTCGACCAGCATCAGTGCGCAGGAGCCTACCTATACTATCAAGGGTGTCGTGCTCGATGACAACAATCGTCCCGTCAGCGATGCCGTGATCACCGTGCCGGGACATGGATTGGTACGATGCGACGAGAATGGCAACTTCGAGGTCAAAGAGGCCGAGCAGTGGCTGCAGCTGCGCGTCCAGACTTCGGGCTTCTATACGAAAACCGTACGCGTCGTCAACGACAAGGAAGAACTCACCATCTTCCTTGTGCCGCAATCGAAACTGCATTATAACCAGACGCTCGTCGAAGGCATTTTCGGCACACAGGAGGGTCTCGACAATACTTCGGGCATACAGAATGTGGCAAAGAAGGACTTCGGTGAGAGCGCTGTCACTTTCGATAAGGCATTGCAGGGAAAGTTCACTGGCCTTCAGCTTACACAGAAGTCGGGCATGACGGGCGAAGGCTCGCTGCTCACCATGCGTGGCATACGGAGCCTTGCCAGTGAAAACAATCCTCTTATTGTCATCAACGGCGTACCCTACATGCCCGACCTTAACGAATCGGCTCTCGTGAAAGGCTATTCCCGTTCAATCTTCCAGGCCATGAATCCGCAGGACATTGCCAACGTCACGCTGCTCACCGGCGCTCAAGCTGCTGCATGGGGTTCGTTAGGTTCCAATGGCGTTCTGCTCATCGAAACCGATGGAGCCAAGTCGGACAATCTCGATACACGTATCACCTTTGTCGGAAGTGTTGGCATGAACTGGCAGAACCAACGCCTGCCACTGATGAACGCCTCGCAGTACAAAGGCTATATGAGTGACATCGCCATGGATTATTACAATCACGACATGGGAGCATTCTTCTCCGATTTCGGCTTTATGTCGAGTCCTACCGCCAATAATGCCAACCTCTATCAGTTCGATACCGACTGGCAGGATGCCATCTACCGCAATTCGATGACGCATGACTATCTGTTCCGTGTCGAAGGTGGCGATGCCATTGCCAAATACGACATCTCACTCGGATACATGGGCGATCAGGGTGTAATGGAGAATACTTCGAGTGATCGTTTCCATGCACAAATCAATGCCAACATCCTCGTGGGCAAGAAATGGGAGATCAATGCCAACATCAACCTGGCATACCTCACCGGCACTTATCAGGAGCAGGGCTACAGCCTTGAGACCAATCCTCTCTTTGCTGCTTATCGTCGCTCTCCACTACTCAGCCCTTACCGTTCGAACAGCGTACCATCGGAAGATGGCACCTACGAACTGCTTTCGACCTATAATAACTACTTCTTGGGTTCTTGCCGTAATACCGATTTCATTGTCTCCAACCCGCTATCGCTCATCAATGATGCAGAAGGCAACATCCGTCAGTACGACATGAATGCCCGTGCACAGCTTGTTTATAATATCACCAAGGACCTGCACTTAGCTGCCACCATCGGTGTCTTCTCGAACTTTGACAAGGAGAAGCTCTTCATCCCTGGCAATGACAATCAGGACATCGTTCCACGCTTCGATGCTTATGGAGAAATCAACAATAGCGTACAGGTAGGTCAATCGACGGTGCTTAATATGTTCTACGGCATCAATGCGAACTATCGTCACACTTGGCAGCGCCATCACACGCTCAATGTCAATGCTGCCATGCAGGTCATCACCAGCAGCCTCGAATACGACATGGCCACTGGACGCAATACGGGCAACGACTTCTATCAGACGATGGGTTCCACACAGAGCATCGGTCGTTTCTTCAGCGGCTACAACAACGAGTGGAACTGGCTCAACGGTTACATTTCTGCCAACTATTCACTTGCCGACTTCTTCAAGGTAGGTGTCGTTGCTTCGGTTGATGGAGCTTCTTCGATAGGCAAGGACGCATCGCGCTATGAGGTCTATCCAGGCATTAACGGCAATCTGATGCTCAAGAGCTTCAATTTCCTGCACGACGTGGATGTAGTTGACAAACTCGACATCTTTGGTGACTTCTCCTACACCGGCAATTCGCGCTTCTCTTCGAAGCTCGGACAATATTACTATACCTCGCAGCCTTATCAGACCATCGCTGGCATTGTGCGTGCCAATGTTCCCAATACGGAACTCAAGGCGGAACGTGACCAGACGATGCAGGTTGGCATTGATGCAGCCTTGCTTCGCAATCGTCTTGCTGCCCGTGCTGCTTTCTACCACACGAAAGCAACCGATGTCCTGATGCTTGGCAAGAGTTCATCTGCACTCGGCTCAAGTCCATATTACTGCAATGATGCTGCCATCAGCAGTCAAGGCTTCGAAGTGTCGCTCAACCTCGTGCCCGTACAGACACGCAACTTCCGTTGGACATTAGGCGGCACACTGACCACGCTGAGCAACACCATCGACGAACTCGGCAACCTCCAGCACAACATCACTACACTCAGCGATGGTGCAGAAATCATCACTGCTGTCGATCATGATCCCTACGCCTTCTACGGCTATGAGACCGTGGGTATCTATGCCACAACCGCCGAAGCTACCGAAAGTGGACTTACCAATAAAAACAGCGTCAGCTACCAGGCAGGCGATATCCACTATGTTGATCAGAACGGCGATCACATCATCAACGACCTTGACAAGGTAGATCTTGGTTCGCCCACACCCAAGCTTTTCGGTTCCATCTTCACTACGTTCGAATATCGTGGTTTCGCACTCGACTTCAACTTCGTCTATAGTCAAGGCAACAAGGCATACAACGCTGTGCGTCGTCTTACGGAAGGCACCTCCGACTTCTCTAACCAGAGTGTTTCAGTGGTTCGTCGCTGGCAGAACGAGGGAGATATCACCGATATGCCACGAGCAACGTGGGGTGATGCCATCGGAAATAACGACCTCTCCGATCGTCATATCGAAGATGCCTCCTACCTCAAGCTTCGCGATGTGACCCTCTCCTATTCGTGGGACAAGAAACTTTGGGGCTTCATTCAGAGTGGCACGATCTTCGTCTCTGGACAGAACCTCCTTTGCCTCACCTCCTACAAGGGATTAGACCCAGAATTCGCCTTCTCGAACGCCGCTTATATGCAAGGTGTCGATTACGGCAAGGTCGCCCTTCCAAAGAGTTTCAAAATCGGCGTTAATCTCCACTTCTAAAAGCACCCCGTTTTCCAAAGTCAATGCGGCAGCCAAGTTTGGCTGCCACCTAAACAAAACCCACAATGAAAACAGCTATATTTCCCCTCTTATTAACTGCCCTCGCCCTTAGCTCCTGCTCCGACTTCTTTGAGCCGGAAACGAGCGATGCCCTCACTGGCGATGACTATATGTCCGACCTTAATGAGATGGCAACGGGCTACCTCGGCGTGCTCACCAAGATGCAGGCTGCCGGTGACAAGGAGATCTACCTTACCGACACACGTGCCGAGATGCTCGAACCTACTTCGCAATCGACAGCCGAACTCATTGCGCTCTATAACTACGAAGACAACCTCAGTGGAAACTCGTATGCTGACCCTGCGCTCTATTACGACGTAGTGATAGCCTGCAACGACTATATACAGAACATGATCGAGTTTCACACCGCCCATCCCGAGCTCATTGCCCAAACCGACTACTTCCCGGGATTACTATCATCGGCGCTTCGCGTCAAGGTGTGGGCGTACATCACTCTTGGCGAGATCTACGGTCAGGCTTTGTGGTTCGACGACCCCATAGTCAAGATGCAGGACGTCCGCAACTCCAGTGTTTTCACGCTGCTGCCCATGGAGCAGATCCTCGAACGCTGCATCGCGATCCTCGAAAATGGTTATCAGGGCTTCTCTGCCAAGGAAAACTTTTCCTGGGTAGCTTGGATCGACCCCGAAAACGTCACCAACATCGCCAACTCGCCCTACCGCTATTGGGATCAGATGACACCTCCCTACGAGGCTCTTCTGGCGAAATGCAAGATTTGGAGTGCTGCCTATAAGGAGCGTAATGGGCAGAATGCTGAGAGCGACTACCAAGCCGTGCTTGATCAGCTGCTGCCTTTCCTCGACGACGAGTGGCAGTCATTCCCACATTACTGGAAGCGCGCCGGTCGTACGCCTACAGTATATAATAATATGTATAACTACGCCACACCAAATCAGGAGGAATCTGTTTCGGCCATCATCTACGACTATACGAAGAACCAGACGAACCGCCTGCTCTACCATTTCTCGAACGAATACCCCAATGCCTATCTTCTCACCACCAACGAGGCTGCCCGCCTTCGCTTTGAAGACAATGAGTTCGATCCCTTGGGCACGCAAACCATCGACCAGCGTTTAGGGCGAACTACGAGAGAGAACGGATCGATATGGTACGTTTCGAAGTTCCGTCCCATCGGCAGCACCGTGCGCACCAATGCCTATCAGGACGATGTGCATGTCTATACTTTCCGCGCTGCCGAACTTTTCCTGTGGCTTGCCGAAGCCTGCAACCACCTGCAGCGTTTTGAGGCAATGGATCGCATCATCAACCAGGGTTTCACCAGCGCTCAGTACGAGATGCTTCAGGCCATTGAGGAGGGTGTCGATTCGCTCTATACCGAGAAGCAGCTGTTCAACTATCGTGGCTTCACAACCGAATGGGCGTGTCCCTCATCGACCGACCGCTACGGAATGTACACAGGCTTCCGCACCTGCCTGACCCTCGCCGACGTAGATCTGTGGGACGAAACAAAGCTACAGGAAGGTTACTCCCTCCAGCAGATCATGCGTCATAACGATGAGCTGATTCGCAACGAATGGATTCTCGAATTCCCCGTCGAAGGCAAGACCTACCCCGCTATGAACCGCATGGCCGAGCACTACAATGACCCGTCGTTTGTCTCCGACATCGTCCGCGTCAAGTACGAAGCCAACGGCATGGCCGACCAAATCACCTCCAAGATTCAATCCGCCAGCCCCATCACCGGCCTGCCGGGATATTGGGTGCCTTGGGATTTAGGGCTGTAGATGGAAAAGATGAAATATCAACCCTTAAAAGCTAAACAATTATGCCGAGTAATAACGATTCTAACAAACCTGCGTTCGATGGTATATTCCGAAAGTCGTCCAACTGGCAAACACTAAGGTTTTACCAAAAATCGGAGGTCTTGTATCAGATGACTTATGTCTTCTGTGATCGTTTTATGGAGCATTATGGTGATAGGACTGTCGATCAGATGATACAAGCTGCGCGTTCCGGCAAGCAGAATATTGTCGAAGGTTCAGAAGATGGCAAGACATCGATGGAGATGGAATTGAAACTTCTTAACGTGGCACGCGCAAGTATCGGAGAGTTGCGTCAGGATTTTGAAGATTTCATCAAGTCCCGACAACTCTGCATGTGGGAGATTGGCGACGAGCGGTTTCAATCTATGCAGGATTTTACCAAACGTCATAACCAATTAAGCGAATATGAGCCTTATTTTCAACGATGGTCAGCCGAGGAAATGGCCAACACAGGTCTCACACTTTGCTTTCAGGTGGATGCTATGATGAACAAATACATGAAATATCTTGAAGAGACATTCGTCACTCAAGGAGGCATCAAGGAAAGAATGCATCAGGCACGCACCAACTACCGCAAACAGCAGGATGAACACCTTGCTGAGCTTGAAAAGGCTATTCCCGCCCTTCAGCAACAGCTCGCTAAAGCACAGGCTGAGGCCGCAACATGGCAAGCTGCTTACGAAGACCTCAAGCAACGAGCTTTGGCATCCTACCATCGACAACAAGACGAAATCTGCGAACTTAAAACAAAGCTCTCTGCTTTCAATAGTAAGTAGATACATTTATGTGAAAATAGACTATTTCAAGCCGACTCATTTATGTAAAAATGTCTTTTCAAGGGACTCAAGAATATAATCAGCGACACTATCAATATTTATTCAACACAAACAACTATGAAAAAGATCCTCATCCTGGCAGCTTTAGCTACACTAACTGCTGTCACCCTCAATGCCCAAAGTCGTAAGACGTGGGATTTCCGCGAAGGCATGAGCGATGCAACGAAGCTCGACCTCAATGCCGACACACAACTCTGGGGTGCCAACCGCACCACTGACGATGGCGAAGTCTATGGTTGGAAGAACGTTGCAACGCTCAGCAGCACCTTCATGGCCAATGGCAATCCAATCAAGGAATTTGAAGGACTCTCTTTCGGCGGCACGCTGAGTGCCAACTCCATCCTCATCGATGCCACAACCTTCCGTTTGTCGCGTAAGGACAACACCATCACCCTGCCCAAACTCGCTAACGGGCAAACCGTTACGCTCATTGCACGTTCGGCCAATGCTACTGCGACCGATCGCGGCTTTGTCTCTGGCAACTCGAACCTGACTTATATCTCCGGACCCGATGGCGGCATCTGCCTCGGCCGCAGTGCTGAAGGAGCCAGTGAGGATGGCAACTACACCCTCGTATGGGAAGTGACCACAGCCGAAACCGATTCGGTGGAATGTATCATCAAGGTTGTGACTGGCGGTCTCGATATAGGCTTAATTATGATTGACAATGGCGACGAACCTGAAATCGAAACGGATGCCAACGTGGGCTTCATCTTCAATGGAGACTTTGACAGCGAGCCACTTTATATCGGTACAGGTATTGCTGATCATGCCACAATCACACCGTTGCCAATGGATGAATGCATCGATGGCTCCATCACCATGGACAGCCTCATGACCTTCGACGTAATCATTGTTGCCCAGACGGCTGCCGCCGAAATAATAGTACCTATCGGAACAAAGGATTACGCGGGTGAATTCTTCGAGAATCTGCGTAATTTCGTCCCCATCCTTGTCACTGAGCCTAATTCCAGGTTAGGTGCAGGCCCGATATATCCTGAAGAGACCTACGGCTTCACCGTTGCCGAAGACTTGCTCGAAGAGGAACTCTTCAAGGACGTGCAGTTCGAAGAAACCGAAAATGGCTTCGTCTTGCCAATGTTCGATCCTTCCATTACCGGTAAAGAGCTCGTTTATGGTGTTGATTTACTCGGAGATTTTGCCGATGATGAAGTCTTTGCCACTGTCAATGGGCACACGGCCATTCATGTGCATGGTAAAAAGAACGCGCTTATGGTTATTCCCATCAGTGAATATTATATCCTTGAATACGGCCTGCACGACAGCGGAAACACCCTGCTTCAGAATGCCATAACCTTCCTGAAGAGAACCAAGGGTGAGGTACTCACTGCCAGCAAGCCAACGGCTACGCTGACTTACGAGGATGGCGTTACCACTGTCACTCTCAAGTCGGCCATTGCTGGCGCAAAAATCTATTACACCACCGATGGAAGCGAGCCCGACACTCACCGCGAACCCTATAGCGAGCCACTCGTCTTCACTCAGCCCGCCGTTCTCAAGGCATTCGTCAAGGCTCCTGCCTATTATGACTCACCCGTTCTTGAACAGGAGGTTGCAATCAAGACCGTGCTCCAGGCTCCCGTCGTAACCCTCGAAGGTGCCGAAGGATTCACGACCATCACGCTTACCACTTCTGCTCCCGAAGCCCAGATCTATTACAGTTTCAATGGACAAAGCGCTGCTGATCGTGCCACACTCTATGCCGAGCCTATCGTCATCAACGAGCCTGGTATCATCACCGCATTTGCATACGCCGACAATTATCTTGCTTCAGCTATGACCGTTGAAGAGATTCCTGTTGGTGGCATTCCTGCTGTGAAGGACACTCTTGCACACTTCAACCCCAACACTGTCGATTGGTTTGACAATGCTGTTATCACCATTGGCGAGAACACCTATACAGCTGCCGATGCGGTAACAGAAGGCATCGCCAGTGGTAATGCTTCGGCGTTCTACTATTTCAGCAAGAATAGCTGGAGCTACTACAGCGATGAGGTGGATCACACCGAAATCGTCTATGACGAGGATGGTGTTACTCCGCTGAAGGACATCAACGGCAACGACTCCATCAAAGTCATCTACAAACCAGCTACCGACAACTTGCGCACCGCAGCATCGACCACCGACCCGCAGTGGATCATCAAGTCCAATGGTCAGGTCTTCACGGGCGAAACCAGCCTCAGTCCTGCCGGTTATGCTTACAATGAGGGCGCTTCTGCCAATCGCTACTACGACACTCCGCTCGACTGCATCGGCGGCAATGCCTCCCAGGGCGCACTCACCTTCGGCGGCAAGAATTCGGGCGAGCCATATTCGGGCCGACTCGAATCGACCATTCCTTTCGAAGCTCCGTTCGACATCGTGATCTATGCAGGCAATGGCAGCAGCGATCAGCCTACTATCCAAATCGAAGTATCGGCAGATGGCGAAACTTGGACAAGTCTTGGTCTTGCCAATGCAGCAACCACGCAGCGTCATATCCGCAAGACTCGCGTCCACTACACCGAGCAAGGATCCTGCTACGTGCGTCTTAACCAAACGGGCGGCTCCAGCAAGTTCCAGGTCTATGACCTCTACGTCATCGCCACCGAAGGATTGACAGGCATCGAGACCATCAATGCCGACACCGACAGTCGCGCCGATGTAACCGCCTTCGACCTCTATGGTCGTCGCATCCAGCAGCCCGCCTCTGGTCAGATATACATCGTTGGTGGCAAGAAGATGATTGTGCGGTAAGTCTATTCAAACCAACTCAATGAACAACCGACCTTCTTCCCTTCGGAATATTGTCACACTCATTGCTGCAATCACGCTTCTGACAGCCTGCAAGGAAACGAAGACCTACACAATCGGAGTTTCGCAATGCGGACAGGGTCAATGGCGTGAGAAGGTGAATCATGAGATGTTGGCAGCCCAGCACCTTTACGAGCAACATGTAAAGGTGACGATTGCCAACGCTCATGATAACACACAGCTGCAGATCCACCAGATTGACAGTCTTGTCAACGAAGGCATCGACCTGCTTGTGGTGGCTCCCAACGAGTCATCCCAACTGATTGCCATCATTTCCGAAGTGAGAAAGAAGGGGCTGCCAGTAATCTTCTTCGACCGCAAGGCTGTAACCGACGACTATACCTCCTTTATAGGTGGAAGCAATGTCGAAGCGGGACGTGCTTCGGGCGAATATGCAATCCAGGTGGTCGAAGCCATGTCCATCAGTGGTCGAAAACCATTCATCATGGAGATTACTGGTAATATGAACACTTCTCCTGCACAGGAACGCCATGAAGGATTTGTGCAAGCGATGGAAGGTCATGAGGCCATCCACTATGTCTGCTTCGAAGGAGACTGGTCGTCAGACGAAGCGTGTCGCATTGTAGAAGAGCAGATACAGTCAGGCAACCTGCCCGACCTTGTATTCTGTCACAATGACGGTATGGCAACGGGTGTTTATAAGGCGGTCGTTGAGAATGGACTTGAAGGGAAAATAAAGATTCTGGGTATCGATGGCTTGCCGGGAGAGGGTATCGAATACGTACAGTTTGGCCATCAGGCAGGTTCCTACATCTACCCGACGCATGGCGAAAGGATAGTGCGCTTGGCATTGGATATCCTGACCGGCAAGCCTTTCGAACGGGAAAACATTCTTCAGGGTATGATGATTACCCCCGAGAATGTAAATCTTGTAGATCTCAACAGTCGTGAACTGATGAAACAGAATCACGACCTGATCATTATCCAGAATAAACTGGAGGACTCGCTCCAACTCTACAGCACCCAGCACAAACTGCTTATCGCAAGCCTTGTGGGATTAGTGGTGCTTGCCTTGGCAGTCATTCTTGCCTGGTATGCCTATTGGCAGTCGCGCAGAACCCTGCGCCAGCGGCAATCGATGAACGAGGAACAGACGCTCTTCTACACCGATGCCAGCAACCGTAAGCTGCACGAGTTATTCATCATCCCCGAAGACCAATTACCGCCTCCACGCTCGCAGGACATGATCTTCGCCGAGCAGTTGAACGAAATCATTCGCAAGAAAATGTCGAATCCCAACCTGAAGATGGAACAGTTGGGCGAAGAGATGGGATTGAGTCGCATTCAGCTATATCGGAAAGTTAAAGCCATCACAGGACAATCACCCGTAGAACTATTGCGGCAGATGAGGCTGCAAAAGGCATATTCCCTGCTGACCTCCACCACGAAGACCATTGCGGAAATAGCTTACGAGGTAGGTTTCGGTACTCCCGGCTATTTCTCCAGTTGCTTCAAGAAACAATTCGGGAAATATCCCACAGATTTAAGGACAGAGTAATCTGTCCTTTTTTTATTCAACTTTCGCAAATGCGAAACTTGAGTATAATAAAATAGGTAGTTAAGAGAATTGATTATTTAGTCAAGGATTGTTACATGCATCATATTTTTGATAGGATGAACGATTTTTCGTATATTTATATATAAATAATGTCTTAAATTTGCACCATAAAATCACACCAAAATTACTAATTTAATACACAATCAACAATGGAACAACTAAAGAAACTTTTTCTCAGTTCGTTGATTCTTCTGCCCGCTACTATAATGTACGCGCAGAATGAAATCAAGGGCACCGTTCTCGATGACTTGGGTGAAACAGTCATTGGTGCCTCGGTATTGGAGAAAGGTACGACGAACGGTACGATTACCGATTTCGACGGAAATTTCTCCTTGAAGGTTGATGCCGGCAAGACGCTGGTGATCTCATACGTTGGCTATAAGACCATTGAAGTGCCTGCACAAAACGGAATGACTGTTACCCTTTCCGAAGATGCTGAAATGCTCGAAGAACTTGTCGTGACTGGTTATACCACACAGCGCAAGGCCGACTTGACGGGCGCCATCTCGATGGTTAGCGTCGATGAGATGTCGAAGCAGAACGAAAACAACCCGATGAAAGCCCTTCAAGGTCGTGTGCCGGGCATGAACATCCAGGCTGACGGTAATCCTTCAGGCTCAGCAACGGTTCGTATTCGTGGTGTCGGTACGCTCAACGACAACGACCCGCTCTACATCATCGACGGTGTACCGACCAAAGCCGGTATGCATGAGCTGAACGGCAACGATATCGAAAGCATTCAGGTACTCAAGGATGCAGCTTCCGCCTCTATCTATGGTAGCCGTGCTGCCAATGGTGTGATCATCATCACCACCAAGAAAGGCAAGGATGGCAAGGTGAAGGTGAGCTTTGACGGATCGTTGGCCACCTCTTTCTATACCAACAAGATTGAGACGATGAACGCCAGCGAATGGGGTCGCGCCTATTGGCAGGCCTGCGTGAATGATGGACTCAACCCCAGCAATAACAACCTCGGCTACAACTTCGATTGGAGCTACGACAAGCTCGGCAACCCCGTGCTGAACAACATGACGATGAACATGTATCTCGACGAAAATGCCAGCGTGCGTGCAGGTGATACCGACTGGTTCGACGAAATCACGCGCACAGGCGTCGTTCAGAATTACAATGTATCGGTCAGCAACGGCTCTGAGAAGGGCAGCTCCTTCTTCTCGATGGGCTACTACGACAACCAGGGCACCATCAAGGACAGCTACTTCAATCGTTTCTCTGGTCGTGCCAACAACGACTTCAAGCTCTACGACGGCAAGGTGGTGCTGGGCGAAAACTTCACCATCAACCGCACGAAGGGTGTCGATGCTCCCGGCGGTGTGCTGGAACACGCGCTTGAGTTCAACCCCAACTTCCCCATCTATGCCGAAAACGGCAAGTATGCCCAGGCTCTTGGTGCCTATTCCGAGCGCGAGAACCCGCTGAGCATGATTGACAATGCCAAGGATAACGAATACACCCAGTGGCGTATGTTCGGCGATGCACATCTGAGCATCACTCCCTTCAAGAACTTTATGATCCGCTCCACCCTGGGCATGGATTACACGCAGAAGGAGCAGCGCTTCTTCACCTACCCCATTGCCAATGGCAAGGTGATGCGCACCGATTCGGCTGTCGAAGCCAAGCAGGAGCATACGATGCGCTGGACATGGAATGCCATAGCCACCTACAACCTCGAAATCGGTCGTCACCGTGGTGATGCCATGGTCGGCACCGAGGTCAACCGCCAGGATTACAAGATGAGCAGTGCCAAGCGCTACGATCTCGCCATCTTGAACACCGACTATATGTGGCCATCGGCTGGTGCAGGTCGCCAGTTGGCAGAAGGCTTTGGCGAAGGATTCAGCCTCGTCTCCTTCTTTGGCAAAGTCAACTACACCTACAACGAAAGATACCTTGCATCGTTCACCATCCGTCGTGATGGATCGAGCCGCTTCGGTTCGAACAACCAGTACGGTGTCTTCCCATCAGTATCGGCAGGCTGGCGCATTTCAGACGAGAAGTTCATGGAATCGACCCGTGGATGGCTCGACAACCTGAAGATCCGCTATTCTTGGGGACAGACAGGTAATCAGGAGATTTCCAACACCGCACGCTACACCCTCTACAAGTCGGTTGTTTCGACAGGACTTTGGGGCAGCGGCCAGGCAGGCACCAGCTACGACATTTCAGGTGCGAACGGAGGCTATGACCTTGCCAACGGTTATGTACGCAACCAGCGCGGCAACGACGACATCAAGTGGGAGACCACCACGCAGCACAATATCGGTATCGACTACGCGATGTTCCATAATGATATTTACGGCAGCTTCGACTGGTTCAACAAGAAGACCACCGACATTCTCCTCTTCATGGAAGGCATTGCCGCTATGGGCGAAGGCTCCGGACAATGGATCAACGCCGGCGAAATGAAGAACAACGGTTGGGAATTCAGCCTGGGTTATCGTCACAGCCTGAAGAATGATTTCTCGTGGGACATCAACGGCAACATCAGCCAGTACAACAACGAAATCACCAAATTGCCCGAGACCGTGGCTGCCAACGGCAAGTACGGCGGCAATGGAGTGAAGAGCGTAGTAGGTCATCCGATGTTCTCACAGGTCGGCTACATCTACGATGGTATCTTCAAGACCCAGGAGGAGATCTACAATCACGCTACCCAGGAAGGCGCAGACCTTGGCCGCATCCGCTACAAGGATCTGAACAACGATGGCCGCATCACCGAAGAGGATCAGGATTGGATCTACGACCCGACACCCGCATTCACCTGGGGCTTGAACATCTACCTGCAGTACAAGAATTGGGATATGACCATGTTCTGGCAGGGCGTACAAGGCGTCGATGTCGATTGCCGTGGCTACAAGTCGCAGACCGACTTCTGGGCAAACTCCGCCATCAACGTACCTTATCTCAACAAGGGTGTTCGTGCGCTCGATGCCTGGAGTCCCGCCAATCCGGGCAGCGACATCCCAGCGCTGACCACTTCCGACACCAACAACGAAGGCCGCGTCTCGTCCTACTATATCGAGGATGGCAGTTACGTGAAGCTGCGCACCGTGCAGATTGGTTACAATCTACCTCAGAGCGTCAACGAGAAGCTTCATGTCGATCGCATCCGCTTCTATGCCTCCGCCCAGAATCTGCTGACCATCAAGAGCAGCGACTTCACGGGCGCCGATCCCGAGAACCCAGGATTCAACTATCCTATTCCTCTCAACCTCACATTTGGTCTCAATATTTCATTCTAAACAAACGATACTACGATTATGAAAACGACATATAAACTTATCAGCGTAATCAGCATAATCTTTGGTATGACGAGCTGTTCCGACTTCCTGGACGAACAGGTGCCGCAAGCTACGTTGACTCAGGACGAGGTGAAGAATCCTGAATATATCGACAATGTGCTCATTTCAGCTTATGCAGGCCTCGTCACCATCGAGGACATGAACGCCTCCTTCTCGCTCTGGAACTACGACACCCGTTCCGATGACGCCTACGTCGGCGGTTCGGATTTCTCCGATGGCGAACCATTCCACCGCTTGGAGCGAAGCACTGGTGTGATGACCACCGACTGGCCATTCAGCTCCATCTGGACCAAGTTCTACAATTATCTTTCGCGCGTCAGCCTTTCTCTCGACATTCTTGCAAGCGCCGACCAGGAGAACCCCATCATCCAGCAGCGCACTGCCGAGATGAAGTTCCTTCGCGCCTACGGTCACTTCCAGCTAAAGCGACTCTTCAAGAAGATTCCTTTCGTCAACAAGCTCAACATGGAGGAAGCCGACTACAATGCGCTTTCAAACACAGAATACACCAACGACGAGGGTTGGCAGCAGATCATCAACGACCTGCAGGAGGCATACGCCGTGCTTCCCACTGTACAAAGCGAGAAGGGTCGCCCCACAAAGGCTGCCTGTGCCGCATTCCTTGCCAAGGTCTATCTCTATAAGGCCTATCGTCAGGATGATGCCAACACCAACCAGGTGACTGCCATCAGTAACGAAGATCTGCAGAAGGTGCTTGAATACACCGAAGCTTCCCTCTACAACGGCTATGGCCTCGAACCCGACCTTCACAACAACTTCCGTCCCGAAGAACAGTACGAGAACGGCAAGGAGAGCATCTGGGCCATCCAGTATTCGCGCAACGACGGCACCGTCTATGGCAACCTGAACTTCTCAAACCGTCTGATTGTGCCCTGTATTCCCAAGGTTCACGACTCGGGCTGCGACTTCTACAAGCCTTCCTTCAGCCTCGTGAATGCCTATCGCACCAACAGCAATGGACTGCCAATGCTCGACAATGCTCCCTCGGAAGATTACAAGGTAGGTTCAACCCAGACCGTCGATCCCCGTCTCTTCGTCACCGTGGGTGTTCCCGGCACGCCCTATATGTTCAACACGAATTTCATGATTGCAGAGTCGAATGCCTGGAGTCGTTCGGGCGGCACCTACGGATACTTCGTTTCGCTGAAGCAGAATGTCGATCCCGCGCTCACCGATAGCTACCTCTACCTCTGTGACTCGCAGTGGGCAAGTTCGATGAATCGCGTCGTCTTCCGCTATGCCGACGTGCTCCTGATGCGTGCCGAGGCATTCGCCCAGCTCGGTCAGTCAGCCGAAGCCATCAGCCTCGTCAATCAGGTGCGCAAGCGTGCAGTCGATATGATCGGCGGCAGCGTTGTAGCCTCCTACCCCAACAAGTATGGCGTACACTATGCAGTAGGTATGTATAACGGTTCATATTCGAAGGACGAAACCATGTCTATCGTCAAGATGGAGCGTCGTCTCGAACTTGCCATGGAGAGCGAGCGTTTCTTCGACCTCGTGCGCTGGGGTGACGCCGCCACCGTGCTCAACCGCTACTATTCGGAGGAAAGCCAGAAGATGAACTTCCTCGATGGCTCGCAGTTCACTGCCAACAAGAACGAATACCTGCCCGTGCCCTGGGAGCAGATGGCTGCCTCCAACGGACACTATACCCAGAATTGCGGTCAGTGGTAATCCACACATTATTAATTCTTAAATATTAATTATATGAAATTCCAACATTATATCAGCTGCCTCTGCTCATTCCTTGTCCTTGGTCTGTTCTCCTGTTCAGACGACAATACGGGCAGCATCGACGTCAGCGGTTCGTGCCTCGTCGAGGAGTTCCAGCTCAACGGTCAGTATGAGGGCATCATCAATACCGAGAAACGGCTTGTCAAGGTCAAGGTGCCTGAGACCTTCGACCGCAAGGGCGATATGGAGATCACGAATCTTCGCATTTCCGAAGGCGCACAGGCCAACCTGAAGGTGGGTGATCACCTGAACTTCAACGGCGACCGTTCGCTTCACATCTTCAACGGCGACCTCGTGATGGATTATCAGATTGCCGTACGCAACGACGAAGCCCTGCTGACCCTCTTCATCCTCGAAGGCGTGAAGGGTGCCATCAACCAGCAGGACAAGACCGTCACCGTCAGTGTGATGGCAAACAGCGGCATCGACCTGACCAATGCCACCTTCGAGGTGGAGTGCAGCGAGGATGCAACCTGCTCGCCCGCCAGCGGTACGAAGGGCAACTTCACCGAACCCTTCCAGCTCACGCTCAACGACAACACCGCCACCAGCGTCTATACCGTCTATGTGACACTCATCGACGAACCTGTAGCCCTCTTCGTAGGCGAAGCCGAGAACATCGAACTGCTCAACGATGAGGAGAAGGCCGCTGCCAAGTGGCTCACCGGCAATATCGCCAGCGCCGCCTACGCTTCGTGGAGCGATGTGGCAAGCGGCAACATTTCGCTCAATAAGTGCAAACTCATCTTCTTCCATCGTCACTGTCCATCCTATGGCAACTACAACGGATTTGCCGAGGCAGAGACAGGCGCCATGACAGCATTGGCCCGTATGAAGGAGTTCTGGCAGAATGGAGGCGCATTCGTGCTGGGTCGCTCAGCCGTGAACTATTCCATCGCCCTCGGTGCCATGCCTGAGGATGCTTATCCGAACAACGTATGGGGCGGCGGCAACGGCGAAGGCTCCGACCTGATGGGCGACGATCCCTGGCACTTCTTTGCCTACGACATCTCGCATCCATTGTGGAACGGACTGAAGACCTATCCCGGTGCACCCGAGAATGCCGTCTATACACTCGACAAGGACTACACCATCTGCAACACCACATCGCAGTATGGCTTCTGGGACACCTATAGCGGAGGCAAGGATGCTTTCGAGGCAAAGACCGGTGGTCGTGCCTTAGGTGGCGACAACAGCGTTTCCTCATGGGAACTCAAGGGTGCCAATGGCGAATACGGCAAGGGAGGTATCATCTGCTTAGGTTCGGGTCTCTTCGACTGGAACTCTCCCACTGCCTATACGTCCAACTATCACGATAATATGGGTAAGATCATGCTCAATGCTTTTGATTATTTAACCAAGTAAAAACAGAAATGTTATGAAGACAATGATATATGCATCATTCGCAGTAATTCTTTCAGCATTGACGCTGACGGCTTGCAGTGACGACAACTTCGATGGCGATCCTGCACGCGACTGGGAAGGCAGCACCACCTATTTTGCTCCCACCGACGACCAGGGGTTCAACACCTACTACAAACCTGCTATCGGACGTGTGGGCGACCCCATGCCCTTCTTCGACCAGCGGACTGACGACTTCAAGGTGCTTTACCTCCAGGAGTTCGACAACAACATGAGCTATCGCTTCCACCCCATCTGGGCAGTATCGACGGTCGATGGCGCTAACTATGAGTCGCTGGGCGAGATTCTGCCTTTCGGCAGCAACGACTATCAGCAGGATGCTGCACTCGGCACGGGCTGCTGTTTCGAGAAGGATGGCACCTACTACATCTACTACACCGGACACAACGGAAACTGCAAATACCGCGAAGCTGTGATGCGCGCCACTTCCACCGATTTCAAGACGTGGACCAAGGACGAGCTCTGGCAGCTCAACGGTCCCGATTTCGGCTATTCTGCCAACGACTTCCGCGACCCGCAGATCTTCGTTGCCGACGATGGTCTCTATCACATGGTCATCGCCACCTATCCCGAATGGGGTGGCGACCCATGCTTCGCCGAGTTCAAGTCGAACGACCTGAAGAACTGGGAGCATATCGGACGCTTCAAGATGATCTGGGACCGTATGCTCGAATGTCCCGACATCTTCAAGATGGGTAACTTCTGGTACCTCGTCTATAGCGAGAGCGTACGCACCAGCTGGAGTCGCAAGGTAAAGTACATGGTGGCATCGAGCTACGACGATCTGAAGAACTGCTTCAACGACGGACCACGATGGCCAGCCGACGGACATGAGGGCATTCTCGACACCCGTGCCTTCTATGCCGGCAAGACGGCTTCGAACGGCACCGACCGCTACATCTGGGGATGGTGTCCCTTCCGTTCGGGCGCCGATGTTCACGAGAAGAACATCAGTGTAGGCGGTGGCGACGGCAACGAACCCAACTGGTCGGGCGCACTGGTTTGCCACAAGCTCATCCAGCATCCCAACGGCACACTTACCCTCGGCGCAGTGCCTGCCATGGCTGCTAAGTTCAACACGACGCAGAACGCCAATGTGATGGCATCGAATGGCTACAGCAACGGAACCCTCTCTGGCAACGATGCCTACGTGCTATTCAACCGTCTCGGCACCAGTAACCATATCAGCTTCACGGTCAAGACGTCCAACAACTGGGATAAGTTCGGCGTATCGTTTGTGCGCGGCACCGATTCGAACAAATACTACACGATGGTAGTTAATCCTGAGGACGAGAATCATCGCAAGGTGAACTTCGAACAGGAAGGCACCGAAGGCAAGGGCTTTGTCGATGGCATCGATGGATATTGGTTCGAGCGTCCTGCCGACAATATCTACAACATCGACATCTACACCGACAACTCTGTCATCGTCATGTATATCAACGATGTCTGCTGCTACACGCAGCGCATCTATGGCATACAGAAGAACTGCTGGAGCATCAACAACTACGGTGGCTCGGTAACCGTAAGCGACGTAAAAGTATCACAGCAATAGTGCGTTTGGTTTAGCTTCTTCGCTGTTTGCATTGAACATTTATCTCCATTGTTAAATTAAAAAAGATGTATTAACAATGCCCCAGGGTGACTGTCGAAGAGATAGGCACCCTGGGATTTATTTTAAGTTTTCGTAGATTTCGTTGTTTTCGTAGTTTTCGGAATCTTAAATACGATGGGGGTTATTCCGAAAATGCCCGAATAAGGTCACACAGATCGCACAGATTCACACAGATTTTGCTTGCGTACTCCCGTGATGGGCCGCGAGTCGCTAAGGAGGTATTTTTCTCTACGGACTTTTAGGACTTTAAGGACTTTTTGCTTGCGCACTCCCAAAGATAGTCCTTGAAGTCCGTAGAGATTTAGGGTCACACTGATCGCACAGATTCACACAAATTTTGCTTGCGCACCTCAAGGATAGTCCCTTAAGTCCTTGAAGTCCGTAGAGAAATTAAAATAACACCGTAGAGATAAGAAAAGTCCGTAGAGATAAGATGTCGGGCAACTTGGTTTATGAGTTTTATAAATAATTGCAGATTTTTGCCAAAATTCTTGTAAATGTCAAAAAAAATACCTATATTTGCACCAACAATCAAACTAATCGTATGACATCCATCGACAAAAACATCTTGGTAGGCAAATATCAGCGTGCAGACGAGAACAATCGTTTGCTCTCAGAATATCGTCCCTTGCCATCCGAAACGTTGAAATCGCTTCGTGAATACTATCGCGTTGGGCTTACCTACACGAGCAATGCCATCGAAGGCAACAGCCTGACTGAATCTGAAACCAAGGTGGTAATTGAAGATGGCCTAACCATAGAGGGAAAGCCACTTCGTGAAATCTACGAGGCTGTGGGTCATGCAAAAGCCTACGATTTTCTGCACGAGATTACCGAAAAGGAACAACTGGAGGAAGAAGACATTCTGACGCTGCATCGGATATTCTATCAGCAGATCGACCCCGAAAAGGCAGGCGTCTTTCGCAACGTGAAGGTGTTTATCAGCGGCAGTCGCTATGCGGTCTCTCCTGTTACAAGGATAGCCGAAGATATGTGCAAATTAGTCAGTTGGTATAATCGAAACGAGAAGAAGCTCCACCCCATCGAATTGGCTGCCGAACTCCACCTGCGGTTTGTCTTCATACACCCTTTCATCGATGGAAATGGAAGAGTATCACGTCTAATTATGAATCTTGCATTGCTGCGAAACGGATTTTCCATTGCCCTGATTCCCGCCATTTTGCGCCATGAGTATATACGTTCGCTCGAAGCAGCTCATACCGATAAATCCATATTCATCGACTTCATAGCCGATCGAGTTATTGCCACGCAAAGCGACCTACTTCGCCTTCTCAAGAGTCAGGATGATACTGTAAATGATACTGTAAAATTGTCGATGACAGAGCGCGTGGTGCTCGATGCCATCCGCAGTTTCCCCACTTTTACATACGAACAACTTGCTAACCAATGCCTTCTCTCTCGTCCTACCATTGCCCGAACGCTCAAAACACTTCAAAATCGTAATCTTATCCGCCGTATCGGTTCAGACAAAACGGGTCATTGGGAGTTGATACTGTAAATATTTTCGAAGCAAACATTCTGTCGGCCGTCATAGTGCTTTATCCGACAGAAGCAAGCATTCTGTCGCCCGTCATAGTGCTTTATCCGAGAGGAAGAAGCATTCTGTCGGCCGTTATAGTGCTTTATCCGACAGGATGAAGCATTCTGTCGGCCGTCATAGTGCTTTATCCGAGAGGAAGAAGCATTCTGTCGGCCGTTATAGTGCTTTATCCGACAGAAGGAAGCATTCTGTCGGCCGTCACAGTGCTTTATCCGAGAGGAAGAAGCATTCTGTCGCCCGTCATAGTGCTTTATCCGACAGGAAGAAGCATTCTGTCGGCCGTCATAGTGCTTTATCCGAGAGGAGGAAGCATTCTGTCGCCCGTCATAGTGCTTTATCCGACAGGAGGAAGCTTTCTGTCGGCCGTCATAGTGCTTTATCCGACAGGAAGAAGCATTCTGTCGCCCGTCATAGTGCTTTATCCGACAGGAAGAAACATTCTGTCGCGCGACAGCGTGCTTGCTACAACAGATATATAAAAATATCAGGCATGATTGAAGTCATGCCTGAAATAAGTAACTAAATCTCAATATTGATTATCCGATTAGGGATTATATAAATTACCTTCGTTTGTGACATTGTTATACCAAAGTTGATCATACGCCTGTCCCTCACCAGGATTGATGCCTTGATAGAAATTCGGATAACTCTTTGTGATGGTTTGGAACTCTTTCATCCATCGTGTTTGAACCGATCCCATAACTACAGATGGACATCTATCTCCATCATAAATAATCCCATGGGATTTATCAACATCAGGGAATTCATTGCTAATATCTCCAACATAAAGGATAATATCACGTTCTCCATTGCCAATTATCTTCAAATCATCTTCAGTGAAAGGATCTGGCCATTGTTGAAGCACAACAGGTTCAAGGCCATCTTGACCATTTGCTGCACCTACATTGATGGGCTTATATAAACCTTTCGACCTATCAAGCCAAGGATCTTGTGGTGGTAAATTCTTTTGTTGGGCGCACATCCACTCATGGAGTTCGATGTCTTCACCATTAATGTTTCTCATATATTCTGCACCATCCAAGTAAGTATTCTGATTTACACGAATATATTCATTTTCTTGATACGTAGATATACAGGAAGAGTACCTCCGACGGCACGAAGCACAGTACGCTTATACTCGAAATCGAATACAACATCGTTGAAGTCGAAATCGAAGGACGTTAAATCCTCTGCCATGAAACGCTTAGCTACAGGGAGAGGAAGATCTCCATCAATATAAAGTATAATGTCGTTATAGTCAAAGTCAATAAAATCGTGATCCCAAGCATCTTCTATACCGATAATCATATAGCGCTTGATACCTTCGTCTCCATATTCAGTTTGATTATATAAAAGCTGTGAAGGGCCATTATATACATCATATAAATTACTCGTATTATTCGGATAAAATGTTGAATAATTTCTATTATTCTGATCGCCTACCCAACCATTTGTATAATAATGATATCGAGTACCATTATATCCTGTAAGAGCAATTTCGAACCAGAACACAGTTCCTGCATCAAGATGAACGTATGCAGAAAATCCTGGATTATGTTTGATATTACCACCATTTTGATTTGGTTCAACAGGACCAACACCATGATCATCAGGATTACTCATTACGTGATCTACGAATAATAATCGTGTATGATCTACAGTTGCTTGTTCATTTGGAAGACGATAATGTAAAATTAATTGAAAATTTCGTTCATGTAAGACTTCGAAATCGCCACCATACCAAATAGGAGTAATGTTAAAGTTTCCATCGCCAGTGGAATACAGATCATACTGAGTTTGCCCTTTAGTATAATTGTTTTGACCTTCTGCGAGATATTGTGCATAAGATGTTACAACATCATAGGTAACATAACCGGGTTGAGTATTATTAAATTTAAAACCCCAACCATCACCCGAAGCGTCCCATCCACCCGCAGGAGGAGTAGGCACGGCACGAGTCTTAGCTGAAGAACCATAACCATTCCTCAACATATCGATCGCCTGCGAAAAGAAATCCCAACTCTGATTGGCATCAGGTTTACCAAACTGCTTGATGAAGGCATTGTCGTAAGACCTTTGCTTCAAGGTAGCTTCAGTCACATCGAGATCTTCGTCATGGCAGGCAGTAAACCCAGCAAAAACAATAGCACCCAGCAGGGTGGCACTAAGATAAGTGTAGATCTTTTTCATAAATAATGATTTTATAAAGTTGTTAATAAACTGCTTCAAAATTCATTGCAAATATAGCAACTATATATTTAAAATGATAAAGAAATTTTAATTAATATTAATAATGGATAATTATTAGCAATAAATATTATATAGTGGGAACTCCACATTGCAAAAACAAGAGTATTTGACAATATAAAATCAGGCATAACCGAAGTTATGCCTGAAAGAAATTAGTAGTAAATGCCGATTTAGATAATCCCAATTATGGATTATAAACATAAGCATTATTAACATTATAGTTATACCATAGATTATTATAGTCTTGATCGGATGAAGGATTATTACCTTTCCAGAACGTTGGATAACTCTTAGTGATGGTTTGGAATTCCTTCATCCATCTTGTTTCTACAGTTGTCGCCATAATAGAAGGACAATTCCCTGCACCAACAGGATAAACAATCATTGGTCCAGCCTCACCTGCTTTGGGTGTAACACCTCCATTGAATACATCTACATATGGTAACCAAGTAGCATTATTTAAAACTCTAAGTTGCATATCTTCGGGGTTTTCTGGGAAATTACTCAATTGAGTATCGGTTAGAGGTATAGCCCATTGATTTAAAAGTACAGGAACAAGCGTAACGCCATTCTCTGCATCAACATTAATGGGCTTATAATATTGTCCTTTAGGATGAGCAGCATCAACATACCACCATTCATCCGTCTCTGTATGGTCTGGATTATTTGGTTGATTTTTCCACATCCATTCATGAAGTTCTTCACTTAGAATCATTGGACTTTCTCCACCATGGGGATCATTTAGAGCAATAAATACAGGTTGAATACCTCCAACAGCACGAAGTACTGCACGCTTATACTCCAGATCGACTACAACATCATTAAAATCAAAATCGTAAGTAGTTAAGTCCTCCATCATGAAACGCTTAGCAACTGGAACAGGAAGTTCGCCATCAATATACAGCACTAAGTCATTATAGTCGAAATCTAACCAATGCAAATTTTCCCAGCAATCCTCGAAACCAATAACCATATAGCGTTCAATTTTGTCATCGCCATAAGTAGTAGCAACCTCATCATACATAAGCATTGATGGTCCATTATATTTGTGATAATAGTCTTTTGCCTTATTTGCATAATTATGATAACCGTATGGCATCCCTACACCATTAGGATCAGGATTTACCCAACCATTAGGATAATCTCCTTCTGGAAATATAGAATAATCATAATTTTTTATATGAGAATCAACTGTAATATAGTCATGCTCTTCAGAATCAAGGACATCACCTGCCCAACCACTTTTACGGATGGTTGTCATCTTGAACCAGAATTTTCTGCCTACTGGAAGCTCGACATCACAAGATAAACCAGGATTTCTATAATTACCACCACTAACACTATCAAATAATTTTTCCTCATGATATACATTATCATTATCATAAAAACAAATATATAAATGTGTCTCAAAACCTCCATTTATTTCATATTGCCCACCATACCAAATAGCAGAAATTGTAAATTTTCCAGTAGAATAAAGATCATATTCCGACTGTCCTCGTGTATAATTATTTTGACCTTCAGGAAGAAGAGTATTGTATCGAGCTACAACATCACCGGTGATATAAGCAGGTTGTTCATCTCGAGGATTAACCGACCATCCATTACCAGAAGCACGCGTTCCAGCATTATTCTTCAAACCATCAATAGCCTGAGCATAGAAATCCCAGCTCTGATTTGGATCTGGTTTGCCGAACTGATTGATAAATGCATTGTCATAAGCCTTTTGCTTCAGGGTAGCTTCACTCACATCGAAATCTTCGTCCTGGCAGGCTGTAAACCCAACCACAACACTGGCACCCAATAGGGCGACACTAAGATAATTGAAAAATTTAGACATAATTGAATTATTTAATAAAGTTATTAAAAAAATATTTCATAAAATCGTCCATCCAAATAGAGTATAACTCTATTCAAAATTTCCGCAAATATACGGACTATTTATTTACCTTAATCAAAAGAAACTAAATAAAACAGATTTTTTACAAAATTAATGAAAAATAGCTTCATTATTGACAACCAAACCTGCCAAATAAATGCCTGATTTATCAAATTTGTAGAAATAAATCGACGGACTCCAAACCTATAAATACGCCTTTCAGCAATCGTTATTAGGCTTGGGGTCCGCCGATTCATTCATCGAAGGAAGACGATTATTTTATCATCACACGACGTCCTTGATGCAGATAGATGCCGGGAGTAGAGGGCTTGTCGGAGAGACGACGCCCATCGAGGGTGAACCAGTAGTCGAGGAGTTCATTCTGCGGAGTCACGACAGTCTGTATTCCTTGCGGGTCATCATTGAAATCAATATTGATGGCACGGATATCCTTGGCACCGTCGCCTCCTGCCGTAAGACCTTTCAGCTTGAAGTAGGCATGATAGGGCTTGATGTTGATGTTGTAGCCAACAGCAGGATAATAGAGCGTGTTGTTGGCACCCAGATAAAGCACGGAGCGGTCACCACCTTCAAGGGTGGTTTGATTGTAGCATCCTATGAAATCAATGGCTTCGGTTACAACAGGATTTTCGCTACCTTTCTTCACAACGTTCTTAAATTCCGGGTTATCAACATTATTGCCAGATTCCCACTTCACGATATAAGGCCTACCTGCCTTGAGGGAAGTCAGATTCTCATCAGTAAAATAAAGTTCCAACGACGAAGTCTCTTCATCGAAATGTGAACTTTCGAGCGTCTTGATGATAGCTCCTTCGAGTGGTGTATCATTGATGTCGTTCAAATTGAATGGCAGACAGAGGGTGTTCCATGAACCATCCTTCCAGAATGTTGTTCCAGTCAGCTTGAAATTGGTGGTGACAATTTCACCAGAGAGGGAGAAGATGACTGCACTCTGTCCTTGGGAATGTGAGAAGCTGACGCTGCGGACTTCCTTGTTGGCATCGGTGGGGATGGCGATTTCGAAGATGCTGAAATTCCTCCGATCAATAGTGCGGCCTTGATCCATTCGATACAATCCGTTGACGGCACCAGAAGATGCATTATACCAGTCAGGCATATAAAATTCGACAGCTGATGATGATGTCCCATCGGAATAATTGACAGTGACTCTCACTCTGTTTTCTCCATTCGTACTGGTTCCAGTCACATAGAGTTTACGCAACTGAACAGGCGAAGCGAGCGTGAGGGTGCCGCTATTTATGTAATTATTCTTCATCACCAATGCGTTGTTTCCTGAAACTTCGATATAGTAATCGGCATTATTGCTCGAATAGAGGCCGTCATTCCCACAGAGTGCGCCACTTCGATCAACAGAAGAAGTGTAGAATACATAACCAGATTCATCAATGCCACGTCCGCCTCTTTCATGCGTGAAGACCGAGTTGCAGAAATCGCGCCAAGAACTATTATTTTCACAGATAACATCCATGTTGTAACCATGATCGACGACGAGGGGTATTGCCTTGTCAGAAGAAGAAGGGAAGAAAGGATTGTCATAGCCATCGCCGTCAACATACCAACGTGCATCCATCCAAGCCAAACGATCCTTAGAATACTGCTTTACATATTCTATTTCATTTTTCCAATTATTAAATTGGTTTCCCCATGCTTGATTGTCACGATTCACAGGACCATTATCAAGGAGTTCCCTGATTGAGTCGCAGATGGCATTGACGCGTTGATCGGTGTAGCGGGTTTGACGACGCTGCGTATAGCGCGCCTTGAGCTGACTGATGTATGCATCATCATTCATGAGCTTGTACCAGAAGAAGGGTATGAGTTCTCCATCACCGTTGTTAGCATCATGCAAGATGTCGTTAGCCGTGTAACGCCAAGCATCACGGATTGGCACTTGATCTAAACCAAAGGTTCGGTGCCCATAAGCTACATTGAAGTCCCAAAGGGCAATCTTCCACTTGTCGTTGGTGCCAAGATTTTGCGCATGAGTTTTGCAATATTTCCACATCGGCGCACTAAGACGATAGCCATCAAGGTTGTTGCTATGCTCTTGGGCAATTTCAAAATCAATGAATGAGTTGATGTCGATATACTGGGGATAAAGTTCAGCGTAGTTGTCGGTGCGGAAGGACTCCTCCATCCTATCAATGGCAGTATGAAGGTAACTCCTTGCCGACTCACCCCACTCCTCACCAACGAAATCCTCTTCTTCAGGGTCTTTGTATTGATAAGTGATAACTCTATCAGTAATCTCCAAGCCTGAACTCCAAACAGGATGATATTTGGAAGTGTAGTGAGGTTCTTTTTCGTGAGTATAAAAATTTTCTGCTCGGTCAATCTCGACATGGAAATCGCCATAGACATCTTCCTCAGACACCTTCTTTTTATTGTCGTAATCCCAAAGGTCAAGGCGATCGTCACCCTTCGTTGCTCGTTCGCTGAGGATATAGACTCCATAATATACACCATTAAACATGACTTCGCAAAAGCGCATTCGCGGTGCATAGGTATATCCGTCACGAGCCAACTCCATGGTTAGCACATCACGAACATAGCTTACGTCATGCCAAGGGGCAAGCAGCGCCCAGTCGTTGTCCTTGCCCATATTAAGAAGTTTCACCTTTTCCTTCTTGTCAGTAACAAGTGTAGCACCTTCCTTGAGCGTTTTGATGGAGATGGGTTTCTTGGTCTGAGTTCCATCATTGCCGAAGGAGGAAGAGCCGCGCCATTTGAGGGCAATGGGGAGGTTACATTCAATCTTTTGGCCCTTATGTGCAGTAGTGTCTGAATAATTAAGGGCACCTTGCCCATTGTTGATCACTACCATGCGACCCATCTCGCGAGTGAAACGGTTCAGCTTATTTGGTGTAGTGATTAAGACAATTGGAAGATTCGATTCCTTCAACTGAACATTAGTGCTGAAAGGAGGATAATTACGATCAGCGATGCTTTGACCATAGGCATCATTGAACAACATCGGTGCTGCAACCAGCATCAATAAGAAAATCTTAAAGACAAAAGTTTTCATTAAGTATTATAATAAAAATTAGTTAATTAAATATCTTAATAAAATTAGTTAATTGCCAAATAATATTAGTTCAAGGAGATGTGTGCGAGCAGGTCTCGATTTGCTAAAATTTGGGTGCAAATATACAAGATATAATACAAAAATCAAAATATTTCGTCCAAAATATTTAAAATGATGTTACTTTTTTCCAATTTAATGTATAATTTCTCACTAAATATAGTAAATTTCGATTATTTTCATATAAAGACGGTCAAAACTACGCACGGATTTTTGTAAGATTCAATTATTCTTTATGTTTGTTTGAAGCCAAAGAAGTCAGAGGCAAATACAAACCGTTATTTCGCAATGTGAAGTTGACAGAATGAAGAACTCTACAGTAGAATACTCATATTGTTGCATAGAAACCTACCCTAAATACTTGTATATTCAAGACGGAGACGCTAATTTTGCGGTAAACATTTAGAGAAATCGGGAATTGGATCACGGATCATGGGGGGCAACGGATGATTGTCCGAAAAAGGTCACACAGATCGCACAGATTCACACAGATTTTGCTTGCGCACCTCAAGGATAGTCCATTCCTCTACAGATTTCTCGGATTGAACAGATTTATTTTTGAGCGAGCCGCTAATCTGATAAATCTGCGAAATCTGTAGAGATGCAAAGATCCACGGATTTCTGCTTGCGCACCTCAAAGATAGTCCATTCCTCTACGGATTTCTCGGATTGAACAGATTTATTTTTGACCGAGCCGCTAATCTGATAAATCTGTGAAATCTGTAGAGATGTAAAGGCACAGACTTTTTCTTGCGCACGTCAAAGATAGTCCCTTAAGTCCTTGAAGTCCGTAGAGAAAAAATTATCCGTAGAGATAAGAGGACGGGCAAGGATCAGTGTTATCCGCCCAGTGGTCGGCGAAGCAATGACCACTGGTCTCCCTTGGGACGAAAGATAATCCGTGTGATTCGTGTTATCTGTGATCAAATAACTCGAAAAGGCAAATAGTTTTCGTTGATTTCGTTGTTTTCGTAGTTTTCGGAATCCAAAAATTCGATGGGTGTTTTTCCGAAAATGCAAGACCCGAAAATTGGATCACGGATCATGGGGATTCAACGGATAATCCGTGTGATTCGTGTTATCCGTGATCAAATAACTCGAAAAGGCAAATAGTTTTCGTTGATTTCGTTGTTTTCGTAGTTTTCGGAATCCAAAAATTCGATGGGTGTTATTCCGAAAATGCCCGAAAAAACGAAAAGACCCGAAAATTGGATCACGGATCATGGGGATTCAACGGAAAATCTGTGTGATTCGTGTTATCCGTGATCAAAAAAATACAGGTGGTCGCTGCGCTCAAAACAAATTTATAGATTACACCTATTTATTAAAATAAAGAATTTAAGAGTATGAAAAAGCTATTTAGTTTGGCACTTGTCTTGCTGCTTGTACTCAATCTGCAAGCAAAGGACAATGGACAGTTCTTCAAGAAACTGTCGGGACAACATGTCTCAGTCGAAAACATCGAACAACGCTTCGGCGAATGGTTCTCGCTACCCGAGGGCACAGAATGGCGCGAGGTGAGCCGCACTACCGACTTCATCGGCATGGAACGCATCGAATACCGTGAGTATGTGTCGGGAGTCGAAGTAGAACATTCGCAGGTACTCATTCACGCGAAAGACGGGATGGTAAATTCTGCCAATGGCATGGTGATGGAGTCACGCCGTTCGCCAGCACGCCTGCGTCAGCGCCGTCCACTCTACAAGACTGACAATGCCGAAGACGGACGCCAGCTCTTACTGGTGAACACCAATGAAGGTTTCCGCTATGCCTATAAGGAACTATCGGCTGACAAAAAGGCTTGGGTATATTACGATGCCGAGACACTGGAAGAGATCTATCGTGTGTCGCTGCGTCATCGCCTGAGTGCTGATGAAGGCACGCCTGTCCAAGTAAGTGCATCATCACTCTACAGCGGCACGGTGACACTCGATGCCAGCAAAGCTGCCGATGGTTCGACCTACCTTTATGACGCAACGCGCAACATTCACACCTTGAACGCTGCCTATCTTCCCACTTTCGACGAACTCAATGATTTGAACAAAATCTGGGATTACTTCCCGCGTGGCAATATGCCTGAGGATTATTCGGAAGCCACACCAGAACAACTAAAGGAATGGGAGGATTACATCGAAAATCAGGCAAACGAGGACAAACTGGAACATCTCACCCAGTATATTCTTGATTACAGCAAGTACATCACCAACAAGCCCGATGCTGAATATTCAGCCTACAAGATCAATAAACTAACCGTCAGCAACCTGACCGTTAAGGACGAAGATGGCAACTTGAAGCCTTACACGCCAAAAGCCGAGGAGGATATTCCGAACCCAGGCGTTGGCAGTGACGATGACCTTGAACTTGGCAACGACGACGAGGGTGATGACGATGACGAAGACGATGACGAAGGTGACGACGAAGGCGATGAATCGGGCGACGATGAAGGCGACAAAGATGAAGGTAATGAAGAATCTGCACCTACCGTAAAGTTCAGAATAAATTACGGTGTGGAACCCGATGCCATCAGTAAAGCCATCGTTACCGAGAATGAAATTGACATGGACTATGTTCATGCCTTCCCATATACCTATTCCACCGCTTCATTCATCTCGCACCTCCCCAGCATAGGTGGCACACTTTATGTACTGTCACCCATTGAGGATGACGAAGACGAAGAAAAGGAAGATTCGACAGAAGACCTCTTTAGAAAGATGACATTCGAGGACGACGAGGACGAGGATGATAAAGAGCCAAATTATGATACGCTTGCCGTGGTAAAAATCGTTCCGAACGAGACCGGCAGGTTAGAATTCTCGAACGACCGCATCAGTTTCGTCATCGAATATGAAAAGGTCGGCGACCCCGTGGCTGATATACATTGGGGCATGGCCAAGACACTGGACTTCTACAAGGAGGTGTTCGACCGCAACAGCTATGACGGCAAAGGCTCTCCCGTCTATAACCTCATCTATAACCTTGACGAGCACCAGAATGCAATGCTCGCCGCAGAAGCTTTAAATTCCGGTGCAATTAGTTCGAACGCACCTTATCCCATGTTGTATGGATTGGGAGGCTGTACTATCATGGAATCCATGAACCCTGTTGTTGAACTTTCGGTAATGGCTCATGAATTCACGCACATCATTACCGAACAGACAGCGAAATTAGTGTATAAGGATGAGTCAGGTGCCCTCAACGAATCGTTCTCCGACATCTTTGGTATCTCGGTGAAGAAATACTGGAAGAATAGCAAGGACTGGTATATCGGCGAACAGTTGATGTTGAATAGCAAACTGAACCTCTATAGCAACATGCGCGACATGGCGAATCCCAAGAACTCGATGGATGGTAATTCACCAAGTCCTGACACCTATAAAGGTAAAAATTGGGTCGTTCCCGAAACGGACAAGGATGATAATGGAGGTGTCCACACCAACAGCAGCGTTCAGAACAAGTGGTTCTACCTCATAACCGATGGTGACAAGGGAACAAACGACAACGGCGACAATTACGACGTAGAAGGTATCGGCATCGAAAAGTCGAGAAAGATCGCTTACCTCACGCTCACCAGCTATGCTACCGAAGAATCGGATTACTCAGCAATTCGAAAGGCATCGGAAGAAGCTACCGAGGCACTCTATGGCACTCAGAGCAAGGAGTTGCAATCCGTGGCAAAGGCTTGGGATGCTGTAGGCGTTGAGGGTTCACACCTGACTTCCATCGAGAAGATGTTCGTCAACGAGGCACAGGCCGGCCGCATATTTGACCTGCAAGGCAGAGCATTGACCGAACTCATCTACATTGTCGATGGCAAGAAAGTGATTGTAAAGTAAATCGTTGACCCTATATACTTAATATCCTCAACTCTCGAGTTTTCGAAAGTTGAGGATATTTTATATAACACAACCAGTTAATTTAGGACAAATCAGACAAAATCGAGTAATTTCTTATAAAATTCTATAAAATTTTCAAGAATGATTTTGCAATGTCGGGGAAAGTACCTATATTTGCACCCAACAAACACACTTAATTAAACTTATTCTATAAAATCATGAAGAAAACTTTACTTCTTACGATTGCTGCAGTAGCCCTGATGAGCGCTACTGAGGCTAATGCTGAATTCAGGAAGTGGGACTTCTCCAAGTGGAGCACCGCTACCATCGACAACCTACAGAAGGGCGCTTTTGCCAATGCCGGCACCATCAACCCCGAATCGGGATGGTCGGACGTGGAGAAGACTTCTGCCACTGCTCCTACCGATCTCAGTGCAGGCAACTGCTTCTGGGAGGTTACCGCACAGGGTTCTGCCGCTGGTTCGACGCTGACAGCTGCAGGTCAGACCATCGTCGAACTTGAAGGTCTGCTTTACACCAACACTTCTGCACGTTCGCTTGCCATCGCCCTCAACTATCAGGGTCCATTGAGCGACGGATTCGGTCCTTATCATGGCGCCAGCTACCTTTGGTGCGGCAGCAGCAAGAAGAACTACTTCGTCATCCCTAACGTTGCTGTAGGCGAAAAGATCTACATTGGCGTCGAGAGCCACAAATCAACCGAGGCTCGTGGCGTTGAACTCTATGTCTATACTTCGAGCAATGCCCGTGGCACCAGGATCTTAGGTGAGGACGGCGCTGAAGCTCCCGCTGTTCCTATCGACTACACCGAGCAGGTTTGGCAGGTTCAGGAAGGCATTGAGGAAACACCCAACGAGGATGGCACCTACAACATCGTGATCTATAACACCAACGGCTGCCACCTCTACTACATCCAGGTAGGCGAAGACCAGGGTTCACAAATGGAAGATATGAAGATTGCCTATCTTTACGACAGCTCCTACAACGGCTATAAGATTGATGGTGTGGGCGCAGGCTATGCTGCCGACGGCGGCCTTGATGTCGATCCCGTCTATATTACCTTGATGGACTACGACGTAACAGCCATCGACTACAACAGCGACGAGGTGAAAGCCATGACCAGCGCCGAGCTCAACGACTCGCTGCTCAACTTCGACGTAGTAGTAGCCAGCGAAGCCGTATCGAGTGGAAATGCCTATGCCAAGGGTCTTGTCGATATCATCAACAAGGTGCCTATGCTCAACCTGAAGTCGTTCATGTATAAGAGCGGCGTATGGAGCTTCGGCGCAGGCTCTAATCCTTCGCCCAAGGCCAACAGCATCACCGTGGCTGAGGATTTCCTCGATGATCCCCTCTTTGCCGACGTGACCACGATGGATGAGAACGGTGTGATCCAGCTCTTCAAGAGCGACCCAGCTGACATCACCGCAGGCAACCTCGTACAGGGCTACACCGTGACCGAGGGCTCACTCATTGCCGATGACGCAGTGATTGCCACCGTAGGCGACGGCATCAATGCCATCCACAGCCACGGCACCAAGAACCAGTATATGCTCATCCCATTGTCGAGCGATCACCTGATTGCTGATGGTGACTTCAACCTCACCGACGACGCTCTGACCATCGTTCGCAATGCCGTGAACATCCTGGCAACCACCAAGAGCAAGGTGCAGAATGCTGCCATGCCAATCATTTCGCAGGAGCCTGCTGACGGCATGACTACTGTCACCATCAGTTGTGTAACACCAGGCAACACCATCTTCTACACCACCGATGGTACCGACCCGACAGCAGCAAGCACCGTTTATACCGAGCCTTTCGCTGTGACTGAGGACGGCCTTGTAGTGAAGGCATTTGCCCAGGCTCATGGTTATAACGATTCGAACATCGCCACTGCCACCATCACTGTGAAGACGCAGGCACAGGCTCCAAGCATCGACATCCAGGAGGAAGCAGGCCAAACCGTAGTCACCCTCACTGGTGAAGAAGGCACCAACATCTACTTCAACTTCCAGGGTCTCACCGCATCGGCTACCTCACAGCTCTACACCGAGCCTCTCGTTCTGACCGAACCCGCCACGATCACCATGTTTGCCGAGAGTGACTCGAAGATCACTTCGCCCATCACCGAAGCAGAGATCGAGGTGGCTGGCATCTTCAACCCCATCGACACCGTAGCTCACTTCAATGCCGGCCAGACCGACTGGTACGACAACGTGGTAATCACCGTCGGTGAGAACAATTACAGCGCAGCCGATGCCGTCACCGAGGGTATCGCAAGTGGAAGTGCATCTGCAATCTACTATTTCGGCAAGAGCTCATGGAGCTACTATAGCGACGTGGTTGACCACACCGAGATCGTCTATGAGGAAGACGGCGTAACCCCGATGAAGGACATCAACGGCAACGACTCGATCAGGACCATCTATGTACCCGATGCAGCAGCCTTCCGTAAGATCACTTCCACTACCGACACCCAGTGGACCATCGAAACCGAAGGTCAGGTAGTAACCGGCGAGACCACACTGAAGCCAGAGGTTGGCGTAGGCAATGGCGCTACAGGTCGCTTTGCTGAGACAGCATTTGATGCCATCGGTACTCCTACCACCGGCGTCGTTGACTTCGGCGGCAAGAATTCAGGCGAACCCTACACCATGCGCGTAGTCAGCAACGAGAAGTTTGCAGCTCCATTCGACGTAGTGACCTATCTGGGCAATGGTTCGACAGGCACTCCAAACATCGAGATTCAGGTTTCTGCCGATGGCGAGAACTGGACCAAGATTGGAGACGTGAACTACTGCACCACCCAGCGCTACTGGAAGAAGACCCGCGTACATCAGGGCGAAGAAGGCGAGTTCTTCGTACGTCTGGCTCAGACTGGCGGCAGCAGCAAGGCCCAGCTCTACGACATCCTCATCATCACCACTACTGCTGAAGTAGGCATTGAGGAGATCAGCGAGGATAGCACACGCGGCAACCAGCAGATGTTCGACATCTACGGTCGTCAGATCCAGGCTCCAGCAGCCGGACAGATCTTCATCCTCAACGGCAAGAAGGCTGTTCAGTTCTAAATCTTCTATATTTCGGAATTTCGGGATTTCGTTATTCCGTTATTCTGAAATTCCGAAATACTTGAATACCTAAAATCTCAAAACCTATTGCACGGGGCTCTCTCCCCGTGCGATTCTATAAATTACTCAAGTTTCGCATTTGCTCAACTTGATGGATAATAAGGGATATTAAGGGATATTTGGGGATATTAAGGGAAGACACTTTCGCCTATAGAGATTGGGACCCAAAAAACAAACGTCCCTTAAAATCCCTTAGATTCCCTTAAAATCCCTTAGAATCTTCAACTTTCGCATTTGCGAAAGTTGAATAAATAAGTTGTCAGTTCCGCAGCCTGACCCCTGCGGATTAAAAGGGAATCCGGTGCGAATCCGGAACAGTCCCGCTGCTGTATGTCATCACGAACCCAAGGGCCACAATAAGTCACTGTCCACGTTAACAGACGGGAAGACGGTCCGATGGGGATGACGAGTCAGAAGACCTGCTGGCAACTGCCCGGGAAATGATGTTTTCCAATCCTGCGATCGACAGGAGGGCGAATGTTCGGTTAACAAAACAAGAATGAGACATCTGATGCGTATTGTCCTGCTCATCTTTTTGGGCAGCATTGGACTTTGGATTACAGCCATCGCCCAAGATACGGTGCGTGTCATTGAAAACGTAACTGTTCGCAGCAAGATCAGATACCATGAGACAATAACCCCGCAAACCTTAAAAGGCGAAGAGCTTGAGAAAGTGAATGCCCATACGGTAGCGGATGCGCTACGTTTCATGAGCGACGTACAACTGAAGGATTATGGAGGAATCGGAGGAATGAAAACCGTGAATTTGCGTTCGCTCGGTTCGCAGCATGTAGGCATCTATTATGATGGTATCGAATTAGGGAATGCACAGAATGGCGTGATTGACCTCGGACAATTCTCATTGGACAACGTGGAAGAAGTGAGCGTCTATCAGGGGCAACGCTCAGCCATCATGCAGACAGCTTCTGACTTCGCCAATGCCGGCAGCATCTACATTAAGACATCCCGACATAGATTCAACGAGGGGACATATGCCGAATCCTATAAAATCAAGGTGCAAATGGGAGCGTCGAACCTGATTCGTCTTTCTGCTCTTTACGAGCGACGCTTGCAGGAGAAGCTGACCATAAGTACAAACCTGGAAGTGCTTTCAACCAATGGGAAGTACGACTTCCAATACCGACGGCGCAACCACGATGGAAGCATTGCCTACGACACCACAGCCACCCGACAGAATGGCGACGTACAAGCAATACGTGCCGAAGTGAACCTCAACGGAGATATTACGGACGGATATTGGCAGGCCAAAGCCTACACTTATCATTCAAATCGAGGCATACCGGGCGCCATAGTCAATAACGTCTGGCGACGTGGAGAGCGCCAAAGCGATGACAATGCTTTCGTTCAAGGCGTATGGCAGAAAGAGCTGAGTCCGATCTACACGCTTCGCGCGTTGACCAAATACGCGAATTACCGTACACATTATTTAAATAAAGATTCGACACAACTGACGGCAGACAATACCTTCCGTCAGCAGGAAGCCTATCTGAGTCTGGTGAATGTGCTTGAGATTACTCCATGGTGGAGTGTTTCGGCGAGCGAAGATGTACGGTGGAATTATCTTGATGCAGATATGCCGATGTTCGTCCATCCGAAACGATGGTCAGTTCTCAGTTCGTTTGCATCTGCTATGGATCTGGGCAGGCTGCAAGTGCAGGGCAGTATCGTCTATTCGCGCTATCATGACAAGACAAGAAGCGGCTTACAAAACCATTCGATCGACAGCTGGACTCCTGCCCTATTCGCAAGCTATCGTCCAACAGACTTTATCCAGCTGACAGGGTTTGTCAAAAAGAGTTATCGGATGCCAACTTTCAACGACCTGTATTATACCAATATCGGCAATGCTTTTCTCAATCCCGAATCGGCTATTCAGTACGACCTCGGCGTTCGAATATCGAATAATGCCAAATTGGGCTTTAATGACAACCACACTATAAACGGGAGCTTGGAAGCCCACATCTATCACAACTCAGTGCATGACAAGATTGTGGCTTATCCGAAGGGTCAACAGTTCCGATGGACAATGCTCAACCTTGGACGTGTGCATATCGACGGCATAGACTTGCAAGCCCAAACGACGTGGAATGTGCTGGAGAGATTGCGCCTTTCGTCGAGAATACAATACACCTATCAACGAGCAGTGGATGTGACCGACCCAGCGACATCCTATTACAAGGACCAGATTCCCTACACGCCCTGGCATAGCGGTTCGGCAACATTTATGGCCGAATACGGCGCATGGGACTTTGCCTACAACTTCGTCTATACAGGCGAACGCTATTGCCAGCAGGAAAATATCGTTTACAACCACGTTGAACCTTGGTACACAAGCGATGTTCACCTTGCATGGCGACGCAGGTTCGGACACCATTCGTGGAAGGCGACATTGGAGGTCAATAACATCTTCGACCAACAATACGACGTGATCATCAACTATCCCATGCCAGGGAGAAACTTTAACGTGACTCTTTTATGCGAATTTTGAAGCTGCTGCTTTGCCTCCTGCCCCTTGGCCTGTTCTCGTGTCGCGAGGATGAATATGTCACGTACATGACCGACGAGGACACGGGTGTCCCATCCGCAGAAGGGAACGACATAGTGGGACTATATATCCTCAACGAAGGAAACATGGGGTCCAACCGATGCACCTTGGATTACCTGGATCTCGGTGGGAAGGATTCGACCATACACTATTATCGAAACATCTATGCGGAGCGAAATCCATCGACCGTAAAGGAACTGGGCGATGTGGGCAATGACATCGGCATCTATGGCACGAAGCTTTGGATAGTGGTGAATTGCTCGAACAAGGTGGAAGTGTGTGAGGCAGAATCTACACGACGTATCGGACAAGTCAATATCGATAATTGCCGATATCTTGCTTTCGATGAAGGCTATGCCTATGTGAGCAGTTATGCCGGTCCTGTCCAAGTGGCAGATAATTGTCCATTGGGACGAGTTTACAAGGTCGATACATTGACTTTGCAGAAGGTCGATTCGGTCGTTGTGGGCTATCAACCTGAGGAGATGGCAGTCGCCGATGGGAAACTGTATGTGGCGAACAGCGGCGGCTATCGCGTTCCAACGTACGACAATCGTATCATGGTCATTGATTTGGCAACCTTCAAGGTCATCAAGGAAATAGAGGTGGATATCAATCTGCATCGTTTGCTTGCCGACTCGCATGGGCAACTTTGGGTTTCGACACGAGGGAACTTCTACGATGTTGCCCCAGCCCTCTATTACCTCAAGGACGATAAGGTGGTGACTCGTCTGGAGATTCCCGTCAGTTCGATGACAATCGCTGGCGATTCACTCTATTTTACAGGAACTACGTTCAGCTATGTCGATGGTAGCTACCGAAAAAACTTCGGCATCGTAGATGTGCAGCGAAGAGCAGTCATCGACACAAACCTGTTTGATGCACCCGAAATCAAGAATATCACCCTGCCCTACGGTATTATCGTCAACCCCATCGACAAAGACTTCTACCTTCTCGATGCCAAAAACTATGTTTCGAGCGGAGAACTGCTACATTTCGATGCTTCCGGACAATTTCAGTGGCGCGTCTCTACAGGCGACATTCCTTCACGTGGCGCTTTTCTTCAATAAACACTAAAAAACTAAAAATTATGAAAAAGATTTGCATCTGCTTGCTTTGTGCTACGATGGTTGGCACAACGAGTTTGGCTCAGCAATTTGCTGACTTCGAGGATCTGGGACTTTCAGCCGAAAGCTATTGGAATGGATCCGATGGTTCGGGATCGTTTACGAGTGGAGATTACACTTTCTCCAACAACTTCACTGACTGGGGCGAGTATGGCACGTCGTGGGACGGTTTTGCCTACTCAACGATGTCTGCGGCGACATTTGCTTCGTTGGAAGACCAATACAACAGTTGTGTGGGACATGGTGCCAATGACAGCCAGACGTTCGCCGTGGTTTATTACAATTCATACAGCAGCAAATTGCCGACAGTGACTCGAAAGGATGGCGCACCGTTCAAACTCTATACCTGTCGCGTTACCAATTCGGCATACGCATATAATTCGATGAAGTATGGCGATGCTTACGCCAAGAAGTTTGACGAGAGTGACTGGTTTCTGATTACTGCCACTGGCTATCTAAATGATGTAAAATTGGGAACCGCCGAATATTATCTGGCTCAAAACGGAAAGATTACCGATTATTGGGACGTGATGGACCTGTCAGGAATTGGCACAGTGGATCGTGTAGAGTTCAGTTTGTCAACAAGCGATGTCGGCGAATGGGGCATGAACACTCCAACCTATTTCTGTATGGACAACTTCAATGAACCATCATCCATCGATGGCATCAATACGATAAGAAACAATGACTCCTCGACAAAGAATTTCGATTTGCAAGGGCGGCCCATTCAAGAAGGTCGTGGCATCATGATTTGCAATGGAAAAGTTATAATAAAATGAAAAAGATCTTTATCATCATAATCCTTATTCCATCCCTGTTGTTGCTGTTGAGCTGCAGGACATCGCAACAGCAACAAAGGGATGTCAAGATTGAGGGCAAGGGATTCGGCATTGAATATGCTGAACTTCTTGTCATGGAGGAACTGGGTGGCAATCGGACTTTATGCCGCATCCTTGACCCATGGCGCACAGGGAGGAACATGATGCAATACCTGTTGATACCCAAGGATGACGCGGAATGGAACGAGGACGTAGAGGCATCGTACGCTTCAAAATATGGTGAATCTACCGTCCTTCGCACACCTTTGACACGAATGACAATTACTACCGCGTGTCATACGTGGCTCCTTTCCCAACTGAATGCCCTCGACAATATCGCCATCTTGTGCGACACCGCCTTCATCAATACCAACAATATCAAGACGTGGATGCGATCATCAAAACCCGACGGTCAACCGACCATACTCGACGGAGGCACTGCGATGAAGCCGAATGTCGAAGTTCTAATGGCAGGAGAAAGTGATGCACTTTGGATCAGTCCATACGAAAATGCCAGTTTGGGAAATCTTGACAGGTTGCCTATCCCTATTATCTATTGTGCAGAGTATATGGAAAATTCTCCTTTGGCACGTGCTGAATGGATGAAGTTCTACGGGCGACTTGCAGGTCAAGGGAACAAGGCTGACTCGCTCTTTGAAGCCGTCGCAACCCGTTATGAGAAAATAGCGAAAAGCAGCGGAAATGGAAAGAAGATACTTGTTGATCTGCCATACGGAGCCACATGGTACGTGCCTGCGGGATGCAGTGCATCGGCACAACTTTATGAGGATGCAGGATTCGTCTATCCATGGGCAGCAGACACACATTCGGGCAGTCTTTCGCTGAGCAAGGAGGCTGTGTTGGCGAAAGCACAGGATTGTGACATCTGGTACATCCGCTACATGGACACCAACAGAGACTGGAACTTGGCCGATTTCGAGCGGCAGAATGTCTTTTTCGACAAATTCAAGGCCGCACAAACCGGGAATGTTTGGGGATGCAATACGGCTTATTCGGATTTCTTCGACGTCACGTCCTTCCGTCCCGACTCATTGCTCGAAAGCCTTGTGAAAGGCGATAATGCCTTCTATAGGAAAATTGAGAAAAATTAACTGATGATACGTATCCGATCCATCATCTTTCTGCTCGTTGTGCTCAATCTCGCAGTCGTGGCAGCCAATATCTGCTATGGCTCGATACACATACCCCTCGGTCAACTCCTTGATGAACGATGGCACTTCATCGTATGGGAAAGCCGTATGCCGGCAGCCATCACCGCTTTACTTACAGGCGCTGCGTTGGCAGCCTGCGGCTTGCTGCTGCAAAGCTATTTCCGCAATCCTTTGGCTGGGCCTTCCATACTTGGTATTACGAATGGTGCCAATCTGATGGTGGCATTGGTGACACTTGGAGGTTTGCGCTGGTCGATTTCCTGGGGTTCATCATTCGAATTGAAAAGCGTGGTGATTCTTGCCGCCTTTATCGGATCGTTTCTTGTCCTGACTCTGCTCCTTTTCCTCGGACGCATTGTGCGAAGTCAGGTCACACTGCTCATCATCGGCATACTGCTCAGCTATCTCTCATCGGCGCTCATTACACTATTGGGTTACTATGCTTCGGCACAGGGTTTCCAACAACTTATGCTTTGGGGCATGGGCGACTTCAGCAGTGTCAGCATTGCAGAATTACCCTACTTCTCAATATTAATTATAATAGGTATATTAGCTTCATTCCTTTTGATCAAACCGCTCAATGGATGGATGCAGGGCGAAAAGTACGCCATGAATCTGGGCATCGACTTGCGGATAACCCGAATGATGGTTCTTGGTGTGACGGGACTGCTCTCGGCTGTCACTACGGCATGGTGCGGGCCCATTGCCTTCGTAGGTCTTTCCATGCCGCACGTCGCCCGAATGATGCTAAAGACCGACGACCACAGAAAACTTTTACCAGTCACCCTCCTGCTGGGCGGATTATGCTGTTCACTCTGCTTATGGCTCAGCACGCGACCTGACGGAGGAACTTTGCTCCCAATCAATGCCCTTACACCCCTGTTCGGCGTGCCTGTAATCATATATGTTCTACTAAAAAAGTAATTTCAAATGGCAAAATCGGGCAAAAATTATATAAACTTAATATCAAATTACATTTTTGGAAGTAGTTTTTGAACAAAAAAATGATATTTTCACTATCTTTGCGCATCAAAAAACTTAAAACACCCGAAATATGGCAGGTTTTTTTGGTACCGTATCGTCAGAGCCATGCGCTACAGACGTCTTCTACGGAACTGACTACAATTCCCACCTCGGCACACGTCGTGCCGGCATGGTGACCTACGATCCCGAACTTGGATTCAAGCGTTCTATTCACAGTCTTGAAAGCACCTACTTCCGCACCAAGTTCGAAGATGAACTACCCAAGTTCAAAGGAAACTCCGGCATCGGAATCATCAGTGATACGGATGCCCAACCCCAGCTCTTCAATTCTCATTTAGGTCGTTTTGCCATTTGCACAGTCGCAAAGATAAACAACATTGAAGAGATTACAAAGAAACTACTTGAAGAAGGCAAACATCTCACCGAATTCTCTTCCGGACGCATCAATCAGACTGAAGTCATCGGCCTATTGATCATCAAAGGCAAAACCTTTGTAGAAGGTATTGAGAATGTATTTCGTGAAGTGCGTGGCTCCTGCTCAATGATTATCCTTACCGAAAACGGTATCATCACAGCACGCGATTCGTGGGGACGTACGCCCGTCATCATTGGCAAGAAGGAAGGCGCTTACGCCATCACTTCCGAGACGACAGCATTCCCGAATCTCGACTACGAGGTGGATAAGTTCTTAGGTCCCGGTGAAATCGTGAAGGTTACGAAGGACGGCTATGAAGTGCTGCGCAAACCCAACAAACGAATGCAGATTTGTTCGTTCCTTTGGATTTACTACGGTTTCCCGACCAGCGACTACGAAAACCGCAACACCGAGGCGGTGCGCAACGCTTGCGGATTTGCCATGGGCAAGGAAGATGATGCCGTAGTGGATTGTGCCTGTGGTATTCCTGACTCAGGTATCGGCATGGCAATTGGTTATGCAGCCGGACATGGATGTCCCTATATGCGTGCCATCTCGAAATATACACCCACTTGGCCGCGATCATTTACTCCTTCCAATCAGGAGATGCGTAATCTTGTTGCCAAGATGAAGCTTATACAGAACAAGACCATCCTAAAGGGCAAGAAGGTGCTCTTCTGTGACGACTCAATCGTTCGCGGCACACAGTTGCGCGACAATACCACCTGCCTTTTCGAAGCAGGTGCACAAGAGGTCCACATGCGTATTGCCTGTCCCCCACTTGTCTATGGATGCAAGTTCGTCAACTTCACTTCCTCGAAGTCAGACTTGGAACTGATTACACGACGCATCATTGCCGAACTTGAAGGACCAGAGGCAGCCATGGATCCTGAACGCATCAAGGCTTATGCCACCACTGACTCACCAGAATACAAGCGTATGGTGCAGACTATTCAGGAAAGGTTCCACTTGACCTCACTCAAGTTCACCAAGATGGAAACCCTGATTGATGCCATCGGTCTTCCCAAGGATCAAATATGCACCCACTGCTTCGATGGCAGTTCGGCATATACACTTGAGCAAGCCAACCTTGACAATGGGGAACAGCTGTATGTCTTCAATTCCGAACACTTTTAGTTACAAAAAATATTTGCCTTAAACTTACAATTTCAAAGGACGTGACCCAATGGCCACGTCCTTTCTTTGAACAATAAAATATTAGTATAAGTTTATTCAGGAAGCAGATTGTCTTCGAGCGACCCAATCATATTACCATTAACCACAAGATTATCGAAGTGGATATCACGATAATGTCCTTCAGTCCAGATCAGACTATCGCAAAGATTGCCACGCTTGCCTCCTTTGACTCCCGACCAGTCGCAATCCGTCACATTGACATCATAGATATTGCAACAATCGTCAAGACCATTGAGCACAACCGCATACTGACTCTCCTTGCATACGACATTACGCAGATTGACATTACGCACAATCGGATTGTGTCCTCGTTCGGCAATCTCCTTGGGATCGTAGTTGAGGTTGATGCGAAGCACAGCCTCACGGCAACGCCCGACGTTGACATTACGGACATATACATTCTCGATGATGCCTCCGCGAGCCGACGACGTCTTGATGCGAATCACACGATCAAGGTTGGGCGAATCCATCTCACAATTCTCGACCCAAAGGTTCTTGTAGCCACCGGCAATTTCCGAGCCGATAACCACACCACCGTGACCATCGGCCATCGTACAGTTGCGCACAATCATGTTCTGCGAAGGGATGCCACGGTTGCGACCGTCCTGATTGCGACCCGACTTGATGGCAATGCAATCGTCACCAGTATGGAACACACAGTTCTCGATCAATACGCGATTGCAGCTTTCGGGATCGCATCCATCGCCGTTAGGTCCATCATTATTTACTGTGACACCACGAACAATGAGATCTTCGCAAAGCAAGGGATGGAGCACCCAGAAGGGCGAGTTGAGCAGGGTAATATCCTCGATAAGCACGCGCTTGCAACGGTTGAAATTGACAAACTGCGGACGCATACCATCTTCCTTGGTCATCTGACGCTCTTCGACAGGCACCTGGTTGGTACACCAGTCGAGCAGACGCTGACGTGGAGAAGTCTCACGTACATGATCGCGTCCAGCTTGAGATATCATACCTTCCTTCCACCCGAAACGTGGCGCGCCACACATAGCCCACCAGTTATCATTCGAACCTTGGGCATCAAGCGTGCCTTTGCCGGTAAGTGCAATATTTTCAGCTTCGAGTGCATAGATGAGCGGATGCGCATTGTAACATTCGACACCTTCCCACGCAGTCTTGACTGCAGGATAATATAAATCTGGAACCGTGCTGAACTTGACCATTGCTCCATCGGAAAGATGAAGATTGACATTGCTCATCAGCGTAATAGGACCCGTGAAATAGATTGAGTCAGGGATAACGACAATGCCGCCCCCTGCTTCATTGGCGGCCTGAATAGCAGCATTGATAGCTATAGTGGCAATGGCGGTATCACGTCCTTCGACGACAGCCAATGCTCCATAATCCTTGATGTTGAATTCCGTCGCAGGAATATTGGTCAACTGGATTTCGTTCAATACAGAATCGCAGCGTTGCCAAACGATTTCCTCAGGAGTCAATTTGGGAGAATTACAAGCAGTGAGTGCTGGCAAAAGAAGCCATAATAAATGTTTTTTTTGCATAATTCAAGGTGTTTTTTGTGTTAATAGTATAATTTTTTGTGCAAATATATAGAATTTTTCATACATTCCACCAATAATACCAAAAAAATTAGTATATTTGCAGCGAAATTTAAAGTGAAATGCCGATTTAGGCTCCAATAATTGAAAATATCACACTTATAATATTAAACTAAAATGAAAAAGTTCTTTACCGCTGCCGTAGCCATGCTCATTATGGGCTTTGCTACCCTTCAGGCTCAGATTCCTTCCTTCCAACTCAAAGACATCAACGGCAAGACCATTGACACTGCCAAGCTTTCGAACAACGGCAAACCCATCATTATCTCGTTCTTCGCCACCTGGTGCCACCCATGTCTGCGTGAGCTTTCGAACATCAGTGAGGTGTATGAGGATTGGCAGGACGAAACAGGTGTAAAGCTAATAGCAGTCAGCATCGACCAGGCGCAAAACGCCAACAAAGTAAAGCCTCTTGTCGATTCCAAGGGTTTCGAATATGATGTGCTGCTCGATGTCAATTCCGATCTTGCGCGCGCTTTGGGTGTCCAGAACATTCCACACGTCTTCCTCTTCGACGGCACAGGGAAACTCGTCTATAATCATATCGGATACAAGGATGGTGATGAGAACACACTCTTCAATCATGTCAAAGAACTTGTAAAGTAAGTTTTCTCAATGCGTATTCAACACGTACTTTCCCTTTCGACATTGCTGCTGAGTTTCATGCCTTCCCTCTTTGCCCAAGACGGAAAAATGAAACTCAGCGGTTCTGTGCAATCGGATTGGCTCGTCGCTGAGAACGACGATGCCATTGGAGCCAACAAGGATGATTACCGTGGCACTTTGCTCGGCAACACCTATATTAACCTCAACTTCGACTCGAAATATGTGACTGCAGGCGTGCGCTTCGAAACCATGGAGAAGCCCTTGCCTGGCTTCGAGAACATTGCCGACACCGAGCCTTTCTATGGCACAGGTCTTCCCTACTTTCAGATTACTGCATCAAACCACAAGTGGATTGAAGCTACGGCTGGTACTTTCTACGAGCAATTCGGCTCAGGATTCGTGCTGCGTGCCTACGAGGAACGTTCGATAGGCATCGACAACTCGATTCTTGGCGGACGAATTGTACTGACCCCATTCAAGGGAATTCGCTTGAAGATGCTTGGGGGCATCCAGCGTTATCACTTCACGTGGAATGATGACAATCCGGTGTTCGGTGCGGACCTTGAACTCAATCTTGACCAATGGTTCAAGTCACTTTCCGAAAATGGGCATTTCATCACATTTGGAGCAAGTGGTGTCACCCGTCATGACGGTGATACTGAGCAATATTTCAGGTCGTTCTACTTCAGCCCAAGTTCCGCTCAGCCTATACTGGAGAGCCGAACCAACACATTGCATTTGCCCGAACAAGTATCAGCCATGGACTTGCGTCTGCAGTGGCAGCACAGCGGTTACAACATCCTTGCCGAGTATGCAGTGAAGAGTCATGATCCAAGTGCAGACAACAGCTATGCTTTTCGTCATGGTTCAGCCATCATGCTCTCGGCTTCCTACAGCAAACGAGGCTTTAGCGCCATCGTGCAGGCTAAACGCAGCGAGGACATGGGATTCCGTTCCGACAGGACTCTTTCGCCTTCGGTGACAAGCCTTTACCTGAATCATCAGCCCGCCTTTGCCTACCAGCACACCTATGATCTGGCTACACTCTATCCATACGCTACCCAAATGGATGGCGAATGGGCATTCCAGGGAGAAATAAGCTATCGCTTCAAACGCGGCACACCTATGGGAGGCAAATATGGCACTTTACTTCGTCTAAATGCCTCACATATACGCGGACTTGACAAAGATCCCGTCGCAAATTCTGTATTAGGAACTGCCGGAACCAAGGGCTACAAAACCTCGTTCTTCGGCATGACTGACAAAATCTATTATCAGGATATCAACCTGACATTAGAGAAGAAACTCAACAAGCAATGGAAGTTGACGGCCATGTATATAAATCAACAGTACAATATGAGTGTGATTGAGGACGGAGCCAAAGCCGATGACACGAACGAAATAGTCAAAACTAACATTTTTGTCGGCGATGCTTCCTACGTTCACAACTCAAACTTTGCGATTCGATTCGAAGGGCAGTATCTGATAACGAAACAGGATGATGGAGATTGGGCATACGCCATGGCCGAATTTTCTTTCCTGAAGGATTATATGTTTACCATTGCAGATGAGTACAACACCGGTCTGCATGATGGGAAAGACACCCACTACTACAGCTTTGCCGGAGTCTGGACATACAAGTCGAGCCGCCTGCAACTTGGTTATGGTCGCATCAGCGAAGGACTCAATTGTACAGGTGGTGTATGTCGGAAGGTGCCTGCTCAGCGCGGTTTCACAGCTTCTTGGTATTATGTCTTCTAAATCATTTACAATATGAAATTGATTAACAAAATCAACATAAGCTTCAATCATCTTTTCCCCATTGTCGTATGCCTGCTAACTCTTTCCGCTTGTGACGACATTGATGAAGCCGATCGCATTACGATTGGTGAAATTGGGGAATACCAGATTGTAGGAGATGTTGTCCAAGTGGAAGCAGATGGTCAAAGTTTTGTATATACTGACTTTCACAGGATTCTTATTGAAGACTTTACGGGATGGCGATGTGTGAATTGTCCCAACATGGCTGCTTTTCTTTCGAATAATGTAGCGAACGTCTTTCCCTCGGTTGTCGTAAGTCTGCATCCTGCATCTAACTCGTTATCCAACACCGACCAAGTGGCTTCACGCTTCAGCTTGAGTTGCACATTGGCAGATGACATTGCAAATACAATGGCTGGAACAACCATCGCTTCTTCGATGAGTCTTCCTGCCGTGAGTCTTGACCAAAAGGAATTTGATGGACAAATTCTTCAAAGTGGAGATACGACGACAGTATATAATTCACTTCGCACGCTTGCATTTGATCAGTTCTATTCCTATTTTGTCAATAAAGAACCGTATGTCAATCTTGCCATCAACACGAAACAGACTTCCGACGGCAGCTACCAGCTAAGTACGCTGATCGTGCCAGGAGCATGTTCCGACAGAGAGGTAAGGCTCCAGCTTTGGCTGCTTGAGAGCGGCATTGTCGCCTACCAATCCACACAAACCGGTATCGATAGAGAATATGTGAATAATCACGTGCTTCGTATGGCAATCAACGGCAATCAAGGTGAAATCATCACACTGGGTGACGATAATTTGGTCAAGAGTCACACCCTTTCGTTCGAAGGCACAAGCTATATACATGACAACTGCAGTGTTGTAGCGATTGTCAGCGATCCCAATTCGAACGAGGTGATCAACTGTGTTGAAGTCAGACTTTGATGAACCTGTTCTATCCCAGTCATGACATTGCACTGGCGCATGGCGTCAGACATTTCAATCCTCCTGCAGCTGCACTTCGACTGCAGGAGGATTTGGCATATCTACACGAAATCTGGAATCAGCCGTTTCTGCGAGGAGAAACATCCATGCCCTTGCCTTGGGGATGGGATTGGGATACGAGAGAACACATACATCGAAAGTATGGCATCAGGCTCCGTGACCTACCTACAGATGAAGACCTCGAGATAATCAGGAATCTTTCTTCGCGGAAAAGTTCAATCACTTGTATCGAGAAACTGCGCGAGAAGCTATTGGATCAGTCCTGCACAATGCCTCAATATCTTGACACGGAAGACAAACTTTGGGACTTTATAACCACGAAGGATGCAGCTGGCATACCATTTGTGCTGAAGACACCCTGGAGTTCTTCGGGCAGAGGTCTGCTTGTCAGTTTCGCAAGAACGAGCAATGGACTTGTGGTCAACAATTCGCGCACACTCATGATGAAACAGGCACTTGGAACCATCAACAAGATGGGAGGCATCATGGGTGAGGAATGGATAGCCTGCAAAGAACAGGACTTTGCAATACTCTTTTATGCGTCCGACAAAGATGTTCGTTTCATCGGATATTCACTCTTCGACAATGACAATTCTTCAGTAGGCACGACCTATCGCCAAGGATTTCTGCTGAGCAACGATAAGATTGTAGAAAGACTATCTGTACCTAACGAGATTCTTGCCGATTTAGCAAATGCCTACGAAGAGATTCTTACCGACATGCTTCATCCTCTCTTCGGAAAGTCATGGCATCTCGGCTACCTCGGCATTGATATGCTCACTTACCGAAAGAAATTGGATGATGTTGGAAACACACTGGTTGAAGGCGCAAAACAAAGCTTGGAAATACACCCCTGCATCGAATTAAACTTACGATGCACGATGGGAATTGTCTGCCGTTTATGGTACGAACAGCATAAATCCGAAGGTATTTTCCGCATATCGCCAATGCAGTACAACCGACATTTCAAGGCCGAATTTTTGCCAACTACATAAATATTTTTGACCTATATTACACAAAATTAGTACAAATAATGAAGAATTTGATGCTATTATTCGAAAATGTCCGAAATATTTACTAAATTTGCCACGATTTAAATATAAATTTTAAAGCGAATAGTAATGCAATTTACAGCACAAATGATAGCAGGGTTCCTGAATGGCGAGGTTATTGGAAATGCCAATGCCACCGTCAGTGACCTTGCCAAGATTGAGGAGGGACGCGAAGGATGTCTGTCGTTCCTCGCTAATCCCAAATATACAGAATATCTCTACACGACCGCATCGAGCATCGTGCTTCTTGACAAGAATATCGAGGTTGATTCAACCAAGGAAGTAAAAGCCACAATCATCAAAGTCGAAAATGCTCGTGCTGCAATGGGTATGCTTCTCAATATGGTCCAAGAGGCGCTTAATCCCCGAAAGAAAGGCATCGAACAACCTTCGTTTTTAGCTGAAGATGTCAAAGTTCCTGAAGATGCTTACATCGGGGCCTTTGCCTATCTTGCCAAAGGCGTAACCATTGGCGAAGGCTCACAGATTAATCCTCAGGTCTATTTGGGTGACAATGTAAAGGTTGGCAAGAACTGTATTCTTTATGCTGGTGTAAAAGTCTATCACGACTGTGTGATTGGTGATAACTGCATCCTTCATGCAGGATGTGTCATCGGTGCTGATGGCTTCGGTTTTGCGCCTGTCAATGGAGAATATGAAAAGATCTCACAGATTGGCAACGTTATCCTAGAGGGCGATAACGAGGTAGGTGCCAACACCACCATCGATCGAGCTACGATGGGGCACACCGTCATTGGCCGTGGCACAAAACTTGACAACCTCGTCCAAATAGGACATAACGTGGTGACCAAGGAAAATAATATCTTCTGTTCGCAAGTAGGTGTGGCAGGCACCACCAAGATTGGTGCATGGAACACATTCGCCGGTCAAGTGGGTGTAGCCGGACAGTGCGAGATAGGCAATCAGAACACCTTCGGTGCCCAATCGGGCATACCAGGCAACATTGGCGACAAGCAAGTGTTGATGGGGTACCCTGTGATTCCAGCCCGTGATTGGGCGCGTCAGGCTGTCTATTTGAAACGACTGCCTGAGATGCAGCGCGACCTGCAACAGATAAAGAAAGACCTTACGAACAAAAATTAATCCAACTATAAATCGAAATGCAAAAACAACAAACTCTTGCTGCTCCTTTCACGCTTGAAGGCAAAGGACTTCATACCGGCCTTAACATCAAAGCTACATTCTGCCCCGCCGAACCTAATACCGGGTACCAGTTCCAACGTATCGATTTCGAGGGTCAACCCATTGTCGAAGCGATAGCCGACAATGTAGCGGCTACCAACCGTGGCACCGTCGTCAAAAAAGGAGACATCACAATCTCGACCATCGAACATGCAATGGCAGCCCTTTACTGTCTCGGTGTTGACAACTGCCTGATTCAGCTTAACGCTCCCGAAATACCTATTCTCGATGGTTCTGCTTTGCCATGGGTGAAAGCTATTCAGGAAGTTGGTGTGGTAGAGCAAAACGCCAAGCGCGAAATCTTCCGCATCATGAAAAAATATGAGGTCGTTGACGAGGAAAGTGGCGTAAAACTTGAAATCTTCCCTGACGATCATTTCTCAGTTACCACATACGTCGATTATCCAAGTCCCGTCCTCAACAATCAGTTTGCTTTGCTGAACGACATCAACGACTTCGCCGGGCAAGTGGCTGCAGCACGTACATTCGTCTTCGTACGCGAGATACAACCGCTCCTTGCTGCCAACCTTATCAAGGGCGGCGACCTCGACAATGCCATCGTCATCTATGACAAAAAAGCCAGTCAGGAGGAACTCAATAACCTGGCTGCAACTATCGGAAGCCAAGCTCCTTCGGCAGACAATCTTGGTTATGTGCAGAAACGTCCACTGCAATGGGACAATGAACCTGCTCGACACAAGCTGCTCGACATCATTGGTGACCTTGCGCTCGTAGGCAAGTATATTCAGGGACGTGTCATCGCCACGCGACCTGGTCATGGAATGAACAACAAGCTTGCTCGCATAGTTCGCAAAGAGATGAAACGTACCGAAGTGCAGGCTCCCGTCTATGACCCGAACAAAGAGCCAATAATGGACAATGTTGGCATCAAGAAGATCATGCCGCATCGCTATCCTATGCAACTCGTCGATAAGATTGTCGAAATCGAAGAGAACAACTATGTGGTAGGCATCAAGAATGTTACCGCCAACGAACCATTTTTCGTGGGACACTTCCCCGAAGAACCCGTAATGCCCGGTGTCCTTCAGGTTGAAGCAATGGCACAATGCTCAGGCATTCTGGTGTTGAGTTGTGTTGATGAGCCAGAGCGCTATTCGACCTACTTCATGAAGATTGACAACGTAAAGTTCCGCCAGAAGGTCGTCCCCGGTGACACGCTGATCTTCCATGTGTCATTCATGACACCACTACGCCGTGGCATTGCCCAAATGAAAGGTTATGCCTTTGTAGGTGACAAGATTGTTTCAGAATGTGAATTTATGGCACAAATAATCAAGAACAAATAATATTATGAGTAATAACATCTCTCCTCTTGCCTTTATTGAAGAAGGTGCTCAGATTGGCGAAAATGTCAAGATAGGTCCATTTTGCTGTGTTTACAAAGACACGGTGATTGGCGATGGCACCATCCTTGAGAACAACGTCACCATCTTCCCAGGTGCACGAATCGGGAACAATGTCCATATCTTTCCAGGTGCCTGCATTGCAACGATACCTCAGGACCTTAAGTTCAAAGGTGAATACACGACTGTTGAAATCGGTGATGGCACACAGCTTCATGAATGTGTGACAGTGCATCGCGGTACGGCATCCAAATTAGTCACCAGAATTGGCAAGAACTGTATGATTATGGCCTATTGCCATGTAGCTCACGATTGCAATGTGGGTGATAATGTCATCATGAGCAATTCGGTACAGATGGCAGGTGAAGTGGTTGTTGATCCATTTGCTGTGATAGGTGGAGGCTCACTCATTCATCAATTCACTCACATCGGTTCATACTGTATGATACAAGGTGGTTCGGGTCTCGTCAAGGATATCCCTCCCTACACCATGGTAGGACGTTCACCCGCCAAATGGATGGGCATCAACACAGTTGGTCTCCGTCGCCGTGGCTTCACCACCGCCCAGATCATCAACATCCAGGACATTTATCGTCTTGTTTACTCAAGTGGTTACAACACTACGCACGCATGCGAACACATTGAGGCTGAGATACCGCAAAGCCCCGAGCGTGATTATGTGCTTTCGTTCATCCGCAACTCCGACCGAGGAATCATTGCTGGCAATATGTAGAAAGTTTCTTACTAATTATTAAAATCTATGATATACCATTTTGTTGTTTTAAGCGATGAAGTCGATGATTTCCGTCGTGAAATAGACATCGATGCTGAGGCTACGTTTCAGGATCTGAATGACCTGTTGCTAAAGACCTGCTCATACAAGAAGGACCTGATGACATCCTTCTTTGTTTGCGATGAATTTTGGGATAAGAAGCAGGAGATTACGGCCGTTGACATGAATGACAATCCCGAAGAGCAATCTGCTCCATTGATGGGGCATACGCATCTAAGCGACATCATCAATGAAGTTGAAGCCAAGAAAAAAATCAATCTCCTCTTCGAATTTGACATCATGTGCGAGCGCTATCTCTATATGCAACTCAAGGAGGTACGCGACCACGAACATCTGCTTCAAGCTGTCATCACACTCGAAAAGGGCAAAGCGCCAAAGCAGGAAGGAGACATTGACTCCATGTTCAAGGACCTCGATACCAGTGATATGTACGGCGACGATTCGTTCAATGACGATGAGCTCGACCTTGATGGTTATCAAGACCTCGAAGACATAGAAGGCTCAGGATACTAAATGAAGGAATTCATATTAAGCAACCAAAAAAGCGAGAACTGCATCCTTGTCGGCCTCATCACCGGACGGCAGAACGAGCAGAAAACGCAGGAATATCTTGACGAGCTTGCATTCCTTGCCGAAACGGCGGGAGCAATGCCCGTCAAGCGTTTTGTGCAACGACTCGATACTCCCAACAATGCAACCTACGTAGGTCCAGGCAAACTACAGGAAATCAAGGATTACATCCAACAGAAAGACCAGGAATACGATCAGATGCTTCAGGATTTCAAGGCGGAATATGGCGCGAACACTCAGTTCCAATTCACCGGACTTACCAACCAAGTGGAACTTAAAACTCCCAGTGGAGGCAAGATGGTGGTCGAGATGCCGCCCGATCCGCGTATTGGCATGGTGGTCTTCGATGATGACCTCGGCCCCAAGCAACTTCAGATTCTTGAAAAGGAACTTTGCGTGAAGATTCTCGATCGAACGAGTCTTATTCTTGACATATTCGCCAGTCGTGCGCAGACAGCGGCCGCCAAGACACAGGTTGAGCTTGCACAATACCAATATCTCCTACCCCGTTTGACAGGTCTCTGGACCCATCTCGAAAGACAGAAAGGCGGTATCGGTATGCGTGGTCCTGGTGAAACACAGATCGAGACCGACCGTCGTATTGTGCTCAACCGTATAAATCTCTGCAAACAGTGGCTTGAACAAATCGACAAGCAGAAAGCTACCCAACGAAAGAATCGCGGAAAACTGGTGCGTGTGGCATTGGTCGGATATACCAATGTGGGAAAATCCACACTGCTTAACCTTTTGGCCAAGTCGGATGTATTTGCTGAAAACAAGCTTTTCGCGACCCTCGACACCACTGTACGCAAAGTGACCATCGACAATCTTCCTTTTCTGATGTCGGATACCGTAGGGTTCATTCGCAAACTGCCTACCCACCTCGTCGAGTCCTTCAAATCGACATTGGACGAGGTTCGTGAGGCAGATATCCTCGTGCACGTGGTCGATATATCTCATCCTCAATTCGAGGACCAGATCAAGGTGGTCGAAGAGACATTGAACGACATCTGTCGCGACATGACTCAAGAAGACATTCACCGAAATGATCGTTACGGCTACAATCGAAAAGACAAGAAGCAATGGGAACGAACCCTGAAGGAACAAGGCCATCAGAAACCCACCTTAATAATATTTAATAAGGTAGATAACTATACATTCACGCCGAAGGATCCCGATGACCTTTCACCTATGTCAAAAGAGAACATCTCTCTCGAAATGCTGCAAGAGTCGTGGATGAGCCGATTGGGCGAAGGAAACTGCCTCTTTATCTCAGCTAAGAACGGTGCGGGCATTGATGCGCTGAAGTCTCGCCTTTACGAAATGGTAAAGGAAATTCATACGAAACGTTTCCCATACAACGACTTTTTATTCCAGCATTATGAAGATAGCGCTGATACAGAGGAGCAGGACTTCTGATATTGAAAACAATATCCAAACTCTTAAAGAAGCAATCAGGGATGCAGCCTTAAAGGGTGCGCAGCTTGTTGTGCTGCAGGAACTGCACAACAGTCTATATTTCTGTCAAGTGGAATCGACCGACAATTTCGACTTGGCAGAACCTATTCCCGGCCCATCGACTAAGTTCTATGGGAATATAGCCAAGGAATGTGGGGTCGTACTTGTGACAAGCCTCTTTGAACGTCGTGCCGCTGGACTCTATCACAACACCGCTGTGGTTTTCGACAAAGACGGAAACATTGCAGGCAAGTACCGAAAGATGCATATTCCTGATGATCCCGCTTACTACGAGAAGTTCTACTTCACGCCTGGAGACCTCGGATTTCAACCGATACAGACCTCTTTAGGCAAACTTGGCGTTATGGTTTGTTGGGACCAGTGGTATCCCGAAGGTGCACGCCTGATGGCACTCCATGGCGCAGAAATCCTCATCTACCCCACCGCCATAGGCTGGGAATCGACAGATACAGACGATGAGAAACAACGTCAGCTGACAGCATGGCAAACGGTTCAACGTGGTCATGCAGTCGCCAACGGCATACCTGTAGTTGCCGTCAACCGCTGTGGCCATGAGGTTGACCCCAGCGGACAAACCAACGGCATTGCCTTTTGGGGTCATTCGTTCGTGGCGGGACCACAGGGAGAAATACTTGCCGAGGCGGGCACCGATCCTACGACGCTCATTGTGGATGTCGATATGAAACGATGCGAGAATGTGCGTCGCTGGTGGCCTTTCCTGCGTGACCGACGAATCGAAGAATTCGGCGAACTGTCACGTCGGTATATTGATTGATGTACTATTTGACTTGATAAAGTGAGACTTCTCAGATTCCTCATACCTCTATTCCTGCTGTTATGGACCACTCCTTATAAAGCAATGGCCCAAAATACTCAGCGTCAACTTGGCATGTCCAATCGCGTTGGCGCACGTGGCGATGGTGAAGATGATGAGAATACTGAAACTGAGAATCCCTGCATCCAGAAGAGTGACGAACGTTTCTGTTGGACCCAGGATCCCATCACTGGCATCCACTATGACCAGATTCCTGACACCTCATACTTAGGCATAGCCAATCGCCAGACCATGGCGGGCAAATCACTGGGACTGGTTCACACCAGCAACCTGTATTCACCGCATTATGTCATGAACCTCTTCGATCGCCGTCGAGACGATGACTTCCTCTTTGTGAACGCCTATTCCTTGTTTGCAAAACGTCCCGAAGATATCCTCTTCTTCAACACCAAACTTCCTTACACTACAGCCGCATATCTCACTTCAGGTTCCAGCACAAGAAGCAACGACCATCTGCTTCTCGACTTTGCAGGCAATATCAACAGCAAATTAGGATTGGGAACGTCCCTCGATTACGTATATGCCCGAGGTGAGTATATCTCTCAATCCACCAAACCCCTCAACTGGATAAGTTATATCTATTACAACGAAGACCAATACAAGGCATCGTTGACTTACAATCTGAGCAACCTCGCCAATCAGGAGAATGGCGGCATACAGGATCGCGAATATGTTCTCTATCCCGACCAACAGACTTCGACCACATTCACGACGCCCTATACGATGCCGACTAACCTCACCGACACATGGAGCGACAACGACTGTTGGAATCTGCACTTCAACCATAGTTACGATCTGGGAAAGTGGGACGAAATCACCAATCCGAATGACTCAACCGAATTGATCAATCAATTCACATCAATAGCATCTATCTTCCACAGTGTGGATGTAGAACATTTCAAGCACGTTTTCAGAATGAAGCAAGGTGCTGATGCCACCGATACAGGCGACTTTTATCCCAACCATTATATCAACAATTCGATTACACAGGACAGCACATCCTATCTCAACTTCTCGACATACGCAGGTATTCGCATCAACGAGGGATTCAGCAAGTGGTCGCAATTCGGACTATCCGCATTCATAGGTTATCAACGCCAATCCTACACGATGATGCAAGACACTCTTGACTTCGCTTTCATTGAACGAAAACATACGTCAAATAATCTATTTGTGGGAGGACAACTGAGCCGACATCAGTCAAAACGTCTGACATTCGATGTCACTGCCAAATTCGGTATCTCGGGCGATAAGGTTGGTGACGTTGACATCAATGGTCAGCTTCAGACAGTCATTCCTGCGGGTAAAGACAGTATCACGGTACGTGGAACAGGCTTCTTCCGCAACCAAAAGGTTTCCTACCTGATGAATCATTATTTCTCGAACCACTTCAAATGGTCAGAGGATTTCGACCCTGAGCAAAGACTGAACCTGCAAGCCCTTCTGCGATATTCACTGACAGGCACTGAAGCCAAGGTCGGCATCGAACATATCAGCAACTATCATTACTTCTCCAGCGAAGACTATCTACCTCACGAATGTGGAGACATGGTTGAGATTTTCTGTATTGAAGCTTCGCAAAACCTGCACTGGAAAGCCATACACTTCAACAACAAGGTCCTTTTTCAGAAATCGACGAAAGAGGATGTGCTTGCTTTGCCAAAAATAGTCTGGGAATCTGACCTGAGTCTTCGATTCGTAATTGCAAATTCCTTAACAACACAAATGGGTGTCACGGGGTATTATACTCCGAAGTATTATGCTCCAACCTATCAACCAGCAACGCAGCAGTTTGCGGCTCAAAATGAATACAAGTGTGGAGGATTCCCGATCTTCAACGGATACATCAACTGCAATCTGAAGAAAATCAAATTCTACATCATGTATTCGGGATTTGGAACCAAGATCATCTCCAACGACACATTTATCATGCCATTCTATCCAATGCAATCTACCAGAATGGAATATGGTGTCATTTTCGACCTACAGAATTAAGTGAATTTTACCAAACATCTGGCTGAGCAGGAAAAACTGCTGGCCATGGAATACGAATACGAAAAAGAGGAATACCAGCAACTATGCCAGCAAGTCGGCATTCAACGGCGTATCAGGCAGGGCAAATGCTGGTATCCAGTCATGTTGATTCGGACTTTCTACAATGCGCTCGATCAGTTCTGCGTCGAACTGACCTGCCCCGATGAAATCCTCTCTCGCGAAGTCAAGAATCAGGAAACAGGAGAACTTGCCAACAAGGACATTGAATTTGAGTTCGAACCGGGGCGTCCCGTTGCATTCTTTCGTGTTGCTACCAAAGAGGACAAAGATAAGACAATCTTCTTCCCTTACAGTTGTCAAATTTCCCGCTATGATGGACAGCGACTTCACGTGACTATACTTGGTCCGCAAGTCGCTCAGGTTCTACGCGAATATGCCCTTGAAGGTTTGCTGGGTGTTCAATTATCATTCGATGCCACCACCTACCGTGTCATGCGAGAGGCAATCCATGAAATACAGAACACCGACGACAAGAAGCTTCTGCATCTTCGATCCGTTCTGATTGGCAACGAACAACCAGGATTCCGCGTTGAGCAATCCATATCTTTCCCTTGGCTCAACAATTCGCAGCAAAAGGCAGTGCATAAAGTATTGTGTGCAAGGGAAGTTGCCATCGTTCATGGTCCTCCAGGGACAGGAAAGACAACGACCCTTGTGGAAGCCATTGGCGAAACTCTTCGCCGCGAAGCACAGGTATTGGTCTGTGCACAAAGCAATGCAGCTGTCGATTGGATCAGTGAGCAGCTTCTTACGCGTGGCATCAATGTTTTGCGTGTCGGGAATCCCATGCGCGTATCGGATAATCTGCTCGCAGCCACCTACGAACGTCAATACGAAGCACATCCTGATTATACCGAACTATGGGCAATTCGAAAGGCAATACGTGAAGCCGCAGCTAAAATTTCAGGAAATCGCCTTTCCGGCAGCGAACGCTCTTCATTGGGCAATCATCTTTCCAAATTACGCAACCGTGCTGTCGAATTGGAAATTCGCATCAATGAAGACCTCTTTGCCTCATGCAGGGTAATTGCATGCACATTGATTGGAACGGCTTCTCGTGTCCTCGAACGCAGACACTTCTCCACCCTTTTCATCGACGAAGCTGCACAAGCTTTTGAAGGAGCATGTTGGGCTGCCATTCGTCATGCCGACAGAGTCATCTTTGCAGGAGACCACAAGCAACTGCCTCCCACTATCAAGTGCAAGGAAGCAGAAAGAGCGGGACTGTCGCGCACACTGATGGAAGTGGTAGCGCAAAGCAAACCTAATTGTGTAGAACTGCTCACCGTTCAGTATCGTATGCATCGTGACATCATGCAGTTCTCATCCGATTGGTTCTATCACGGTCGTCTCACTGCCGACCCCGGATGTGCCGATAGGACCATTATTCCCATCGATCCGCCTCTCATCTGGATTGATACTGCCAATCTTGGATATGAAGAAGAACAAAACCCTTTGAGCCAATCGCGTCTGAACACCAACGAGGGCATCCTGCTCGTTGAGTCGATGAAACTCTACATCAACGAAATCGGAAAGAAACGTCTGTTGGACGAACATGTGGATTTTGGGATCATCTCTCCTTATAAGAGCCAGGTTCAATTACTTCGTCGCCTTATCAGACATGAAAAGGAACTAAAGCAGTTCCTCCCCTATATCACCGTGAATACGGTAGATGGTTTTCAAGGACAGGAACGTGACGTGATACTGATCTCGATGGTAAGAGGCAACGATGAAGGACGTATAGGTTTTCTCAATGACCTGCGCCGAATGAATGTAGCAATCACACGAGCAAGGATGAAACTCATCATCATTGGTGATACATCTACGCTGACAAAGACCCGATTCTATCGCAAACTCATTGAGCATGTCACAAGGAAAGGCCAGATGCTGGTAATCCCTGGAATGCCAAAGGAGGATAATTGACCCACAAAATTGCAAAATTCAAGAAATATATACAAATTTATTCAAAATAATTTGCATATATCTATTTTTCTTCCTATTTTTGCACCAAGTTTAACCACTTAAATCTTTATTGTTATGAGCAGAGTTAATTCAGTTCTCGCATTGTTGGGCGGTGCCGCTATGGGCGCAATCATCGCTTTACTTCTTGCTCCTGCCAAAGGAGAAGATACCCGTGAAAAAATTACAGAAGTGCTTCGCGAAAAGGGCATCAAGCTAAGCAAGGAAGACTTCAACAAACTCCTTGATTCCATTGAAGCTCGCTTCCGCAAAAAGGAAGCTGAGGAAGAAGCAACCGAAGAAGCAGACGAATGACAGACTCAACCTCCAAGAAAGTCAAAGCAGCAGAACAACTCATCGATCAAGTAAAGAGTTATGTGTTGCTTCAAAAGAAGTATCTCTCCATCGATGCTTCTGAAAAGGCTACAAAGCTAATCTCCTGGCTTCTGCTGACACTGATTCTTATCAGTGTTGGACTTCTTGTGTTCATGCTGTTGCTGATGACCCTGATTCATCTGATGGCATCATTCTTTGGTAGCATCACTTTGGCATACGCCGTAGCTACCCTCATTTGCTTGACAGTCCTTGCTATTGTATGGTTCCGCAAGGAGACGCTGATTGTGCAGCCCGTCACACGTGCGATTGAGGGACTCATAAAACCAACCGACGAAACGGATGCTCAAGAAGACCAAGTTTCTGCATTGGCACAACTTCCCGATGACAAGAACGAGCTTCGTCATTCAATCCAACTCATGGAAAAGGACATGAAGATGAGTTACGACAAGCTCATTGCACGAGAGCCGAAGACGGATAAGTCAATTGGTGAGAAACTCGGTTTTTATGTCGATCGTGGAATGTTGCTATACAAAAGCTTCATGTTCTCTTTAGGGTTTGTGAATATGCTACGCAACAAAAATACGGCGAAAACCAAGAAAGTGAAACCCAAAAAATAACTATTGTTTTTCACCAAAACAATGATTGTTAATTGATAAAAACTATGGTAAAGCATATTATCCTCTGGAAACTCAAGGATGAATTGACAGAAACCGAGAAGTCATCTATTAAGAAAGCTGCTAAAGAAGGACTCGAAGCCCTTGTCGGCAAGGTGCCTGGATTGATGGAGTGCAAACTGATTATCGATGGTCGTCTCGATTCGAGCAATGCCGACATGATGCTCGACAGCACACTTGAATCGCCAGAAACCTTGAAAGGCTATGCTGTTCATCCCGATCATGTCGAAGTAGCCAACACGAAGATCAAGCCTTTTACGTGCGTACGCACTTGTCTTGATTACGAGATTTAATCTTGTTCTTGAAAACAATCCCTTGATGCCACAAACACCAAGGGATTATTATATATATGAAATTCATTCATTTGAGATGTTAAAGTCTTGAAAAAAATGTTTCAATTAGGAAGTCTTTAACAGTTAGATACGGACAATTCACATTTTTCGTTAACAAAATACATATCATGACAAATTGTTCACTAACTTTGCGACATGAAAAAAGACATACTCACTTCAATAAAACAAATAATAGCTTTCACAGCCGTTGTTTTAACTTCATGTTTTCGCCTCACTGCCCAAAGCGACAGCGACAGCATACATATCTCCACTGACTTTTTGAATGAACTTGACAATGCCTTTGGTTTCAAGAACGAAACACCAAGGACTGCCAATCTCAATACTTTCAAAGCCATAAAGCCTGACACAAATCTCCTCCATCTGTGGGTCAAGGATCCGAATGCGAAGAGCATTGCTACGGTTTCGAAATATCCGACAATCGTGAATATCCCGGGATTGACTGACGGAGGATTCTCGAAGAACGTCGTCGTATGGCGTTCAAAGAAGAATCCTGACCTGATGATTCTGAACTCTGGAAATGGATATGTCGTTTCAGGTTTAGACGTCAATGCCTTTCTCTCGCAATACTTGACCAAAGAAGGCCGTACACTTCGCAAATCACGCGAACTTGCCGAATCTTGCAAAGACATCATGGACAAATTCTTCCCAATAAATGGCAACGCGCTATTCTCGAAAGACGATTCGTTGGCTTTGATGAAAAAGAAGAATGAAAAATAACGCATGGGGCATAAATGTCTCATGCGTTTGGTCTTTAATAAATCTCTTCGTACGGCACCTCTTCTATATCATCATATTTAGCAGTAGAAGTGATGTGCGAATTTCTCCATTGACTATATCTCGAAAGTTCGCCAGCAATCTTCGCTATTGCCCAAGTGATGACGGTAATATCATCGACGAAACCCAAAGGCAGGAAGTCAGGGAATAAATCAAGGGGAGACACGACATAAATCAATCCTGCAAAAGCCAATATAATGGATGACTGGTTATAGTCATGATAGCGACCATGGACAATATCATTAACATAATCTGACAATAATATCAAATCATTACGTACTTCCTTGAGACCACCTGCCTTCATATATTTGCGCAAAGTAGCCAAGACCAAGAGCACCTTGTTCTTGTTTGACAAAATACTATTCGACTTGTCGAACCACTTTCCTTTGAGGAAACGATTTACATAGAAGTTCATTGCAGTCAACAATTAATAATATATAATAGGTATAATAATTTTCATTATTTATTGCTAAGACATCAAATCATTCCCATTCGTTTAAATTAGCATCCAAGTTTTTTTTGATTATTACAAGTATTTTCTCCATGCAAAGAGGGGGCGCGACTCTCGGTAATCGAGTTGGTGCTGATTCTCATAAGCTTCGCGTTCGAAGGAAATGCGGAGATAACTATTGATAAGACTTCTGGTTTGAATCACACGCACCATCCACTCAACCACATAAAAAAGATAGAAGAAGACGAAGAGTAATTCCCTTTGCTGAAGCGTATGAATGTATTCGTGGTTCACATCTACCCGCGATAAATGCTGTTTGGTGAAAATCACACCAAACAGATTGATGGCATACATACCGCGCCCAAAGGGAATCCATTTATTATGAATAATCTTCATGATTTATGGGGCCAAAACTTATACCATATTGATGAGTCGATAGGCTATGGAACCGGGAGGCGGTGTAATGGGACATTCTCCTCGCTTAAACCATCGTGCATCGGCCAACTCATCTTCCTGCAAGTGCATATCTCCTCCATCATACTCGCAAGTGAATCCCAGCATGAACTGCGAAGGGAAAGGCCAGCTTTGGCTACCATAATATCGAATGTTCCTCACCTTGTAGCCTGTCTCCTCCATCACTTCGCGTGCCACAGCTTGTTCTGCCGACTCGCCTGCCTCAATGAATCCTGCGATGCACGCATACATTTCCTGGTTGCGTTGCACGTGTTTTGCCAAAAGTATCTTGCCGTCCTCTCGACTGACCACGGTGATGATGCAAGGTTCGATTCGTGGGAACACTATTCGTCCGCACGAAGCACAAACCTTCGCCGTCATTTCTGCATGATCTTTCAGACTTCCTCCACAAGTAGTACAAAAGTGTGTGATGCTACGCCAAGCCACAAGAGCCTTGGCTCTCGACAGGCCAAGTGCTTCCTCGGGACTATCAATATAAAATCCATGACGGATGGTATCGACACGATAACCTTTGGGCAGATTGTCCTTGGATGAAAGTCCAAGAGCGCAGATATTCCATTGTTTTTCCTCAAATAGGTCATACGACAAATGGTTTCGAACGCTCCAATCCTTCAGCGCAAGCACATCTTGAAAGTCCAAGGCCGTTCCATCTTCACGGAGAATCTGTTCACGATCGATCACGGCAAAACAACGGCAAGTACTGTCTATCGGATCATTGACTATTGACATGGATAAAGTGATTTGTATTAATTTAATGTTTTTGAGGTTGCAAAGTTAGTCAAATTAGTTTATTTTACCAAATTTTCATATAAAAATATTCGTTAAAGGGACAAAATGTCCCGAAAGTCATTCTTTGGCACAACTTTTGCAATAATTATCCTGAAATGATTTGTCCACACCAATTCATTGTGAAATATTAATTATTCATTGTAAATTATTAATTCAAACAAATATAATTATGGCAAAACAAGGTACAATCAATGTCACCTCCGAGAACATCTTCCCGGTGATTAAGAAATTCATGTATTCCGACCACGAGATCTTCCTCCGCGAACTTGTCAGCAATGCTGTAGATGCTACACAGAAACTCAAGACTGTAGCACGCGCTGGCGACTTCCAGGGTGATGTAGAAAATCTCAAGGTCTATATCAAGGTGGATGCCGCAGCTGGCACACTCACAGTCAGCGACAATGGTATCGGCATGACAGCCGAGGAGTTGGATAAGTACATCAATCAAATCGCATTCTCAGGCGCTACCGAGTTCTTAGAGAAATACAAGAAGGATGGCGCCAACATCATCGGACATTTCGGTCTTGGATTCTATTCTTCGTTCATGGTTGCCAAGAAGGTCGAGATCCGCTCAAAGAGCTGGAAGGAAAATGAGCCGGCTACCCTTTGGACCTGCGAAGGCGATGTCAACTTCACGATGGACGAATGTGAAAAGGCTGAACGTGGCACAGACATCGTCCTCTATCTCGATGACGAGAGCAAGGAAGAGTTCACCAACAAGCACAAGGTCGAAACACTGCTGAAGAAGTATTGCCGCTATTTGCCCGTGCCTGTTGTCTTTGGAAAGAAGACCGAGTGGAAGGATGGCAAGGAAGTAGATACAGTGGAGGATAACCAGATCAACGAGACCTCTCCACTTTGGATCAAGGCTCCTGCCGACATCAAGGATGAGGAATATCTCAAGTTCTATCACGACCTCTACCCGATGGCTCCCGACCCATTGTTCTGGATTCATCTTAACGTCGATTTCCCCTTCCATCTCACGGGTATCCTTTATTTCCCGAAGATCGAGAACAACGAGTTCCGTCGCGACCGCATCCAGCTCTACTGCAATCAGGTATTCGTCACCGATCAGGTAGAAGGCGTAGTGCCCGAGTTTATGATGCTGCTCCATGGTGTCATCGATTCACCCGACATCCCGCTCAATGTAAGTCGTTCTTATCTGCAGTCTGACAGCAATGTCAAGAAGATTTCCGGCTATATCACCAAGAAGGTTGCCGATCGTCTTGTCGAGATTTTCAACGCCGACCGTCAAGAGTTCGAAAACAAGTGGGACGACCTCAAGATCTTCATCCAGTATGGTATGTTGCTCGATGAGAAGTTCTTCGACAAAGTAAAGACCATCGCGCTCGTCAAGAACTGCGAAGGCCACTACTACACCCTCGAAGAGTACCAGAAGCTTGTCGAAGGCAACCAGACCGACAAGGAGGGCGAACTTATCTATCTCTACACCAACGACAAGGTTGCCCACTATTCCTACATTGAGGGCGCCAAGGCCAAGGGTTACGATGTGCTCGAAGCTGCCGGCCAACTTGACATGCCTTTGATGAATCACCTCGAAGAGAAATCCATGCGTGCTGATGACAAGGATGCGAAGAAGTGTCATTATCGTCGTATCGACAGCGACACACTCTCGAACCTCATCAAGAAAGCCGATGCCAAGAAGGTGAACTTTACTGAAGCTCAGAATCGCGAATACAATGCGCTTTTTGCCACACAGATTCCCGAATGTCTGAACAACGAAGGCAAGGCTGTGGAATGGACCGTCGATTTCCAGGCTATGGATGAAACTGACCAGCCCGTTCTCGTTTCACAGAACGAATGGATGCGTCGTATGAAGGAGATGAGCCGTCTGCAAGGCGGTGGTGGCATGAACTTCTACGGACAAATGCCCGACCAGTACAACCTCGTGGTCAACACCGAACATCCTACCGTAAAGCGTATTCTTGAGAACGCAGCTAAGGAACTGACGATGAGTCTTGCTCAGACAGCTTCCGACATCTCGACCAAGAACGACCAGATTAAGCCCTTGGAGGAAGAGAAGTACAAGGCAAAGGCTGGTGAGTTCCCCACCGACAAGGACAATCTGCTCAACGAACTGCGCAAGGATGTCGATAACTTGAAGGCCACCGAGAAGCAGAAGGTTGCCGACTACGCCAAGGGCGACAAGACTTTGCGTCAGCTCATCGACCTCGCACTTCTTCAGGGCGGAATGCTCAAGGGCGAAGCCCTCGCCGAGTTCATCCGTCGCTCGCAGGAGATGCTGTAATTGATAGAATCTGAGTACTCGGAGCTAAAAATGGACGGGAGGCCTTAGCCTCTCGTCCATTTTATAATTTCGGCGAAGAGCCGGTCAAAGGGCTCGCCGTCTAATCGTTCAGGGTGCCACTGCACAGCTGCGATAGGTAGTTCATCGCTCTCGAAAGCTTCAATGACAAGATCGTCACTCAAAGCGACAGCGTCAAGTCCTTTTCCCAACTTTTTGATAGCCTGATGATGCGTACTGTTGACCATAACAGTATCTTTTTGAATGATATCAATAAGACGCGAAAATGGAGAGATCCTTACGCAATGTACTCCTTCCCATTTCTTTTCAGGACATTGATGTTCAACAGAAGTCATAGCTTTGTCCTTATCATTCTCCCTTTTGAACGAAAGGTCTTGCCAAAGCGTTCCTCCCAAAGCAACATTGATGACTTGCATACCGCGACAGATGCCCGCTATTGGCTTTCTAATCTTGACGGCTTCGTCAATCAGCATCAGTTCGAAACTGTCCCGATCGCGATTTTCTTCAGAGTCATAACACGATGGCTCACTTCCGAATCGCCAAGATGCAAGGTCGCCACCTCCAGTGAGTAACAACACATCAACAGTCTGCAGCATCTGGCGACAAACCTCTGATTGGTTCGAAAAAGGCAGCACGACTGCGATATGTCCTCCTCGGCGAACAGCCTCTACATAATTCCGTTGTTGGCTTATCTCTCCAAGATTACAAGTATCAGCCAACCCTATAGTCAAAATCTCTTTCATTTTATTTTCTTTATCACGAATTTGAGAATTATAGAATTGTTATTAGTATGTAACCAAAATTAACGATGACTATATGCGACTTTTTTTCTTAACACGAATTATCATGAATATTCATGAATTATTTGTGTAACGTCATATCGCATCAGTGGTTTTCGTCCTGAGTGCGACTTAGAAACGCGCTCAGGCCTCCATTGGGAACCGTTAATTCTCAGTGTCCTCGGTGTATTCAGTGTTCGATAAAAAAAGAACGTTGGAGGCATCTACCACGGAAAATACGAAAGACACGGAATCTTATTCGTCCGAGGGAGACCTGTGGACTGCGCTGCAATGTCCACTGGAGCGAAATACACTGAGGTCTGTCCGTTTTCTTTGTTTTCGACATGCTGAGAAATTAATGATAATTCGTGATATAAATATTTATTGATTATACATCAAGACATCAATATCGACGTTTGAATTCCATCCCGCAATACGTCCACGGTCTGTGATCTGTCGCAAACGGCAAGATGCAGGGAAATCGTTGGAACTATAGGAAGCAATCCAAAAGTCATATTGATTGAGCTTGGAATTCTTGCCGTAAGCCATATAAAAGTTATAGCAGCAATAGATCATCGGACGATAGCCCGTAAAATGTTCCACCTTCTCCAACCAATCAAGATAAATGGGTTCGTATTCCTTGAATTGGTCTGGAGAGATTTCTTTGGTAGAGCCCTCGATATCGAGAATTGGAGGAAAGGCAAGATTCACTTCCTGTATCTGTTGCACAAAGAGTTCTACCTGATCATACACATCCGATTTTGTGTTGATCACATGATATGCGCCCTGAGGAATGTCCAGAATTTCAGCCATCTCAGAATGATATTGATACTGACGATCAACGATGGTTCTCCCCTCAGACGCTTTCATGATGACAAAATCGACAGGAATCCATTGTTCAACGTTCAAATCTGCCGACAACGAACCGCTACCATTGGCGCAAATCGTCATTGCGCCCCAGTATTCAGGCTGATATTTTGACACATCGATGCCGAACTTGGCTTTATCGTAGCGTTTGTTACCTTTACGAAGACTCTTCAAAGTCTTTGCTTTTCCAATACAAACATCATTCTCCCAAAGCGTGAATGTCGTTTTATGCTGTTCGTCACTTTCGCGAAAGATTCCTTCCTTCTTGCCATTCTTCCACGTCCCTGCAATGACAGCACCTCCCTCCAGTTGCATGATGCCTGAACCTTCAGGTTGATTATTGACCACATTGCCAATGTACAAAGCACCATCAAAAGAATATTTGTTAGGGACAAATGGAGTCTCACGTCCTAAAGTCCAGCGAACAAATGTTTCTTCAATCTTATTTCGGGAACAGAAAAGGACCAGCGAAACGACACTCAAACTGAAAAACAGAAAGAGAATGAACCGCATCCATCCTTTCCCTTTCCGCGTCTTTTTCTGTTTACGTTTCGCAGTCTTTCCCTTTGACTTTTTCCTATTGCTCTTAGCCTCCTTCATAAAAGATATAAAAACCCTTCCTAACCTCTTTTAACGGCTCTATCAATCTACCCAAAATTCCTTACGAGACAGACATTCATCGCCAGCCCAAAGCTCAATGCAATATCGACCTGTCTCCCATCCATTATGGGAATCGCCAATCCATACATCGAAATCAAGCTGATGTTCGCCAGTTTCAATGTCGAAGGACTGGATATCATCATGTGTCTTGCTCCCGAGCGTGAAATCCCCAAGGTCAAAAAAGCCGAATCTGCGGGGACTATGCCATTTAAGCGTCAATCTGGCATTTCCGTTCTCAAGTCCATAATAAATAATATGTGGTTGAAGCATCAGGTTATTAGTTCTCCTGATATGTGTACCAATCTCCTTTCCTTGATGAGTCGATGGACCTTCGGATGTAATAAAGATTCTTGACACCAATAAAGGTTGTTTGATCTTGTAATAGTCACGAATCATCGCAATGATGGAATCCTGACGAATAAGCGCCTTTTCCATCTCTCGATTCTTCAGATCGCTGGCTTCCAAATCGGTTTCCAGACTGTGAATCTTCTGCTGGAGTTCAATGTTGTTCATCTTCATCTTGCTGTACGACGACATGGCATCCGACTCCAACTTGCTGGCTGACTGCAGTTGCCATAGGGTATATGCAAGACCACCAAGGGAAACAAGCAACAATGTTAGCAGGAAAGTCTTCGTACCATCCCAACTTGATTTCTTGGAAGGCTTGACAATAGGTGAAGATTGATGGTTCTTCTCTCCTGAATCATCCTTCTTTTCTGCAACGATGACGGGTGCTACAGGATTATGGGTTGAAACCAGCATCCTACCTTTCTGAACAATGGTATATCCCGACATCTGACTGGCCTTACGGATATCGTTAGGGTCAGCATCTTCACCAAACACCCACACTTGGGTAGAAAGATGATCAAAGATAGCCTTGGGCAATGGAATGAATTGGGTCGATAATGCTTGAACAGACGTACAAAGTTGATTGGTCAGACGTTCCACTTCAGTACGTTTTTCAATCAACATGCCGACATTGGCAACCACATGACCACGCGAATTAAGCGTGAGCAGTCGGTCGGCAATGACGATATTCTCAAAGGTGGAACCGAATAAGTCGAAAAGCGGACTCAGATCGCGAAACAGCAGACCCTCTACCCTAAACCCGTAGCCGATAAAGTGTCCCTCACCTTCGTCAAGCCTGCGCAAATATACATAGTACATCAGATTCCCATCGCGATGGATAGCAATCTGTGTCTGCGCCTCTGCATGGGAAGCTATATGACGAAAGATATCCTCAGCACCATCTTGCGGGTACTGAGTATATCCAAGACCAAACTCACCAAAGAGATATACCGTGCAATTCACTTTCAAAGAAATTTATGATTTGATAATATAGACACAAATTCATCCCAGAAGTTTAATATACGGTTTTAACATAGTAAAAATTGAAATAAATAAAAGTCAAATACAAAGCTTTAATTCTTTGTATTTGACTTGCATTAAAATTTAATTATCTCGGCAATTAATTACCTGACTCAGAACTTGAATTATTGTTATCACCGTAACTTGACATATCACCGCCTATCCAATCTGCGGGAATGGAAATCTTTTCTCCCATCCACTCTACATCTGTATCAACTGCAATGATATAAGGCACATCTCCTGGAGCGGGGAACTCTGAAGTCCAAACACCTGTCCATTCACCAGGCCAAAGAGATGAACCTGTGTAAGAATATTTATCTGCCATTATCGCAGCAGTTATGTTATTCGTTTTTGGATCCCATCCAGTAATATCTATCTTGTAATCGGGATCCCAATTACCACCAGGAGAACCAGCTGGAGTAAGCGTGTTAGCAGTTGTTTCACCATTTAATTGTTTCAAAGTCTGTGTCTGATCTGTTGGATCGGTAACTTTTTCAAATGAGTTATCACCTACAGTAATCTGGAAAGGAAGAGTTCCACAGAGATGAGCCATCGTAGCAGTTTGAGTTACTGTAGTTTGATCTGATAAAATATTAAATGATCCAGTCGGGCTAGAAGGTGTAGGATGTATATATTCGTAAGGAGTTTTTGTTGACTGACTTGCATCAACAACGATATCATTGAAATCATAATCGTAAGCATACAGATCCTCAATCATATAACGCTTGGAAATAATGGTTTCAATATCTTTTTCATATACCGTGCTGGGTTCGGGAACATTTCCAGCTATAAGAAACAATACATCATTAAAATCCCGAACTTTGAGTTGAGTGTCAGTGATATAACCATTTTCTTGACATGTCAGACAAAAATCATCAAGTGCAAGAAGATACGCCTCATAATTTGGATCAATTGCCTTAATATTAGCTGGGGTTTCAATCTCAACTAATCCAAAAGTCTTAGGATCATCCAAGGAGGAAAGTTCATCACCTAACCATGCGAACTGGTTATTTGTTGAACTTTGATTACGAGTAGAAGTTTGTGTGATTTTAACAAAGAAATAAATAAATGAATTTGCTGGTGCATCAATCTGATGTGGTATAGATCGAGCGTAACTATAATCTTTAGTCGAAGGTGCATCATTATTTACCCAAGTCGTTCCAAGTACGTTCCATGACGTTGAATTATTGCTGACTTCTACCTCACCCTTGGAAAATATTTGGTATCTGTAAGCAGCTCCATGACCATCGTTTTTAGCAGGATCCCAAACAACACAATATAAATCGAAATCTGGTTCGCTTCTTCCCTGGAAAGCGTATGCAACTTCAAAGGTGCAAGCTTCGTCTGCCTTAAGAACAAAACTCTGAACCTTGCCAGAATTGTCATCACGCTCGTCGAAGTTATTTGCTATGTACGTTGTAATTTCAGAAGGAATATAATAATAACCATCATCTGAAGCAATAGACTTATAGGTATCCTCCATAGTGGCACGTGTAAGAGCGCCATTAAGATTATACCGCTTTGCATAAGATGAGAAATCCCAAGTCTGGTTAGGATTAACCTCTCCAAAATGCTTTACGAAGTTATCTTCGTAGGCATGGCGATAAGACAATTCTGAAATGTTTTCAACTTCCTCATCATGACATGAGGTTAAAGAAAAGAGCAGGAGAAATGCCGCAATGACGGATGCTCCCAAACGAAAATAATTTTTTTGCATAATTGTATGTATAAAAAAGAAGAATTGTAAGTATAATTAATTTCTGCAAAGATAAGGTTTGAAAAGTAAATCTTCAAAATTAATTATAGGAAAGATTAATTAAAAGTAAAATAAATAAATTAAAACCTAATTTTGCAAAATGAATATAGCAAAATAGAACATCTAAAGGTACGTTTCAAGAGACACATATAATTATATTAAAATAGAGATGCATCTAAGATATCATTTTAGGAATATGAAAGTATTATAGCACAATTTGTAGTCTTCTAATTTATAATGTGGCTTGATAAAGAAGAGAATAAAGGTAAACTAAAGTCATATAACACTCTGTCGCGCGTCAGAGTGCTATCTTCCGCATCAGCAAGCATTATGTCGCGCGTCAGAGTGCTATCTTCCACATCAGCAAGCATTATGTCGCGCGTCAGAGTGCTATCTCTCGCATCAGCAAGCATTATGTCGCGCGTCAGAGTGCTATCTTCCGCATCAGCAAGCATTATGTCGCGCGTCAGAGTGCTATCTTCCGCATCAGCAAGCATTATGTCGCGCATCAGAGTGCTATCTTCCGCATCAGCAAGCATTCTGTAGCGCGTCAGAGTGTTTCCTTCCGCATCAGCAAGCATTCTGTAGCGCGTCAGAGTGCTATCTCCCACATCAGCAAGCACTCTGTCGCGCGTCAAAGTGCTTTCCAAAAAAGAGGAAGCATTCTGATGCGCGTCAAAGTGCTTCCTCCGTTAAGAGATTAGTTTTTCTTTTCTTGGACCAATCAATCCAAGGCAGAAAATTGGTTATTTATTTGAGCAAATCGACTGAATAACCATGCCTGCGAGAGACATACCGAAGATACCGGTAATGTGGTTTAAAGATCCATTGATTTGTGCTTTGCTCGTACACCATTCGTGCTCTACAAGACGCTGGTCGCCAGGAGCATCATAAACCGCACTGTCTGTGCCTCTTAATCCGCTAATAAGACGAGCTTTGGGGCACATACATTGTGAAGTGCCGCAAGATGCATTTTCTCCCTGATTTTTGAGCGGAGTCTCTTCGCTATAGACGCAAAGGAATTTTCTTTTGGGGAAAGTCTTTTGCTTCTTGAACTTATTACGCAAAGCACGGGCTAACGCGTCGCCCTGAATCTTCCAGAACTCCACCGTTCGAACCTTAAAAGGATCGATGCGCAAGGCAGCGCCCATCGACGAAAAGAAAGTGATGTGCTTAGGCAGACTGGTTGCATGAAGGATGAGATGAGCTTTTTCGGTGAGCGAGTCGATGGCATCAATGATGAAGTCATAGGATTCGAGATGAAACGAATCGGCTGTCGTAGCATCATAAATCATTTGCAGGGCATTGACCTCGGCATCAGGATTAATTTCAAGGAGGCGGTTGCGAAGTGCTTCAACCTTCACCTGCCCTATCGTCTTAGATGTAGCCATCGACTGACGATTGCAGTTTGTGATGCAGACTCGATCGGAATCGACAATGGTAAGATGGCGTATGCCACTACGTACCAAACTCTCGGCACACCACGAACCGACACCGCCCACACCAAAAATAATGACACGAGCCTCGGCAATGCGCTGCATTGCCGAGGTTCCTAAAAGTAACTCCGAACGTCGGAGCATTCCTCGTTCAAACGAAGACTTCATCAATTTACGTTAGCAGGAGCAGAAGAACCTGTGCAGAAACCCTTGCAAACCTCAAGTAGGTTGATGTCAAGCGCATTGCAGATGAGGTATGCACCAATGAGGATGAGCAGCAAACTGATGAAGAAGTTGCGAACTTTGTGCGTCTCCTCTGGATATGGATCCTTCACGTCAAACTTGACTGGGAAGTTGACAGCCTGTGTCAGTACATTGCCGAATGGGATGTTGATCTTGGCTGCTGCATTGACAGCCCAACCCTGGGCATTAAGTATTGGAGCAAGGTTGCGCTTGCGAAGCTTGAGCCAAGCGATGAACATCGACGGACCGGAAATGATGAGGAAGATAGCCAAAATGACGAGAATCAGTTGCCACAGACTCAACTTGATAAGACCGCTGAAGATGGCAACCAGACACGAGCCTAACATACCGAGTCCCATGCCGATAGCTGCAAATACACCAGAGAACTTGGCAATATCGAAGGTTCCTGCCGACTTGCCAGCCTCCTTAGCGGCAGCAGCATTGGTAAGATCGGCACTCTTCACTTCGGCTGTCTTGGCATCAAACTTTGCCGTAGCGTCAGCCATCACTGCATTCTCCTTCTCGGCAGCAAACTTGTTGATCTGCTCGCTCACGAAGTTAGAGAACTTGCGATATGGACTCAAGGCAGCCTGCTTGATGGAGATAGGATTGTCGATGATGTTGACAATCTTGGCATCATAATCCACGCCATAGACGTCGTAGAAGATACAGTTCTTGCCCACGAAAAGATCTCCAACCTCACCCACGGTGACAGCAGCAATAATCTTCATGGATTTGCCAGTCGATTTGCTGACACAGTCGCAGGTAAGCAGATACATTCCGCTCTTGGCAGCCTGAGCAGCCATAGCTGCTGCATCGGTGACGCGTACGCAAAGGTCGCAGGTGCGCTGATCGACCACAAGTGTACCCACCTGGAAAATCGCCCACTTCTGCGTGTTGTAGAGATCCTGCAGGGTCACATAGTTGCGGAGCAGTGTGAAGAAGTCGCGAGTCAGATGGAGCAACTTGTCAACCGACTGCTTGGCAGCCTGTTCCTCATCGACAGTGATGTCAGCCTCCGTAATAGAGATGCTCTTCTGGTATGCATCGAAAGCACTCAGCTTGGCTCCAATCTCGTTCCAATCGGCTTCGGTAAGCACCTTAGCCTTCGGGTCGAGCGCAGCCTTGACAGTAGAAAACTGTGCAGCCCAAGCAGGGTTGATGGGTTCGCTGAGGTCGATGGCCTCCACACCTTCCTTGATGCGAGCAATGGGATAGGCAGCAATCTCAGCAAGCTTGTCGGTCAGGTTGGCAGGAGAAATGCCTTCGATGCTGGCTACCTGTACGTCGAGGGCAGGGGTGCTCTCCTTCGAATACTTGGTGAGCTTGCCACGGAGGAAGAAATCCTTTACCTTGGCATCGAGCGCCTTGTAGGCAGCATCAATGTCAGCTGTCTTGTCACCGTAGGGAGCAGCAACTTCTGCTTCTTTCTTGGCAGCTTCAAGAGCAGCCTCAAACTTTGCCTTGCGATAGGCATCGAGACAACCCTTGCTGTCGGCCAAAGAGATTTCGGTGGGCTCTTTTCCAAGTTGGTTCAGGATATCGGCAGCGACATCATAGATCTTCTTGCCATCCTCATCCTCCTGGTTGATGGCACTGAGGGGCAGCGAGTCCCTGCCTTCAACCACGGGCTGAAGATCCTTCAGCACCTTGCAGAGCCACTTCGACACGCCTACAACCTCATCGATACGGATTTGGCCGTCGCCGTTCGCATCCATATACTTGAGCGATTGCTCATCAATCTCCAGACCGGATACTGGACAAGACAGCACGGTCCACATCTTCTTGTCGAGTTCGCCGAGGTGCTTGATGTCTTCGGCAGAACTGATGTACACGCGGGTGACACCACCGATGCGTGCAAATTTCCATTTGTAATCAGACATGTTTTTTTGAATTAATAATTAATAATTAAAAATTAACAATTAATCATTTAAATAGATTGTTTTTAAGGTTTCATATAAAGTAGCATTCTCTTCGGGTGTGCCCACGGTGATACGAAGGCAACCTTGGCAGAGATGCACACGCGTACGATTACGAACTATAATTCCCTTGTTTTGCAGATATTGATATACATAATCAGCCGATTGGCCTGCATCCTTTCCTTCGAGCTTCGTGCGCACCAATAGAAAATTGGCATCGCTCGCATAGATATGCTCGACAATCGGAAGCGAACCAAGCAAGATTCGCAAGTTTTCACGTTCACCAAGTATTTCCTCGACGTGACGGTCGTGTACCTGCGGTTGGCTCATGGCACGAATGGCAGCCCGTTGCGTCAGTACATTGACATTATAAGGATATTTCACACGATTGAAATACATGATAATCTCAGGACTTGCATAAGCAATACCGCAACGGATAGCCGCATGTCCCCATGCTTTGCTGAACGTCTGCAGAACGATGAGGTTATCATATTTGTCTAAAAGAGACAACATCGTGCCTTTGCGGGAAAAATCGATATATGCTTCATCGACTACAACCACAAGGTCTGAATAACGACGCACGATATCCTCAAGTTCATCCAGCAAGAAGGCGTTACCAGAAGGATTATTGGGCGAACAGATCCAAAGAACCTTCGTCTTGTCATCGACCTGTGAGGCAATGGCAGCAAGGTCGAGCTGGAAGTCGTCAGTCAGACTTGCCGAGCGATATTCCACATCGTTCACATCAGCACAAACCTTATACATTCCATAGGAGGGTGCAATGGCGACCACATTGTCGATGCGGGGCTCGCAAAAGATGCGATACACCAAATCGATGGCCTCATCACTGCCATTGCCGAGGAAGATTTGCTCCTCGCGCACCTTCTTAAGCGGAGCCAAGAGAGCCTTAACCTCGTGCTGTAAAGGATCGGGATAACGATTGACCCCATTCTCGTAAGGCGACTCGTTGGCATCGATGAATACACTGGCCTCACCCTTGAACTCATCACGAGCACAAGAGTAAGGTGCTAAAGCCAGGATGTTCTTACGAATAGCTTTATTTAGATCCATCTTATTTGAAATCCTTTAATCGAAGAGTTACCGCATTCTTGTGTGCATCGAGCTGTTCGTTGGCAGCCATCACTTCGATGATTGGCCCAAGCCCACACAGACCTTCACGAGTCAAATGCTGGAAAGTGACCTTACGCATATAGGAATCGAGGTTGACACCATTATATGCCTTCGCATAGCCATTGGTAGGCAAAGTATGATTGGTGCCACTTGCATAATCGCCCGCACTTTCAGGACTGTATGGCCCCAAGAAGACCGAACCTGCATTGCGAACCTGATTGGCAAGTTCCTCATAATTATCGGTGTTGATGATGAGATGTTCAGGCGCATATTCATTGACGAGCTCCATGATTTCCTGCTGATCGTGCAGCAGGATGACCTTGCTATGCTCCAACGAATGACGCGTCAACGCCTGGCGGCTGAGTTTCTCAAGCTGGCTGTTCATCACCTCCTCGAAACGACGAACTACCTCTTCACTATCGGTGAACAATACCGATTGGGAATCGGCACCATGCTCAGCCTGACTCAGGAAGTCGGAAGCCACATATTCGAGGTTGGCCGACGCATCGGCAATGACAGCGACTTCCGAGGGTCCTGCCGGCATATCGATAGCGACATCACGCAACGAAACCAGTTGTTTGGCCATCTGAACAAACTGATTGCCGGGGCCAAAGATCTTATAGACCTTGGGCACGCTTTCTGTGCCATACGCCATAGCGCCGATAGCCTGTACGCCACCGCATTTATAGACTTCGGTGACACCTGCCACCTGTGCAGCAAAAAGGATAGCAGGATTGACCTTCCCTTCAGGATTCGGAGGGGTGCAAAGCACAATCTTGCTGCATCCTGCAATCCGAGCAGGAATACCAAGCATCAACACGGTACTGAAGAGTGGAGCAGTACCACCCGGCACATACAGACCGACACGATCAATCGGGATGGACTTCTGCCAGCACGACACACCAGGCTGTGTCTCGACCACGTAGGAGATGGAACGCTGCGACTCATGAAAACGCGATATATTACGCGCTGCCTGACGTATAGCAAAGGCCAAGTCATCGCTGATATTCCGAGATGCTTCCCTGAATTCATCATCCGACACACGAAGGTCGGACAATTCACAATGATCGAATCGGGCTTCAAGCTGACGAATCATTGCGTCGCCCTCCCGACGAATGTCGTCAAGGAGATTGGACACCGTCTCACGAAGTTGACTGTTGTCGAAGGTGGGACGCTTGATGATTTCCGCCCATTCGGAACGCTGGGGATATTGATAGATTGTCATCGTCTTGTGAAAATCTGAAAAGAGAAGAAGTTACATTACAATCTTCTCGATATTCATCGCCAGAATCCCTTCAGCACCAGCTGCCTTCAAGCGCGTGATAAGTTCCCAAAAGAGCTTTTCACTGATAACAGTATGCACAGCATGCCACCCGTCGGTGGAGAGCTTAATGACAGTTGGAGCTTTGGTGGAAGGAAGCATATTGAGCACTTCATCAAGCGAACTGTCGGGCACATTCATCATGACATACTTCTTGTCTTCAGCCGAGCGAACGGCATCGAAACGGAAAACCAGTTCGCGCAGAATTTCTTCCTTATCGGCAGTCAGCTGATTGTTCGCAATCAGCACAGCTTCGCTCTTGACAACGACCTCGACCTCTTTCAGTCGGTTGCTGACAAGTGTCGAACCGGAACTTACGATGTCGAAAATCGCATCGCCCAGACCGATGTTCGGACTGATTTCCACCGAACCGGTAATGACATGAATATCGGCGGAAAGATGATGTTCGTCGAGCCATTGACGCAAGATGACGGGATAGGAAGTGGCAATTGTCTTGCCATTGAACCATTCAATGCCCGGATAGTCGATCAATTTAGGAATAGCAAGCGACAGACGACACTGCGAGAAGCCAAGATACTTGACGATTCGGGCGTCCTTATTGCGCTCCCTAAATTCATTCAGTCCGACAATACCCACATCTGCAACACCTTTCGCAACACACTCTGGTATATCATCATCGCGCAAATAAAGAACCTCGACGGGGAAATTGCTGGATGGAATCAGCAATGTTCGCTTGGCATTGCTCAATTTGATGCCAGATTCTTTAAGTAGTTCCATGCAGTCGTCGAAGAGACGACCTTTTGATTGAATAGCTATACGTAACATAAAAGAATAAATAAATGCACAGGTTGTACCGTTGTGCAAACGTTTTCAATAAACGGGGCAAATATAGCGATAAAATAGCATATAACAAAATAAAACGAGGATTATTTTGCAAAATCCTCGTAATTTTGGCGATAAAGTGCAAAATTGTTACTTGCAAACGATTTCGACAGGTCCAAAGAGACCCGCAGGAAGCAGTTCGGGAGACTTCTTGCGATAGCGTGCATTGGTCCAGATATTCGGGAATGGATCGTTGCCTTCGTCATGCCCCTGGATAGCGTTGCTCCAAGTGTTTACGACCTCCAGAAGAAGCTGATTGCTGCCACGCTGGACAGCCTCGGAGATATTCACTTCGTAGGGGGCTGTCCAAGCTACACCACAGTCGATACCGTTCAACTTCACAGTGGCAAGATTCCTGATATCGCCTAAAACAAGATATAGATTCTTTGCATTGGCATAGATGGAATCAGCATCCACATGATTCACCTTCAGAAGGGAATCAAGGTCAAACGAAGTAGTATAGGTTACGTGGCCCGAATAATACCGAACGCGCGGATCCTCGTTTTTGCTCCAATCGGGAAGCGTGTCGGAGGCAAATTCGATATGGGTGTCGAGGAAATGGAGTGACCATTTCGTATCAATGCTTGCCAACCTGACGGGAGCCTTTTCATGCACAAATACAGGGCTTAGCAGTTCAGCAGGCGTGGGTGTTGATGGGAAAACCACAAACGTTGAAGCGTAGGGCTGAAGAACAATCTCCTCTCCCATCAGGCGGATGGTGCCATCAAGCGCGTTCCACAATTCGGGAGTTCTTCCTTTAGCATCGCGAAACTCGGGACGAACAACCACAAGCTCCGAAGTTTGGTTCGAGAGGAAATAGATTTCGGCAAATGCACTGGTACGATGGCAATAGGCGATACCATCGGGAAGATAGTTAACATCGCGTTTCAGACCTAAAGCCTCGAACGTAGCTTCGTTCCATGGCAAATCATTGGAAGAAATGATTTTGACGCCCATTCCTCGAAGCTCGTCAACCTTTGCCTTAGCCGCATCGCTGAGCGGGAGACCATCGGGATCCATCAGATGAGTAGCAGGCAGGACAAGCAAACTATATCGTGGGGAAGCATCCTCCTCACTATCGACATGGAATAATCCATCTTTTGACTGGCAGCGGACGAGCGCATCCTCGTTGAAACTGTCATACTGATAGCCATGCAACGGATTGATCCAATCTTCGGGCTTTAGTGTGTTCCTTTGATATTTCACGCCCACGGGACGCTCCACGACAGGAACACCTACGTTAGCAAGACGTTCCTTTTCGGAAGCTACACGCTCAGCTCCAAATATACTGGGGAGCATCGGGACAAGACGATCGGGTTGGAAGGCACGTCGCGGCATCTCCTGCCCGGTATATACGGCGATATCGACCACGGGGCGCCCCATTTGCAACAGATATTGGCAGCGCGTAAGATATTTTGTCAATTCGCTGGCTTCATCGAACCATGTGTTGCCTTTTTGGAAAAAGAATCCAATGCCATCGAGCGTCATGCCAGGACGAAGGCGCGGATTGGGATTGAGGCAATAGACATGATAGAACAAGCGATTTATGCCCAGACAAAGATTGCGGTCGATGAGTGGCTTGACCATGGCAGGATCCTCATCGAAGACTCCACGCAGCTGTGTGCAGCCTTCGGCCTGAATGATGCGCTTGCCATAGACATGAGCGCCACTGATGGCGTCGAGCATATCGTTCATCTTGTCGTGAGTAGGACTGTTCAGCCAGAACTCGCCCATGGGAAGGTCGGCATAGCGGAAATGAGCCATACCATCGCTCACCATCGTAGGACAGACATTCTCGGCTGAGAGCTGGCAGCCCATCTCATGCGCATTACGACGCAACTCATCGAAAAAGACATCCTCAATCAGTTCGTTGATGGTCAATCGAACATCGCGCAGTACGCGCTCGGAAGTCGCTTCGTTGTCCAACGGAATACCGACCAACAAGGGAAGGTAATCAAGGATGCTGTATCCGCGTCGAGCCTTGAACTCCTCGGCAAAATTGGGACTCCAATTCTGACTTCCACATTCCCACGAATCGACATGCATATATTTGAGCACACGACGAGCAAGACTGAGATGCTCAAGGCTGTCACGTCCCGGAACGGGTGCAAAAAAATGGCTATTGAACCAATTGTTCAGTTGCTTACGAACAGCTGTGCGGTTGAATTTGTCACATTCCAGACCGCGACCGTCACCTCCCGTAGCATTCACCTGTCCTGTGCTTACCGAAGCAATTCGGAAACAAAACCTTGTCTTTTCACTCGCAGGAACACTGTAGCGCGAAGCATACTCACGGATTTGCCATGAAGGAATGTAGTCCTCATCGGCCACAGCATTTTGGTCCGTGCTCGAAATGCGCCATACGAGACCCGCCTTTCCCTCCCACTGGTTAATACGCGGTGCAGCGTGGAAACGAATCTCATTGACCTTCAGCGAAGGCGACCATTTGGCCTGATCGAGATCTTCGCTTCCTACGGGAGACCCTTCTGGTGTCCAGGTGAAACGCCAGATACTGGCTTGTGTAGTAGGGATAGAATAGGTGGTATTGTAGTCGTAGTTCTGCCAGCCTGTGCGTACTGGAACAAGTTGCTTGATATGCTGGAAATTCAAGCCGTCGGCACTGGCATAGACGTCCATCCGATGAGCCTGGAACTGTGTAGCTGGAAGTAACAATTCAAGCGCACTGACAGTTATCATCTTGGGGAACTTGTACTCGATGACAAAAGGTTTCCTGGCTGAAAATCCGCCTTTCAAGGTGTCTATCTTCAAGTCTTCGCCTTCGCCGCTTACAACAGCATTCGAGATGGATTCAGGGTCAGGTTTCGTGCTGGGAACACTTCCGAGTAATTGCTCACCCTTTAAATATTTAAAAGGTATAGAGAAATATCCGATAGTCGTTCCGATGGTGTCGTCAACGGCAGTCATAACGACTTTCTGCATCGACTCTTCAGGAGTGATCCATGGACCACCTGCCAGTGCAAAGCCATCGCAAATATGCATTCCCAATTTAAGGCCAAGGCGGTCGGCTTCGCGCATGGCCCAATCGACCATTTCATACCACTGTGGAGAAAGCTGACTCACGGTGCCTCCAAGGGCTGGATTCATCTCTTTACTCTTGATAGGCATAAGATATGTTCCGCCAAGACCATTCTGCTTCATGGCCTCAAGGTCGGTAGTGATGCCTTCCTTCGTGACAGCACCATACATCCAATACCAGAAACACCAGGGTTTGGCATTGAAATCATCGGGATTCCTGAAAACTCCAGAAACATCTGCAAGAACAGGCTGCAACGACCAAATAGTCAGAAGTAGGGTTAGTAGATAGCGATTCATGGTGAATGAGTGGTAATGGTGAAAGGTTGATAATAAGGAGCGGAGTGTTTTAAACAAAATAATGAGGTTGTGAGTGAAAATATTCCTCACAACCTCAAAAGATTAAGCTTTGAGCGCAGCTATGGCTTCCTTGATGGCAGCAATCTTCTGCTCAGCATCGGCCTTCTTCTTCTGCTCGTTGGCGACAACCTGTGCCGGAGCACCTTTGACAAATCGTTCGTTGCTGAGTTTCTTCATAACACTGGCAAGGAATCCTTCGTTGTATTTAAGGTCTGCTTCCAACTTCTTGAGTTCTTCCTCGACATTGATGCTGCCTTCGAGGGGCACAGCATATTCTGTCGTTCCGACCATAAAGCTGGCACAGATGCCGCTTTTTTCAGCCACGAAACTAATATCAGAAGTATTTGCCGACTTTGCAATGACCGAGGCAAGAGCACCTGCCACGTTGTCTGCTCCGGCATTGACGACAAGCAGATCAACGGCGACTTTAGGTGACACCTGCTTCTGCGCACGGATGGCGCGAATACCTGCAATGACTTCAGTTGCTGTCTGGAAATTGGCGATGAGCTTGCGTTCCTCATCCGAGGGTTCCTCATATTTGGGAAGTGTCTGGAACATGATGCTCTCACCTTCCTTACGCTCTGTAATGCTCTGCCACAATGCCTCAGTGATGAAAGGCATGAAGGGATGAAGCATCTTGAGAACGGTGTCGAAATACTGAATGGTCTTGTCGTAGGTGATACGATCGATCGGTTCACCGTAGGCAGGCTTGATTAGTTCGAGATACCATGCGGAGAAATCATCCCAGAAAAGCTTATAGACAAGCATCAACGCTTCGGACAAACGATACTTGCTGAAGAGATCCTGAAGTTCATATCCCACACTCTTGACTTTTGCATCGAACCATTCGCAAGCCTTCTGCGAAGCTTCGGGTTGAGGAATATCTGCAACAGTCCAACCTTGAACGAGACGGAACGAATTCCAGATCTTGTTGTTGAAGTTACGACCCTGTTCGCAAAGCGAATCGTCAAAGAGGATGTCGTTGCCAGCTGGAGCCGACAGCATCATGCCCATACGCACACCATCGGCACCAAAGCGGGCGATCAATTCCAATGGATCGGGCGAATTACCCAATGACTTCGACATCTTGCGACCCAATTTGTCACGCACAATGCCAGTAAAATAGACATGACGGAATGGCATGGTACCCATATACTCATATCCAGACATAATCATGCGGGCAACCCAGAAGAAAATGATATCAGGTCCCGTTACAAGATCGGCAGTAGGATAATAATACTGGATTTCCTTGTTGTCGGGATCAAGAATACCATTGAAAAGCGAGATGGGCCAAAGCCAGCTGGAGAACCAGGTGTCGAGAGCGCCCTCGTCCTGAATCAGATCGTCAGCCGTCAGGTTCTCATATCCAGCAATCTTTTGTGCTTTTGCCAAGGCCTCTTCACGGGTAGGAGCAACAACGTACTTCTTATCCTCTTCCCCAACATTCTCCTGACCGGGCAGGAAATAAGCAGGAATACGATGTCCCCACCACAGCTGACGACTGATGCACCAGTCCTTGATATTCTCAAGCCAGTTGCGATAGGTTGATTTATACTTGGCAGGATAGAACTGAATATCGTCGTTCATCACTGGAGGAAGAGCAATTTCGGCAAAATGCTTCATGCTAATGAACCACTGTAACGAAAGACGAGGTTCGATGGGCACATTGGTGCGCTCGGAATAACCGACCTTATTGTCATAATCCTCTTCCTTCTCAAGCAGTCCGGCATTGGCCATATCGATAGAGATCTGCTTGCGGCAATCGAAACGATCCATACCGACATAGAGAACAGCAGCTTCGCTTAAGGTTCCGTCGGGATTGAAGACATCAATTGCCTCCAAATTATACTTCTGACCCAAAGCGTAGTCGTTGACATCGTGGGCGGGGGTAACCTTGAGGCAACCTGTACCGAATTCGATTTCAACATATCGGTCCTCGATGATGGGGACAACACGATTTACCATGGGGACGATGACGCGCTTGCCTTTAAGCCAAGTATTCTTCGGATCCTTGGGATTGATGCAGACTGCCACATCTCCCATGATGGTTTCGGGACGTGTGGTTGCTACGACAGCATAACGACGTCCCTGCTCATCACGATGAATCACCTGACACTTGACAGTTGGGTCAAAGGGTTTGTCGTTGTTGCAGATGACGATAGCTCCAGGCTCTTCTCCATCGGTACTTCCAGCTGGCTCATCAACATAATACTTCATGTAGAAGAGCTTTGAGTGCTCATCGTGATAGATAACCTCTTCGTCAGAAAGTGCAGTTTGGCGCTCGGGATCCCAGTTCACCATGCGCAATCCACGGTAGATGAGCCCCTTGTCGTAAAGGTCGCAGAAGACCTTGATAACTGACTTTGAACGAAGCTCGTCCATAGTGAACGACGTGCGATCCCAATCGCAGGAACAACCCAACTTGCGAAGTTGCTTGAGAATGATGCCGCCATGTTCATCAGTCCATGCCCAGGCATGTTTCAAGAATTCATCACGGGTAAGGTCGGATTTCTTAATACCCTGTTCAGCCAGTCGTTTGATGACCTTTGCTTCAGTGGCGATGCTGGCATGGTCGGTGCCAGGCACCCAACAGGCGTTTTTGCCTTCCATACGTGCACGGCGCACAAGGATATCCTGAATTGTTTCGTTAAGAACGTGACCCATGTGCAATACTCCAGTCACATTGGGAGGTGGAATAACCACAGTGTAGGCCTCACGGCCATCAGGCTTGCTGCTGAAAGCATTGTTGTCAAGCCAATATTGATACCATTTGTCCTCTACTTCAGAGGGATTGTACTTTGATGCTAATTCCATTGTTACAAATTTGCAGCGGGATTAGATGTCCCGCCGTATTAGATAGTTTTATTTTTCGCCTGCTTCGATTCGTTTCTTCAACTCTTCGATTTCAGCCTTGAGTTCGTCCATCTTACTTTGCATGAGTGCTACGAGTCCATTGCCACTCTTCGACTTGGCATTGAGGAAGCCAAGGTTGTTCTCGTAGGTCTTCAGGTCGTTGACCAGACGCTCAAGTTTGCGCTGGAGCGTATTCGAGTCCTTGATGCTTGCCACGTGCTCCTTGATGTTCTCGAAACGGCGGCGCTGACCCTTCATGTCGAGCTTATCGAAGAAGAAATCGATCAGTTCCTTATACTTGGCCTGCAGTTTGTCCTTCTCCTTGAATGGAACATGTCCGATCTCTGCCCACTGGTTCATCAAATCACGGACACCCTTGGTAGTAGCGTTCTCTACATCGTCCTTCAGATTGGTGAGTGCCAGGATGATCTCTTGTTTACGTTCAAAGTTGGCTCGTTCGGTAGCACGTTCACCACCAACTGCCTCTTCCTTCGCCTTGAAGAAGGCATCGCAAGCCGACTTGAATCGATCCCAAACCTGCTGCGAATACTTGCGTGGTGCAGGGCCGATGGTCTTCCATTCATTCTGCAGCGAGACGAGCTGATCGGTGGTCTTGCGCCAATCGGTGCTGGTGCTAAGGGCTTCGGCACGCTCACAGAGGGCAATCTTGCGCTGCAGATTGTCGGACTGCTCACCACGCACCGACTTGAAGAATTCGGCTTTCTGGTTGAAGAAGTTGTCACACGTCTGACGGAAGCGCTCAAAGAGTTGGGTATTGACACGCTTGGAGGCAAAGCCCAGTTTGCGCCATTCCTCCTGGAAGGCAAGAATGACCTTCGTTGCATCATCCCATCCCTTCACGGTCGTAATCTGTGAAAGGTCAATAGCCTCCACTTTCTCACAGATGGATACCTTGCCAGCCTCGTTGGCACGTTCCTGCGTCTTCAGTTGCTCGAAATGTACCTGATGACGCTTGTTGATTTCGGTAGAAGCAGCCTTGAAGCGGTTCCATATCTCCTCACGGACGGAAGGAGCCACAGGACCTATGATACGCCACTGCTCATGCATCTCCTGCAGTTTGCGGAAAGCATCGACAACATCTGGAGCCTGAACCAACTTCTCAGCTTCCTCACAAATCTGAAGCTTTGCCTCAAGATTCTTGCGGAAATCATAATCGCGAAGCTCTTTATTGATCTTAAGGGCATCATAGAACTGTTCGGTCAGCTGGGTATAGCGTTTCCAGAGACCTGAAACCTCCTGCTGATCAACAGCACCGATTTCCTTGAACTGCTTCTGCAATTCCTGGAATTCGTTGTACTTTTGTCCCACTTCTTCCACATTACCAGCAATGGCTTCCATCTTGTCCAGCACTTCGCGCTTCAGAGCAAGGTTGTTGGCATACTCTTCATCGCGTGCCTTGACCATAGCTGCACGAGCTTCCTTCTGGATGTTAAGGAGATCCTTTAGACGTGGTTCAAGTTCGTCGGGTTTGGATTCATACGTGGCAGGATCACCATTACCGTCGATAAAGGCTTGCATCTCAGCATCAGTCTCCTGTTGGCGCAACTTGTAATAGAGCAACTTGAGGTAGTTGATCTCGCCTTTGACACTTTCATTTGCAATGCCGGCTATCTCCGAGATACGCTCAAGTATCTCTGCACGGTTCGCATAAATCTTTTTCTCAACAGTATTCTCTGCCGATTCTGGTTCGGCAGTAGATTCAGCAACTTCGGGAGCTGCCGCAGGTTCCGTAGAAAGAACATTGTCTTCCATCTGGATAGGATCGAGGTTCTCTGACATATTTGTAATTATTTAATCAATTCCCAGATTATATCGGGCGTGCAAAGTTACAAATAATTATTGAATTACAATTATTTTTTTTAAAAAAAATTAAAAAAGAGACGCTTTTACGCCTCTTTTTTGCAATTTTAGTTGGAATTTGAAGTAAATTATGAAGTTTTTTACTTCTTTTTCTTAAGCAATTCGACATAACCGAATCCATAACCGATGTCGTCGCCCAATCCGCAGATATAGGCGAATTCCTGAAGGACGGGAGACATCTGAAGTCTGAACTTAAGCATATAACCCACCACTTTCTGAAAGTGAGGAGTATCGGTGAAGATACTGACAGCCTTACGGCGTGGTTGCATAAGCAGCGTGAACTGAAAAGTTCTGTCTCCATCATAACTGCGCTTGTAGAACGATTCCCAACGATCAATCAGCTCTTCAATCATAAACTGCGAGAAAAACTGATTGTCGGGTGACAGATAGTCAAGTGAATTGTTCTGGCGAAGTGCCTTTACAACGATTGGCGAAATCGACTGATACTCCATAATCTCGGTGAAGATGACGGGAGAAATATCATCGATAGCGATAATCTTGAAAGCGACGGCAGACTTGCTGTCTCCGATAGAGAATTGCTTGTCAAGCAACTGCTGGGTAAGAAACTCGCGAGTTTCTACTTCAGGGAGGAATGAGACCCAAAATTGTATGCGTGGGACATTGATATAAAGTCGATCGCCCACGACATAAACCTTGGGAACATAAAGGTTACTCAATGAATAAACCTTTTGGCGAATGTTGTCGATAGGCTGAAGGCCATTATCAAACAACCATTTTTCATAGGCTTGCATGTTTGACATAATCAAACGATTAAATGCAGAAGCCAGTTCAAACTGATAGCTAATTGGAAGTATATTCCCACTCACAAGGGGCAATACTTCAAGTGTAATTTTTAAGCGCAAAATAAAATAGATTTAGGAATTTGATAAATTATTAATAAGATGTATAGTGTGTACTGAAACTAATGCAGCTGTCTCGGTTCGTAACCTTTGTTCTCCAAGAGAAACCGGAATGTAACCATTTTGAATAGCATACGAAACTTCTTCCTGACTGAAATCTCCTTCCGGACCAATCAGTATTCTTACGTCATTGCCCTTTTGAACCAAATTTGCCAAAAGCTGTCTTGGCTGGTCGTCCATACAGTGTGCAATAAACTTCTGACCACTGAAAGGCTCATCGATGAAACGCTTGAAATCGGTCATCTCATCGATTTGCGGAAGGGTAGCCTTCAGACTCTGTTTCATGGCAGCAACAGCAATTTTACGCATTCTATCGGTTTTCAATTCTTTGCGCTCCGAAAATCGGCAACGCAAAGGTATAAAGCGATCGAGACCAATCTCAACCGACTTTTCGAGCCACCATTCCATACGATCGAGATTCTTGGTGGGACCGATAGCCAATTCTACACGATAAGGCCAGTGAGAATCGGAATGTGACGAAAGAATTTCAACGGAACAATGCTTCGGATGAGCGGAAGTGATACGGCAATGATACCACATTCCTTTACCATCAACAACATCAATTTCATCACCTGCTTCATGTCGTAAAACACGAACGACATGTCCCGACTCTTCTTCAGGAAGTTCGGAACATGTCAATATAGCAGGTGCATAAAAAATGATCATTTCTGTAAATAGCAATTGATGGTATTGAGAAACAATTAAGTGACTTAGTGTGCTGTGGGTTGATGCTTATATTGGAAGAGGATTGCAAAAAGAATTGCAACTGTCAACGCGAAACCTGCAAAGATAAACCAACAGGTAGGCCAGTCTCCCAAGAGGTAATCACCTTGCCAAGAGCAAAAATGATTGACCACCTCACCGGCTGCCAATGTACCGATGGTGGCACCAAGGCCATTTGTCATCATCATAAATAGACCCTGTGCAGAGGCTTTGATGCTGGGTTCACATTCCTGATCGACAAAGATACCACCCGAAACATTGAAGAAATCGAATGCAACGCCATAAACAATACAGGAAAGGATAAAGAGCAGCACACCAGGCATGGCAGGATTGCCCAAGCCAAAGAATCCGAAGCGGAACACCCATGCGAACATCGACATTAGCATGACAACCTTAATGCCAAATCGCCTGAGGAAGAACGGAATCATCAAGATACAGAGAGCCTCACTAATCTGCGAGATAGAGGTAAGCAATGTGGCATTATTGGCAGCAAACGACGAAGCGACAGCTGCATCGGCACTTCCCTTGAAACTTGTGATAAATGGACCGGCATAGCCATTGGTTACCTGAAGACTCATTCCTAACAATGCTGAAAAGATGAAGAACAATGCCATCTTTTTTGTCTTGAAAAGCTTGAAAGCGTTCAAGCCCAACGACTCAACAAGAGAGGTACGTTCCTTTTTCTCATTTAGCTTACATTCCGGCAATGAGAAACAATACAAACAAAGCAACAGGCTAAGGAAACCCGACACAAAGAACTGCATATAGGTGTACTGGAACTTGTGGGCATTGTCGGCAAAGGTGAACGAGAACGAACCATCTTCCCAAACTGCACAGTTGACAAACCACATGGTGACAATGAAACCAATAGTACCCAACACACGAATAGGCGGGAAATCCTTCACGGTGTCCATACCATTTTCCTTCAGGATGGTGAAGGCTGTAGTATTGGCAAGTGCAATGGTGGGCATGAAGAATGCGACACTCAAGGTATATAAGGCGATGAACAGGCCTTTATTCGGAAGTTCATTGCCAAACCCAGCCTGCACGCCCAACGTCCAGCATCCGAGCATGAAACCGCCGGCAAGCAGATGGCAAATGCCCAAAAGACGCTGTGGCTGGATATATTTGTCAGCAACGATACCCATCAGCGTAGGCATAAAGATGGAGACAATACCTTGAATAGCATAGAACCAGGCAATATTTTCACCAAGCCCGGCTTTTCCAAGATAATTGCCCATACAAGTGAGATAGGCGCCCCAGACAGCGAATTCCAGGAAATTCATTACTGCCAAACGCAATTTCGTGTTCATACGACAAGACTCTTAAAAAATTAGGCGCCGTTTTACGACGCCCAAAATCTTATTTAATATTGATGCATTGGACGAAGCAAGTCGTTGACCGTCTTGACAGGATTGAACGTCAGAAGATCGACATCAACGAATACTGTATTCCAGTCGGACATGGCACCATTCCAGAGTCCGGGAAGCTCAAGTGCCTTGAGTTCCTTGCCATTCTTCGACTTCTGAGAAATGAAACCCGTCTGAGGATCGACAAATTTCAGAAGGTCGAATGGCTTTCCATTCTTATCCTTAACGGCACAAACAAGATCAACTGGATTGAAGTGTGTGCCCTCATTGAACATTGACACATAGTCAGCATTGTTTTTGTCAATCTGGCTCGACTCGAGAATCTGGAGCTGGTAGGTTCCATCGGGAGACTGCGCAACGAATGGACCGCCACCAGGCTCACCTACATTCTTTACCATACCACACACACGAAGCGGTCGATTGAGCTTACTCTTGATGTAAAGGGCAAGTTCGGTGTCATCGAGCTGTTTGGTATCGGGGTTCTTGATGAAGAGATTCTTCTGAAGGAAGTAGAGCATATCGATGAGGTTCTCATGCTGGTACTTACCACCCTCAAGTTGCTGAAGGTAAGAGAATATCTTCTGCTGCAGGCTGACAAGCACACCACCGATAATCTGCTTGTAAGCAATTGTAGGGCTCTTCTTCTTTTCAGGAACGACATTGTCGATATTCTTGATGAAGATAACATCGGCATCCTGCTCATTCAGATTCTCGATGAGAGCGCCATGTCCGCCGGGGCGGAACAGCAGATTACCCTTTTCGTCACGGAAAGGAGTATTGTCAATATTGGCAGCAAGCGTATCGGTGCTGGCTTTCTGAACAGAGAACGAAATCTTGTACTTCACGCCGTAGCGCTGTTCGTAAGCAGCCTGCTTCTCCTTCACGAGCGCTTCGAAGAGAGGCAGATGATCGGGGCTGACGGTGAAATGGAGCTTCACCTGACCCTTGGCATTTGCAGCATAGAGTGCGCCTTCCTCCAGATGCTCCTCAAACGCCTTACGCACACCGTGTGATGAACGGTGGAAAGTAAGGAGGCCCTTGGGAAGCTGACCATAGTTAAGGCCCTTGGCAAGAAGAAGGTTAGCAACAACTGGCTTGTACTGACCAGCTGCAATGAGATCATCAATGCTCTTTCCTTCGTTCTTGACACATACATCATCCAATTCAGGATAGAATGCAAATTGCTTGATACCTGCAAAGAATTTCTTCTCAAAATCGTTGGTAGGCACATCATAGTCGGCATCCAAGAATTCAAAAAGATTCTTGAACATACGGCTGGCAGCGCCTGATGCAGGAACAAACTTCAATATCTGATTGTCTGCCTGCAGATACTTCTGCCAGAGGTCCTGGTAATACTTGGCAGCATCGTCATCGACAACGAGTATGCCATATTCAGGAGAAGCAGCTCCCTTAAGCTTCAAATAAGGGAAACCAGTTTCAAATGACTTGAGCTGGCCTTCTGCCTTCTCTAAACTAATGCCACGTTTGGCAAGAACTTCAAGGTCTTCTTGTGTAAACATACGTATTATTAGGGTTAGTCAGTAGATTAATACTTTTCGAGGGCAAATTTAATAACTTTTTCAATAAGTTGAACTTTTTACATGAAAAAAATTGCTTTTTTAGTCAAAATATTGATAAAATTGCTTTAAATGTCAAAAAATTAAAAGAATTTGTAGCATTTAAGTTACAACTATCAATAAAAATTATTAACTTTGCAGCGAGCATTTCGACATATCGAAAACAAAAATGAATATAACATCTAAAACTCGAAAAGCAGGAACAATAAAGTTTTCGTTGATTTCGATGTTGTTATATAAAAGCGCTTGTATGTCAAAATACAAATAACAAGAAAACTACGATACATGAAGATACTCAAGATCGAACAATTTACACCCGAAGAGATGACACTCTTCCTATCAGACTACCGCATTTTGTATGCGTTGGTAGGCGGCAAGTTGTCGGTTGAAGAATGGAAATATATCAGACAATATATTTTAAAAGGTATAGAAGCAGGATTCTATGGGCGTGACGCTCACGGTGTGCAACAACTTGTCCATACGCTTGAAACTTGCCGTGTTCTACTTCAACAAGTTGGCTTAGGCCGTCGTTCCATCCTAATGGCCTTGCTCTATCCACTTGCCGAACATAAGGTCATCAGTCAGGAGGAAATGAATCTCAACTTCGGGCAAGAGGTTGTTCGGCTGGTTTCCAACATGGCAAAAGTTCAGCATCTCTACAATGACCATGACAGCCTCGAAGATGAGAACTTCAGTAAACTGATGCTTTCGTTTGCCGAAGATATTCGTGTCATCATCTGCATGATTTGCGACCGATACACCCTAATGAAGGCGCTCAATCATACCCACGATGAGGAATATCGGCACAAGGTGACACAGGAATGTCGCCTGCTCTACACACCAATAGCACACCGTCTCGGACTTTATGTCATCAAAGGCGAACTTGAAGACATGGCGGTGAAGTATGACTTCCGTGATGTGTATGACGATATCGCGCATCAACTGCAACTCACCAAAAAGCTACGCGAAGAATATATCCAGCAGTTCATCACTCCAATCGAAGCTAAGCTGAAGGAGGCACTTCCTGTACCCTTCCATATCAAAGGCCGCACGAAGAGCATCTCTTCCATCTGGTCGAAGATGAAAAGGCAGCACAACAGCATTGACAAGATCTACGACCTCTTTGCCATCCGCATCATCATCGATGCCGAAGGTGCCAACGAAAAAGCTTTATGCTGGCAAGCCTACAGCATCGTGACCGACATGTATCAACCCAATCCGAAACGACTAAGGGATTGGTTGTCGATACCAAAGTCGAATGGTTACGAGTCGTTGCACATTACCGTCTATGGTCCAAGCGATCGTTGGGTGGAAGTGCAGATTAGAACCAAAAGGATGGACGATATTGCCGAACGCGGCTTGGCAGCCCATTGGAAATACAAGGGCATAAAGAGTGATGGCAATTCGGCGGACAAACTCATCGCTTCGATACGTGAAGTGCTTGAAAGCGGCGCTCCAAAAGACGAATTGATGAAGGACTTCTCCATGGGACTTTACGACGAAGAAGTATTTGTCTTCACACCCAAGGGAGAGGTACACAAATTCCCTAAAGGCGCCACTGTGCTCGATTTTGCATTCAGTATTCATTCGAAACTTGGGATGCAGTGTGTAGGGGCACGCGTGGGAGGAAAGAACGTAAAGATCAACCATCAGCTTAGCAGCGGCGAGACAGTAGAAATCCTCACATCCTCTCAACAAACCCCAAAGCAGGACTGGTTGAATTTCGTCAAAACATCGAAGGCACGCAGTCGGATTAAAGCGGGCATCAAGGAACTTGAAAATCGTGAGGCACAGACAGGAAAGGAACTGCTGCAGCGCCGATTCAAGAATCGAAAGATTGAACTTGATGATGCTGAGATGTCGCGCATCATTATCCGTCTTGGCTACAAGACACAGACCGAATTTTATCATGACCTTTCGATAGGCGACATCTCAGTCGATGACGTACTGAAGGAATACGAAGCGAGCCAAACTCCACAAATCCAGGGCGAGCCTTCCGCACATTCCGCTGCCGATTTCATAGCATCGCCAGAGACTGTAGCTGAAAACGAGAAACAGCAAGCGGGCAACGATGTGCTTGTCATCGACCGCGACTTGAAAGGTATAGATTACAAGCTTGCGAAGTGTTGCCATCCCATCTATGGTGACGATATTGTAGGCTTCGTTTCAATAGCTCGCGGCATCACCATTCATCGTACCGACTGTTCCAACATCAGAAATCTTGAGAAACAGTATCCTTATCGCATCCAACGTGCCCGTTGGAGTGGCAAGAGTGCAGGACAATATTTTATCACGCTGCGCGTTGTAGGCATCGACGATATCGGAATCGTGACGAACATATCATCCGTCATCAACAAGGAGCCCAACACCCTGCTTCGCTCCATCTCAATCGATACTGAGGGTGGGCTATTCCAAGGTCATCTCACGGTGTGTGTCTCCGATCTATCTTCGCTCAACATTCTTATTCGAAAGATAAATTCGGTGAAAGGGGTGAAGAATGTTTCTCGTATTAACTGAAACTCAACGACAATACAAAATACATCAATAAAATAAATAATTTTATGAAATCCAACTTACTCTATCTATTCTTAGCGCTGTTCTTTGTGTCATGCACAGGAACGAGAGGCCCATCAGCCAAGCAACGTAGGGCTGAACAACTCGACAAGTTCCGCGCACAGCTGCAGACCGAACGTCAAACACTAAAAGCAACCGATTCACTCATGATGGCCCTCATTCCCGAAATCAATACAGCTAAAAGCAAGGGCTTCGAATATGAGAAATCCCCATATGACGATCTCGGACGCTTCCGACCTGAAGGCATGGATCCGAGTGAGAATCTAAATAAAACCTATTTGCGATGTGCTGTGGATGATTACGGTCGTACGCAACTCATCGCTACCTATTGCGGACCGAAAACTTTTGTCGTACATCAACTGCGAATCAATGCCACCGACGGCACTGAGATAACCACCAAGGCTATCGAGCCCAACGATGGAACAAACTACAGTTACGACATCCACGGCACACATTATCAGGCGGTCACCTTCATCTATGCCGGCAAAGTGACCGAAGGAATGACTAATGACAGCACGGTGCTGGCAAATGCCGATACCGATAATGGAGCGTTGGGATTCATTGCACAGCATACCGAAGACAGGAACCTTCGAGCAACCTTCATATCAACCAAAGGCGAGGAGAACACCACAGTTATTGGACCAAAGACCCGTGGGCGTATGGCAGCGACCTACGAGCTTGGAATCCTTTTGCGTGAAAATACCCGTCTTCAACAGGAGAACAAGACCGCAAGCCTGAAAATCCAATATCTTGAGCAAATGATATTGCGTAAAGAGATGGAAGAAGCAGCAGACTAATGATTATCGAGGACTGAATAAATAACAATCCTTATAATACCAATATTAACCAATTAAAACTAAACACAATGGACAACATCCTTACAAACTACGCAACCTTAAAGGTCATGGCAACAGCGTTATGCTATAAGCTTGTTGCTGCTATTATCGTTTACATTATCGGTAAATGGATTATCGAAAAAGTTTGCAATGTCTGCACCAAAATGATGAATAAAAAAGGTGTGGATAACTCTCTTCAGGGATTCCTTGAAAGCATCATCAAGGTATGCCTCTGGCTTTGCCTGATCATCGCCATCATCAATATCCTTGGCATAGATACAGCTGCTTTCATTGGTCTCTTTGCTGGTGCCGGTGTAGCCATCGGTATGGCAATGTCTGGAACACTTGGCAACTTCGCTGGTGGCGTGATGATTATACTTTTCAAGCCCTATAAGGTGGGTGATTACATTGCCGCACAAGGTTATGAGGGTATTGTAAAGGAGATCCAAATCTTCAACACTGTCCTTGTCACTACCGACAACAAGACCATCATCATCCCGAATGGAGGACTTTCTACAGGCTCACTCATCAACTATTCGAAGCAGCCCTATCGTCGTGTCGATGTCAATTTTGACTTCTGCTACGGTACAGACTATGAGACCGTGCGTGAGGCCATCGAAAAGGTTCAGAATGAGTGCCCGCTCATCATTAAGGAACCTATCAAGGATGAACCTGTTGCAGGCCCCTGGCAGGGTCTTGCCGACATGGGCGAAAGTGGTTGTACCATCGCTACACGTTCATGGTGCAAGAGTGCCGACTATTGGGCTGTTATGGGATATATGAAATATGAGGTATATCAGCAACTCCGCAATTCTGGCTTCATGTTCCCGTTCAACAAACTCGATGTCACCATTACCAAGGAATAATCAAGGAATAGTCTATGAACCTGATTGAATTTCTGAATGCCAGTCCTGTGAATTATCTTGCAGTGGCAACACTCGAAGAGGAATTGCAGGCTGCTGGCTTCTATAAGTTTGACCCAACAAAACCAATGCCTGACGTAAAGCCAGGTGATAATCTTTACGTCACCAAAAATGACTCTTCGCTCTACGCTATCCGTCTGGGCTCGTTGCCTTTGGCAGAAAGCGGCATTCGATTGATTTGCGCCCACTGTGATTCGCCCACCTTCCGCATCAAGCCCAATCCGGAAATCCTCATGGAAAAAGGCTTTGTAAAGCTGAATGTCGAATTATATGGTGGAGCTATCATGAGCACATGGTTCGACCGTCCGCTATCGTTGGCTGGGCGTGTAATGCTTCGTACCAGCGACCCGTTGCATCCTCAGACACGACTCCTGCATATCAAGGAGCCTATTCTCATCATTCCAAACCTCGCTATACACTTCAATCGGCAGGTGAATGATGGTGTCAAGTTGTCGAAACAGAAAGATATGCTCCCCATCTTAGGTGTCATCGGCGATCAGCTTTCAGCCAATGGGCTATTGCTTGGACTTATAGCCTCCCAGCTTGATGTCGCTCCCGAAGAAATTCTCGATTTCGACCTATATCTCTACGACACCACACCTGCCTGCGAAGTAGGGCTGCACAAAGAGTTCATTTCTGCCGGACGTCTTGATGACCTATCGATGGTACACGCAGGACTGCAGGCAATGCTTGGTACACAGTACGACGAAGCAAAGTCCAGGCAGATACAAGGTCAGACAATGGTACTCGCCATCTTTGACAACGAAGAAACCGGAAGCGGCACCAAGCAAGGCGCAGGCTCGCCATTCCTTGCTCAGTTACTTCAACGCCTCGTCATTGCACAAGACAGGTTTCTCGGTCTGGTCAGCGACCCACATGATGATTTCTATCGCATGATAGAGAACAGCTTCATGGTCAGTGCAGACAATGCACATGCCTGGCATCCCAATTATGGGGAGAAGATGGATCCCACCAATCATCCAGTGCTCGGTGGCGGACCAATCATCAAGGTCAACGCTGCGCAGAAATACGCAACCGATGCCGATGGAGCTGCCGTCTTCGGAGAAATATGCAGTCGAGCAGGTGTCCCCTATCAACGTTTCGTCAATCACAGCGACATCGCTGGAGGTAGTACGCTGGGCAATATTCTCACCAGTTCACTGCCCTTCCGTGGCGTAGATATGGGCAACGGCGTTTGGGGTATGCATTCTATTCGTGAGACGGGTAGTGTAACAGACCAGGAATATGTCATCAAGGCTTTCACCGAATTCTATTGGGGCTAATTCATCTGTTCACATCAAAACCTATCAAACCACATCAAGAAAACAAAGGCATGGTTCTCGATTGAACCATGCCTTTAAGATTTCAGACAAATCGCAGGAAGAAACGAACCAACGAAGCGCCTATGGCGCCCAATCCGCACCATATCCAATAAGTGTTTGGGCTACCGAACCAGTGGTCTTGAGCAAAACCGACCAAAGCGCCAATAACCAACACATAGAAAAGGATGCGCAGAACCTTCTGCATAATTTCAATTGGATCCATACCTTGTCGTAATTTGCTGTCGTAAAAGCAGCGGTTTATTTAATTCTAAGTCGTTTACCCAGTTGAAGCTTGGTGTTTGCCTTGATGCCATTCAGTTTGCACAGACGATTGACCGTTGTACCATAGCGACGAGCAATAGCTCCCAACGTATCACCTTTACGAACTACATGAATAGAGGCTGAGGAATTACGCGAACCACTGGAGTTTCGAGCCGTACCATTTGAGCCGGACGATGCATACCGCTTACCCTTGTTCGACTGTTCCCATTGAGCACGTTTGCGATCAAGCTTGTAGATTTGCGAACGTGGCTGAAAAGTAGTGAAGTCAATCAGATCGGCAGGGTCGAGAGCAATGCCCATGTAGCGCAACTCAAGATGCAAATGCGGACCTGTGCTACGCCCTGTGCTGCCACCCAGTCCTATCGCTTGACCTGCCTTCACATATTCATCTTGTTTGACAAGATGCTTTGACAGATGACCGTAGATAGTCTCAAGTCCATTTTCATGGCGAATGACATAAAAGTTGCCATAGCCACGGCGATCATTTCGGCAGATCCTGACTCTGCCATCAAAGGCAGCTCTTACCGTATCACCAATATATAGCTTGAGATCTTCGCCTTTATGCATTCGTCCCTTGCGCCAACCAAAGGGCGATGTTACCATTCCTTTAATAGGAGGATACCACCCGGAAAGGTCGATTTCAACATTATTAGGAATATTGGCAGGAATTTTACCATTCATCGGATCGAAATTGTCATTCCAATCACTGTAAAGATCCAGTTCAGGACGCAGCTCAAAAGGTTTTTCGCCTTCCAGTGTATAGACGGAATCAGACATCGTTTGAAAATAACGTGCGACATCCTGTTGCTCCTGAAGTACGCGATGAATGTCATGATGTACCTGCGGTACCACATCTCCCTTTGCCCAAATATTGTCCGTCAAAATCAATGTCGTCGCAAACGACAATAATAATTTTACAAATTTCATGTTGCAAAAATACGCAATCTTTTTGGATAAACCAAGAAGATTGCGTACATTTTAACGAAATTTGTCATTTAACGTGCTGATTCAATGGCTTTGGCCAGTGCTATTGACAATTGGTCAGGACAAGATGTGGGTTTGTTTCCACACTTAATGCCCTTGATGCGAGCTATCACATCTTGGGCCTTCTGACCTTTTACCAAGGCCGAAACGCCCTGAAGATTGCCATGACATCCACCTACGAATTGAACGTCATGTATTACGTCGTCATCATTCAAAACGACATGAATAAGACTCGAACAAGTTCCTTGTGTTTGATACCATACATCCTTCATAATCATTCATGTTTTGTAAAAAAATACTTGATACGGCTAAACATTGACTTTCTGTTCTCCTCCGTAGGAATGCAGTTCGTTCCATTGGCAAGCTTCTCCACAGCCTTCTTTTCATCTGCCGAGAGTCTCTCGGGCACAAATACAAGAATATTGACTATGAGGTCGCCGAGATTGCCGGAATCCTTCGAGGGCAAACCTTTTCCCTTCAGGCGTAAAATCTTGCCAGGTTGTGTTCCTGCTGGCACATTGATTCTCAAACGACCATTGAGCGCGGGAATCTCAACCGATCCTCCCAGAGCAGCGGTTGGGAACGAAATGAGACAGTTGTAAACCAGGTCCTCATGGTCGCGAAGCAACTCGGGATGCGGTATCTCCTCAATGTTGACAATCAGGTCACCAGGAATGCCTTTGCCACCAGGTGCCGCATTGCCCTTTCCCTTCGACCTGAACTTCTGTCCTTCCATCACGCCCTTGGGCAGATGAATAGGGATAATATCCTCCACTTGACGAACTGTGCCCGAGGCATCAGCGACCGAATGTTTAATCTTGATTTTCTTGTCAACACCATTCATCACATCATCGAGCGAAACACGCAACGTGATGTTGATGTCCTGACCTTTGACTGCCTGCTGGAAAGGATTGAAGCCTTCTGCACCATTGCCAAAGCCAAAACCTTCGAAGCCGCTGAATGGATTGCCTGATGTAGTGTACGAATAAGTTGAGCCACCACGTGTGCGCCCTCTTGAGTTAGCATCTCCGAAGAAGGCATTAAAGATATCAAACGGATCAAAGTCCATTCCACTGAAATCAAAGCCTCCAGTACTGCCGCCTCCACCGAAGCCACCATTCATTCCGGCATGACCAAACTGGTCATATCGGGCACGTTTCTGATCGTCGCTCAAGACAGCGTATGCTTCGCCAACCTCCTTAAAGTTCTTTTCGGCGTTTTTCTGCTCTGCCTCACTTGCCTGCTGCCACTTGTCTGGGTGCCACTTCATGGCCAACTTTCGATAAGCCTTCTTTATTTCATCGATCGATGCTCCCTTTTGAAGACCCAGAACCTCATAATAATCTCTCTTTGCCATAATATTACATTTTCTCCTATTTAAATATTATTGACCTACTACGACTTTCGCATACCTGACCACCTTGTCGTAAAGTTTATAGCCCTTTGTAGGACAATCCACAATTTTTCCTTTAAGCGACGGATCGGGTGCGGGAAACATCGTGATGGCTTCGTGGATTTTGTCATCGAAGTCATCTCCTGGATTAGCGGGAATAACGGTGACTTGCTGCTGCTTAAGGTATCCTTGAAACTTCTGCATAATCAACGCCACTCCTTCTTTCACGCTTTCTATATCATCTGCTTTGTCGATATGTTGCATTGCACGCTCCAGATCATCTATGACGGGCAGTAAAGCCTCAATAGCCTTCTGACTACCATATTTGATCAAATCAGCCTTTTCTTGAATGGTACGTTTGCGGAAATTATCAAACTCTGCCGCACGATACAGAGCATCCTTCTGAAGTTGTTCAATCTTCGCCTCCAGCTCGGCTATGCGTTCTTCGGGAGTCGGTTCGTGAACCTCCTCTACTTCTGTGGGCTTCGATTCTTGAGCATCGTCCGCATTTTCAGGCTCAACGACCGGCACCTCTTCACCCTTTACCTCTTCGTTGTCGAATGATTGCTTGTTCTCTTCCATAATATATATAATTTTTGTTAATAATCAGTATCGAATGGTTTGCAAAAATCATGCCACGACAATTTTTCATAATTTATCGGCAAAGAAAGATATTTTTTGAGCTTAGATTTCTGTATTTCGAAAAAATTTGTTATATTTGCACCGAAATTTTGTCACACCTTCATTAGTACATTATATATATTATATATGATTCTCTTTCCCGAAGCCAAAATCAACATCGGACTCAACGTGATACGTCGTCGCGAGGATGGCTACCATATCCTTCAGACACTTTTCTATCCCATCAACTGGTGCGATGCACTGGAAATTCTTCCCTTGTCGGAAGGCAAGGACGACGATTGCCTCCGCACTGCTGACAACAAGGTCCATTGGCACCAGACAGGCATAAGCGTTGATTGCGATCCCGAACATAACCTCTGCGTGAAGGCTTATCGATTGCTGCAGGAACGGTTCCCTGCATTACCCGCAGTCGAAATGCACCTTGAAAAACAGATACCCTTTGGGGCTGGCCTGGGTGGTGGATCATCCGATGGTTCACATGCCTTGCTGATGTTGCGAGAAATGTTCAATCTGGATGTCTCCGATGCCGAACTCGAAGTCATGGCGGCACGCATGGGTGCCGACTGTGCTTTCTTCTGCCGATGCGGCAACCGATTGAACACAGCCGGCAACCAGCAAAAGATGCAAGCACAATACTGTGAAGGCATCGGCCACGAAATTGTTCCCCATCCCCTATCTCTTCAAGGCAAGTATATCGTCGTGGTTAAACCGCCCTTCGGAGTAAGTACTCGCGAAGCATATAGCAACGTCCATCCCAAAATACCCAAAGTTTCACTCGACATGAGACTGACTTGTCCGTTGGACGAATGGAAGGATTGCATACATAACGATTTCGAGGATTCCGTCTTCCCACTCTATCCGCAACTCAATACCATCAAGCAGCAACTCTACCAACGGGGAGCGCTCTACGCAAGCATGTCGGGATCCGGCTCAGCTCTTTTTGGCATCTTCGAACATGAGCAACAAGATTGCGCAACATGGTTTGACGAAAAACATATCGTTAGCGGTCACTGGGCATTAGTGTAAACGATTGCCTAAATTGATGAACAAAGCATTATAATTCATGCAATTTTTACAATTATTGCACATTTTTTCATCAAAAAATTTGGATTTAATTGCAAAATCAATTATCTTTGCACCCGTACAAGACTCAAACAAATTAAAACATTTCCTATCATTATCAACATGGGCGAAAAAGGGAAAGTAACGATTTACGACTTGGCACAACGACTCCATACAACGGCATCAACGGTTTCGAGAGCCTTGCAGAACAACCCGCGCATCAGCCTCAAAACGCGAGAGGCAGTGCAAAAACTCGCAAAGGAGCTCAACTATATCCCAGATCCTGTAGCACACCATCTGCGCACTGGCAAAGGTAATGTTCTTGGCATCATTGTTCCACGCATCGACCGCAATTTCTTTGCGACCATCATATCCTCGTTCCAGAATCATGCGCAAAAACATGGATTCCAGGTCATCATTGCCGCCAGTGGCGAGAGTGAGGAACTGGAAGCCAATGCCATCAAGGCAATGATTGCCAAGAAAGTCGATGGAGTAGCCGTGTCTCTTTCCACCGAGACGAAGGACCCCGTCTATCCCGAAATGCTCGCCCAGCACAATATCCCTCTTGTGTATTTCGATCGTTTGCCTGAAAAGGTTTCCGATTGCGATTCGGTATGCAACGACAACTTCCAGATTGGCTATGATGCCGTTGTTCAGTTGCACAAACTCGGCTGCTGCAAAATCTGTCATTTCGCAGGGCCGTTCGTTCAGCCTTCCTACTCCGATCGTTACAAAGGTTATCGAAAAGCGCTTGAGGATCTCGGATTGCCTTTCCACGACGAATGGGTATTCCAAAATTCCATCACCATTGAGGCTGGTACCGAAGCCGCCCAACGCATCCTCCAGATGGAGAATCGTCCAGATGGAATCTTTTCGGCGGGCGACTTCCCTGCCATTACTGCCATCGACATTTTCCGTCGCAAGGGCATCAAGGTTCCCGAAGAGATTGCCATTATCGGTGTCGCCAACGAACCGTTCGACAATTACCTGTCCACACCACTTGCATCGTTCGACCTGCATCAGCAACGCATTGGTGAGATGGCTGCGAAACTGCTCCTTTCCCACCTCGGCGAGATACCCGAGATGAGTCACCCTTCGCACCTCATCGTCAACCACAACCTGATATTACGGGACTCGGCCATCTGAGGATTGACTATTGACTAATTATAACCAAATTATTTGCATATTTTCCACTAACCATTAAATTTTCATCAACATGACAAGTTTGAAAGACTTTTCTCTTGAAGGCAAAAATGCCTGGATCACTGGTGCATCCTACGGCATCGGTTTCAACATTGCCAAGGCATTTGTTGCAGCTGGTGTAAAAACCATCATTTTCAACGACATCAACGAAGCTGCCCTTGAACGTGGCCTGAACAACTACAAAGAGGCAGGTATCACCAACGTAAAGGGCTACGTTTGCAACGTTACCGACGAGGTAGCTGTGGGCGAGCTTGTTAAGAAGATCCACGAGGAAGTGGGACAGATTGACATCCTCGTCAACAATGCCGGCATCATCAAGCGCATCCCAATGCACGAGATGAAGCGCAGCGAGTTCCAGGCCGTCATCGACGTTGACCTTGTTGCTCCCTATATCGTATCTGCCGCTGTCCTCCCCGAGATGATGGAACGTCGTGAAGGCAAGATCATCAACATCTGTTCAATGATGTCAGAGCTTGGCCGTGAGACTGTCAGTGCATACGCAGCAGCCAAGGGCGGTCTGAAGATGCTCACGCGAAACATCTGCTCCGAGTACGGCGAGTACAATATCCAATGCAACGGCATCGGCCCAGGCTATATTGCTACCCCACAAACCGCACCTCTCCGCGAACGTCAGCCCGACGGAAGTCGTCACCCCTTCGACAGCTTCATCTGCGCCAAGACTCCAGCAGGCCGTTGGCTCAATCCTGAAGAACTTGGAGGGCCCGCAGTGTTCCTCGCTTCACATGCTTCCGACGCTGTCAACGGTCACGTTCTTTACGTGGATGGAGGCATCCTTGCCTACATCGGCAAACAGCCTTAATGAATCTTTTTTTGACAACTTTAAGTATCAAACCCCACTGCAACCCAACTGCAGTGGGGTTCTTTTTTTTAAATAAGAGAATACATATTTTAAAATTAAGTATTTTTCACTATCTTTGCACGCGTATTGTATAATAAGGTAAATTACAACCAACAATCAATAAACATTCTTTTTAATGGCAAATGTTATTAAGCTCAAAAAAGGCTTGAACATCAACCTGGAGGGTACTCCTGAAGAGAAGTTTGTAAACGTCAAGGAGGCCAAAAAGGTCACCCTCGTTCCAGACGACTTCGTGATGTGTACCCCTAAGATTGTGCTCAAAGCCGGTGATGCTGTTAAAGCTGGAGACGAAGTTTTCCATGACAAACAGTATCCAGAGATTAAGTTCGTGAGCCCTGTGAGCGGCATCCTGGAGGATGTCGTTCGTGGTGACCGACGCAAAGTGCTTGGCATCGTCATTGCAAACGATGGCAAGGGCACCAGTGCACAACTGTCTGTCGTTGACCCCAAGACTGCATCAGTCGAAGAGGTCAAGCAAGCGATGCTCGATGGTGGCGTATGGCCTTTCCTCACACAGCGTCCCTACGGCGTTCTCGCCAATCCTTCCCTCCAGCCACGCGACATCTTTGTGACCGCGCTCAACACCGCTCCCCTTGCTCCCAGTTTCGACATGATTGTCAAGGGTCAGGAGAAGGACTTTGAAACCGGTCTCGCAGCGCTCGCTAAGCTCAGCAAAGGAAAGGTGTATGTAGGTGCTGCTGCCAACACCACCATTCCCACCCTCAATGGTGTCGAGAAGGTAACCGTTGAAGGTCCACACCCTGCAGGCAATGTAGGTGTGCAAATCAACAATTTCAAGCCCATCAACAAGGGTGAAATCGTTTGGACCGCCAACGCACAGGACGTAATCATTATCGGCCGTATTCTCAACGGCAAGTGCGACTTCTCCCGCATCATCACCATTGCCGGTTCCGAAATCGTTGCACCTGCTTATGCCAAGGTACAGGCTGGTACACCACTCGCCGACATCCTTGATGGCAAGGTAAAGCATGTGGAGTACAAGCAGCGTGTCATCAACGGTGACGTGCTGACAGGTGTCGCCACCGGACTTACAGGTTCACTTAACTTCAAGGGACAGACCGTCACCGTCATTCCCGAAGGTGACACCACCGACGAGATCTTCGGATGGATCACTCCGGGCCTGAACCGTTACTCTACCTCCAACACTGGCCTTGCCGGTCTGTTCGGTCTGTTCAAGTCCAAGAAATGGAAACTCGATGCCCGCCTGAAAGGTGGACCGCGTGCGCTCATCGTCAGCGGTGAGTGGGAACGTGTTTTCCCAATGGACATCTATCCAGAGCACCTCTACAAGGCTGTCCTGGCCTACGACATCGACAAGATGGAGCAGCTTGGCATTTACGAGGTACTGCCTGAGGACTTCGCTCTTTGTGAGTTTGTTGACGTCTCGAAGAATCCTGTTCAGCAGGTCATCGCTGACGGTCTCGTCAAACTGCGCAAGGAGATGGAATAATTGTCAAACTGTAAATTATCCTGTCCAATGAAACTGAACGATTATATCAACGAAAAGATTGACCCCCTTTTCCAGAAGGGCGGCAAGTATGAGAAGCTGTGGTCTGTCTATGACAGCTTCCATACATTCCTCTTCGTTCCTCGTCATACTGCTGCCCGCAAGGGTGTGCAGGTTCACGATTCGGTAGATTCCAAGCGAGTAATCATGATGGTTATCCTTGCACTGGTACCTGCTGCACTCGTCGGTATGTGGAACGTAGGTTATCAGCACGATCTGGCTCTCGGCATCAACGACGGCTGGTTCATGCAGTTCCTCTACGGCCTTGTGGCATTTCTTCCCAAGGTTGTCGTAAGCTATGTAGTGGGTCTTGGCATTGAAATGACTGTGGCCTGTATCAAGCGTGAAGAAGTGGCCGAAGGCTTCCTTGCTACCGGTCTGCTCATTCCGATGATTGTCCCCGTCAATACACCGCTCTGGATGATTGCTGTGGCTACCGCCTTCTCAGTGATCTTTGCCAAGGAAATCTTTGGCGGCACTGGCATGAACATTTTCAACCCTGCGCTCATCACCCGCGCATTCCTGTTCTTTGCCTATCCAAAGGCAATGTCAGGCGATGAAGTATTCGTGCGCACCGGCTCGGCGCTCTGCAACTCCCCCATCGAGGGCACAGCTGTGGTTGATGGCTTTTCGGGCGCTACTCCATTGGCAGCCGTTGCCGATGGTTCGTTCGATCCTGCCACCTATTCCACCATTGATGCCTTCCTGGGCTGCATCCCAGGCTCGATTGCCGAAACTTCGACGTTGGCAATTCTCCTTGGTGCATGTCTACTTCTGCTGACCCGCGTTGCCAGCTGGCGTATCATGCTCTCCGTATTCGTCGGTGGCGCTGCTATGTCGGCAATCATTGCTGCCTTCTCCGACAATGCCCCAACCGTTTGCCAGCAGCTCTGCTTCGGCGGTTTCGCTTTTGCCGCAGTCTTCATGGCTACCGACCCTGTCACAGGTTGTCGCACCAATACCGGCAAATTCATCTATGGCCTGTTCATTGGCGTGATGGCCATTCTGATTCGTATGTTCAACACGGGCTATCCCGAAGGCGCTATGATGGCAGTCCTCCTCGGCAATGCCTGTGCTCCTCTCATCGATTACTGTGTTGTCAAATCTAATATTTCAAAGCGTGCAAAACGCGTAAATGCATAAGACTATGAATCGTAATTCAAATGTTTATACTGTCATCTACGCTACCGTTTTGACAGTATTGGTAGCTATCCTTCTGTCCGCAGCTGCCCTTGGCCTGAAGGACAAGCAGAAGGCTAACACCGACAATGAGAAGAAACAGCAGATACTGCAATCCGTGGCCACCAAGATTGGCAAGGACGTCACCTTTGAGAATGCTGCCGAACTCTGGCAGGAACTCAAGATGGACGAAGCCATGTTCTGCGTGAATACCAATGGCGAGAAGGTCGATGGCAAGGCTTTTGACATCGCGTCGAAGACCCTATTCAGCGGTGGCAAGATCATCAAGGATGCCTCACTTCCCGTATATGTAGCCAATATCGATGGTGTTACCTACCGCATAGTAAGCATGTACGGAGCAGGTCTCTGGGGTCCCATCTGGGGTTATCTGTCCGTTGATCCTGAGGGCAAGGTAGCTGGTGTATCGTTTGACCACGAATCAGAGACCGCCGGACTTGGTGCCAAAATCAAGGACGATCCCAATTTCGCAAAAGCCTTCATCGGCAAGAGCATCTTCACCGATGGCAAGTTTACTTCCGTTTCCGTCACCAAGGCCGGCAAGCCTGCCAACCATGGAGGCGATAAGGTAGATGCCATCACAGGTGCTACCAAAACTTCCGACTTTGTGGGCGATATGATTTATGAGTCACTGCTTGGCTACGTTCCATTCCTCCAGAGTGGCACAGTCAATTCCGACTGCTGCAAGAAGCAGGAAGGTGGTTGCTGCGAGAAGCAGGATGCAGGTTGCTGCGAGAAGCAGGAAGCAGGTTGCTGTGAGAAGCAGGAATCTGACTGCTGCAAAAAGCAGGATGCTGGCTGCTGCGAGAAGAAAGGCTGCAAAGAGGAAGGCAAATCCGAGTGTGCCGAAAAGGCTGAATGTGATGCCTGCAAAAAGGCTGAGTAATTGTTAATTGTTAATTGTCAATCGAAATAACAGTTATGGCAAATGAAAAGAAACCCGGTGTTTTCACCGGACCACTCTGGACCAACAACCCTGTGGTAGTCCAGGTGCTTGGTATCTGCTCGGCCCTTGCGGTTACTACGCAGATGAAGCCTGCACTCGTCATGGGCATCTCCCTGACCTGTGTACTGGCTTTCGCCAACGTGATCATTTCCGTGCTCCGCAACACCATCCCTAACCGAATCCGCATCATTGTTCAGTTGGTAGTCGTTGCTGCACTTGTAATTATTGTCAATCAAATCCTGAAAGCCTACGTCTATGATGTGAGCAAGGCTCTTTCGGTATATGTAGGTCTGATCATCACCAACTGCATTCTGATGGGTCGTCTGGAGGCATTTGCATTGGGAAACAAACCTTTCCCTGCTCTTCTTGATGGTCTTGGCAATGGCCTTGGCTACGCCATGATCCTCTTCATCACTGCCACCATTCGCGAGCTCTTCGGAAGCGGAACACTCTTCGGCTACGATGTCATCGCACGCTTCGTCAACGAAGCCGGTTATGACGGCTATCAGAACTGCGGCTTCTTTACTATGCCTGCAGCAGCTCTGATTATTCTTGGTTGCATCATTTGGTATCAGCGTGCCAAGAACCCCGATCTTCAGGATAAGTAATACCCTTAAAACATCTGCAAAATGGAGTATTTAAATCTATTCATCAAGTCGATTTTCATTGACAACATGATCTTTGCACTGTTCCTGGGTATGTGTTCTTACCTGGCAGTGTCAAAGACAGTAAGCACATCGGTAGGACTTGGTTGTGCAGTGACCTTCGTATTGTTCATCACTCTACCAATCAACTATCTGCTTGACAAGTATGTGCTTCAGCCCAATGCACTCATCGAGGGCGTTGACCTCAGCTATCTGAGCTTCATCATCTTCATCGCCAACATCGCTGCCATCGTCCAGATTGTAGAGATGGTTGTTGAGAAGTTCTTCCCTGCCCTCTATGGTTCACTTGGCATCTTCCTTCCACTCATCGCCGTGAATTGCGCCATCCTCGGTGGCTCATTGTTCATGCAGCAGAAGGAGTTCGAAAACGTAGGTTATGCCATCACTTACGCTTTGGGCGACGGCATCGGCTGGCTCTTCGCCATCGCATGTATCGCAGCTATTCGCGAGAAGCTCTCCTACAGTAACATTCCTGCTCCACTGAAGGGTCTGGGCATCACATTCATCGTCACCGGACTCATGGCCATTGCCTTCATGAGCTTCTCTGGTATTCAACTTGGTTAAAAGAAAGGAGACTACACTATGTTAACAACTTACATTTATGCAATCGCAGTATTCTTGATTGTAATACTCGTACTCGTAGCACTCCTGCTTTTTGTCAAGGCCAAGCTTGTTCCATCAGGCAATATCGCTATCGATGTCAATGGAAAGAAGACCATTGAGGCTGGCATCGGCACCACTGCCCTTGCAGCCCTCCAGCAAGGCGGCATCTTCCTGTCATCGGCTTGCGGTGGCGGTGGTAAGTGCGGACAGTGCAAGTGTATCATCGAATCGGGTGCCGGCAACATCCTCCCCACCGAGGTTGGATTCTTCACCCGCAAGGAGATTAAGAAGAACTATCGTCTGGCCTGCCAGTCGAAGATCAAGGAGAACGCCAAGATTGTCGTTCCCGATGACGTATTCGGCGTAAAGGAATGGGAATGTACCGTTATTGGCAACAAGAACGTGGCTACCTTCATCAAGGAGTACAAAGTTGCGCTGCCTCCTGGAGAGCACATGAACTTCGAACCTGGTTCCTATGCTCAAATCAAGATTCCGCCATTCGAGATTGACTATAAGGATTTCGATCGTGATCTCATCGGCGAGACTTATTTGCCCGCATGGGAAAACTTCCACATGTTCGACCTCCACTGTTCCAACCCCGAGGCTACCGTTCGTGCTTACTCAATGGCAAACTATCCTGACGAGGGCGACATCATCACGCTCAACGTACGTATTGCCACTCCTCCATTCAAACCGCGCGAGCAGCAGGTTAAGGGTGCCAACAACTTTATGCCCGTCAATCCGGGTATCGCCTCTACCTACATCTTCAATCTGCGTCCAGGCGACAAGGTTATCATGTCGGGTCCTTACGGCGAGTTCCGTCCCCAGTATGGTACAGGCCGTGAGATGATTTGGGTAGGTGGTGGTGCCGGTATGGCTCCTTTGCGTGCTCAGATCATGCACATGCTCCGCACGCTCAACTGCCGCGATCGCGTGATGCACTACTTCTATGGTGCTCGCGCACTCGAAGAAGTACCCTTCCTCGACGACTTCCTCACCCTCGACAAGGAGTTTGACAACTTCCACTTCCATCTTGCCCTCGACCGTCCCGATCCAAAGGCTGATGCAGCAGGAATTGCCTACACCCCAGGCTTCGTTGCTCCAGTGATGGGCGACACCTATTTGAAAGCACATGAGGCTCCCGAGGATTGCGAATACTATCTCTGCGGTCCTCCGATGATGGCAAAGACGGTACTCGACCTTCTCCACTCTCTGGGTGTTGAAGATGACATGATCCGCTTCGACAACTTCGGTTAATCCTTAAGGATTTTAAGCGAACTAATAAACACTCCCCGCCGGAAACTTCCAACGGGGAGTGTATTATTTATCGCGCATAAGCGAACGCAAATTGCCGCATATCCCCCAACGAACGTTAGCGGACATCATTCTATAGAATCATATCCCTTAGCGGACGTTAGCGGACATCCTTCCATCGACGCATATCCTCCAGCGTACGTTAGCGGACATCATCCTATCGACACATATCCTCCAGCGTACGTTAGCGGACATCATCCTATCGACGCATATCCTCCAGCGTACGTTAGCGGACATCATCCTATCGACGCATATCCTCTAACGGACGTTAGCGGACATCATCCTATCGACGCATATCCTCCAGCGTACGTTAGCGGACATCATCCTATCGACGCATATCCTCCAGCGGACGTTAGCGGACATCATCCTATCGACGCATATCCTCCAGCGGACGTTAGCGGACATCCTTCCATCGACGCACATCCTCCAGCGAACGTTAGCGGACATGCCTCTGTCGCCGCATATCCCCTATCGGACGTTAGCGGATATGCAACAATTGTGGCATATCCTCCAACGACCGTTGGGAGACATGCCACAATTTGAAATAGTGTTTCGCCTTTTCTTAACGCGAATTATCGAATAGAAAAATGATTTCCGACCAGCATTGACGTGAGCAAGTAATTCGCTTAATTGATAGCAGCTAAAACGAGGAACATATAGTGAGACGAGCCGCCACCAAGCACATACTCGGTCTGTTGCCACAAGAAGGGAAACTCGAGAAGTTCGGGGAAATCTGGACGAATGAGTGCAGTACCAGAAACCACACCTCCTGGAATGTAACTCCAGTCAGCGCGATTAAGTCCGTATGCAACAGTTGCCGAACGTGCTCCAACACCTGACGCAAACGAGGAATTATTACTACCGGGATGACATCCGAGAATGAAGTTCAGGGCATTGTAGATGGTCTCCTTTGGGAAAATGTCGGGATAGGCATCAGCAAGGAAATAGTACTCGAAACCAAAACGCTGGATGTCCCATCCTGCCCCCCAGATGCTGGGACGATAAGGAACTCCGTAAGGTGTCTCGGCTGCCTGTTTGTCAATCTGAGCCTTGTTTTCAGCAAGAGCTGCACGGAAGGCTTTCACAAACACCTTAGAGCGTTTATCCTTTTTCGTCTCGAGCTGCTTGGCAATACGTGCAGTAAACCAACCGCAGCGTGTGATATTGCTGACAATCTGCTCTTGATGTCCGAGAATAAAGTCAAGATACTTTTGTTCTCCGGTAGTCAGATATAGTTCAACAGCAGCCTGAAGTTTCAGGCTCATCAACCGTCCTTCCAGATTACTTTGGTTATAGAGAGCCTTGGCTATGTCAAGACACTCCTGACCTAAAGAGTCATTGAATCCTCGAAGTACTCTGGCAGCTCCAGCTAATTGGGCTGCGGTAGAAAGAGCTCGCATAGGATTATCTTCGGTGAATATCCAACGGTCGTCGGTATTGCCAGCAATGCCATCGGTCATGGCAGCAGCATCGCCAAGCATAGCATATTGCCGCAAGGAATTGCAGATGATGCCTCGATAGAGCCGACCCAATGCCTGATACGAACGGACAACTGTAAGGGCTCCATTCTCTACCTGCTGAAGGATGTCATTCTTACCGTCGGGTTCATGGATCTCAACTCGGTGGTGTTGCTGGTCGATAGCTGTCACGTCGATTTCCGGATGGAACTGTTCGTAGGCCAATGCAAGAATATATGCCTCTCCAGCCTGCGACTCCACACGCAAATCGAAGTCGCCAGCATCATGCCAACCTCCGACATTCACACCTGGGACACATTCACCAGCTGCAAATTTAGAGAGTCCGGGACGTTGGTCGTAACCATCAATGTGGTTGCCAGCAGGTGCCATCAAGGCATCATCAAGGTGGCATGCATCATGCCAGATACGATATTTCTCCGCTACACGTACATGACACATTTGCACAGGAAGGAAATACTCGATGACTGGTTGCCAGACACCACGAGCATATACATCGTCAGCAATACGGAAAACACATGAACGTGCTGAGCCATAGCGAACCTGATATAGCCCCGATTCGGAGATTTCACTGAAGTCTGCAATCAGATAACGATAACGCAAGAACTGTCCCCAAACAGTAGGCAACTTGCTACTGATGACACTTTCGCCATTACTGCCAATGCGCACCAGCTGCACCTCTTCTACAGAAGTTTCGCGTTGATCGGTCTCAATAACCACACGTTTAGGCTGCAATGACTGGTAACCCACCTGTGATGTCTGAATCACAGGTGGATACATCCACTCCTGATCGACAGCCGGTGTGATAAGCCAACGAATGGCTCCCTTCGTGGCTCCTTTAGAAATCTCACTGCGGAGCACAAACCAGCCGTTATTGTGGTTCATACGTCCGTCGTACAGCTTCAAGTCTCCCGTTAATGATTCAACGGTCAGTTTTTGAGCGGGGAGATCTGGCCGCGAGGTAAATTTTCGGCCTACAGCATAAGGAAGAGCAACGATGTCGTCGGCACGAAGAGGGCTGTAGCCCTGTCCATCCAACTGGGAAAGGTCTGCTTTCTGCCCACACCCTAAGAAGAAGTCACCTTCGTGACCGCGATTGGTTGGAAGCTGAAGGAGAGGCGAGTTGGGTTGCTGTGGATAAATACCCGACTGCTCATCCATAATCCATGGCTTTCCGAACAGTTCTCCTGGGAAAAACTCAAGGTTGAATCCCACTTTGCCAAGCAGGAAATCTGGCACAGGAGTATCAAGATCAACTGTCACAAGGATGCCTTTATCCTGTGGCTCAACAGTAACCGTGTAATTGACATGCCAATCGGGATAGGCCATGGGATTGAACCCCGTCATGTGACGCGAGGAATCGGGATAGCAGAGAGAGGTGATGATCCGTCCATCAACCACTTTTCGGTTGAGTTGTTTGGGTACTGGTTGCCACTGACCGGGCGTAGCCTCCAAGCGAATGTCTCCGTTGGTGGCTATTCGATGCCCATTCATGATGACACAAACACCACCCTGATGACCTTCGGGATAAAAGTCATTGAATGCCATTACGTCGGTACCGCCTGCATTGAAGTATCCTTTCTCGTTCAACTGGAAAGTCTGGGCAGAAACAGATGACACCGTGAGCGCCAATAGGCAAAAGGAGAAACTCCTAAGTTTCATCTATATTGCAGTCAAAAATTTTAATAATCTGCCAAAAGCAAATCAACAAGACCCTGATCCTTGAAGGCATTCTTCTGCTGATCCCAGAATCCGAAATCTGCATCGTAGCACCAAGTGGTCCATGCAATCTTGTTCTCGGTGAACACAGTCATCATATCCTTCGTCCACTTATAAGCAAGTTCACGTTCTACAGGCTCATATACGCCCCACTCACCACAGAACAACTGAAGGTCGTACTTCTTGGCTGCTGCAATAGCATCGGCAAAGTCGGCACGAATCTTATCGATATTCCATTCCTGGGTGAGATAAGGTTCCAGATCCGGTTTCAGCTCATCAGGTGCGGCATCGTAGTCTTCCTGTGTCAGCATGATACCAGGATAGGTAATCTTGCCAGCGTAGTGACCAACGGGTGTCCACCATGCACCACGATGAGTCAGGAGCATCGGGTTGTAGTAGTGGAACGACAAGATGATGTTCTTGTCATTCTCAGGAACCTTCAGATACTTAATCGTCTCGTAACTCTGCCAAAGATTGCTGCCGACAACAAGTGTGCGCTGAGGCTCACGTTCACGAAGTGCCTTGTGTACCTTGGCGACCAAATCGTTCCACTGTTCATGGTCTTCGGCTACCGGCTCGTTCATAAACTCGTAAGCTACGGAGTCATTGCTATAGCCTTTCAGAGCATCAGACAGCTGGTACCACATGTTGATAAGTCCCTGTTGTGCTTCCTCCGAAGTGAACAGCGTGTTGGAGTTACCTCCCTCCTCATTCGCGGCATTGAAATAATGCGAACGGATAATATGCAGGTCAACGATGGTACGCAGATGATGTTTTTCGGCCCAATCAATGGCATTGGTCATCAGTTCCCAAGCCTCGGGCAACTTGTTTCCATCTTCGTCCCAGAATTGAACCTCATCGATGGGCAGACGCACAAAGTCAAAGCCCAGCGAATCCAAAAGCGCAAAGTCATCCTCCTGAATGTGCTGACGACGAGCCTCACCACGTTCCTCGCTCTGCGACAGCCAGTGGCTCACATTTGTGCCACGACTGATCTTGAAATCATTCACTCCATTGTTAGTCTCTGTTTTGTCAGTGCAGGCGGTCAAAGCCAGCATCATGGTGGCAACCATTGCCAAGGATAAACACTTTTTCATAACTTATTTTATAAAGTAGGAACCAAAAATAACAATAATTTTATATTGATTTTCTTAACACAAGGAAATGACATGAATTATTTTAAGGGCCGCTAAACTCATGTCAAAGATAAGGCACTCTCACTCACGCAAGAGTGCCAACATAAGGAATATCCTATCAGAACAGAAAGAATTTGCAGAATATGAATGGAATCACTTACCACCCAAAATGCCTTTCAGGATGTTGCCGGCAGCACCGCTCTTCAGCACACTCTGAGCGATATCGCCGGCAGCGCCGCTCTTCAGGACTGTGTTGGCCACATCACCAAGATTAACGTTCTTGGCAATGTAATCCTGAAGTTCGTTCTTGGCAATATCCACTCCCTTGCTCTTTACAAGATTGAAGATGGAGTCGATGTCAACCGATGAAACCAGCATCTTTGCGATGTCGGGATTGTTCTGCAATAGCTTAACCAGCTGTTCAATGCCTGTTGCCATAATAATTAAATTTAAAAGGTTAATAATGTCGCTGCAAATTTAGAGAAAAACTTTGTCATTTCCAAAAAAAGCAAGAAAATAATGCATTTGAATTGAATTTTTTGCAAATAAAAGGAATTTATACTTCGAAATTTGGAATATTGCAAAAAAAACTTTATCTTTGCAGCCAAATATACAGACATCTACGATTGAATTATCGTTAATATGACAGATTCACAAATAAATCTTGACGAACAACTTGCTCAAGCCAAGGCTATTGCCGACTATGGTGATGACAAGATACAGCACCTCGAATGGACTGAGCATATCCGCCGCCGTCCTGGCATGTATATCGGGAAACAAGGCGATGGATCCCATTCCGATGATGGCATTTATATTCTGCTGAAAGAGGTAATCGACAACTCCATCGACGAGTATGCAATGGGATTCGGCAAGATTATTGAGGTCAAGGTCAGTGAAGAGGGACATGTATCAGTAAGGGATTATGGACGCGGCATTCCTCTCGGCAAAGTAGATGCTTGTGTAAGCGAGATCAATACAGGCGGAAAATACGATACCTCAGTCTTCAAGAAGTCGGTAGGTCTGAACGGTGTAGGCCTGAAGGCCGTGAATGCATTGTCGAGTTTCTTCTTCGTTCGATCCTGTCGCAATGGGGAGAAAAAGGAAATCACCTATGCCGCTGCCAAGAAGATACACGAAAGCGAGATTGTGCCGACCGACGAACCCAATGGCACCTACATCGAGTTCGTGCCTGACAACTCCATTTTCACCAACTACAGATTCCGTATGGAATTTGTGGAAACGCTTCTCCATAACTATTGCTACCTGAACATCGGACTTGCCCTCATCCTGAACGGGAAGCGATACATTTCGAAAAACGGGCTTGCCGACCTGCTCAATGCCCGCATGGAGATGCAACCGCTTTACGAACCTATCCATCTGCTGGGCGATGACATCGAGGTAGTCATCACACACTGCAACAGCTACGGCGAGCAATATTATTCATTTGTCAACGGACAATATACCAGCCTGGGTGGCACACATCTGGCAGCATTCAAGGAAGCTACCGCGCGTGTCATCAAGGAGTTTTTCAGCCAAAAGAACTTCGAATACAGCGACATCCGCAATGGCATGGTTGCCGCTATCGCCATCAAGGTGCAGGAGCCGGTCTTCGAAGCTCAGACAAAAACGAAGTTAGGTTCGACACGTATGTCGCCCAATCCAGAGGACATTACGATACAGAAGTTCGTAGGAGACTTCCTGAAACGCGAACTCGACAACTTCATGCATCGCGAACCCGAGATTGCCGAAGTGATGCTTTCGAAGATACAATCGAACGAACGCGAACGCAAGGAACTGGCGGGCCTGTCGAAGCAGGCCAAGGAACGTGCCAAGAAGATCAGTCTGCACAATCGCAAACTGCGCGATTGCCACATCCACTACAATGACCCAAAGGGTACGCGGCAGGACGAGTCGTGCATCTTCATCACCGAGGGCGACTCGGCATCAGGCTCCATCACCAAGAGCCGCAACGTCGAAACGCAAGCGGTGTTCTCACTGCGCGGCAAGCCGCTCAACTGCTTCGGGATGACCAAGAAGGTTTGTTACGAAAACGAGGAATTTAATCTGCTGCAGGCTGCCCTCAATATTGAAGATGGACTGGATGGTCTGCGCTACAACAAAGTAATCATTGCTACTGATGCCGATGTGGATGGTATGCACATCCGTCTGCTGATGATGACCTTCTTCCTGCAATTCTTCCCTGAGCTGGTGCGAAAAGGCCATGTCTTCATCCTACAGACTCCACTCTTCAGAGTTCGCAACAAGAAAATCTGTCGATACTGCTACTCCGACGAAGAACGTGAGGCTGCCATCAAGGAATGTGGCGCCACGGCCGAGATTACCCGATTCAAGGGCTTGGGAGAAATCAGTCCAGACGAATTCAAGAACTTTATCGGCGATGATATGCGACTCGACACCGTAATGCTCCGCAAGGAAGATGCCGTCCATGAGATGCTTGAGTACTATATGGGCAAGAACACGATGGAACGACAGGAGTTCATCATCAACAATCTCGTCATCGAACTGGATGAGGCTTAATTCCACTACAAACTGACATTATTAGTTTTTAAATATTAATCGACGGTTACGGCATGAAACTAATATTCCCAGGTTCGTTTGATCCCTTCACCAAAGGCCACGAAAGCATCGTGCGTCGTGCACTCGATTTCAGCGATTCGATTGTAATCGCTGTGGGCTATAATGGCTTGAAAGGCAATACAGGTATGTTCACCGTCGAGGAACGCGTGAAGATGATCAGCGACTTCTACGCAGAGGAACCACGCGTCTCGGTAATATCCTATACGACCCTTACCACCGATATAGCCAACGAATTGGGATGTTCACACATTCTTCGTGGTGTTCGTACTGTAATCGACTTCGAGTATGAACGTTCGCTGGCCGACGTCAACCGACATCTGACCGGCATCGAAACCATCCTGCTCTTCAACGAACCTGCGATGGCCCATATTACCTCGACCACAGTTCGCGAGCTCCTTTCTTTTGGCAAAGATGTCTCCGACTTTATGCCCGAGGGCTTCCCTCCTCTTTTTTCAAAAGCGAAACCTGAATGAAGCATATCGAAAAACTGATTATCTCGTGTCTCATGCTTTGCGCTGTCACCGCTCATGCGGACATCTACAACAGCATGAAGACATTCAACAGCGCTTTGCTCTGTCTCGACAACCGTTACGTCGATACAGTGAATGTAGATGCGCTGACCGAGACAGCTATCAAAGCCATGCTCAAGGAACTTGATCCCCATTCAACCTATCTTTCGCCGAAAGAGGTGCAACAAATGAATGAGGGTCTGGGCGGGTCGTTCGAAGGGATTGGTGTGCGCTATCAGATGGAAAATGACACCCTTCTCGTTATCAATACGATAAGCGGCGGACCTTCAGAGAAGGTAGGTATTCTTGCCGGTGATCGAATCATCATGGTGGGCGATTCGACTATTGCTGGTCAAAAATTCGGTACCAACGAGATACAACGTAGATTACGCGGCCCCAAAGGGTCGGTGGTCAATCTTGGAGTAATGCGTCAAGGGGAACCCGAAATGCTGTGGTTCAAGGTTGAACGCGACAAGATTCCTGTATATAGTATCGATGCTTCGTATATGGCTTCGCCGGGTATCGGATATATCCGTCTGTCACGATTTGCACAAACTACACCCGAGGAGTTCGACAAGGCAATGGGCAAGCTTGACGCACAAGGAATGAAGCATCTGATCATCGACCTGCAGGACAATGGCGGAGGTTATCTCAATTCGGCTGTCGAACTTGCAGACTTCCTCCTCCCCTCCAACGAACTTGTAGTCTATACTGATGGACGTAGCGATGGCCACCGTAATTACCTCACACGCCATCTATTCGACCATTTCAAGGGACGTGTAGTGGTGCTGATCAACGAGCAGAGCGCATCGGCATCAGAGATTCTCGCCGGATGTCTGCAGGACTTGGATCGCGGAGTGATAGTGGGACGCCGCTCTTTTGGCAAAGGACTTGTGCAAAGCCCTGTTCGTATGCCCAATGGCGGCATGATACGTCTCACCATTTCACATTACTATACGCCATCGGGCCGCTGCATACAAAAACCTTATACAAAAGGTGACCAGAAAAGTTACAACGAGGATCTCCTCAATCGCATCAGGCAAGGCGAATTACAGAGTGCCGACAGCATCGAATTTGCCGACTCGCTCAAATGCTACACTCGCAATGGTCGTGTCGTCTATGGTGGCGGTGGGATCATGCCCGATATCTTTGTTGCCCTCGACACATTGATCTACACGAAATCTCATCGTGCAGTCAATGCGAAAGGTTCACTCAACAAGTATGTCGTGCAATATTTCAAGGCACACCAGCAGGAACTCCATCAGCAGTATCCCACTATCGAAGACTTCCTTGACGAAACAACGGGCTTCAAGGTGACCGACGAGATAATCGGCGGAATCATCGAGCAGGCACGCAGTGACAGTGCACAAAGCAACGAGCTCGAATCGCTTTACACTAACGACGTGTTCCGCAGCCAGGTTGCCGCCTACCTTGCCAACGACCTTTACGAGCAAGGTGCATACAGTCGAATCATGAACCATACGTCAGATGTTTTCAACGCTGGGCTGTCAATTATCAATGATGAACGCCGATATAACGAACTGCTTAAATCGAAATCAAGCAAATGAAAATCTTACACACACTCATCCGGATTCTGAAGCCAACCAGCTCATGTTGGCTATGTTTTATCGCAATCGCACTAATCTTGACTCTTACAAGTGCCGACACCAAACGTCCAATCACCATATTCATGATTGGTGACTCGACCATGGCCAACAAACCACTCGATGGTGACAATCAGGAGCGAGGTTGGGGACAAATGCTGTCGGGATTCTTCACCGATGACATTCGTGTCGATAATCACGCACTCAACGGACGCAGCACGCTTTCGTTCATTCTTGAAGGCGAATGGCAAAAGGTCTATGATGCCATTCAGCCTGGTGACTACGTATTCATCCAATTTGGTCACAACGACGAGAAAATCAAGTCAGAGCATCGCGGCACACGTCCTGGCACACTCCCGAACCAGCCCTTTGTCCCGACCAATGGGGAAGTCCTGCATCGTTTGACGACAACCTGCGCAAATTCGTGAACGAGACACGCGAAAAGGGTGGCATACCTGTGCTGTTCAACAGCATCGCTCGTCGCAGTTTCTTCGAAAATAAGAATGCTGCCGAGGAAGATGACCTCTTCGGCAAAGGCATCACCATAAAGACAGAAGGCGACTCGCTGGTCGAAACACACATCATCACTCGTGGCGACGGCACCATTGACGACTATTTGGAGGCGCCTCGTCGCGTAGCCCGAGAGATGCAAGTTCCGTTTGTCGAGATGAATGCCATCTCCAAGAAGGTCATACAGGACGAAGGTGTGGAAGGCTCGAAGGGACTTTTCTGCTGGCTACCCGCCAACACATACGCAGCTGCGCCCAAAGGACGCGAGGACAATACGCACCTTCGGATAAGCGGAGCACGCAAGATGTGTGCTGCCACAATCGACGCCATTGGCGAGGCAGTGCCTGCCCTCAAGCCATTCATCCGCAAATACGAACTGGTGGTTGCCAAAGATGGTTCAGGAGACTTCATGACCGTGCAAGATGCCATCAATGCAGTTCCCGATTACAATAACCAAGAACTCAAGATAATGATTGCACCAGGCACATACAAAGAAAAACTGGTAGTGCCCGAGTCGAAAAGCCATGTGACATTGATAGCACGCACTGAAGGCGAGGTGATCATCACCAACGACGATTATGCCAACAAGGAATCGCTCGTTACTGGTCGCAAACTGGGGACATCGGGATCATCGACTGCCTATATCTACGCGCCCTACTTCGAAGCCATTGGCATCGTGTTTGAAAACACCGCCTCCAACGCATCGTTTGCGCAAGGTGGTCGTGGTGTTGGCCAGGCTGTTGCTGTGCTTGTAGCTGGCGATTGCGTTGTTTTCCGTCGTTGCAAGTTCCTTGGTCATCAGGACACGCTCTATGCTTATGGACGAAAGTCCGACCCCAAAACAGCCGAGGCCAAAGCTGCTGCGCACACTCAACGCATCCCCGAGGATATGCAGTCGCGTCAGTATTACGAGGATTGTTATATCACTGGCACTGTCGATTACATCTTTGGTTGGGCCATCGCCTACTTCAATCGCTGCGAACTGCATTGCATAGGCGATGGATACGTCACGGCTGCTGCTACTCCTGAAGGACAAACTTACGGATACGTATTCAACGAATGTCACATCACCTCTGAACCTGGAGTCAAGACCTTTTTGGGTCGTCCATGGCGACACTATGCACAAACCGTCTTTGTCAACTGCACCATGGACGAATGTGTCCGTCCGCAAGGATGGCAGACTTGGCCCAACAAAGAAACTGGAACCGATGGTTCAGCTACCACATTCTATGCCGAATACAATTCGAAGGGTGCAGGAGCTCAACCAAAGGAACGTGCCTCTTGGTCGAAGCAACTCTCGAACAAAGAGGCAGCACGCTACACTGCTGCAGAAGTCTTGAAGGGCTATGACAACTGGAATCCGGTGAAGGAATAGATATAGTAGATATAGCTATTATAGTCACTATAGTTATTATAGGTATTATAGCTAATATAGGCGTTATAGCTAAAATAGGTAAGATAGCTAAGATAGCAAATGGTTATTAAGACAATAAACATAAATAATAAAAAAATAATAAAAAAAAATGATAAAAAAGATTCTTCCGTTCTTAGGTCTTCTGATTCTTCCGACCTTGAATAGCTGCACAGGCAATGTAGCAGAACCTGATCCATACTCCGTACGTATGGTAGGCTCAGAGTTAGCACGCAATCCTGACTGCGTAACCATCGACTACAACACTCAGCTGAAATGGAACTACACGCACGGACTGCTGATGCAGTCTATGCTCATGGCAGCACAGCAGTATCCAAAATTGGCCGAAGTGGTCGATCCCTATGTCCGTCATTATATTGACACAATCATCCACAAGGATGGTCGTATCGAACGATATAAACTGAGCAACTATACGCTCGACCACATCAATGCAGGCAAGATGCTCATGTTGGCATACGACAAGTGGCCTGAACCACAGATGCGTCTGGCTCTTGATACACTCTATCTGCAATTGCAGAGTCATCCTCGTGTGAGCGAAGGAGGATTCTGGCACAAGAAGTCCTATCCTTGGCAGATGTGGCTCGACGGCATCTATATGGAGGCTCCTTATTACGCAGAATATGCGAAGCGATTCCTTACTGGTGAAGACCAAGAGAAAGCATACGCCGACGTTGTCAACCAGTTCATGGTTGTGGGGCGTCATACCTTCGATCCTGCCAACGGACTCTATCGTCACGCCTGGGATGAGAAGCACGAGCAGAAATGGGCAGATCCAGAGACAGGACAAGCACCTCACGTTTGGGGACGCGCCTTGGGTTGGTACACGATGGCGATGGTTGATGTTCTTGGCTTCCTTCCCTCCGATTACAGCGGTCGCGACAGCATCATCTCGCTGCTCCAGCCACTTTGCGAAAAGCTCCTCTCCTACCAGCAACCCTCTATGGCCTGGCAACAGGTCATCGACCAGACTGGTCGTGAAGGCAACTATGACGAGGCATCATGCACGGCAATGTTCGCCTACACATTCATGAAGGGTGCGCTCATCGGTGTACTTCCCAACAAATATTGGGAAAAAGGTTATCAGACGTGGGAAGGGTTGAACAAGAATTTCATCAGCGAAGATGTTGATGGACAAGGCAACCCAACTGGCACCATCAGCCTGACACGCATCTGCGGTGTAGCCGGTCTCGGTGGCACGCCCTATCGTAGCGGTGACTACGACTATTACATCGGAGAGATCATACGCGACAACGACCCAAAGGGTGTCGGTCCCTATATCATGGCTTCGCTGCTGGCCGAGAAATACGGCCCAGTTCTAAAATAGAAAAATCATATTTATTACTTATTAATTTCACTAATTATGTTCAAATTTTTTAGGGCACGTCATCGTGATGTCTATCTCAAATTAGCCTGGAAACATTTTGTTTGGCCAGAAAAGGTTTACAAACTTGCCCATGGCAAGCATGCACATTCAAGAAAGGATCGTAATATTGTTCACGAACTGCTTGCACTTGGTATTATTCACCGCCATTCATCCAGCTCAGGAATAACCAGTGACGATAAGGTTGTTTTCGAGAAAGATGATTGAAAGAAAATATCCCTCGCCGCATCCAAGCGACGGGGGATTACTAATTTGAAGGGTTTAATCACTCAAATTTCACAAGTGCAAAAGTTAATGATCATTTATCTCTTTCCTGTGCGCGAATGACCAGCTCCACTCACTGTGCCGCCTCCAGCGGGTTTTGTGCCTGTGTTGCTATTTGACTTGCTTGTGCCGTTATTGGGTTTGGCGCTGCTGTTTGAATTAGCAGGTGTATTCGAACCACGCGTGGTGCGATTGTTGATACCTGGTGTATTCTTGTTCTGATTCTTGCGCTGATCCTGATAACGATTGTCCTTCTCGCGATTATCCTGATTGCGGTTATTATAGCCGTTCATTGGTTTCTTTGCGCCCTCTTCGCGACGATTGTTTCCAAAATCGAGACGCTGGTGATCCTTTTCTTGTGATGAACCATGGATGTTATGGGGCTTGGGTTCAACCTTGTGGCTATACCTGTTGCCCTGGCCATAGAATCCACCCGAATAGTGACTGCGGCTGTGGCCACCTGCATATACCCTAAAGACGGTAGGAGCATCAAAGTAGAAGAACTTGGGATTGTTGTAAATCTGATAAACCCTGAATCTCCAATGTCCCTGATAGGTATAGATAGGACGATAGAAATACTCGAGTTGCAGGAAACGATTGTACTGGACAGCATTCAGAATGTAACGCAAGTCGTCATTACGCCAATCAAGGTAAGTGTAATAAATATTGATGGCCGACATATAACCTCTTGCTACATCATCCAAAATGGGATTGACGGCGAAAAGGAAATCGTAATTGATCTCGTAGCAGTCATCATACTGCTGGGGCGTCATGTCAAGCTCCCATGCCATACGATCGCTTAGGAAGCGAGCTGTCTCACGAATGTTACTGACAGACATTGCAAACACCTGGCTCATGGCCAACAGTGCGATTGCAAGGGTTACAAACATCTTTTTCATACGCTTTATGTTTTAGGGTTAGTAATATCTTTTCGTTTAATCTCGTCTTTTGGACAAAGGAGATGGAGGAAAGTTTAAAACTGGGGATTGGTGCAAGGTATAAGAAGTTAACTTAAGGTATAATGAATGAAAGGAAATAATTGGTATAAGTGGAATAATGCGAATGAATTTAGCCTCTCCTTATAATAATATATAAAGAGAGGCTAAATTGCATATTTAGATCAAAGGAATACCCGCCTGGGCACATGTTCTACGCATCTCGCTTGGCCAGATGCTCGATTGTGTCTCGCCGATATGTGCCTTGTGAAGCAGGATCATACACAAACGGCTTTGTCCGATACCACCACCTATCGACAGTGGCAGTTCACCTTCAAGCAGACGACGATGGAAGTAGAGGCTCACCCTTTCCTCCTTATCGGTCAGCTTCAGCTGACGCAACAATGCCTCAGCATCCACACGGATACCCATCGATGACAGTTCCATGGCAGCCCCAAGAACAGGATACCAAACAAGCAGATCGCCATTCAGTCCAAGATATCCCTCTTCGTTCTCGGTAGTCCAGTCGTCATAGTCGGGCGCACGCAAGTCGTGTTCCTTTCCATCGCTAAGCTTGCCTCCGATACCCATGATGAACACCGCACCATGCTTCTTGCAAATCTTGTCCTCGCGCTCCTTTGGACTGAGGTCGGGGTACATCTGTCGCAACTGCTCTGCATGGATGAAGAAGACATCTTCAGGAAGAAACGCAGTGATAGCAGGATAGGTTTCACAAATATAGAATTCCGTACGAAGGATGGCACTATAGATCTTACGCACAATCTTCTTCAGGAATTTCACGTTGCGATCCTCTTTGCGCATCACTCGCTCCCAGTCCCACTGATCGACATACAGTGAATGGGTATTGTCGAGTTCCTCGTCAGCTCGTATGGCATTCATATCGGTGACGATGCCAAAACCCTCTTCAATACTATATTCGGCAAGGGTATTGCGTTTCCATTTAGCCAACGAATGAACCACTTCGGCACGCGCCTCCTGCATATCCTTGATGGGGAAATTGACGGCACGCTCCACACCATTGAGGTCATCGTTCATGCCAAGGCCCTTCAAGACAAACAAAGGGGCAGTGACACGACGCAGGCGCAATTCGGTACTCAAGCTTTGCAGAAAGAAATCCTTGATGTTCTTGATGGCCTGTTCGGTCTGTTTCAGGTTGAGAGCGGGCTTGTAATCCGCAGGAATAATGAGTTTGCTCATTTAATATAGGGATTATGATTACTCGTACTCCTGCCAGCTCTTAATCTGGATATCCTGCTGCGTCTTCTGTGTAAATGCCTCGATGAACGCACTTGCCAGTCGGGCATTGGTCATAAGCGGGATGTTGTGGTCGATGGCACCGCGACGAATGCGATAGCCATTGGTCAGTTCGCGCTTCGAATGGTTCTTCGGGATATTTATGATGAGATCGAACTTATGGGCTGCAATCATATTCATCACGTTCAGCTCTGATTCGGGTTGCTCATCGGGCCAATATACGGCAGTTGCCTTTACGCCATTGTCATTGAAGAAGCGAGCAGTACCCGCAGAAGCATAGATAGTATAACCAGCCTTCACCATTGCTGAAGCAGCATCGAGAAGTGCAACCTTCGACTTCGTTTCACCCGACGAAACCATGATGGCCTTATCTTTCGAAGGCAACTTATAGCCCGTAGCAATCAAGGCATTGAGCAAAGCCTCATCGAAGTCATCGCCCAAGCATCCTACCTCTCCCGTTGAACTCATATCCACGCCCAACACGGGATCGGCATTCTGCAGACGTGCAAACGAGAACTGCGAAGCCTTAACGCCAATGCGGTCAATGTCGAATTCGCTCTTGTCAGGCTTGACGTATGGTACATCAAGCATGATGCGTGTAGCTGTGTCGATGAAGTTGCGCTTGAGCACCTTCGATACGAATGGGAACGAACGCGAAGCACGCAGGTTACATTCGATAACCTTCAGGTCACGTCCCTTGGCAAGATACTGGATATTGAACGGACCAGAGATGTTCAGTTCCTTGGCAATGGCACGCGAAACCTTCTTTATCTGTCGAACGGTTGCAAACGAGATGTTCTGCACCGGGAAACACATCGTGGCATCGCCCGAATGTACGCCAGCGAACTCGATATGCTCCGAGATGGCGTACTCCACAACTTCACCCTGCTGGGCAACCGCATCGAACTCAATCTCGTTGGTCTCAGTCATGAACTGCGAAATCACCACAGGATATTCCTTCGACACTTCACTGGCCATTTCAAGGAAGCGCTTCAACTCATCATCGTCGTAGCATACGTTCATCGCAGCACCCGACAGCACATACGAAGGACGAACAAGCACGGGATAACCCACCTCATCAACAAACTTCTGCACATCTTCCATTGAGGTCAGCGCACTCCACTTGGGCTGGTCAATGCCAAGCTTGTCGAGCATAGCGCTGAACTTGCTGCGGTTCTCAGCGCGGTCAATCGAAATAGGCGACGTACCAAGGATGGGTACCGACTGGCGATAGAGTTTCATGGCCAGATTATTGGGAATCTGTCCACCTACCGACACAATCACACCGCGTGGCTGCTCCAGGTCAATCACATCGAGCACACGTTCGAACGAAAGCTCATCGAAATAGAGTCGATCGCACATGTCGTAGTCTGTCGAGACAGTTTCCGGATTGTAGTTGATCATGATTGACTTGTAACCCAGTTTGCGAGCCGTATTGATGGCATTCACCGAACACCAGTCAAATTCCACCGAAGAGCCGATACGATATGCACCCGAACCAAGAACTACCACCGACTTTTCGTTGGCATAATAGTTCACGTCATGACCCTGCACAGCATAGGTGATATAGAGGTAGTTGGTAAGGTCGGGATGCTCAGAGGCGACAGTCGGAATACGCTTAACTGCTGGCAGGATGTCGAGTTTCTTGCGCAAGGCACGTACGGCAAGCACTTCCTTCTCCATGTTGCTGCCCGAATGGGCATCAAGCACGAAGCGTGCAATCTGGAAGTCGGAGAAGCCGAGCACTTTGGCCTTGGTCAGTACTTCAGCAGGAAGTTGTTCGAGCGAAGAGTAACCCTCAAGCACATGCTTGTAATCGACAATATTCTTCATTCTTTCGATGAACCACGGATCAATCTTCGTCAGCTCATACAATCTGTCGATGGTGTAGCCTTCCTCCAGTGCTTGGGCGATGGCGAAGATGCGCAAATCGGTGGGGTTCGAAAGTTCCTCGTCCAGATTGTCAAAACGCGTATGGTCGTTGCCTACAAAGCCGTGCATACCCTGTCCAATCATGCGCAGACCCTTTTGCAGCATTTCCTCAAACGAACGACCGATCGACATGATTTCGCCAACCGACTTCATCGAAGAACCAATCTTGCGGCTCACGCCCACAAACTTCGTAAGGTCCCAACGCGGAATCTTGCAGATCATATAATCGAGCGAAGGAGCTACGTATGCTGAGTTGGTGGTGCCCATCTCGCCAATCTGGTCGAGCGTATAGCCCAAGGCAATCTTGGCAGCAACGAATGCCAACGGATAGCCCGTAGCCTTCGAGGCAAGAGCCGACGAACGCGACAGTCGTGCGTTGATCTCAATAATGCGATAGTCGTTGGTCTCAGCATTGAAAGCGAACTGAATATTGCACTCACCTACAATGTTCAGGTGGCGCACGCACTTAATGGTAAGTTCCTGCAGCATCTTCACCTGCTCATCGGTGAGCGAACAGGTTGGAGCCACCACAATCGACTCGCCGGTATGGATGCCAAGGGGGTCGAAGTTCTCCATCGAAGCCACAGTGAAGCAGTGGTCGTTGGCATCGCGTATGCACTCGAATTCTATCTCTTTCCAGCCTTTCAGCGATTCCTCTACCAGTACCTGAGGCGCAAAGGTGAAGGCACTTTCTGCAATTTCCTTGAACGTTGCCTCATCGGGGCAGACACCCGATCCCAGGCCACCCAGAGCGTATGCCGAACGAATCATGATAGGATACCCGATTTCGCGAGCAGCTGCCAAGGCATCCTCAAGGTTCTCGCAAGCATGGCTCACGGGCACTTTGGCATCAATCTTGTTAAGTTCCTTCACGAAAAGGTCACGGTCTTCAGTGTTCATGATGGCTTCCACACTTGTGCCAAGCACCTCTACACCGTACTCTTTCAGCACACCCTTCAAATAGAGTTCCGTGCCGCAGTTGAGCGCTGTTTGTCCTCCAAATGCAAGAAGGATACCGTCGGGTCGCTCCTTTTTGATGATTTCGGTCACATAGTAGGTGTTAACCGGAAGGAAATACACCTTATCGGCAATACCTTCTGAAGTCTGGATAGTTGCAATGTTAGGATTAACCAAAACAGAACTAATACCCTCTTCACGCAAAGCCTTCAAAGCCTGGCTACCTGAATAGTCAAACTCTCCGGCCTGTCCAATCTTCAAGGCACCGGAGCCAAGAACAAGGACCTTCTTCAGTTTCTTTTTCATTGTAGATGAAATTAAAATATGACTTTATGGTGTTGAATATTAAACTTTCTTTGGATCAAGCAAACAATTGTTAATTATTAATTATTAATTGTTAATTATTAATTATTAATTGTTATTTGACAACTCCTTTTTCAAATACCTGGTCGTCCAGGTATCATACTTCGCACAAATCTCTTCGGGACTTCCGTGGGCTATCAGATGTCCACCAGCAGCACCGCCATCGGGTCCCATGTCGATGAGGTAGTCGCAGCACTTGATCACATCCATGTTGTGTTCGATGATGATCACCGTATTACCCTTATCGACCAGTCGGTTGATGCAGGACAGAAGCACGCGGATGTCCTCAAAATGCAGACCTGTAGTGGGTTCATCGAGTATATACAGAGTCTTTCCCGTCTGTTTCTTCGATAGTTCTGCAGCAAGCTTCACACGCTGCGACTCGCCACCCGAAAGCGTAGTCGAAGGCTGTCCCAGCTTGATATAACCTAAGCCCACTTCCTGCAGCACCTTGATCTTGTTCAGAATGGCAGGCACGTTCTCGAAGAACTCCACCGCCTGGTTGATAGTCATGTCGAGCACGTCGGCTATCGACTTTCCCTTGAAGCGCACTTCCAGTGTCTCGCGATTGTAGCGCTTGCCCTGGCAAACCTCGCAAGGTACCATCACATCGGGCAGGAAGTTCATCACGATGGTCTTGTAGCCATTGCCCGAACAGGCTTCACATCGACCACCGCCGATGTTGAACGAGAAACGTCCGGGCTTATATCCCCTCATCTGAGCTTCGGGCAGTTGGACGAAGAGATTCCTGATGTCCTGAAACACGCCCGTATAGGTAGCGGGGTTCGAACGTGGTGTGCGGCCCAGTGGCGACTGATCCACGGTGACCACCTTGTCGATATTTTCCAGTCCGCTCACCGACGTATAGGGCAAGGGCTGCGTCAATGAGCGGTAGAACTTTTGGCTGAGGATGGGTTGCAGCGTGGCATTCACCAGCGACGACTTGCCCGAACCCGACACACCCGTCACACCTATCAGGCTACCCAGCGGGAACTCCACAGTTTCACCCTTGAGGTTATGCCCCGTTGCGCCTTCGAGCACCAATGTCTTACCGTTGCCTTTGCGTCGGGAAGCAGGCACCTCAATGCTGCGTGTACCATTCAAATAGTCGCTCGTCAAGGTATGTTTCTGAAGCATTAGGTCGGGTGTACCTTCAAACACCACGTTACCGCCCTTGCGTCCAGCCCCGGGGCCGATATCCACAAGGTAGTCCGACTGCAGCATCATGTCGCGGTCATGTTCCACCACGATGATCGTATTGCCGATGTCGCGCAGTTTCTTAAGCGACTGTATCAGCAGCTGGTTGTCGCGCTGGTGCAATCCTATCGAGGGCTCGTCGAGGATGTAGAGCACATTCACCAGCTGCGAACCTATCTGCGTGGCCAAACGGATGCGCTGCGATTCTCCACCCGACAAGGTCATCGAAGGACGGTCGAGCGAAAGGTAGCCCAAACCCACTCCCAGCAGGAACCTGATGCGTGCCGAAATCTCCTTCAGTATCTCTTCAGAGATGCTCTTCTGCCTTCCGTCCATCTTTGCAGGCAGCTGGTCAATCCACTGTGCAAGGTCGGTGATGGTCATTGCACTCACCTCGGCGATGTTCTTGCCGTCGATGAAGTAATGGAGCGATTCCTGGTTCAATCGTTGTCCCTTGCAGTGGGGACAGGTCTGTACCGTGCTGAACGACTCAGCCCAGCGACGTTCCTTCGCCGAAGTGTCATCGCCGGCTGCATCCTTCAGGTATTTCACCAGTCCCTCGTAAGGCATGGTCATCATCGAGTAACCCACCGACTCCTCTGAAATGTGATACGACTGTCCAGTGCCGCTCAGGACAGCCTCGATGGCTTCTTCGGGCAAGCTGCTGATGGGGTCATCGAGCGTGCAGTCATAGGTCTGCAGCAAAGCCTCAATCTGCCAGAAGATCATGCTTTTCTTCTTCTTGCCCAAAGGCACGATGCCGCCCTCGGCAATCGACAGCGACGTATCTGGGATAATTTTCGAACGATCGACCATCGTCACCGTTCCTAAGCCATGGCAATGCGGACACGCACCCATAGGGCTGTTGAACGAGAAGTCGTGAGGTGCCGGTTCCTTGTACGAAAGTCCCGTCACAGGATCCATCATCGATCGCGAATAGTACTTCAGCTGGTCGTCGCACATGATCATCATCATTCCCTCGCCGAGGCGCATGGCAAGGCGCACGCTTTCGCGAAGACGTTGTTCGTCGATCGATGCCACACGCATCTTATCGACAACAAGCTCAATGGAGTGGTTCTTGTAGCGGTCGAGCTGCAGGCCATGCAGTATCTCGCGCATCTCACCGTCAATGCGCACGTTCAAATAACCTTTCTTGCGCAGATTCTCGAAGAGCTCGCGATAGTGCCCCTTGCGATTCCTTACAAGCGGGGCAAGCAGATACACTCTTCGTCCCTCATAATCATTCAAGATAAGGTTAATGATCTGGTCTTCGCTGAACCTGACCATACGCTCTCCACTCAGGTAACTGTATGCCTCGCCTGCACGGGCATAAAGAAGACGGAAGAAGTCGTAGATCTCGGTTGTAGTGCCCACGGTCGAGCGCGGATTATGGTTCACCGTCTTCTGCTCGATGCTGATCACGGGTGACAGGCCTGAAATCTTATCAACATCGGGACGTTCGAGGTTGCCGAGGAAATTGCGTGCATAGCTCGAGAATGTCTCGATATAGCGGCGCTGGCCCTCGGCATAGATGGTATCAAAGGCAAGCGAAGACTTTCCCGAACCCGAAAGACCGGTCACAACAGTGAGGCTGTGACCGGGGATGATGACATCAATATTTTTCAGGTTATGGACTCTTGCGCCTAATACCTCTATTGCCATATCAAAATAGTGCCCGTCGTTTCGAGACGGGCTTTTCATGTGACGCCCTTGTTCAGAGCGAAATATTATTTTTCATTCTTGGCTTTCCATCCAAGAGCCGATGCACCGAGAACAGCAGCGTCGCCCGATGCGAGGCCGGAAGGAATTACCTTGATCTTGTCCTTCCAGATCTGTATGAGGTTCTCCTCCATACTCTTTACGATGGGCTTCATCAGCAGGTCACCTGCGTTGGCCAAACCGCCGAAGAGGATGATGGCCTCGGGAGCCGAGAAGGCTACAAAGTCAGCAAATGACTGACCCATGATGCGGCCGGTGAAGTCGAAAATCTCCTTTGCCAACGAATCGCCAGCCATGGCTGCATCAAACACATCCTTCGAAGTGATCTCCTCAGCGACGAGGTTGCGCAAAGCCGATGCTGTCTCGCGGGTCGAAAGGAACTCACGTGCCGTGCGAGCTACACCAGTAGCCGAGCAATAGCACTCCAAGTGATCGACCAAACCGCAACCGCAAGGACGATTGCCGACGTGGCGAATCTTCGTATGTCCGAGTTCTCCAGCAAAACCATCATGGCCATAGATCAGTTCGCCATTGATCACAATGCCCGAGCCAACGCCCGTACCCAGTGTAATTTCAATGAAGTCGCGCATTCCGCGTGCTGCACCATAAGTCATTTCGCCGATAGCTGCTGCATTGGCATCATTGGTTACAGCCACAGGGATACCCAGACGCTCGTAAAGCGCATCTGCCAATGGTAAAACGCCTTTCCATGGAAGATTAGGTGCATACTCGATTGTGCCGTTGTAATAGTTGCCGTTGGGGGCACCAATACCGACACCTGTGATCATCTGAGGTCCACCCACCTGCACAAACAGCTCGCCGAGCGTGCGGGCAATGGCGTCGATGAAATCGTTGAATTCGATATAAGCCTTGGTCTTGATGGCACCTTTGGCGACCACCTTGCCACGACTATCAACAATACCCATCACGGTGTTGGTTCCACCGCAATCGATACCTACTACATAAGGTTTACAAGTAACCATAATATTAATATATTTAAAAAGGTGTTAGAGTTTTTCGGGGGCAAATATACAAATTATTTGCGAAAATTGCAAGAATTTATAAAGTTTTTTAACAAAAAATCCTTTCTATACCACAGAAACTATCTCAGTCGCAATACCTGACCCTCATGTACGGTGGCTGAAACGAGCTTATTGCGGCGCATCAGACTCTTGATGGTCACGCCATAGGTCTGCGAAATACTCCACATCGATTCGCCAGCCTTTACCCTATGGATGGTGAATTGCTTGGGGGCCTTGCTGCGTTTGCTTTGCAGGTAGATGATGTCGTTTTCCTTCAGCACCGAACGCTTTGTCAGGTCGTTGTATCGGCGCAGTTTACGTTCGTTGATGCCAAACTCCTTGGCAATAGCAGCCAGGTCGTCGCCCTTTAGGCAGCGCACGTACTTCAGTCCACGCTTTTCGCTGGTAACATACAGTGTGCGGTGGGCAGTGGTCACCTTCTTGTTCTTAAGGATGTCATAGACGTCAAGGTGATAGGTCTCGATCAGGTCGATCAAGAGTGTCCCGTACTTCGGATTCGTTGCATAGCCGCAAGCCTTCAGCCCGTGGGCCCAGCTCTCGTAGTCGCGAACGTCAAGCTTAAAGAGCGGAGCATAGCGCGGATTGTCCCTCAGGAAGGTCGAATGGTATTCATAACCCTCGGCCACCGAGCCGAACTTGCAGAATGGTTCGTTCTTGGCATCGTCGTCGCACAGCACGGTGGCTCCCTTCCAGCCTCGGCTGTAGGCTTTGATGCCGAAATGATTGTTGGCAACCACAGCCAGGTAACTCGACCCGTAGCCCGACTCCAGTATGCCCTGTGCAAGAGTGATCGATGCCGGAACACCATATTTGCGCATTTGCGTCTGTGCCATTTCTGAATATTTCGAGCAATACTCTTCCACAGTAAGCCTCGGACCCATGGTTGGACATTTCGCCTTTTTTGCACTCAATAAGGGTGGAAAAAGGAGTTCAACAATGACAAATGCAGCAAAAAGAACAGTTAATTTGCAAAAAGTGGAACAGTTTGTTTGGACATTTGAGTTTTTTGACATATATTTGCGGTGTTATAAAACCCTAACTCTTATGAAAACCATAGAAATCGCTGCAAAGATAAGCATTTTAGACGAATCTGAACTCACTTTTGACCAAAAAAATGTAGTAGATGCCGCAAAATTGGCTACTTCACGCTCATATTCGCCCTATTCGCACTACAAAGTTGGCGCTGCCTGCCTGCTCGACAACGGAGAAATCATCACCGGAAGCAATCAGGAGAACGCTGCCTACCCCAGCGGACTCTGTGCCGAACGCACTGCCGTGTTCTATGCGCAAAGCCGTTATCCCGAAGCCCGCATCCTCAAGCTCTGCATAGTGGGCAAGACAGCCTCGGGCAATTATTCACGCAAAGTATGCGCCCCTTGCGGAGCTTGCCGTCAGGTCATCCTCGAAGCCGAGTATCGAAACGGCGCTCCCATCGAGATTATTCTCCCATCCCAACAAGGAATTTATGTCATTAATGGTATCTCGACTTTACTTCCTTTTGGTTTTTCCTACGATGAAGTAACCGAATCATAATTTGAAATCATTTTTTTTACATTCCACCGAGTTATCAACATTCTAAATGCCCCTTTTTCAAGAGGAAACACATCTATTTTTTGCAATAAAAGAATGTTGATAACTTCAGATGGGAAACCTTCAATCCGCAAGTATATCTGTCTAATAATCAATCTATTTTAAGCTCAAAGACGAAACATTTAAGAGACTTTGGATGAATTGGGTATCAAATTTGAAAATCAACGAGTTAGATATTTCCAAATTTTTTCGCATTTTTTTTGCTCTTGCATCGAATTTTTTTTTTACATATCTTTGCACCGCGAAAGGATAATTCGCCCTTTTCGCATCTGGAAACCCTTCGAACCCTTCAAACAGTTCAAACCCTTCAAACAGTTCAAACAGTTCAAACGGTTCAAACAGTTCAAACACTTCAAACCCTTCAAACCCTTCGAACCCTTCGAACTTATACATCTTCTGTAAGTAAATGGCTGCTCCATTCGAGATACAGTGGGAACAATGCCTCGCCATCATACGGGACAACCTTCACAACGAGGATGCCTATCAGGCATTCTTCGCGTCGGTTCGTGCTGGCGAGTTCAAGGACGGCAGGCTCACCCTGCTCGTTCCCTCCCACTATGTCTATGAGACGCTCGAGAGCGACCAATACTACGACCTGCTGTCAAAGTCCTTCTGGCGCGTCTTCGGTCCGAATGCCACCATCAAGTATCGCATCGGCGTTGTCAAGACCAATGATGACGATGCCCGTGACGACAATGCCTCGGTGAAGCTCAACCCGAAGAATCGCATCGAAGCCAAGCAGGAGTCTAATTTCGAATCGCACCTCAATCCCAACTGCACCCTCAGCGCGTTCTGTCAAGGCAAGTCGAACGAGCTGGCACTCAGTGCAGGACTTACCGTCAGCGGTCGTCCAGGCAACTCGGCTTTCAACCCCTTCTTCATCTTCGGTGCCAGTGGCGTCGGCAAGACTCATCTTGCACAAGCCATCGGTCTCAAGATCCTCGAAAGCGATCCCACCAAGCGTGTGCTCTACGTCACCGCCTACCAGTTCAAGGTGCAATACACCGACGCCGTGCGTCAGAACCGCCTGAACGACTTCATCAACTTCTACCAGAGCATCGACGTGCTCATCGTCGATGATATTCAGGAGTTTGCCGGCAAGAACCTCATCGCCACGCAGAACACTTTCTTCCACATCTTCAACCACCTGCACCAGTTGAGCAAGCAGCTCATCATGACCTGCGACCGCCCGCCCGTCGAGCTTGAAGACCTCGTGCCGCGTCTGCTCACACGATTCAAATGGGGATTCATCGGAGAAATCGAGCGACCCGACTATGAACTGCGTAAGGGAATCCTCCGCAGCAAGTGCGAAAAGGAAGGCATTTCCATCGACGAGGATGTCATCGAATACATTGCGCGCAATGCCACCGACAACGTGCGCGACCTCGAAGGTGTCATCAACTCCCTCCTTGCCCATTCCATCGCCTTCAATCGCCCCATCGACCAGGAACTTGCCACGCGCGTGCTCCGCATGATTGTCAAGATCGAATCGAAGGTCATCACTTCCGAGAATATTCTCAACCTCGTCATCCAGACTTTCGGCGTCGATATGAAGAGCATCAACTCGAAGAGCCGCAAGAAGGAGATTGTTCAGGCGCGTCAGGCAGCCATGCACCTCAGTCACCAGTTCACCACACTCTCCGTGGTTCGCATCGGCGAAGTGATTGGCGGACGCGACCACGCCACCGTACTCAGCGCCTTCAAGAAAGTCGAGGATATGCTCGCTACCGACCCCAGCTTCACCGAGAAGTACCGCGCCGTCGAGAAGCAGCTCTCCGCTAAGCGGGATTGATCGTGTTTTAAATTGATTGAATTATCCCTGCATTTGCCGCAAGATTTTCTACGCAAATGCAGGGATAATTCATTTTTGTCAAGATGTTGATCAATATAAGAGTGTTGTGCATAGTAGAGTTAATTATTGGTATTAAAAGAAGAAAAAGGTCTGAATAATAAGAAGAGGAGGTCTATTTGTCGCGGCATGTCCTCTAACGTACATGGAAGGACATGATTCCATAAGATGATGTCCCCTATGATTCGCTGGGGGATATGCATCGATAGAAGCATGTCCGCTTACGTTCAATGGGAGACATGAGGCGATTGAAGCATATCCGCTAACGTTCGCTGGAGGACATGAGGCGATAGTAAGATGTTCGCTAACGTACGTTGGGGGACATGGTACGATGGAAGGATGTCCGCTAACGTTCGTTAGGGGACATGGCGCGATTGGAACATATCCGCTACCGTTCGTTGGAGGACATGGTTCGATGGAGGAATGTCCGCTATCGTTCGTTGGAGGACATGGTTCGATGGAGGAATGTCCGCTATCGTTCGTTGGAGGACATGGTGCGATGGAGGAATGTCCGCTATCGTTCGTTAGGGGACATGCGGCGATGGTAAATTGGTTTTCTACATTTAGAACCTGTGATTCTCATTCGTCATAAAGATGGTCATCACAGAAAATTAACGAACTTCTACATCATAGAGCACTCTGACGCCCGACAGAATGCTTCCTCACTTTGCGCAAGCATCGTGACAGCCGACAGCGTACGCGATGCTGCGGGATGGAATACTCCATCGCCCGACAGCGTACCCGATGCTACGGGATGGAATACTCCATCGCCCGACATAGTACCCAATGCTACGAAATGACGTACTCCATCGCCCTACAGAGTGCCTGCTACGACTGCGGAAATACGCTAACGCCCGACATGGTACTTCCGCAATTTGCGCAAATATCACGACAGCCGACACAGTGCCCGATGCTACGGAATGGGGTACTCCATCGCCCGACAGAGTACCCCATACGATAG
>CAJOLH010000002.1 GCA_905235375.1 uncultured Bacteroidales bacterium
AAAATGCAGGGGAATTTCCTGTGAGATGCGCACATATACATCCTTGGGCGTTCCCACCGATGTGATACCTGCAATGAAGAACACGGCATCGTAGCCTTTAAAATGCTCGTCACCTTCTTTCAGTTGCATAAAGTCCTGCACCAGATACTCTTCCAGTTTCTCATGCTTGATACCCGTCTGCTTTCGGCTGACAGACAGAACCTTTTCTACTGCATCAACCTTTAGCAGTTCGAGCAGTGTTCCTTCGCCCACATATCCTGTGGCTCCTGTCAATATTATCTTCATGATCTGTTTTTTTTGATTTCTAACTGCTTCGGTCGCTCGACCCTGTTCGCATTGCTAAAAGAATTTACTAACGACAAGGTCATAAGATGCCTTGATGATGGTTTATTGGCTTATTGCTTTCTCCACCAGCCGTTTGCCCAGTTCGTAGGCATTCTGCAGGTCAATGTCGTAGTGTTCATCGCGATATTTCCGTTTGTCCTCTTCCGAGAACAGGTTAAAGTCGTAGCGGGAATAGTCGTTGAACTGATAGGTGTTGCAGACATACAGTGTCTCAGAGTAGCCAAAGATGTCCTCCATCACCTTGGCATTCTCATCAAGGATGGGGGGATAGCCAATCACCTTCATATACTCCTCTGGGCAGTTCATCGTGAGAATCATCGCCGTAGGGATTACCTTGTCGCGCAGACAGATGTGGCGACCAAGATGACCTGTCTCTCCATCTTCACGTTCATACATGTAGGTGCCGACGGGGAACATCAGACGCTCCATGAAGGCTCGCATGACACCTGTGGGATAGCTGTAATAGACGGGTGAGCCGAGCACGAGGACATCGGCCTGACGCGCATGCTCCAGAACAGGGCGCAGGTCGTCCTTCAAGGCGCACACACCGTTGCACTTTGAGTTCTTGACCTTGCATGCAAAACAACTTTTGCACCCCTTGAAGTCGATGTCGTAGAGGTGAACGAGTTCGGTTTCTGCTCCTGCTGCATCTGCTCCGCGCATTGCACTCTGGAGCATGTCGGCTGTATTCTTGTTCTTTCGCGGACTACCGTTGAAGAACATTCTTTCCATACAAATACGTAGTCAAGGCACAAACTGGAACCACCATTGGCCAGTTTCTTCTCTCTGAGTTTGACTTGTCCTTTGTGGACAGTTGAGCTTTTTTTGACATCTTTATTTCACTTTAAAAGATCACCTCTCAAAATTCTGTCGGGGACAGATTTTGTCCCTCATCGGTTAACTCGGGGGACAAACTAGGGACAAATTTAGCGAAACAAATGATTACAAAAAAATGTTTTGATAAAAAACGAATAAGATGCAACATTATTTAACACCTGAAAATAAAGGATTTACGGGCTTTTTAGCCATATCTTATGTTTTTTAATCACGACTTTATTTTCCGACGCAGAAATTCTTGAAGATATTGTTGAGTGTGTCCTGACTGGTGATGCTTCGACCGAGGACGCTGTTGAGGGCATCGATGACGGCATGAAGGTCTTCGGCAATAAGATCACCGCTGAAGTGAAGCTGGAGTCCGTCTATAACATGCTGTAAGGCTGCATGAGCCTCCCGCATAGCATCGTAATGCCGTTGGTTGGTGAGAATAACATCGCCTTGTGTCTGTTGGGGTAGGCGTATTGATCGAACGAGCACTTCCCGAAGACTGTCGAGCCCGAGATTGTGCTTGGCACTGATTGTGGCATACGATAGGTTGAGACTTTGAGGAATGATTTCGCCAAGTTCTTTCAGGAAAAGGGGAAGATTGCTGTCGAGTTGATCAGAGGAAAGCAGATCAATCTTGTTTATGACAAGAATAAGCTGCTGATCGTTTAGATATGGTTCAAAGCGATGATAAACATTGATGGCTTCCTGTAAACAATTATCAGTGGAAGAACCATTAGCAAGAAGGGTGCCATCGATGAGCCAAAGTACAATCTGCGCACGTTGGAGGCGCTGATAGGTGCGTTCGATGCCCATATTCTCTACCTGATCGCAAGTTTCGCGAATACCTGCAGTATCAATGAAGCGAACCAGTTGACCATCGAGCAGGATGGTATCCTCGATGACGTCGCGAGTGGTTCCGTGAACATCGCTCACGATGGCACGCTCGTCTCCCAAAAGATTGTTAAGGAGTGTGGATTTACCGACGTTGGTTTCACCGATAATTGCTACTGGAATACCATTGCGAATTGCCTGACCCGTACGGAAGCTATCGGATAATCGTATTATTTCGGCATCAATCTGACGTGCCAGGTCAAGGAGTTCCTTGCGATCGGCAAACTCTACATCTTCCTCACTGAAGTCCAGTTCGAGTTCAAGCAAAGAAGACAGCCTGAGCAACTGGTCGTGCAAGGCATCGAGCTTACGGCTGATGCAACCCTTCATCTGACTATATGCAAGACGATGTGCTGCCACATTCTGCGAAGCTATGAGATCGGCAACTGCTTCAGCCTGACTGAGGTCAATACGCCCGTTGGCAAAGGCTCGCCGTGTGAACTCACCACCTTCGGCCATTCGTACGCCACAAAAATGGGTGAGTAGGTGGAGCAATTCCTGCTGAATATAGAGTGAACCATGGCATGAAATCTCGACAATATCTTCACCTGTATAGCTTTGAGGAGCACGGAAAAGCGAAACGACAACCTCGTCGAGCACTTCCTCAGTTTCAGGGTGAATGATTTTGCCAAATGTGAGGGTGTGGGTAGGACGAACTTCAAGAATGTGAGATGGTTTATATGGGCGGAAGATTCTGTCACATGTAACAATCGCATCAGGACCACTGATGCGAACGACGGCTATTCCGCCAATACCTGATGGAGTGGAAATTGCACAGATGGTCATATTTCTTCAAACTCTATAATTTCGCCATCAGATGACTCATATCGTTTTGGACGCTGTTCGGTTGGGGTGTAACGAATATCTTCGGTCTGACGGACATTATCGAAATTGCTTTCACCATTGAAAGGATTAATAACCTCCTTCTTTTCAGAACGGAAAAGGTTAAGAAAAGACTCCCAAAGATATACAACTCCAGCTCCCGTGCCATTGATTATACGGAATACCGTATTGATAACGAAACCGGCGAAAAAGAGGCCGAAGACAATCAATAGAAATGGGAGACACCCGAAAATATACATCTAATATTTACGAATTAACAATTATGAGTTTAGAAAACAATGCTGAGAAGGATGTAAAGAAGGATAATTAGGGCAGGAGAGGCAGCAAAATAGGGGAAGCCAATGAACCATGTGGTCAAAAGAATGAGGATAGCAGAGACGATGAGGATATATCGTGCCTTATTCTCTCCGAAGCTGTTATGACCTGGTTTCAACTTGAGGCTGAACATTGGCAATTCGCAAATGAGCAGAAAACTGCAAATGAGCATGAGGAGGAAATAGATGGTGCCACCCAATGCATTGTGTATAGCAGGAATCTCGTTAAGATAGGTAAGTCCAATCCAAAAGATTGCATTTGCTGGGGTTGGAAAACCGATGAAGGAGAGCGTTTGACGTTCGTCGATGTTGAACTTTGCCAGACGTAAAGCTGAAAACGCTGCCATGATGAAAGATAGCAACGGGAACCAACTGAATGGAGTGGGGTGGGTGCCGAGAATGTGCAGACAAAGCACCGATGGGGCAATGCCAAACGAAACAATATCAGCCAAGGAATCGAGTTCTTTGCCTATGGGACCTGAGATGTGCATGGCACGTGCTACCAAACCGTCGAGAAAGTCAAAAATAGCTCCCAGAATGATGAATAGGCAAGAAAGGCCAATCTGTCCACTCAATCCGAAATAGATAGACAGGCAACCGCAGTAAAGGTTGCAGCAGGTAACTATATTTGGTAGATTAATAAGTTTCATTTCTAAAGTTAAATGTTCGCTAAAGCGGTGGTGTTGCCTCGAACAGTCTGTTTCAGTTTCACAAGAATCTTGGCATCAAGGGGAAGATAGACATCTATGCGAGAACCGAACTTAATAAAACCGAGTTCTCCATCGACCTCACACCGTTCTCCAGCCTCATAATAGGTGACAATACGGCGAGCTACAGCACCGGCTACTTGACGCAACATGATGGTAGGTCCGGCATCACTCTTTATGACAACGGTAGAACGTTCGTTTTCGTTGCTTGCCTTGGGCAAATATGCTTTCTTGAAATTCCCGTCTTCGTGTTCACTGATGAGTACCTGACCAGCCAATGGTGCCCATTGCGCATGAACATTAGTCACACTCATGAATGTGCTTATCATGATGCGGCGGTCCTTGAAATAGTCGGGTTCATAAACCTCTTCGATGCAAACGATGGTACCATCACTTGGAGCAATGACATCGTGTACCTTGTCACCTTTGTAGTGCCGCTCAGGATAGCGAAAGAAATTGACAATGACGAAAAATATGATACACAAAGGTACCATAAGAAGGATCCATAGCCAATGGGGTGCTCGATACGCATAAAGAGTAACTGCAACCAAGAGGATGAAAACAAAACACGTAACCAAGGTCACGCTACCCTCTTTGTGCATTTTCTTGGCTTTCATATATAAAAAATCACACGATTGCGTTAATATTTTTGTGCAAAGTTATGTTTTTTTTCTTAACTTGCCAAATTTTTCAGAAAAAAATTGTATATTTGCAGCGGCAAATGTGTAATTTTGATTATTATACTATTCATTCGATGAAAAGAAACAATTCTAAACAGAGACCACGCAGATTCTCACCCGACCATATAGAGGTTTACAAAATTGACGAACCATGTCAGCTTCTGCCCTTCTTGTTGGAAAAACTTAATCCTAAGAGCAGAACAGAAATCAAGAGTTATCTGCAGCACGGTAACGTGATGCACAATGGTCAGGTGACCACGCAGTTCGACGAACAGTTGCAGCACAATGACGAGCTCGTGATAAACTTCACACGCCCATTTGCTACGCTCAAAAGCCGCATGGCACGAGTGATCTATGAAGACGATTATATTGTTGTGATTGAGAAGAAGTCAGGACTACTGACTGTTTCCACAGGAACGAACAAGCGCGAGAAGACAGCCCAACAGATTGTCGATGACTATGTATATGCTGAGGATGGACACTCGCACGCCTATGTGTGTCATCGTTTGGATCAATACACTTCAGGCATTCTGATCTTTGCAAAGAACGCTGAAGTGCAACAAATGTTTCGCGACTCATGGACAACATACGTAGTGGAACGACTTTACATGGCCATCGTGGAGGGATGCCCTGCGAAACAGGAGGGAGAAGTGAAGAGTTACCTGGCTGAAAACAAGGCGATGAAGGTATATTCGACCGACAATCCAGAAGAAGGCAAGCTCTCCGTAACTCGCTACAAGGTGGTGAAGACCCTGGGAGACTATAGCATGGTGGACATCCAGTTGCTGACTGGTCGAAAGAACCAGATTCGCGTACACATGAGCGACTTGGGATGCCCGATTGCCGGTGATAAGAAATATGGTGCACAATCGAACCCTTGCGGACGACTGATGTTGCATAACTACGCCCTCCAGTTCTTCCATCCAATCACACGCGAAAATCTGCGATTTGAACTGCCACTGCCGTCAGTGTTTAAATTATAATATGTCGAAAAAGCAGAAGCCTTCTGTCATCTTATCAATGTTTCCAGTGGTCCTGCTTGTAGGACTGCTGAGTTACTGCATTACAGTATTCGGCGATGGTATGCTGAGCGGACCGTCGCAGCTTGTGCTGATGCTTTGCACAGGCGTGGCGGTAGCTATTGCCATGATTGTCTATAAGCAGACTTGGCAGGAACTTGAGAAAGCTATGATAGTGGGCATCAGTCGTTCCATGTCGGCCATCCTTATCTTGCTGATGGTTGGAGGTTTGTGCGGGACATGGATGCATTCGGGCATCATCCCAACAATGATCTATTATGGTCTGGAAGTTATCTCTGCGCGCTGGCTCCTGATTACCTCGTGTGTACTATGCGCCATTGTAAGCCTATGTATTGGCAGCAGTTGGACAACGATTGCTACCATTGGGGTTGGACTTATGGGCATCGGACGAACTTTGGGTTTGGATGATGGGTGGGTAGCTGGAGCCATTATTTCGGGTGCATACTTCGGTGATAAGATGTCACCCTTGAGTGAGACAACCAACCTTGCTTCGAGCATATCGGACGTTCCACTATTCACTCACATCAAGAACCTGCTGCATACCACTGTACCGACACTACTGATAACCCTCGTCATCTTTATGATAGCAGGCTTTATGACAGGAAATGTTTCTGACGTCAACACCAACACGGCAGTAGAGATGCAGCAACATTTGGATTCGACCTTCCCAATCACCCTCTGGCTGTTGTTGTTGCCATTACTGGTGTTTGTACTCATTTATAAAGGAATGGCTGCTACGATGGTGCTCTTCATCGGTATGCTATTGGGTGGCATTATTGTCTGTTTTACTCAGGGATTCGACTTTGCCATTGAATGTGCCTTCGGCGAAGTAAGCTATACAACCGGCGTTACCACTATCGACTCACTTACAAGCACACGAGGTATGGGTGGAATGCTCTATACCGTCTGGCTCATTATCTGCAGCATGAGTTTTGGTGGAGTGATGGAACGGAGCGGGATGCTTGAGTCTATTACCGAATATCTGCTGAAGGTAATCAAGGGGCGAACAAGTGCCGTGGCCACAACATGTTTTTCAAGCTTATTCCTGAATGCAGCGACAGGAGACCAGATAATCTCGATTATTCTTCCAAGCAAAATGTATGGCTCTGCATTTGACAGGCTGCGCCTGCCGCGCAAGCTGTTGAGTCGATCGCTGGAAGATGGTGGCACAGTGACATCGGTTCTTGTACCCTGGAATTCTTGCGGAATGACACAGTCCACAGTGCTGGGTGTAGCGACAACAATCTATGCCCCCTATACGTTGTTCTGCTGGATTTCCCCTTTAATGTCAATCATGACGGCATTTATCAAGCAATATATCTTGAAGAAAGAAGATTCTGAAATCGATTACATCACGATCTCAGGTCAAGCCGAGGAATACGACATGAAAGAAGCATAAAATTTGAATCATTGTATTCTTTTATCGACAAAATCAAACTTAAGAAACGATGAAGAAATATTGGAAAGAATATTGGCCTTACCTGCTGGCACTTCTGCCGGTGATGCTGCTGCGTGACTTCTCGCCCGCATCAGAGCTTCGGTATGTAAGCCTGGCTACAGAACTAATCAATGGGAATCACCTTTTCTGCCTAACGTGGCAAGGCGAAGAGTTTCCATATATTATGCCGCTCTACGTATGGCTCATAGCGCTGCTTAAGTTGGTATTTGGCCATCACTTCATGATTTGCATCACGCTGCTATTTTCTTTCATTCCGTCAATAGTCATTCTGGAAATCATGAACCGCTGGGTGGAGAATTACGATGCTCAAAGCTTCAGGTTGAAAGACGGCAGCCAGTCGAGGATGTTGGCTTCCATCTTGCTATTTACCTGTGGAATGCAGCTGGCAATGTCTTTCTTCGTGAGTCCTGATATGCTATTTTCGATGTGGATAGTAGCTGCTCTTTACACTTTCTGGCGCCTGATTATGGATCAAGGGTCATACGGACTGTCGAAAGACATAAAGAAACGCAAATATCTGCAATGGCATTTTGGTTTATATATTTTTCTGGCAGTTTTTACTAAAGGGCCTTTAGGCTTCATCATCCCATTTGTAAGCACAACATTCTTCTTGTTGTTCAGTGGTCGAATCAAACGATGGATCAACGTTTGGAACTGGCGTGGATGGCTTGTCTTTATAACCCTCATGAGCATCTGGCTTTACCTAACCTACCTTGAAGGTGGTGCAGAATGGCTGGATAAGATGATGCTGGAGTCTCCTTTATCCATGTTCCTTCATCCCGAGCATCACAATCGCCCTTGGTACTATTATCTGCTGTCGCTTTGGGCTGATACCATACCATGGGGTCCGATTTGTATTGTGGTAATTATTATTTCGCTGATACGCCGCATTCATCACCAAGAGTTTCATTGGAACAGGTTCTTCGGCTCGCCACTCCAAAACTTCTTTGCCATCGTCTTTGTAGTTTCGCTGGTATATTTTTCTGTACGAAAGTTGAAACTTGATGTGAACATGCTGCCGGCTTATCCGTTTCTGATATATCTTGGCGTGATGCAACTGGAGCAATGGCGCTGGCCTATACGCCTCAACTGGCCAATGATATGGGTTTGTCGTACGATACTATTGGTGGTCTTTGTGGGTGGAATGCTTTGCCCTTGGCTCAACATCAAAACCTGCTATGGCAGAATATGCTATCATGCCAACGACTTCCAGCGAGAATTGAAGACCGAAAAATTCTATGTCTATAAGGTTCGTCGTCCTAAAGGCATGGACGTGTATCTGCACGAAGATCCCATCGAGGCAAAACCCGAAGATATCGCAGATGGAAAACTCCAGAACACGCTACTCATCATGAAGGAATACAGGCTGGATAAGCTAAAGAGAAATCTGAACGATTTGGGTGTCCCTGAGGATAAACAAGGTGAGGTGATTGACGAACTCGGTGATTATATAATTGTCCATTTCAAATAGAATAGTCACTATCGACAATCGTTAAAGCATTGTGAGATATAGGGTGCTCCAAGGTGACGCTTTCGGCATGAAGCATAAGCCTTGGGGCACTTGATGCATTATCATCCATGATGTCATAAAGAGAGTCGCCGACGATGGGATGATCCAATCCTGCAGGAGATGCACAATGCACACGCAACTGATGAGTGCGCCCCGTTAATGGATAGAGTTCGATAAGTGTTTCATCGGCAGGAATTTTCTCATTGCCCCACATACCTTCAATGACCTCGTAATAGGTTATTGCTTCTTTACCAAACTGAAAATCGACAACCTGGCGCGGACGATCATCGGGATTTACCGACAAAGGAAGTGAAATGATTCCACATTGGCTTTTCAACTTGCCATTGAGCCTTGCAAGATAACGTTTCTGAATATTCTTCTCGACAAACATCTGGCTCAATGACTTGAATGCCAAAGCATCCTTTGCGGCAAGGAGAATACCACTTGTGGCTTGGTCAAGTCGATGAACGAGCATAGGTCCCTTGACTGAGGGATACATTTGATGTAGTAGATCTTCAACGTTAGGCTGTGAATGGTCTTTGGCTGGCACACTTAAAAGCCCGTAAGGCTTATGGATGGCAACAAGATAATCATCTTCATAAATAACTCGCAGCGTTTCTGCATGACACGATGGCAAGGACATGGGAATTGACTCACTCAACGAAGGAATCATATAGCGCAGGATTGGCGAACACTTTTCGATACATGACGGATAAAAGTGTCCATGCAAGCGAAGGGAGACTTTAGGAGATGTTCCGTACCAGAATTCTGCAATTTGCCGAGGCTTGAGACCTTGCTGATAAGCATATTGAAGTAGGCGAGGAGCGGCACATTCGCCAGTACCTCCTGGTGGCAAACCGCGCTTGGCATCAGCAAAGATATCTATGACGTTTCGAGAGGAACCTGAAGGATTAAGGAAATTGAAATGAGAGAATATCTCCCGCTGTAGGGAGATGCTTAATTGCCGACGCAATGATTTAAGTTGTTTGACCTTAGATGGAGCTAACGTACCAGCAGCCAATTCTTGATTAATGTCGGTGATGGCACGGTCCTTTAGCAGGTAGAAATTATCTGGTTTCTGCAGGTCATAGATAGGAGGAACAAAATATTGATCAGTATCGTCAAGCCCATTAACAACTCCACTATAGGCTACAAGGTATGCATATTTATTATAATAATGTACGCGTGCGCGAGAGTTTGAACCCGGCAAAGGTGGCTCAATGAGAAGTACACCCAACATCTTGCCTGCACGAAATAGCTCATCCCATTGAGGTAGATGAGCAATGGTAGAAAGCACATCATCCGCAACCTGCCTAACAGCAAGCTGCGGATGATAGTAGTATGGGTTATTCAGGATCATTATTCCTGATAATCATTGTCATTGTTTCGGCGTTGACCATAATTGTTGCGACGAGAATTATTGTCACGACGGTTGCCACCGAAAACTTCGCGGAATGCATTGTTGCCATTGTTGCGATTATTATCGCGACGTGGACGCTCAGGACGATCCTCACGCTTCGGACGTGATTCAGGATCTACATAATTCTCAGGCTTGGGCTTAAGAGCCTTGGCAGAGAGACGGAACTTACCAGTCTTCTTATCGATTTCAAGTAGCTTGACGGTAAGCTGGTCACCTTCCTTGATTCCTGTTTCATCCATAGTCTCGAAACGCTTCCAATCGATTTCGCTGATGTGAAGCAGACCATCCTTGCCGGGCATAAACTCTACAAAGGCGCCGAAAGGCTGAATGCTACGAACTACACCACTATAGATTTCACCCTCTTCGGGCACAGCGACAATGGCTTTAATCTTTGCCATAGCAGCTTCAATGGATGCCTTGTCAGAAGAAGAAATAGCTACATGACCCTTGCCATCATATTCGTCGATGGTAACAACTGTGCCAGTTTCTTCCTGGATTCCCTGAATAATCTTTCCACCAGGGCCAATGACTGCACCGATGAACTCTTTGTCGATGTCGAAGGCAACCATGCGTGGAGCATGCTCCTTCAAGTCAGGACGAGCCTCTGGTTGTGCAGCAAGCATACACTGAAGGATGTGATGACGACCCTGCTTGGCCTGATTGAGAGCCTTCTCAAGAATCTCATACGAGAGACCATTGCACTTGATATCCATTTGGGTGGCAGTGATACCCTTCTCAGTACCAGTAACCTTGAAATCCATATCGCCGAGGTGATCTTCATCGCCAAGGATGTCAGAAAGAACGGCATACTTCGGACCATCTTCGTCTTTGATAAGACCCATTGCGATACCGCTGACGGGACGCAGCATCTGGATGCCAGCATCACGCATAGCAAGTGTTGCACCACAAGTAGAGGCCATTGACGAAGAACCATTGGACTCAAGAATATCGGAAACGACACGAATAGTGTAGGGGAAATCCTTAGGAATCATGCCCTTTACGGCGCGCCAGGCAAGGTGACCATGACCAATCTCACGGCGACCTACGCCACGCTGAGCCTTGGCTTCACCTGTCGAGAATGGAGGGAAGTTGTAGTGAAGGAGGAACTTCTCGTAATCATTACGAAGTACATCATCGACAAGTTTCTCATCAAGCTTGGTGCCAAGGGTACATGTAACGAGGGCTTGCGTCTCGCCACGCGTGAAGATAGCAGAGCCATGAGGGCCTGGCACATAGTCAGGCTCAATCCAAATTGGACGAACCTCATCGAGGGCACGACCATCGAGACGTGTACCTTCATCAAGTACACAGCGACGCATAGCCTCACGCTCAACATCATGGAAATAGCGAGCTACCATGCCGAGCACCTCCTCGTCTTCCTGCTTCTCCTCGGGGAGGGTTGCGATGAAGTTGGCTTGTACCTCTTCAAAGGCAGCTTCGCGTTCATGTTTGTTCTTATTGCCGGACTTAGCAATGTCGTAGCATGGCTGATAGCAGAAGTCATGGCAGTTTTTCTTGATTTCCTCATCATTGACCTCGTGATCATATTCCATGATGGGCTTGCCAACAGCCTCCATCAGTTCTTTTTGTACCTTGCAATGAATCTTGATGGCTTCGTGAGCAGCCTTGAGTGCACCCAGCAGGTCTTGCTCGGAAACCTCTTCCATCTCTCCTTCAACCATCATGATGTTTTCGTAGGTTGCACCTACCATCAGGTCCATATCGGCCTGCTTCATCTGCTCAAAGGTCGGGTCAATGACGTATTCGCCATTGATTCGAACTACACGAACCTCAGAGATTGGACCCTCGAAAGGAATACCGCTCACTGCCATGGCTGCAGAAGCTGCCAAACCGGCAAGTGCATCAGGCTGATTCTCCTTATCTGAGCTGTAAAGAGTAACATTGACAAATGTCTCAGCGTGATAGTTGCTTGGGAAAAGTGGACGCAGAGCACGGTCAATAAGACGCGAAGTGAGAATCTCGTAGTCGCTGGACTTGCCTTCACGCTTTGTGAAACCTCCGGGGAAACGACCTGCTGAAGCATACTTCTCTTTATACTCCACTGTTAAAGGCATAAAATCGGTACCTGGAGTAACGGTACGTGCTGTACAAACGGTGGCAAGAAGCATAGTGCCACCCATGCGAAGCTCAACGGCACCATCTGCCTGCTTCGCTACCTTACCCGTCTCAAGGGTGATGGTACGTCCATCACTCAGGGTAATCGTCTTCTTGATTGGATTAACCAAATTGTTTACCATAAATTGTTAATTTCATTATAAAATCGGACGCAAATTTACGCAAAAAGTTTGAATCTATCAAATTTTACAGATAAAAAAATGAAAAAAAACAATTTTTAGGTAAAAATACTTGGAATTTCTAAATAAATCCCCTATATTTGCGCCGCAAAATACAACGCAATGAAAAAAAATACATTATATAATTTAATGGCAGCTGCAGGTCTCATTGTACTTGCCGGCTGTTCTAATAATGAGCAAACTGTATCCATTTCAGGAACAATCAATGAAGCCAAGGGCGAGAAGCTTGCATTGATGCACTTGTCGGGTAGCAATCCGGTGCTTGTTGACACCCTAACTCTTGATGAGAATGGAACTTTCAAGTTCAAACCGACGGTCGAAAAGGGAGGTCCTGACCTCTTTTGTCTTGTATTGAGAAATCAGACCATACCTGTGGTCATAGATACCTTGCAGACACCCGTAATCATCACTGCCAACAAGGATCACTTCGGCACATCCTATAAAGTGGAAGATAATCTGAACAATACGCTACGCGAGGCGGTAGGTTACGGTAATGATCTGCGTCGAAAGATTCTCAACATCACCAACCTACGTCGTAATAACCAGATGAGCCAACTGGTTTATAACGACAGTCTGGAATCTCTGGTTTCTTCCTATAAATCGAATATTCTTGATAAGTATATCTACAAGGATCCGTCTTCTCCTGTCAGCTATTACCTGCTCTTTGAAACCGTTTCGGGTCTGCAGATATTTGACCCGATGGACCGCAAAGACAACAGGGCTTATGGAGCTGTTGCCAACCTCTGGCTGAACACCTATCCTAATTCGCCACGCACTGCATTCCTGGAGCAGCGAGCCAAAGAGGGTATTGCGGCACGCTTGCAAGCCAAGCGCGAACAAGAGCGTGCTGATTCATTGCTACAGAATGCCGTGAAGGAAGAGACTTTGTTTGTTGACCTCAACCTCTTAGGCACCAAAGATGAACCTGTCGCTCTCTCAAGCGTTAATGGTCATGGGACAATTACATTATTGGACTTCACAGCCTACTATCTGACTGAAGCTTCAGTCCCCCACAATGAATCGTTGATGAAAATTTACGAAAAATACAAGGCAAAGGGACTTAAGATATATCAGGTTTGTATGGATTCTGATGTAAACTTCTGGAAAGTCTCTGCTGCTAACCTGCCGTGGACAGTGGTTCGCGATACGGAACTCCTTTTCGATGAGAACGGTATGGTACAGTACAGCGCTGCTGCTGCTCTTTATAACGTCAGCAATATTCCCACAACCTTCATCATGGGTAAAGACGGAGCAGCAATGAGTCGTGTAGAAGATGATTCAAAACTCGAGTCAGCCGTAGCAAAGGTGATGTAATACAATCTTCGCCAGCTACGACGAAGGCGGAGAAAGTTTCATTCTTACGAAACAGCACATAACGTAGGGCACAAGCTCTACGCTATGTGATTTTAATAATAATATAATTTAATAACAATCAAATATTAACTAAATTTACAATTTAGAAAAACACTATGGCAGAAGTAATGTCAGAAGAGGGTTTCAAGGCAATCCTCGCAGAAATTCAGTATCTGGAAAGCGTAGAACGTCCAAAGGCATCACAGGCTATTGCCGAGGCTCGCGACAAAGGCGACCTTAGCGAAAATGCCGAATATGACGCAGCCAAGGATGCTCAAGGGAAACTTGAAGCAAGGATAGCTCTGCTCAAGGACAAGGTGGCCAACGCTCGTATCATCGATGCTACCAAACTCAGCACCGACAAGATTCAGATCATGAGCAAGGTGCGTTTGCTCAACCACAGACTCAAGAAAGAGGTATCTTACACTATCGTATCGGAATCGGAAGCCAATTTCCTGGAAGGCAAGATTTCGGTAGCTACCCCTATAGCCAAGGCGCTGCTAAACCACAAAGTGGGAGACATCGTAGAGGTGAGGGTACCAGCTGGTGTGCAGCAGCTCGAAGTTCTTGAAATCAGCCTTTAACCATTTTTTTCATTATTCATTATGACACTCTTTTCACGAATCGTCGCTGGTGAAATTCCCAGCTATAAAGTTGCTGAAGACGAACAGTTCTACGCATTCCTCGACATCAATCCCGTCGCCAAAGGACATACCCTCGTCATCCCCAAACAGGAGGTGGATTATATCTTTGACGAAAGTGATGAACAAATATCTGCCCACATTGTCTTTGCCAAACGTGTGGCTTCAGCCATCAGGAAAGCTATTCCTTGCGTAAAGGTTGGAATATGTGTGATGGGTCTCGAAGTACCTCATGCTCACATTCACCTCATCCCAATGCAGACTGAAGGTGATATGAACTTCTATAAGGAGCATCTTAAGCTTGAGGCCGACGAGATGAAAGCAATCTGTGAAAAGATTGCTGCAAACTTTGAATAAATGTTTACTTTTCGCCCAATTCGACACATACTTATAAAGCGAACAAGTAACACCTTATAAAATTTATGAAGAACGAATTTTACAAGTATGCAACCCAGCATGTTGGTCTGAACAGTAATGCGCTCGACCAATACATGCGTTTTACCAGCCAACAGGCTTCAACACTGACACCCCGTGCCAGTTACATCAACCCATCAATTATCGAGGAGCGACAGCTCAACGTAGCTCAGATGGACGTATTCAGCCGCTTGATGATGGATCGTATCATCTTCCTCGGCACCGAGATTGACGAATATTCGGCTAATGTGGTACAGGCCCAGCTACTTTTCCTGGCGAGCACTGAGTCAGATAAGGACATCACGATGTACCTGAATTCCCCCGGCGGTATTGTCAGTGGTGGACTTGCCATCTATGACACAATGCAATACATCTCGTGCGATGTTTCGACTGTCGTTACAGGTATGGCAGCATCGATGGCTTCCGTGCTTCTCGTTGCGGGAACCAAGGGAAAGCGTTTCGCCCTGCCTCACAGTCGTGTCATGATTCATCAGCCACTTGGTGGTACACAGGGTCAGGCCAGCGACATGGAAATCGCCGTGAACGAAATCAAGCGCCTTAAGGCAGAACTCTACCATATACTTGCCGATCATAGCGGCCAATCTTACAAGCAAATAGAGAAGGATTGCGATCGCGACCATTACATGACAGCCCAGGAAGCTCTCGAATATGGAATGATTGACAAAATCTTTACTCGCACGAAATAATGGCCAGGACAAAAGAAGATCATTGTAACTTTTGCGGACGCGGACGTTCAGAAGTGAATCTTCTCATTTCTGGCATAAATGGCTTTATCTGCGATCAATGTGCCGAACAGGCAAAGATGATTCTGGATGAAGCAATGGCCAGAAATCGCAAGGATGAGATCGACACCCTCGACTTCGCTTCCTTGCCTCGTCCGAACGACATCAAGGAGTTCTTGGATGGCTATGTCATTGGTCAGGAGGAGGCGAAGAAAGCGCTTTGTGTAGCTGTCTATAACCATTACAAGCGATTGCTTCAACCCAAGGATCATGATGGAGTAGAGATTGAAAAGTCGAATATCATCATGGTCGGTCGTACCGGCACTGGCAAGACGTTGCTTGCCAGGACAATCGCGAAGATGCTGAAGGTTCCTTTCGCTATTGTCGATGCCACTGTACTCACCGAAGCCGGCTATGTAGGCGAAGATGTTGAAAGCATTCTCACCCGCCTGCTGATGGACTGTGACTATGACACGAAGAGAGCCGAGCGTGGCATTGTCTTCATCGACGAAATTGACAAGATTGCCCGCAAGGGAGATAATCCTTCGATTACACGTGACGTGTCGGGCGAAGGTGTGCAACAAGGACTCTTGAAGCTCCTCGAAGGTTCAAAGGTCAACGTTCCACCTGCCGGAGGCCGCAAGCATCCAGAACAGAAATTCATTGAAGTGGATACTACCAACATCCTCTTCATCTGTGGTGGAGCGTTCGATGGAATTGAAACGAAAATCGCTGCCCGTCTGAATACGCACAGTGTAGGTTTCAAGACCGACGAAAAACGAAAGGATGTGGATCGTGATAACCTGCTGCAGTATATTACTCCCGCCGACCTCAAAAAGTTCGGACTTATACCCGAGATTGTCGGTCGTCTGCCCATACTTACTTACCTTGAGCCGCTTGACAAGGATGCACTTCGAAGGATTCTTACTGAACCAAGAAATGCAATCACCAAGCAGTATGTGAAGCTATTTGCTATGGATGGCATAAAATTGACCTACGATGAAGCAGTCTATGACTACATTGTCGCCAAAGCCATCGAATTCAAGCTTGGGGCTCGCGGTCTTCGCAGCATCACCGAAAGCATCATGATGGATGCAATGTTCTCCATGCCTTCGAGCAACAAGAAGTCATTGAAGATAACTCTTGACTATGCGAAGGAACAGCTTTCGAAATCAAGTCTGGAGCGTATGCAGGTATCGTAATCAAACATCGCCTTACCACTTATCTGTATGAAAAATGCATTGACATTCGTATTTGCACTGTTCGTAGCATTTGTAACCGTATATGCACAGAACAACGATCCGCGTGCCCATATTGAAGCAAATGATTGTCCGAATGGAGCTATTTATCTGCCTGCACCTCCTACACTGGACGAAAGCCGTTTTCTGAATGACTTCGCTCAGTATCGTTGGGGAGTCCGAGAACGTAACAACAGCGAACGTCTCGAACTTGCGCTGACCGATGGCAGCCGTGATGAAGAATTGTTAATGCAGCGTTTTGCTCCCGCATTGGGTTTTACCATTACAGCCCAGAATGCGCCCAAGACCTTTCAGTTGATGAGAAAATTACGTTACGATGCAACTGCTGCCTGTGAAATGGCCAAGGTTACATTCGCACGTAAGCGCCCTTACCAGCAATTCGGAGAACATACTCCCTGCCCTGAATGGGAGAATGATCGTCCAAATTCCTACCCCTCTGCCCATACTGCGCAGGGTTGGCTCTACGCCATGGTCCTTACCTATCTTGATCCGGAAAATCAGAACGAGATTCTCAAGATAGGCTACGACTATGGCGTAAGTCGTATCATTTTGGGTTATCATTACCAAAGCGATACCGATGCGGGTCGTTTGGCTGCATCGGCAACCTTCGCCCGGCTACTTGCCTTGCCAGGATTTATTGAAGAGCTTCAGGAAGCTAAAGAGGAATATCAAGCCTTGAAGCATCGGATGATGAATCGGCCTATAGTTGTCCATTACGAGAACGATGTGCATTGTGGCATCGAAGAATATGCCAATCCCCAGTGAAGAATAACAAATAAGTAAATGTCCTAAAGATTTCGAAACTATGTTAATCGTTCTATGAATAACGCAATTCCGAAACAACGAAATCTTATGTCATATAATCTAAATCAAATTTCGCAAATACTTGGATGCACACTACGAGGAAATCGGCTGGCTACAGCCAACACGCAGCCGAAAGTCTCCTTGTTGCTGACCGACAGCCGCAGTCTGTCGTTTGCCGACCAAACGCTCTTCTTCGCTATCAAGACCTCGAAGGGCGATGGACATCGATTTATACCTCAGCTCTACAACCAAGGGGTTCGGGCTTTTGTTATATCAGAAAGCAATGAGGAATTTCGCAACACCTGTCCCGAAGGATGGTTCCTCGTGGTGCCTGATACGCTCAATGCCCTTCAGAAACTGGCTGCAGCACATCGTCGTCAGTTTGACAACCTTCCCGTCATAGGCATTACCGGCTCCAATGGAAAAACCATCGTCAAGGAATGGCTCTATCAGTTGCTGAGTCCTTTCCGCAATATCGTTCGTTCACCTCGAAGCTATAATTCACAAATAGGTGTGCCCTTAAGTGTTTGGCAACTCAACGAGGATTGTGACCTGGCAATCTTTGAAGCTGGAATCAGCCAACCGGGTGAGATGGAGAAACTCGAACCCATCATCAAACCGACTATCGGCATACTTACCAACATCGGAACTGCACACGATGCAGGTTTCGAGTCGCAACAACAGAAACTCGTCGAAAAACTTTACCTCTTTCGCAACTGCGATGTCATCATCTACAATGCCGATATCCCTGGCATAAGTGATGCCCTCGAAATAGCAGGTGTCGGTGCTCGAAGTATGGCATGGACTCGTCGTCATAAAGATGCACAGATTACCGTACTCAATGTAGAACGCAGTGAGACAGCCACCAAGGTAGATTATCTTGTATTGGGCATAGAGGGAAGCTTCACTATTCCGATGACCGACGATGCTTCTTTCGAGAATGCGATGCAATGCCTTTGCCTGATGGTTTATCTTGCCATTTCTCCTGCACAAATAGCCGAGCGGATGGGGCTTCTGGCTCCTCTCGCCATGCGTCTTGAGGTGATGGAAGGCAAACTGGGTTGCATGATCATTAACGACGTCTATAGCAACGACCTTACTTCCTTGCAGGCTGCACTTGAGTTCCAGAAACGCCGTAGTGTTCCTTCTTTAACCAATACACTCGTTTTGAGCGATGTGCCACAAGTGCCGTTAGACGAGTCGCATCTATGTCGAAGGGTTGCACAATTATGCCAAATCTACAATATCAGCAAACTCATTCTTGTCGGCTCCAGCTCAGTGCATTCGTCGGCAATACTGCGTCACGAACTGAACGAACTTGACCTTCACATTCCTACATCGTTTTTTGAATCCACCGAAGCCCTACTTGAAAGTGAAACGATACAGCAGTTCCAGAACGAACTGATTCTTCTCAAAGGGGCACGAACCTATCAGTTTGAACGCATCAGCGACGAATTGCAGCTTCGTCGCCATGAGACGATATTGGAGATTAACCTCGATGCCATTGTTCACAACCTGAACAGCTATCGCAGTCATCTAAAGCCCGAAACCAAACTGACCTGTATGGTCAAGGCCTTTGGATATGGTACTGGCAGCTACGAACTTGCCAAGACTCTCCAAGACCAGAATGTCGATTACCTAGCAGTTGCTGTCGCCGACGAAGGTGCAGAACTGCGTCGGCAAGGCATCAGCACACGTATCATCGTGATGAATCCCGAGATGTCGGCCTTCCGAACAATTATCGAGAATCGTCTTGAACCCGAAATCTACAGCTTCAGGCTTCTGAATGCTTTCGTCAAGGAAGCTCAACGTATGAGTGTCACCGACTATCCTGTGCATATCAAGATAGACTCAGGTATGCATCGTCTTGGCTTCCAACTTCCCGAGATGGAGGAGCTGATTAACTGCTTCCAGCATCAGAATGCCATCACTATACGTTCCGTTTTCAGCCATTTCGCCACGGCGGACGACCCAAACCAGGAAGACTTTGTACACGAGCAGAAACACCGTTTTGACCTTTGTGCCGACAAACTGAGAGCCTCATTCCCCCATAACATCCTACGTCATATCTGCAATTCGGCAGGAATCGAAGTTTATCCGCAATATCAGATGGAAATGTGTCGTCTGGGCATTGGACTCTATGGCTTCGAAGCAGCTCCAGTTGATATGAATCTACAGCCAGTGGCAACACTTCGCACCACGATCCTGCAAATCAAGTACATTCCTGCCACCGAAACCATCGGCTATATGCGCAATGGCAAACTGAAACGCGATTCACGCATCGCAATGGTACCCATCGGATATGCTGACGGTTATGACCGTCGCCTCGGCAATGGCAACAGCGAGATGCTCGTCTTTGGTCTAACAGGCAACAATGAAGGCAAGCTTTGTCCCACCATCGGCAATGTCTGCATGGACGTAACATTCCTCGATGTGACCGATTGTCCACAGGCGCAAGAAGGTTCGCAGGTCGAGGTATTTGGCAGTCACCTCCCTCTGACGAATATCAGCAACAAATTAGGTACGATTACCTATGAGGTGCTATCTACGGTATCATCACGCGTGAAACGTGTTTATTACAAAGAATAATTAATCGTTCATTTAGAAACCTCGTGATTCGCAAACTCCTTACATTATTGACCTGCATTCTTCTTTGTCAGACTGTGTCCGCACAAGACATAGCCGACTCGACATTGATGCAATATCTGCGACACGAGGGTTTGGTATCTTATCCTGCACGCGACATTCGTATCTATACCAATGCGCATGACAAACTCGTGGATCTTTTCCACGATATTGACAATGCCAAACGAAAGGTGTGGATTGAATATCTGATCATTGCCAACGACAGCATAGGAAAACTTTGTATGCAGCACCTTGAACACGCCGCCAAACGCGGTTGCGAGGTCCGCATGATGACCGATGACTATAAAGACTGGGAGCGCGGCTACGGTATGCGCACTCAAGAGGGCATGGACAGCATACGCAACCTTGGTATTGATTTCGTGACCTTCGATCGATTCCGTTTCCCGTGGATTAACCACGTCTGTCGCGATCATCGAAAGATTGTGAATATCGATGACAGCATCGGCTACATCGGTGGATTCAATATCGCCGATTACTATGTCAATGGGAATCCTTCCTACGGAGGTTGGCGTGACACACATATCCGCATAACTGGAGCTGCTGTCGAAGGTATGGCAAAGTACTTCCATCAGCAATATCAAATTCGTGGAACAGGAGGCAAAGGCAAATACACTTTCGCACGGTACCTTTTCGACGAAGATTACCGGAACATGAACGAGCATACTCCCAAGGTGGTCTATTTCGAAAGGGGCAGAGCCAACAAAAAGAAGAAGGCAGAGGCACGCAATGCCATTATTGCAGCTTTTGATGCTGTCCAAGATACCATACGACTCGTCTCGCCATATCTCTTGCCCACACATACCGTCCGTCAGGCGATGATTCGTGCCATCGATCGTGGCGTACACGTTGAAGTACTCTTTTCGAAGAAGGGCGATATGGATATGCTGTCGTATGGCAATTTCCATTTCGCCAAAAGGCTAATTCGTCATGGAGCCCATGTCTTCCTCTACAAAGGCAGTTTCCATCATAGCAAGATCATGATGATAGATGGAGCAGTTTCGATGGTGGGCAGTGTCAACCTTAATTCACGCTCGCTCAAATGGGACTATGAGGCGGCCTGTTTTGTTTTCGACAGGAAGACGACAGCCGAACTCAATCGTATCTTCGAGGAAGACAAGTTACAATGCGACACATTTAGTCTCGAATATTACAAGCAGGAATTTCCACTAAAATTCCGTCGCAAAGGATGGTGGGTCGATCGGTTTCTGACACCGTTCTTCTGATGTTTCGGTAATTCGTTATTTCTTTATTTCGAAATCCCGAAATTCCCATTCCAAAATCTTACATTAATTACCCTTAAATAAATCCAAACCATGCTTGACGATTATCTTCTTGGTCTTGATGACCTCAAAACACTGCATCAGTACCTTCATGATGTACCCTACGATGTCATTCGCAACAAGCTTTACACTTGTTACGACCTGTTCGATGCCTTTGACCCCGACGACTCGATGAGTTTCCAACGTTGTTTGGACACCCGTGTTTTCATGCATGTGACAAAGACGGGCAAGCAATCAACAAGCCGCCGTGAGAACGTTGCGCGCGGCATACATGACACCTGTATTCTGAATGCCATGCGAGCTTTCCTCAACGATTATGATCAGGTGCAGGTAGTGGGCATAATGGGTGGTCATGCCATGCAACGCACCGATGACGCATATCGTCAGACCGTATTGATCAGCAAGAAGCTGGCAGAATCAGGTTTCCTGATGATTAGCGGTGGCGGTCCGGGTGCTATGGAAGCAACACACCTTGGCGCATGGATGGCGGGCAGATCTGAAGAAGAGGTAGAGGAAGCCCTGAAAATTTTAGCTCCAGCACCGAATTTCAAAAGTCCAGGGTGGCTATCGACTGCTTTCGACGTAATCAGCAAATTCCCACAAAGCCAATATAAGAGCCTTTCTATCCCCACATGGTACTATGGACACGAACCGCCTACAGTCTTTGCCACGCATATCGCAAAGTTCTTCAACAACAGTATTCGCGAAGATACAATCCTCACCGAGGCATACGGCGGACTCATCTATATGCCGGGTAGTGCAGGAACCCTACAGGAGGTGTTCCAAGAGGCAGTGCAAGATCACTATGTCTCGCTGGGATATGCCAGTCCAATGGTCTTTATGGGCAAAAAATATTGGACTGAGACTGTACCCGTATGGCCCTTCATTCAGTTCATGATGAAGACGGGACAATATAAGAACCTTGTGCTCGACCTGTGTGACACAATCGACGAGATATACGAGACAATAGTAGATTTCCGATTTTCAAGACCTCCCAAGAAATGAAACGCATCATTCTCTTCACCATCGTGCTGTTCTCATGTTTCATCATGAAGGCTCACGATGACCAAACCCTCATGGACGATGCAGATCCTACGAGAATTGATCTATGGTCAACGGGGCAACAACCCAATTCTCGTTTGCAAGGCGATGCTCTTCCGACCGACTCTATATCTCGTCAACGAATCTGGCGCTGCGGAGTGCCACGCATTTATGCCTATCTGCCTGTCAAAGAAGAGCGTTCCAAGACGGCTGTCATCCTCATTCCCGGTGGCGGTTACATCAAACAGGCATACGAGGTGAGTGGTGTTACGATGGCCAAATGGCTCAATAGCATTGGCATCACAGCTTTTGTTTTGCTCCATCGTCTGCCCAACCAAACAGAACTTATCGACCCTTGGAAAGCGCCGCTTCAGGATGCACAGCGAGCCATTCGTTATGTGCGTGCCCATGCCGAGGAATATGGCATCGACCCAAATTGCATCGGAGTGATGGGCACCAGCGCAGGAGCTCATTTCTCGGCCTGTGTAAGTACAATCACCGAAGACTGGTCGGCAGTGGGGGATGAGTACGACGATGTGCCGTTCCTCCCGAACTTCGCCATACTTGTAAGCCCAAACATCAACGAACAGGAGAACGAAACAGCGGGCAATAGAATGGATTTGTGCGGAGTTTCAAAAGATGATCCTACCTGGGCCAAACTATTTGCCATCGACAAGAGTGTGTCATCGAACAATCCTCCCACGCTGATGATTCATGCTGCTGATGATCCTGCTGTCCCAGTCTTGAACAGTGTCAAGATGTTCAAGGCGTTGAAAGAAGCTGGAGTCGATAAATGCTCCTTGCACATCTTCCCTTTCGGCAAACATTCCATCGCCTTGCGTAACCAGCCGGGTTCTACAGCCCTCTGGCCTGACATCGCCGAAAAGTGGATGCACGAGGTAGGTGTCTTCTAATCTATCGAAGGGTCGTCAGTTTATTTTGAAAATTTAATACTTTATCATGAGAAAGCACTCTGACGCCCATCAGAGTGCTTTATTCTGTTGCAGTAAGCATTCTGTCGCCCGTCAGAGTGCGCTATTCTGTCGCAGCAAGAACTCTGTCGCCCGTCAGAGTGCACTATCCTGTCGCGCAAGCATTCTGTCGCCCATCAGAGTACGCTATTCTGTCGCAGCAAGCATTCTGTCGCCCGTCAGAGTGCGCTATTCTGTCGCGCAAGCATTCTGTCGCCCGTCAGAGTGCCCTATTCTGTCACAGCAAGCATTCTGTCGCCCGTCAGAGTGCGCTATTCTGTAGCAGCAAGCACTTTGTCGCCCGTCAGAGTGCAATATTCTGTAGCAGCAAGCACTTTGTCGCCCGTCAGAGTGCGCTATTCTGTAACAGCAAGCATTCTGTCGCGCGTCAAAGTGCGTTATTCAACTGAGCAAGCACTCTATCGCCCGTCAGAGTGCTTCAGTTCCCCACTTACTGGGCTTTTTGCCAAAAAAGACATCCAATGTTCCTCCACGAACGATGTCCTTATGGTCAATCCAGGTTTGATTCAGAGGCTTACCATTGAGCAGCACTTTCTGCACATAGATATTCTTGGCGGAATTGTTGTGGGTGATGATTTGGAACGTCTTTCCTTCATCGATATGTAGTGTTGCATCCTTCACTATCGCACTGCCTATCTGCCATTTGCCGCCGCAAGGCTCCACCTGATAAAGCCCTAATGAGGAGAGAATGTACCATGCCGACATTTGCCCAACATCTTCGTTGCCGCAGAGTCCTGCAGGCTGGTCGGAATAGAGTTCATTCATCACTTGTCGCAAACGTCGAGCGGCTTTCCAGGGTTGTCCGACATAATTATACAAATAAATAATGTGGTGCGAAGGTTCGTTGCCATGAGCATATTGTCCGATAAGACCCGAGATGTCGGGATTGGCATCCTCGTTCAGTTCGCTCGAAGCAAGGAACAAGGAATCAAGGCGAACGACGAAATTATCCTTGCCACCGAAACATTCCACCAGTCCGGCTACGTCATGCGGAACGAGCCACGCATATTGCCAGGGATTACCTTCAGTATAGTCGGATGTCTGATGACAAGGATTGAAACCTTCTCTCGATCGGAACTCACCTTTGTCATCCAAAGCACGGAAGTACTGCAACTCTTTGTCAAACATCTTCTTATAACCCATACTGCGCTGATAAAAGTGGGCGCTGTCCTCCTTCATGCCTAATCGGCCCAAAGCCTTTGCACCTGCCCAATCCGCCAGAAAATATTCCATGCTCTTGCCAACAGGCTCCCAGTCATTGTGATTGTAGGGTACATAGCCTAATTCCTCCATCCAATGAAGCGAACGGTTTTGCTTCAAAAGGCTCTCTTTGATTGCTTTTGCTGCCAACGTCGTGTCTATCCCCGCAACATCCTTCAATATCATATCTGCTAACACAGGAACTCCAGGACAACCAACCATGCAATAGGTTTCGTTGTTCATCAGGTGCCATACGGGCAGTTCGCCCTGCTCCTGATAGATATGGAGCATGGTCTGAGCATAATCCGGCAATTTGTCACGCATAATAAGTGTAGCCAAAGGATGTGCCGAGCGATAGGTGTCCCAAAGTGACCATGTGGTATAGTTTTGGAAATTACCCTCACGATAAACATGATAATCGCTGCCCATATAGTCGCCGTTGATGTCGTTCCAAATCTGCGGCGCTACCAAGTAATGATACATACCTGTGTAGAAGATGCGCATTTCCTTTAACGACGGCATCGAAACTTCAATGCGACCCAATTCCTTGTTCCATGCCTCTTCAGCAGATTTTCGTACACTATCAAAGTCCCAGTGATTCAGTTCGGCAATTCTGTTGTTATAGGCATTTCTGAAGCTGGTAGGGGAGAGGGCGACCTTTACAAGAAGTGGGGACGAAGGAGTTGCTTCCTTTTCGTCGAAAGTCATTACTCCATACTTGCCATCCCACATCAGTTCCTTGATTGGCTCATTGGTTGTAAGTTCAAAATAAACCTCCTGATGGGATGTCCAACCATAACTGATACGATAGCCCACGATTGTGTGATCGTCCACTTGTTCGATACGCGCCTGCCGCATTCGGTCGCCGATTCCATTCTCAAGATCGACAACAACTCGCCGATCGGAATGGTTTTTATGCCAGGTGAAACGATAAAGCGCCACGCGCGTCGTGGCTGTCATTTCACAATTGATGTCGAATCGATCCAAAAGTACACTGTAATAACCCGGTCGGGCGGTTTCTGTTACATGACGGAAAGGCGAAGCGATACCGAGTCGTGACAATTCAACATCTCCCGAAACGGGCATCAAGGCAACATCGCCCAGATCGCTACAACCTGTACCGCTGAGATGAAGTTGTGCAAAGCCCACAATCGAATCACCGCTCTCATGATAGCCTGAGCACCAATCCCAGCCAACTTTGGTCTGTGTCGGTCCGGCATTCACCATACCTTGAGGCACATTTGCTCCAATGAATACATGTCCATGGTCTCCCGTGCCAATCGTAGGATCGACATACTGTATCCAGTTTTGAGCCGATAGGCAAGCGAACGAAAGCACCAGCGTAAGCGTTACAAAGGTTTTCATAGATTAATTATTTTAGGATGTAACCAAATATAGTTTTTACTTCGTCAATAAATCAATACAACTTAATGTACTCAAACGTATTTCCAACCTCTTTCAAATATTGCTCAAAGTCATCATGGCTGATTACCACCGTGCCTCGGCAATCGTTGGGATGGAACGACAGCGATGCTGCATTCCTCAAGTTTTCATCCAAGAAGAGGTGGACATGATGCTCTAAATCGTTAATCAATCCAAAGGGGGAGACACTCCCTGGTTCCAAACCGAGATAACGCATCATGCGTTCTGGGGATGCAAACGAAAGCTTGCCGCACGATGGCAGTCCCTTGGAAACAAGCGAAGCCTTCAGTCTTGCCTCCAAGTCATGAATGGCCAAATCGTGGTCGCAGTCGAAACATACAAGATAATGCTTGTTGCCTTTATGATTGCGGAAAAAGAGGTTCTTGCAATGTACCGAGCCATCGTCCTTCCACCATCGACGCGCTTCCTCGATGGTCTTACCTTCGGGATGGTTATAGTTTGTAAAGGGGATATTGTGCTCCCGCAGATAGTTCAATACGGTTTCTTCTCGTGTCATACTGATTTATTTTTTGCAAATATAAGGATTTAATATGAATTATTTGCCATTTATCGTCGAATATTTATACTTTTAGTGCAAAATATTTGGGAATGAAAGAAATTTGCAATATCTTTGTCGCGAAAATAAACACTTTTAATTAAAAAGAATATTTATCTCAAAAACAAAATGAAACAAATCCTTTTTGCAGCAATTGCTGCGCTGGCTCTCGTTGCTTGCTCAGGCGAGAAGCCGAATCCAAATGCCTACACCATCAACGGTACTGTGACAGGTGCTGATGGCGAGACCGTCTATCTCCTTACCCAAGAAGACACCCTGGCATCTACAACTGTTCAGAATGGTGCTTTCACGTTCAATGGTGATGTCGAACCCCCAAAGGCTGTCCGCGTCTTCATCAGCCGCCAGCTCAACAGCCTAATTTTCCTCGAACCAGGTGTCATCACCTTCAACTTCGCTGAAGGCGTTGCTTCAGGCACTCCACTTAACGATGCCGACAAGGAACTCAACGACAAGCTGATGGCTATTGAGAAAGCTTCGCAAGTCGAAAATGCCAATAATGATAGCCTTAATGATGCGTTTAATGCTATCCTCAACGAAGCTGGTGTGGAGCATGCCGGTGATCTCTTAGGTCTGGAAATCTTCAAAATTCTGGCTATGACGAAGCCATTGGCTGAAATCGACAGCGTTATGAAGCTCTATCCTACCTATGCCGCAGATCCTGTTTTGCAGGATTTTGTCGAATCCAAGAAGGTGATGGAGGCTACAGCTGCTGGCAAGCCCTACATCGACATCGTGGGTGTAGATGCCAATACTGGCAAAGAGTTCAAACTCTCAGACGTTGTCGCCAAGGGCAAACCAGTCATTGTTGACTTTTGGGCATCGTGGTGCAGTCCTTGCCGTGCAGAGATCAACAAATTCCTCTCGAAGTATGCCAAGGAGTACAAGAACAAAGTAAACTTCGTGGGCATTGCTGTATGGGAAAATAGTATCGACGATACCAAGAAGGCCATGGGCGAACTTCCCATCTCCTGGCCAGTGCTTTATGCAGGCGGCCGTGGTGCTGACTCTCCAACCGAAGGCTACGGCATCAATGGCATCCCTCACATCATGCTCATCGCTCCTGATGGCACCATCCTCGCACGCGACATCCGTGGCACTGGCATCAAGGAAGCCATCGATAAGGCGCTTGCCAAGAAATAAGCAATACAGAAATTACTGACTCATTCATATTTCCCGTTCGATTCCTTTTTCGAACGGGATTTTTTAGTTTGAACAATTTTGTTTTGTCATCCAAACCTTTCAAAAACCTTTTCAAACTAATAAATTTAGTTGGGAAAATGAATTATTAACTAAAAATATTCGTTTTGAACTATTTTTTTTAGTTCATTTGCATCGTCAAACAGAACAAAAAGTCTCAAGAAGGAGGCTGAAAAGTCTTCAACGAAACAAAATTTCAATAATATGAAACAAGAACTAACAGGAAAAGAGGAAGAGGCGATGACCATCTTCTGGAAATACGGACCTCAGTTCGTCAAAGAGATGATAGCGTATTACGACGATCCGAAACCACATATCAATACATTATCCACCGTGGTGCGCACGCTTGAAGAGAAAGGGTATGTTAGCCACAAGAGCATCGGCACGTCCTACCAGTATTACGCAGTGGTCAGCGACGAGCAATACCACAAGCGCACGCTCACTTCGGTCATCAGCCGTTACTTCCGTGGCTCCTATGTCAACGCCATCTCCGCGTTGGTAAAAGAGGAGAAGGTTTCGGTCGAGGAGCTGAAGGAATTGATTGAAAAAGTTGAGAAAGGAGGCAATTAATCCTTAATTACGATATGACAGGATTTCGGGATTTCGTTATAACGGAATAACGGAATAACAAAATATCGAGATACAGAAAACAACCGCACTTCTCAACCTATCTTAAACTTTCAAACCCTTCATAACCTCATCCTATGGGCACCTTCTTCGCATACATCCTCAAGACGGCGATATTCCTGATCGTCTATTATCTGTTTTACAAGCTGCTGATGAGCCGCGAAACGTTCCATCGCTTCAATCGTGTGGCGTTGGTGAGCTTGCTGTTGCTCAGCTTTACACTTCCTTTGTTCGAATCGCTATTCAAAGGAGCAGGCACAGGCGAAGGTCTCGTTGCGCTCGAAGGGATGATCATGATGGCAACACTGGCCGAAGATACCAAAACCACTCAGATTCCCACCTCGCACATCCTGCTTGGAATCATTATGCTCGTCTATCTCCTGGGTGTGGTCGCATTCACGCTTCGTAGCCTTATTTCATACATAAGTCTTGCCAGACAACTGCGAAAAGGTAAGAGGCAAACACTCAATGATGGCATCATCCTCTGCCTGCACGATGAGCAAATTGCGCCCTTCAGCTGGACGCATTACATCGTGGCAAGTCGCAAGGACATCGAGGAGAGCGGCGTTGCCATCATCAGCCACGAACTGGGTCATATCCATAACCATCACACAATCGACCTTATCCTTACCGAGATAGCCCTCATCGTGCAATGGTTCAATCCCGCTATCTGGCTTATGCGCCGCGAGCTGCAAACCGTTCATGAATACGAAGCCGACGAAGCTGTGCTTGAACAAGGTATCGATGCAAAATCCTATCAATTACTACTCATAAAAAAAGCTGCTGGTAGCCGACTGCAATCAATTACCAACAGCTTGCACCAAAGTTCAATTAAAAAACGTATCACTATGATGCTAAAGAAAAAATCAAATCCGTGGGCACGAGCAAAGTATCTGCTTGCTGTGCCAGTGGCTGCCATCAGCGTAGCCGTGTTATCAACACCTCAGGCCTCGGCGCTCTCCAAAGAGATTTCCGAGTGCAAAGTTAACGAGTTTTTCGCAAACCACCAAATTTTGGAACAAAAAAAATCGTCCAAGGTTGAAATATCGGTTAACGGGGAGATAGACAAGGACGTTGTTTTCATTGTGGATGGCAAAAGAGTGTCGAGCATCGACGACATCAATCCCGAGAACATCGACCACATCGAAGTGCTCAAAGACAAGGATTCATTGGCAAAAATGGGTATCACCGATGCCAAGGGAGTCATCCGAATCACTACCAAATCGCTCGCTGAGGTCGAAGATATGCCCGAATATCCTGGCGGTATGGAGGCGATGATGAAGTTCGTGGCCGAAAACCTCAATTATCCCAAGCAGATGGAGAAGGACAAGGTGGAGGGTCGAGTGCTGTTGTCATTCATTGTCGAGAAAGATGGTTCGGTGACGAACATTGAGGCGGTTGAGTCGCCCCATCCAGCCCTTACACAAGAGGCAATCCGCGTGGTCAGTTCCATGCCCAAGTGGAAGCCCGGCAAGCAGGATGGCAAGGAGGTACGCGTGCAGTTCATGTTGCCAATCAACTTCAAGCTGTCCTAAACAAGGTACAGAAAACAAGTGAAGTGTTAAAAATCGAACGGGGGATTTCAATTTTCCCCCGTTTTCTTTGTATATTCAGAATTTGGTTGTATCTTTGCGCCATTCATTTCGACATATCGATTACATAAATAAACTGCTATTACAGATATGAAATTAGTCATTCTTGCAGTTGCATCATTTATTGCGGCTACTCTATCAGCCCAAACCATCGAACAGGCATCCCGCCGCTGGGACGCTGGCAAACTTACATGGGACGAATTTCTGGGGGAAAGCAAAAGCGACACGACCATCAATCGGTTCTCCTATAATGTCAAATGGGCACTTGCCACCGAAAAGATTGGTAACACCACCTATGTCTATTCAAAGTTTACGCCCTACTTCGACCAGACTGAATCGTGGACAAATCCAAAGTTCAAGAACGATGCCATGTTGGAATACAACCAGATTATGTTCGACATGCTTGAACTCTACACCCGCCGCGCCACCATCGACTTCAATCGTGCCAGCGGCGAATACTCCAACGAACAGATCCGCTCTTTCTATCGCAACCAATTTGATAAACGTGTGAAGGAACTTGACGAAGCCACTCGTCGAGGTACCGATGCCAGTCAGTTACCCTTCTTTGCCGCTGGCGTGGCGCTCGACCTGGAGCGCACCCAATTCAACCCAGCTGCCGTAATCGAAGATGTTCCCGTCAATTTCTTCAGCGCATTATATATAGGTGCAAATAGTCATTTCCCAAGTTCCGACTACTATAACCAAACCTTCGGTCTCAACATGGGGGCTGAATTCGGTTGGAAACGTCATCTTTTGGGTCTCGACATGACGCTTGGGTTCAGTGGCAAGGCAAAGACAGATTTCGATACCCACTACGGATGGATTTATGAGGATGAATCTCTCAACCATTATCAGATTTATGGCATCTACGGTTTCTGTACCTCCCGCAATAAGAAATTCCAGACCTTCCCCTTCATCGGCATAGGCGCGAATGGAATCATCCATCCTTTGGGGAAAGATTACGACGAAAAGGATCCTGAGAAGAATGGATTTTCGGCTTGTGCTGGATTGATGTTCGACGTTTTCCTCCATCATCGAATCACGATTCATCCCAATTGGACAAATCTGGCGAATGCCACCTATCATGCCATACGCATCAGACCTTATATCAGTCTCACGCAATACAGTCATTTCGGTTGGACACCTGCCATCAATCTCTCAATCTCCTACAACTTGGGAGGATTTTTGTGGAGCCGCAAATCCTACGGGGGAGACGATGTCAAGTCAACCATCCACGAATACTGATTCACGACTCACAAAGCTTACACGCATTTCACATATTTGCCCAGCTTCTAACGTTAACATCACCTAAACGTAGTTGCCGGGCTTTACTGTAGCCTAACTATGCAAAATATTTACAAATCATAAGGCCTTTTTCTATTCATCGAAGACTATTTTGCGGGATTTTCTTTAAACTTTCGACATCTGGAAGGTCTAAAACATGTAACAAATCTTCAAAAAACTATGAAAACAGCGCATTTACTGGTCTTCTCTTTATTCTTATTGAGTTCCTCTCTTTCTGCACAGGACGAAGTGCAAGAGCGTTTTTCTTTGCAAAACAGAATTATGCCGCAGGAAAAGTTGCACATTATGACCGACCGCAACATCTATGTCGGCGGCGACACCATCTGGCTGCGTCCCTTCATCGTCGATGGCCTTACCATGAAGCCCGCACTCTTCAGCCGTTTCATCTACGTCGAGCTTTTGAGCCAAACCGACAGCCTCGTCTTTCGCGCCAAGCTCCACCAGCAGCCCGAACGTGACGACTACAACATGCGCGGCTACATTCCCCTCGACCCGACTTTGCCATCAGGCATCTACACCCTCGTCGGCTACACGCGTTGGATGATCAATGCAGGCGAACAATACTTCTTCAAGCGCAACGTGCAGGTGGTCAATGCGCGCGACCTCAGTAGCGGCATTTACCCACGGCTGCTGACACAAACCACTCAGGAGGATGCCTATCATCCCATCGACCGCACATCGTTGCTCAAAGCCGACCACAACCCACGCGTCCATCATCCCGAAATCAGGATCGACAAGGAAAACTACAGCCAGCGGACCCTTGTGGAAGTGAGTTTCCGGGCACCCGCCAACACCGTCCTCGCCGCTTCGGTAACCGACGATACAGCTGCACCCATCGACCCGACCAATGCCATCCAATACGAACTCTTCGGACAACCGTTCCTCCACAGCATCAAAGACATGGAGAAAGGCAAATTACGCTATCCCGTTTACCTTCCCGAGGAATTTGAAATCATCACCGGACGTGTCAGGAGCTCCATTCGCGGGCGACTTTTGTCGGGCGTCGAGGTAAGCCTGATCGCCCCGACACAAGGCTATGTGGATGAGCAGGTCACCAACGAAGAGGGTCTATTCACATTCGACGGCTTTGACCTGCCCGATGGCACCAGGTTCTTCCTGCGTTCACACGACGAGGCTGGCAAGGATGTGGGGGAGATTGAGCTGCTTCCAGAACTTTTCGCCAAGGATGTTCACCACCTCGAAGCCACCTCATCCGACGTCGAAAGCCAAGCGTTCTACGACAATCTCATCAACCGAATGAAGTACAACAACGGCCAGTGGGAGATTCTGCTCAACGAAATCGACGTGGTGGGACGCACACGCGAACAAGAAGACCTTGCTGGACGAAATGCCTATACACGCCTCGACCACAGCAAGGTGGTTGAATACAAGGACTACACATTCGAGACCCTGCTCAATGCCATCCCCGGTGTCACCGTACGCGACAATCATCCACACTTCCGCAACGAGCCCTTGCTTGTGATGATTGACAATGTCCTGATCCAACCGCCTTTTGGTATGAAGATACCTGATTACCTCAACCAGATTTGCCCACCTTATTACGTGGATTACATGGACATCGTAAACACGACTGCAGTAGCCACTGTCTCGAGAACAATCGGCCCCAAGGGAGGTGCCGCTGGCGGACAAGACAAAGCATTACGCACCCACAACTATTGCCTCCGCATCTTCACCTTGAAGGAGATTCCCAACGTCGGCCAGGAATCGCGCGTGAAGGAATTCACACCTCTCGGATACCAGCATCCGCGCACGTTCAACAACGGTATCTATCAAGGCCCCACCACACCCAATGGCACCGACCAGCGCACCACGCTCTACTGGAATCCAAACCTCATAGTCAATGCCGATGGCCAATGCTCCTTCCGCTTTTGGACAAACGATGCACAAGGCACCACCTGCACCATCCGCATCGAAGGCGTTTCGGACGATGGCAACATCATATCAACTTCGAAGACAATACGAATAGAATGAATTTCAAACAGCAATAAATCAAATCCTACATCCATACTCAGCAATGCCGGCTCTCATTGAGTCGGCATTGTCATTATCATCATTGTTCGTTATCATTCCTTGTCAGCACTCTTACCCCTCAAAATACTTCAGAAATACTCTAATACCCTGGGTTCTGATGTAGATTGGGGTTGAGAATCAAGACGTCGCCAGGGATGGGGAAGACGGTAGTGAAGCCCTTGGGGTCGTCGATAGCGTTGAAGCGGTTATCGTAACGGGTGGTGAACTTGCTAAATCGGATGAGGTCGTTGCGGCGCCAGCCTTCCCACATCAGTTCGAGCAGACGCTCGGTGAGCAGGTTGTCGAGGGTGGCTTCGCGTTTATCGACAAAGGCACGTTCGCGTATCATGTTCATTTCGTCCTGGCCGCTCTCGCCATTGCGCACTTTCGCTTCGGCTTTCATTAGGATCACGTCAGCATAGCGGAAGAGGACGATGTCGTTATTCTGCAGCGTGCCGTCGTTGTAGGCCGTGTAGTCGGTTTCGTACTTCGCCATGCGTGCCCCGCCATTGCGTTCGAACGGTGAACCAGTGAGGTACTCGTCCACTTCGAGAGGATGATAGACGAGGGGGTTGCCATAGCCGTCATCGACCAGCTTGTCGTTAACATACACCGTGTCGGCGAAGAAATTGTAGTAGTAACGGGGGTCCACCTTCGAGTAGTCACGTTGCTCTGGGTTGTCTGCATAGATGCCATAGGCGTGCATAGTACTGATGGTGGCGCAGGTGCCGTTCTCTGTACCCCATCCAAGGGCACCTCCGTGGGCGCTGTGTAAGCTTCGGAAAATGTAGTGGAAGGTGTTGTTGTAGTGCGTGTTGTCCATCGGGATTACGAAGATGTTCTCATGGGAGCTCTCGTTGTGGATCGAGAAGTTCAGCCCATAGTTCTCTTCAAGGTAATAATCCATCGACAGTTCGTTGATGGCTTCGCAATAGGCAATGGTTGTCTGCCAGGCATTGAGGCGCTCTCCATCGACATCGAAGAAGATGTCCCTGCCGTCGGGTCGATTTTCGTCCGTCCAATTGTCGTCACTATAGATCTCGGCATTGATTGCCAGCTTAGCCAGCAGGAAGTAGGCAACAGGGCGTGTGAAGCGTCCGTAATAGTTTCCTAACCAGTTGCTACGCTCATATACCAAGTGCGGTGCAACCTCCTGCAGCTCGTTGAAGATGAAGCGATAGATGGTGCTGCGCTTGCTCTGCACGATGTTCTCAAGCGATTCGTTGTAATCGGTCACCAGAGGGATGTTGCCGAACATGTCCATCGCATAGAAATAGAACATGGCACGCAGGCCACGTACCTCAGCGGTGTAGGCATCGTACTGCTCGTTGGTCAGCACCAGGCGGAATCGATAGCGATCGATGAAGTAGAGTGAACGGTTGCAGCGAGCGATGACCTCGTAGAGGTACTTCCATGTGCTGCTCAGCTCGCCGTCCGAAGCTGTCCACTTATGGTTGTAGAGTCGGTTCCAGAAGCCACCATCGTCCCAGTCAGCGCCGCGCACGGGCATCATCTGCTCATCGGTGGTGATGGAGTTCCAGTCATAGACGCCGCGAATCGTCCCCTGCAGGCCGTGGCTTGGTGTGCTGCCTCCTATATAATTATAAAGGTCGCCCACAAGGTCGCGTTCGATTTCGACAGCCGAGGTATAGGCATCGTCTTCCTCGATCTTGCCCTTGGGATATTCTTCAAGGCAGGAGTTGAAAGTCAAACCTGCCAGCAGGGTTCCGAACAATAGAATATTTCTTTTCATACTGATTACAAGCTAAATTAGAACTGAATGCTGAAGGCGATACTGTAGGAACGGAAGGGAGGATAGCTATACTTGTCGTCGATGCCCATGGTGCCATTCACAGCGAAGCTGTTGATCATTGGAGTGAGACCGCTGTAGCCGGTGATTGTGGCAAGGTTGTTGATCGAGAACGACAGGCGCATCGAATTGATCTGGTCGGTAATGAGGTCGATCGGGATGTTCCAACCCACGGTCAGGTAGTCGAAATTGAGGTAGTCGCCCGATTCGAGCCAGTAGTCGGTGGCCGTTTGGTCGTCGATGTTCTTGGCTGGCGCATCCTTCATTACATTGTAGTCGGGGAAGCTTCCCATATTCATGTACGAAAGGCTTGTGCCATTGAAGATCTTGTGTCCAAAGGCACCGTTCATCTGAAGCGATATGTCGAAGTCGCGGTAGCGAAAACTGATGTTCGAACCAAGCGTCCACTTGGGCATTGCCTGTCCAGCAATGTAGCGGTCGCCGCCGTCCTCGATGTTGATGAGACCGTTGCCGTCGAGATCCTCGATTTCATAGTAGTTGGTGCCATCGCCCAACGTCTCGATGCCAGTGCAATGGGGCAGGTAGAACACGCCCAGTGGCTGGCCGACAATCTGATAGACGATTTTGTTGTTGCCGCCGTGGAAGCCTGCGCCGTTGAGCGAGGCGATAGGTGCCATGTCGGGGGCTGTGAAATAGGTGCCGTTGTAGTTACCGCTTAGCGAGATGAGTTTGTTTTTCTGATAGGAAAGGTTCACGTTGATGTTGAGGTCATAGTCGCGCCTGTGTATTGGCGAGTAACCGATGCCGAGCTCGAAGCCCTGATTGCTCATGCGACCCAGATTGGCCAGCATCTTGTCGAAGGTGTAAGGTGGCACGGGCACGTCGTAGAGATAGAGCATGTCGCGTGTCTTCGAATAGTAGTATTCGGCGGTCAGCACCACCATGTTGTCGAAGAAGCCCATGTCGGCACCGAGGTTGAACGTGCTACGACGCTCCCAATGTAGGTCTGGGTTGGGGTTCGTCTGGATTGTGTAGGTTACCGTGGCATTGCCGTACCACGGCACGAGACCAGTGGGTTGAAGGAGGGCCAACGTGTTGTAGGCGGTGATGCCGCCCAAATTGCCCGAAACTCCCGAACCCATGCGTAGCTTCAACAGGCTGAGCCAGTCGAAATCCTCGAGGAAGGCCTCCTTTCGCAGGTCCCATGTGGCCGAAATCGAGGGGAAGAGGCCCCACTTGTGTTCGTCGGCAAACATTGAGCTGCCGTCGGCGCGGGCATTGATCGTGAAGGTATAGCGATCCTTCAGCTTGTAATTGGCCTGTGCGAGGAATGAGAGCAAAGCATTGTTGCTGTAGTCACTGCCCGTGGATCCGTAGTGCCGTATGCTGCCGGCCTCCAGGTCGTTGAACGAAACGGAGTTGTTGCTCAGGCCGCGCACTGTGACGTTAAAGCCTGTCTGGGTGGTTGACTGGTATTCGCTCATGAGTTTCACGTCGAGGTGATGGATATCCCATTCGTGGCTCCAGTTACCCGACACGTTGGCGAGCCAGGCTTCGGTCTTGGTTTCAGCTCGGTCGGCTTGTCCGTGAGCCCACACCGAGTTTGGCTTGAACTGGGCATTCTCGAAAGAGTTGAACGAATACGATCCAAAAACTTCGAGGTTCAATTCGGAGGTAATGCGATAGGAGAGCTTTAAGTGGGTGTTGAAGTTCAGTATCTTGTCCTTGTCTTCCTCATCGAGCAGGGCGAGCGGATTGTTAATCTGTGAGGCATTGGTGTTCTTGTCCCAGCCACCACTGCTGTTCCTGCCGTTCGAGAAGGTCGGGTTCTGAGTGGCTGCCGAATAGAAAAGACGCTGTTCGTCGAAGATCTCGTTGTTGCGCTGGCTGCTGCCCACTACACCGAGGTCGATGGTCATCAGATCGTCAAAAGCTTTCTGCGTCACATCAACCTTTGCAGCAAAACTGCGGTAGCCGTTGTTGCGAATCACCGTGTTTTCGCCCATGTATGCCAAGGAGGCGCGGTACTGCTGCTTGTTGCTGCCTCCACTGAAGGCGATGTGGTGGTTCTGGACAAATCCTGTGCGCTGCAGGCTCTTCTGGAAGTCGGTGTCGTGTCCGCCATCAACATACATTTTCTTTAACTGCCGTGCGGTTGCGATATAGGTGGGGCCGTCGAGCATCTCGATCTGGCGGTAGGCAGCTTCAATGCCGAAGTTACAGTCGTAAGAGATGTGGAACTGAGAGCCTTGTCCCTTCTTCGTGGTCACCTGAATGACACCCGAAGCACCCCGCGAGCCATAGGGTGCCGTTTCGGCTGCATTCTTTAGGATGGTGAAACTTTCGATGTCTGCAGGGTAGATGCCAGAGAGTGTTGATAGGTCGCTATATACGCCGTCGATGATGACCAAAGGTTCGTTGCCGCCTGTCAATGATGTGGTTCCGCGAAGACGCACGCTGCTCAGCATAGCAATGCGGTCGCCACCGCTCGACTGGACGTTCAGTCCGGCTGCCTGTCCTGTAAGAGCTTGCAGCGAGTTGGTCATCAGTCCTCGGTTTAATCGGCTTTTGTCGATGACTACAGTCGAGCCGCTCGGCTTCAACCTAAGGCTGTCATTTGTCACCTCAAAGTTGTGCGATTGTGCATTTGCCACCGTACAAAGTGCCAGTAGCGAAACGATGATTGCCGGGAGCTCCAGCTTTCTTTTTCTGCCCATAGTGTTTAAGGTAATATAGAAAAATATCAATTATTGCATGATTTTACTGCAAAGATACACACTCTTCCTAACAATTCCAAATTTCTTGCCGTTTTTTTGCTTCTTGATGCCTATTTTATGGGAGTTAATGGGAGTTTACGTGAGTTAATGGTAAGCAATACCACCTATGAATCGAATGGATGCCGTAAAACAATGAAACTATTATTAAGATTATAGAGTAAAAGATATCGGATAAAACCATCTCAGAATCACAAGTAATCTATGAATAATCATAGTATGTCCTCTATCGCATCATAGAGGACATGATTCTTCTGTTGTAAGTTCCACAATGTATCATAGGGGATATGCGATTGTCGCGAGATGTAACCCAGCGTACAATAGATGACATACCTCCATCGGAAGACCAATTATTTACTGACGAACTCATGATTCAATGATCTTCCCTTTGGGCACACTATTCATGACGTATGGAGTAAAGTTCATTTGCAAATCTGAACAACCCCAAAAAAGCAATCATAATTACGATAAATGACAATGTATTTTCTAAAAACCTTATTATTCGTAGTGTTTATCCACATTTTACAAGTGAGATACAAGGTTAAATCAAAAAAACTAATTACCTTTGTAACATCAATAAATAGAATTTATGAACCTGATTTATTAAATACCATTCAATAATCATTAACTTACGTGAGAATCACATGAAAAAACTAATTGGAATCCTGTCGGCCGTGTAATTGTTGTCGCAGGTTACTGTCAACGCTCAAGAAGTGGCAGTACAATTTAAGGTGGCAACCCTCAACGTTGACGGTTTGCCTCAGAAGATTTTATTCATCGTCACCCGCTCCTGCACCCGAAAACAATCCTGCCTCGATGTTCATGTCCCAAAAGGAAGACACTCCTCTCTTCCTACTCAACTATTACGAGCAGACATTAGCTACCTGGTTCATGCTCGCAGGCTACAATGTACAGTATGAAACTTGGGACTGGTAATGCCTATCCCCATCTTCATCTACCTTTCCCAATCACAATTAATGCCGGCTCCAATGAGTCGGCATTATTGTTTTCGCTCGCAGCCTATCCAGCCGCCGTTCTCACTTCACCAGCACCACGCGTCTGCCGCTTACCAGCACGCCACGCTGCTCTGGACGAACCTTTCGTCCCATCAGGTCATAAGCCACGCCAGCAGGGGAGGAGTCAACACGAACGGTTTGTATCGCATCCTCGCCCTTCACGCGCATCACGATGATGCCCTGCACATGGAGCGAGCCCGAAGCAGTATTGGTGAGCTGCACATACTTATAAGGAGTGTCGAGCGTGACGCCAAGCTCCTTGACACCCTTGCTTCCACTATATTCGGTTATCTTGGTGAAGTTCACGCCATCGTCACTTCCTAAAACATTGCCCCCAAATGAACCCGTACGTGCCAGATAATAATCAACCGACGTGATGCCATCGGGACAATAGACGGTCATCGTGCCCGTGCTCTTGGCAAGCTGAATGGAGCCCACTTTGTCGGAATACACTGTTCCATCGCTGCCTGCCACGTTCGACGTGGTTTGGAACTTGCTGTCAGCATCCAGTACGATAACGCCTGAGGCCAGATAGGCATTCACGGTCTCTTCGTTTGCAGCATTGAACCAGAAGTAGTCAAACTTTCCGTCGCCCAGATCCGAAGCGATGTATGCCTCGCTGTCAGCCGTTGGTTCGGTACTGCCGCCACCTGCCCACGAAGGGATATATGCATCGTTTTCGGCCTGATCCATACCCACGCCATCACCGCCATTCACCGTTTCTGCAGCACCTCCATTGCTGATTATCGTGCCATCGGCAAAGCCTACGAGTGTGCTCTGATAATTGAGCAGCGCCGTCTTGAGGTCAGTGATCACATCGGAGTTTTCGTCCTGCTTCGAATTGCGGAACGTCCACTTGAAGTCACCATGATTCATGCGCCCTGCGCCCAATGCGCCTCGAACGATAGTTGGCACATCGGCAGGGGCATCCATCTTATTCTCGAAATATGTGCTTCGAGCGGCGGCATCTGCCTCTGCATTATAAGTCGTACCTCCAACGTATGCCTGGGCAGTCACTTCGTCCGAACGATTGGCTACGAGCACGGCATCCCAGCGGCCATTGGTTTGACTGCCATCATAATACTGAACTTTCCGCGCATTAAGGATTTCATTGTTGAAGGCCTTGATTACACCGCCATTCTCGCCCGAGAATGTGCCGCTGCCTTCAGCATCCGTACCCTGCTTCGAAATTAGCATCGGGTACTTGCAGTTACGGAAATAGTTGCTCTCCACGAAAGCCGATCCGCCCATTGTCATGCCCACGCCATACTTCGACACTCCGTCGAAATAGTTGTTATATACGTGGAAGAACATCGTGCGAATACGTGGATGACGCGAATCGCTGTGGTCGAACCAGTTGTGATGATAGGTGTGCCAGCAGGCGGTAGTCTCACTCTTCATACCGCCGAGACTTGACTTGCCTGTGTCGAAGAAGTGGTTATACGATACGGTGATGTTCATCGATTCGCCCTTGATATCTACCGTTCCGTCGCCCTTGGTCTGGTCGGCATCGCTGCCCGGCTTGCCGTAGAAGAAGTCGCAGTTATGTATCCACACATTCGAGTTGCCGGTGTCGAGCGAGATGGCATCGTCCATGCAGCACATGATGCCGATGTTACGAACTTCCACACCATGACAGTTACGCACCAGCATACCGAAACCGTGAAAAGCGGCATCTTCGCCAATGCCTTCAATAGTGATGGGCATATCGTTATATTCGTTCTTGCCCTTCACCTGTAGACCCTCGCCGCTTGAGTCAAAACGGTCCATATCGGCATCCTTGATGGTACCGATTACGCGGATGTCCAAAGGCGTCGTGTCATATCCCTTTTGATAGCAGGTAATAATGTCCTGCAAGCCCTTTGCTGTGGTGTATTTCGACGAGGATGTCTTTACGTCGGTGCTCACCGTCTTGGCATTATCAGCCCAAACATAAATAACCTTTGCACTCTCGCGAAGCGTACCATCGTTACGATAAGCTCCGATTCCTTCGCTCATACCCACGTGGGCAAAGCCCGAACGATCGTGTGCCGAGGCTGTAAAGACATCTGTCTCCGTTGCGTCATTGCTCACCTCGCCGCTCACATTCACAGGAACGACCTTGAACTGATACCTTCCGGCCTTCATGCCGACGGCATCGGCACGATAGCAGGTGGGATATTGGCGCACAAGCTCTTTATCGAGCTGCTTCCATTCGCCACCCTCGGCAGATTTCACATAGACATTGTAGTCGGTAGCCCCCGACACACTCGTCCAGGTCACATAGCCCGACTCAAACCATCCTCCTACCTGCTGGACATTCACTTCCGCATGAACCTTCGCATAAAGGCACAGCAGGAATGAGATCAGATAAATAATCCTTTTCATGATTCTTGTTTACATGAATTAAATGTTCGGTTCATCCCAAACCTTGGTGCGCTTACAGTTGACACTTTGGGTCAACTTGCCCACCTTGAGGATAAATTCGCCTTCTTCAAGCGTCCACTTGCCCTCGTCGTTGACGAATGCAAGGTTCTTGGCAGGAAGTTTGAAAGTCACCGTAGCAGTCTCACCAGGTTTCAAATCCACCTTGTCGAAATTGCGGAGACGCTTGTTGTCGGGAACCATGCTTGCCACCACATCGCTCGAATAGAGGAGGACGGGCTCTTTGCCTGCCACTGCGCCGGTGTTCTTCACATCGACGGTGACGGTCAGTACATCATTCTCATCAAATTCGGTCATGTCAACCTTCAGGTTGCTGTATTCGAAAGTGGTGTAGCTCAAACCGTAGCCGAAGGGCCATTGCAGCGAAACTTTGGCATCATAGTTGTAGGCACCCGCCATGGTTCCAACCTCTTCGCTTACCTTGTAGTCATAGTTGGCCAGCGAATTGATTTCACGCGGATAGGTATATGGAAGCTTGGCCGAGAAGTTGGCATCGCCTGCCATCAGGTTGGCAAGGGCATCGGCTCCATAGTTGCCTGGCAGCAGAATGTCGATGACACCCTTTGCCAATGGTTCGATGTCGGCTATCAGGCGCGGACGGCCTTCGTTCAGCACAAGAATGATGGGCTTGCCCGTCTTGGCCAAAGCCTTCACCAGATTACGCTGATTCTCGCTCAACCAAAGGTCAGTGAGGTTGCCGGGAGTCTCGCAATAGCTGTTCTCGCCAATACAGGCCACGATGACATCAACGCCTCGCGCAGCAGCCACAGCCTTGTCGATGTGGGGAGGAAGCTCGTCGTAATAAGCGCCAGCCTCGTTGTATTCCACACCCTTCTCAAGAATGACATTCTTTGCGCCGAACTTGTTGCAGAAAGCCTCGTAGATGGTGTTGTACTTCTCAGCCAAAGCCTCGATGTTCGAACCCTGCCAGGTGTAGCTCCAGCCACCATTGAGGCAGCGCATCTGATTGGTATTCGGACCCGTAAGCAGAATCTTCACGCCCTGCTTGAGCGGCAGTATGCCGTCCTCGTTCTTGAGCAGGATTTCGCCTTCTTCAGCCGAATGGAGTGCCTTTTGGGCAAATTCGTCGCATCCGAACTTCTCATAGCCCTCGCCTCCCGTGTTGGGATTGTCGAAGAGACCCAAGCGATACTTCACGCGAAGCACGCGGCGAGCGGCATCGTCGATGCGCGACATGGGCACCTTGCCTTCCTCCACCAATTCCTTCAGCAGCACGCAAAACTCCACACTGTAGGGGTCCATACTCATATCGACGCCGGCATTGATGGCGATGCGGATGGCATCCTTCTTATCCTTGGCAACCTTCTCACGCTGATAGAGGTTGTTGATGTCGGCCCAGTCGGTCACAATCATGCCGTCCCACTGCAAGTCCTCCTTCAGCCACTGGGTAAGGTACATGTAGCTCGAATGAACAGGCACACCATTGATCGAAGCGGAGTTGACCATGATGGTCAAGGCACCAGCCTTGATGGCATTCTTGAAGGGTTCGAAATACTTTTCGCGCAGCATGGCAGGGGAGAGGTAGGCAGGCGTACGGTCTTTGCCAGTGAAGGGAGCACCGTATGCGAAGTAATGCTTCACGCTCGTTGCTACGTGGTACTTGTCGAGATGATTGGGGTCATCGCCCTGATAGCCCGCAATCTCTGCCTCAACCATACGCGAATTGACAATGGCATCTTCGCCGAAACTTTCCCAGATACGCGACCAGCGCGGATCACGACCCAGATCGAGCACAGGATTATATACCCAGGGGCAGTTTGCCGCGCGGCTTTCGTAGGCGGTGATTTCAGCCATCTCCTTTGCTAAGGCGATATTGAACGATGCACCGAGATTGATGGGTTGTGGGAAGAGCGTACCACCCTGCACATAGGTCACACCGTGATTGTTGTCAAGACCATAGATGTCGGGGATGCCGAGGTACTCCATCGACTTCTCTTGAATCTGTGGAATCCAGCGCTGCCATTGTTCAATGGTGCCAGCTACACCAGGGGCATTGAGTACCGAACCCACCTTCCATTTGCTGATGGTAGTGTCGAGCACAGTCTCGTTGAGTTCCCACGAACGCTTGGTGTCGCTCGTGAAAATGTCGAGACCATAATTGCCCATCTGCTGAATAATCTCTTCATCGCTCTTTTTCAGAATTTCGGCCACAGCCTTTTCGTCCTGTCCGAACTGAAGCAAAGTCTTGCGAAGCTTGTCGCGATCAATCTTCGCATTCTCGAACTTCATGCCGCCCAGCACGTCGAGATTCAACTCAAGCATCTGGCCAATCTTCTCATCGAGTGACATCGCTGCCAGTTTCTTCTCGATCTTGGCTTCAAGTTCTGCATCACGAGGAATTGCCGGCTCAGTCGTTTGCTGCTTATTGCAAGCTGTAGCAACCACAGCCAGGGCAAATGTCAAAAAAAATGTCTTTTTCATTTGTGTAGGTTTAAGAAAGCAAATTTACATATATAATACGCCGCAAAGTTATATAAAAAAGTTCATTCTGCAAAGTATTTCCACCGAAAAAAGCAAATTTGTGAATAAAAATTTTGTCAAGTCAGATTTAATTAATAATTTTGCACGCTCAAGCAAGGTTTACAACCCCTTTTAGCCCATCATGCAAACACCAGATGTTTGGGGAGATATCCCCTTTTGCAATTATACCTATTCGTTCGACTCACTGCTCAACAGTCCAGACTCGTTAAAGCAAGCCGAATCTTTGCGTATGCTTCGTGATATCTATGTCGTAAATGTAGAGTCATCACAAGGAGCCAACCAATTCTTAAAATTCTATCGGCAATGCAGCGAAAATTGGTTGCCCTCGTTATTTTCTTTCGAATCGTTTACGCTTAAACTAATCCTATTGCTCCTTCTTGTCGTGGGGTTAACAATTCTATTTGTCCCTGCTTTACGAAACAGGATCAACAGCCACGTTGGCACGGTTCGTATGATTACCGTTTGCCTTTGCTTGATGTTCCTTGCAGTTCCTCTTGGCAAGGATTATTATCCAATCATGTGTATTACAATCCTGAGCCTTGGGTTGCTTATCCTTTTCCTTTTTATTTTTGCACGTCTATCCTTATTATTCAAGAAGCATTGGTTCTGGACTGCAATTGTTTTGTTAGCGATTATCACAGCTTTTGTCAATTTTTCCCAGCCTATACCTTCCTTATCTCAAGTAAAAGTCAATGACAATCCTATCGACAATTACTTCCTAACCGTTACCACGGCTTTACTGCTTTTCACAGTATTGTCATTTGTCCTTGCTTTGCATAATTATTTCGATTATAGAAAAAGCACATTAATTTCCGAAAAGAAATACCTTAGGAAACAGAATCTGGGATCATGGGCTCTCTGTACATGGTGTTTGGCTTTCCTACTTTATTTCATTGGTATATATTATAGTGGCACACAGCGTTCAATTCTCACTTCGCTACTCCGTCCTGCCTTATCGGCCAGCAAAATCTTTATTCTTGCCGATAACACAGGAGATATTACCTTGGCTTTTCGTCGCAGTGGAATATTCATGGGTATTCTCTCGTTGACGCGACTTTCAGGTTTCCTCGTTTCAGCCCAATTTATCATCAATTTGCTTGGAGCTCGCATCAAGGCCTCTATAAAGATTCGATTAGCGCATTGTTACAATAGTTCACTTTACGTGTTCTTCAACATCAATAACGCTTCTGTTCAAGTCGCCAAGACCATTTCTGACACCGTTGGAAATAATCCACTTGTCGTGTTTGTAGATACTTACGAAGACAATATCTCCAATTCACGAATGACTTTTGGATTCGGTTCCTTTATGTCTTTGTTTACCCATAAGAAGGAAGCTTTTGAGACTATCGATACAATTGATAAAAAAGACCTTCCTGCTTTAATTGACATTTCATCTTCAAAATTAGATGGAATATTCGAGGATTTCGATTCATTTTCTTCCATTGGATTAAGAAACCTGCAAAGACTAATCAACGAATCTTCCAAAACAGAGTTCTTTTTCCTTTCGGATGATGAAAAAGCAAATATTGCTGGTGCAAAGAAACTTACTGGCTTGCTTGATAATAAATCCAAGCAGAAGTACATGATCTATTGTAATTGCCGAAACAATAGCTTAAGCCAATTGTTGCAATTCAATGATTATCGAATCGAAACTGTTGATTTTGCCAAACTGGCCATCGACCAATTAAAGAATAATCAAACAGGTCAGTTGACTGACTTATTGGACTTCGATGATACTGGCTGTTGTTGCTCTCCATTCCGTTCGTTGGTGATTGGCCTGAATGAAATCGGCGAGGAAGCCGTCAATTATCTTTATGAATATGGTGCATTTGTAAATCATCAGAAGAAACGTAGCGATTTCGAATGTAATGTGATTGACCGCAATATGCATGACTTGGAAGGTGGTCTTTATATGCATTTCCCAGTTCTAAAGAACCAAATCAGGAATGTTCGAATCAATCTATTACATTACGAAGTAGGAAGCCATAATTTTTGGAACTGGATCGAACAACAAATCTCATCTCTGAATTTCATACTAATTTCCTTAAGAAACGAAGATGAGCAACTGACTCTGGCCGACGATCTTTACAATCTTGCAGTCCGTCGTCGTCCTAAAGATGCTCCATTGCCTCTTAGAATATTTATTTGCGCATATTCTGCCAACAGTGCAAACAAACTTAATTTGATGGCTGAAACCTATAGCAACTTGAATAGTTATGGCAATGTGCAAATAGTACCATTCGGACTGTCCGACAAACTCTTCGATTACCAATACATCACAAAACAGAAAATTTTAAGCCGTGCAAAGCAGTTCTACCAATCCTACCAAAAAGCGACAGAGAAACTTACGGAGGAAATGATTTCGTGGGAAAAACGTCGCGAGAATGTTCTTGCAAAGGAAAAGGATGACAACTCAACAGGTAAACTTGCGTCAATCCTTGAACTACTTCGTATGGAGTCGCAGGATATCAGTAATGAATATCATCGCAGAACAAAAATCTCAATCATCAAGCGTGCTCTTGCTCTTCACGATCAACACCACTACTCGTTACAGGAGATTTGTGAAGCCTTGCCGAAATCCATTACCTATGACATAAAGGCAAACCATATCTGTAACGATGATTATCTTAATACCTTGATTGAGAACATCGCTGTATTGGAACACATTCGTTGGGAGGCAAGTCATGAGATTCAAGGATTCCAATATGATGCCAACGTTAAAAAACAAATACGTTCATTACTCAAAAAACATCCTTATATGGTGGATTGGAGCGATTTGACCAACGAAATCAAACTATATGACTTCGCAGTAGTAATTACCTCACTAATGATAGAAATAGATGAATAAGAAAAAATACATTCCGCAACCGATTGACACTACAGGCGTTGAATTGCCTGCTGAACTGTTGGATTTGTCAGAAACCATAGCTCGTAATGTTCATGACATTTGGGCTCAATCACGCATAAATGAAGGTTGGACCTATGGAGAAAAACGCAATGACGAGAAACGTCAGACACCCTGCCTGGTCGATTATGACGATCTTAGCGAAGAAGAGAAAGCTTACGATATGAATACATCCCTTGAGTCCTTGCGTCTTATCGTAAAACTGGGCTTCAAAATAACAAAAGATTAAACGAATCATTAGTCCTTAAACCATATATATATGGGCGAAAAGATTTTTATTAGCTACAAACGAATAGATAAGAAGAAGGTATTGCCTATCGTCGAGGAAATTAGGAAAAAGACGGGGATCAACTGCTGGATTGATATGGAAGGTATCGAAAGCGGTGATCAATTCGAACGTATTATCATCCGTGCTATCAAAGGTTGTGATATCCTTGTCTTCATGATGTCACGCAACTCGATTGCTCCAATAATCGACACTAAGACAGGTCTTCCAGATTATGACACACAATCGTGGATCGAAAGAGAAGTGAAATTCGCTTTAGACAAGAAAAAACGTGTCATACCAATTAGCATCGATGGCACAATGGTTTCCGACTGTGATTGGTTGGCATTCAATTGCAACGGAATTGATTGCATAGATTACAGCAACCAAGACCAACGTGATAAATTTTTCCGCGATATCACCAGATGGCTGAAGAATACAATCACCGATGTGAAGGAATCAACGGATAAAGGAGCGAAGCCAGAACAAAAAATCGAAGTTAGACAGAAACCTAAAGTCGAGGAGAAACAGACTTCACAACAATCTTCACTTCCTACCAAAACCGCAGATTCATCATCTACTCTGCCGTACTCCTATCTTGCTATAGTCGCTGTGATTGTTGGGCTTGTCATAGCCCTTGCATTTGGACTATGGCCCAAAAACTCAACTGTAGAGCCAACAATTCCACAAAGTTCGGTCTTCAATGATAGTGCACCCTCTGTAGCTGATTCGCCAGTCTTGAAAGAAAGCGATGTCGTTCCACCCGTTGATAATGAAAAGACAAAGAGCAATCAGAATAACATTGTGGCTTCAACCCTTCCTGCATCTTCAAAAAATGCAGAACACACGTCTTCTACCAAAACCGTTTCCAACGAAGAAGTTTTACCTACTATAAAGGGAGCACCTCACGATCTTGACAGCATTGGCACATGTTATCTGTTTGGCAAGGGTGTGACGAAAAACCAGAAACAGGCTGTCATCTATTTCCGAAGCGCAGCCCAGCAAGGTTTGGCCAGTGCGCAAACACATCTGGGTAGTTGTTATTATTCGGGCACTGGTGTCAATCAAAACCATCAACAAGCTTTTGAATGGTTTCTGAAAGCCGCAAAACAAGGAGACCTTACAGCTCAAGATAATTTAGGAAGTTGTTATCTGCTTGGACATGGAACTACTAAAAACCATATTGCTGCAGTCGAATGGTATAAAAAGGCTGCTGGCAAAGGAAATGCCAGTGCTCAAGCTCATCTCGGTAGCTGTTACCTTTATGGTCAAGGTGTCACCGCAGATAAAGATACTGCAATTTATTGGTATGAAAAAGCCGCAGCACAGGGAAACACAACGGCAAAAAAGAATCTTGAGAAGCTATCGACAAACTGATTAGTCAATAACGCGACTTGATATTTGCTAAAAAATAACGAGAGAATCACGATTCGTAAGAATCAAGATTCTCTCGTTCATTATTGATAAAGATGTTCAAGTGGAATCATTTACCAACAGAAACCTATACCAAACTGGAAATTATTTACGTTATCCTTACAAAAATCTTTGTAATCTCCCGTATATGCCCAGAATGTACGTCGGTAGGTAAACTTCAAGGCAAATCTAAAATACTTTAGAACAATACCAGCCTCCAAGTCAGCGCCGCCGAAAATATTCTTCTTGGTGTAATCGTCAAGAAATTTATTATCAGGAGTAGAATGATAGTCTGAATCGTATTTTTCTTCATCAAAAGAAAGGAAACCTCCATAATGACCGCCAAAACCTGCATGAATATAGATGGGCATCCAGATATGCCATGTAGGACCAGTGGTAATACAAGCCTCATATTCTAAATTTTCAGGAGATGGAAATTCATCATCGCCTTTCTTTGTCCAACTATTTTCGTAAATAAATTCCTCATCTTTGTATTCCCCTTGGACATGAGAGGTAAAATGCTCGAAGAAAGATTCATTCGCCATGAGTGTTACATACCAGCCGTTCGTCTTATTGTTGTAAAAAGAGCCATAAGTGAATCCAAACATATCATTCTGAGGACTCCATTCAACAATAAATGTACGCGAATGGCTATCCTTGCGAAGACGAGCTCTACGAACCATTTCCAAACCTTCATTAGCTTGTTTGGTAAACCTGGTACAACCATTATCGATAACCTGATTAAGCATTTGGCTCGCACGGTCGAGATTACCTTCGTCCAGTTGTTTCAGTCCCATGTTAATCATAGCTTCACAGTCGCGATCAAAGTTGTGCTGTGCATTATAAAGCGCTTGACGTAATTTGTCATTACCGTCATAGATAAGGAGTTTGCTATAGGCATTTGCAGATTCATGATATCTAAAGAAATGGTCAGCTTCAACTGCTTGATTATACCAAAGCAGCATTGAGTCGCACAACTCGATATGATGCAAAATGTTGGCAGTATCATTCAGATATTCGGGGCAGAAGCGGCACAACTCATAGTTATCCTTGGCTTTCTGATACTCGCTATTATTGAACGATTCCTGAGCCTTTTCCAGGTAAGTAAAGAATGGACTACGAAGCACAGAATAGGGGTCGCTGACTGTATATTCAAACAACTGTTTGTCCTTGAGTGGCAATGGCATACGATAGTCCTGGAAACCCGGCACCCTGATTGTCAAACGACGGTTGGAATAGTCTCGACCCGGCTCTTGGGTAATGAACACGATGCTATAAGTCTTCTTGCCGGCAATCGAATCAACGGTAATGTTCATTTGGTTTTGAGTATCATGCGTAGATTCAAAAGTCAGTCCAAAAGGTTCATGAGTGACAAATTGCACCAAAGCTTCATGACGATCGCCACAAGGATAGACACCATAACCAGAAGTCGTTTCCTGTACGTTGAGAAGCTTCAGCTTTTCTTGTCCGAACATTGCCATAGTGCTCGTCATCAGCATTGCAATAAGGGCCAATTTATGCTGGGCCGTAAACGAAAATAAAAGTCTTTTCATAGCTATTGAGTAGTTAATATATATTTATTTGATTGTAAAATAATCAAGATTGAATACCTCGTCGCGTTTTATTTCCCTTCCCTCATATTCATTAGGCTGCCACGTGCGAACCTCAATACTTGGATTCATGGAATCCTCAAAATTGATCATCAGGAAGAGCCAGCCGACATCCGAATAGGTCGAAGTATTCCAGTATTGCTTAAGGGTTACTCCATAAATCTTTTCATGAATGGGATGTTGAATCACCGAAACCTCTTCAAACTTGATGTTGATATAATTGTTCCTGCTGAATATCTTCTGCAACTTGGCGATATATTCCTTCTTGTTCTGGACCACCAGCTGGTATTGCTGACCGCCTAATCCCTGCAACATTAGATTGGCATCCTTATTACGGTCTTTCTTTCTCAAGATTGTACCCGTGATGATTAGCGCGTCATCACTATAAACCTGCTTCAGATAACCAAGGTCTTTACGATTGTATGCTGTTCGGAACACCTCAACGAAATCAAGTATCATCTGTCGACGAACAAGGTCTTCCTCTTTCACGCCATTCACTATGACATTATTATAATTATGCTTTTCAAGCTGCATATTGACCTCGGTAAGATGTCCATTATTGTCAAACGAGAAAACCATATCCTGAAACAGATTGTCACCTTCGGCACTAAGAACATTCACGGGAATATCACGAAACTGATATCCTCGATTTCCATAAAGGGTCAAAACATTTCCTTCCACCAGATCTACACTACAGTTGATAGGGCTTTGCTCCCAAAGATCCATGATACTTTTAATCAAAATCTTGTTGTTGGGATCCTTATCAGGGAAATGTTCTTTCAACTTATCTTTCAACTTCTTGCCATCTTCCAGTACTGCATCATTGAAAGCTGTGAGCAAACTGGCAGTTTCCTGTTCGATGTTAGCCTTGGCAGCGGCCGACATCTGACCACTCAAGACCTTTACCTTGACTTGTGCCTGCAAACCCATCACGTAGAAGGGGAGAAGCAACAGAAGGACTGTTACAATTCTTTTCATTTTCTTAAATAAGGTATTTCGTTAATAATCTTGTTTCTATTCTTAGAGTTGTCTTTCCCATTAGGGAGATATTCCTCAAAAAGGGAATAGACATTATGTTGCGGTGTATTGGTGTATAGCAGGGCTGAGAGTGTGGTCGGCTTCTCGGTACCTAATTGGTCGATAGGAATACTCAAGAGCAACATGTGGATAAATTCAAACGAGGTATTGCGTAGGATAAGAATACCTGTCAACATTCCTTTCTCAGGCATATATTGGGCTGCTGCAAAATGATCCATCATTCCTTCATCTTTAAGTCCCGCTAACAAAGTGGGCCAGCTGCAAGTCCACGTTTCATAATGACGGCCATATTGACAATGTGTCACTTCTATAGTCAGCCCCTTGGGCAGTATATTTCCAAGCAGAAGGTTTTTGACCGATTCCTTCGGATGTTCAGGAGTCCACAAAGCAACTATTGAACTATCTTCCAAAATTTTATAGTAGCCATCGGCACAAAGTGAATCTATATAGAAGACTTCACCTATCGTATGCCATACATTTTGATTCTGTGTCGCAAACAACTGGTTATAAGAGGGCAATGGATTCACTGATGCTTTCCCCGTAAAGTTCTGCAGTCTTTTCGATTGCCGCTCATCCTCTTCTTTCTTGTCAGTACCGTAAATCAGTTCCCGATCCTTTGGAATATAAAGCAGCAAGGTTGTTTCCGGCTGGCTTCCCGAAATAAAAATCCTGTAGCGATTATTGTCTTCGAAGACTTGAACACCCTTCACATTCTTCAAGATTGGATATGCCTTTGCAAATGTCTTGAACGGTACTGTGCCGTATGGACATGCCTCTAAGAAGACTCGAACACCATTCTCTTGAATCCATTTGTAGCGTCGTTGTTCAGACCCATGGAGTACGATTCGCAGCACGATGCGCTCTACGCCACGCCAAAGGTAAGGATTCAAGGCTTGCTGCATCGTGTCGCTGAAGATGGCAACACCAATATGACTAAGTTGTCCGTCTGCATCGCGCTCTTCACGAATAGGCAGGTCAGTCTTGAATGTCTGACGCAGTTCCTTTAGTCGCTGTATCTCAAGCGACTCTTCGGCGAAAACGTTACCGATAAGTGCTTGTATAGTGACAATCAAAACTGCAAGCAGTCTTCGCATATCAGTATTCACTTTTCGTTAATTTTATAACCATAGGAAAGAAGAACTGGTATCCAGGCATCATACTCTGCTTGAACGGCAAGATTCTTGCATTCGATTGACTTTTCAAAATTGTAGTCTAAACCATGGTGTTTGCCATTTGCGCAACAATAAGCTCTTGACAATTCTTCAAAAGCTCTTGGGCAACCCATCTCTGCCGCGCGTGTAGTGTGCTCGATATATGAACGATAATCGTTCTTCAGCCAATAATAATGACCAAGATCCAACTCAGCATAGGAATTTCCCGCATCAGCTGCCTGATTAAGCCACATCGTTGCTTCGTCCAAATTCCTCTTGTCGGGCTGACACCATAATAATAGATGTCCTAACTGTTGGATGCTATGCAAGTCGCCCCTGATTGCTCCCTGCCGATAATAATGGGCAGCACTATCTACCATCATCGGAGTGAGACTACTACTTAAGTCGCCATCCTCATCCCATCCCATCGAATTAGTTCTCACATACATATCGCCCTTGAGACCGTACCATCGTGCATCATTCTGGTCTTTTAGGCTTTGCATCCAATATTCCGACGATTTGAGATATTTCCTGCGCGTTGCTGTGCTATGTTCCCCATACTCGTATGCTTCGTAGAAATAATAACTTGCCAACCAAGCCTTTGCATTTGGGTCGGAAACAACAGTCGCCAGATGTGTCATCGTCTGAATGGCCTTGTTTTCATTTCGCTTCACTCCAATACCAAATTGATAAAGGATGGCGAGAGGATAACTTCTGCCTATATACCTTTGCGCATCTTCATTAACCCTCATAAAAATATTCTGCGCCTCATAGTCATTTCGATAATCGACCTGCTCGGGCATTTCATATTTTGCATAAGTGTCAGGTGCACGATATAGATAAATCTTCTGATTCTGGCCTCTGCGCGTACGCATATAACCATTGGAATTGATATTGTTTCTGACATTGCCGAGATTACACTCCAAGACATTCGGACTTACGAGTTTGCAATCAAACGTATATTCCACAGTGGTGGTAATGCTTTTCCCTGAGCTTAACAGATTAGATGCCTGATCGTTGTCTTGATCCGGATCTGAAGGTGAATCGTTGAACGGAAGTAGATGAGCTATGTTCGAAACAAGATTGCGTGTCCATTTCAAAAGATTTTTGCTCTGGTCATATTCTTCATCAATGGAAAAAACAAAACTAATCAAATTGCCATTTGTCTTACCCTCAGCTTCTTCGTTGACAATCACAAAACGCATATCATTTAACAGACGTACACGTTTCATGTAGTTCATCTTCTGGGTCTGTATCGCTTGAATGTAACGCGACTCACAGACGATTCCCGATTGATCGGAAATCGAAATGAGATACGTTCCATTGTCGGTTCGCTTGAAACGGAAGATCCACATCTCGCGACCATCTTCAATACAGTTATCACTCACCCAACGTCCCGTGAGGTCAGAATTGGCCGAAGCGGGAATCGTCGTATTCATGTTGAGTTTTGGCAATTCCAGCCCGTAATGTCTAAGGAAACTGAAACCTTGATAAGGTTTTAATGGGGTTTCTTCAATATTTTTTTGCAGAGGAAATGTGTTGGCAGCAGCTCTTGCTTCCTCATCAGTTGTTATCACAGGCACAGCATCCTGAATGGCAAGTTCCCTCTGGCTATCCTGTTCCTCCAAGTCATCAAAATGGTTGATTTTCAGCAAATCCTCAAGTTCTCTTAATCTATTTCGTGGTTCAACAATTTTCTCCGAGTCATATTCCAAGGTGAGATATTTTCGATAGAAATAGATTGCACTGGCAAGAGCTTCTGGATTATGTAAGCGATCATACATGTCTTCATAAATATGTGCCTTCCGAAGATAAGGTGCCGGGTATCCGGGCGATAACTCAATAACGACATCAATAGCCGCCAACGCATCGTCAAAATTATTTTTGCGCATGAACATTTCTGCCCTCATGAACTGAAGATTCACTTGTGAACGTGTCACTTGTCCATAAGCAATATCTTCCGTCAATTGGGATAGGAACGATAGCAATATCATTCCCTGTATCAATAGAAAACGTCTTATGCAACTATCTATTTTCATCCAATTAAGAAACTATAGACTGTAAATTACCTTGCGCTTGTCATAGTTCATTTTACTGACCTTGTTATTCAATCCTGTCTTCATTCGACGAAGGTTCAACAACATTGCATTCTTACGCAATAGTGCAGAATCAACATTGTCAGGAACAAACAATCTCATGTCTTTCTTTTCATCTTTCTCAAGCAAAGCAAGCGAACGATGGTCTTTAACGGTTACAACCATGCTGCTCGAATAATATTGCATTGGGTATTTCCCTTGTGTGGGAGTGCCATCAGCCAGAATATCGCAACTAACGTCAATCTCAATGTCGGAATTCTTTTTGTCCGTCACCCTTTTGTATCCATTAGCGTCCATGATGCTTGATAATGTGTCACCAATGAACTTAAAGTCGTCATCCGACAGGTTAAGATAATAGAATGGGGTAGGATCGAACGAAAATAGTGACATCTGTGCAGTATGTAATTGTTCCATCAGGCGCAGAGGCAGTTCTCCCGAAAAAATATGCTTCGGAAGGTCGAGGAGCGATTGCTTGTTCAAGCTAACCGTAACAATAGCCTTGTCCGTTTTAGGTGCTTCTGTGACATGAAGCTTGGCAATGCCCTCAGCGTTCGTCATTTTCACATGATTCACCTTTCCTCCATCACTGACAGTGAATGAGACAGGCAATCCCTGAACGGGTTGTCCGTTATAGGTGGCTTTTGCAAAGATTTCGACAGGAACATCCTCGCCTGGTACCATCGGGCACGACTTCTTTTCAAACGTCCAATAGATACTATCCATGCTATGCAGATAGCCTTGATGCAAGACTTCTACCAAGTCGAAATCGTGATAAACTATCTGTTTATGCAAAATGGGCACCAGATTCTGGAGAGCATGACAATACACTTCTGCAGCGTTGAACAACTCACCTGTCCGTTTTAACTCTTCAGCTCGTGTAGCCATCGAATCCACGAGAACTACTATAGCGGAATAGACCGAATCGCAGAATAAGCGATAATCATGTTCTGAAATTTCACAATAAATGTAGCTCTGATCATCTGTCACATGCGTCTTGACCGATTTGAAGAATGCGCTGTTTTCGGCGATCTTTACTAACGAAGAATGTTGCTCCACTGGCGCTTGGCCTTTCTCAATCAATGAATACTGGTAGGAACCTTCTTCCGAACGTCCGGAGGTCTTTTGACTAACTAAAATGTTTACTGCATTATGACGAGCTTCTTCAAGCGTACTGCCCGAGGCAACAGCTCTCGTAATCGTGGCAGTGGAAATTGGATTGGTAGTAGCCCATTTAGGTAGCGGTTTGTACTGACAAACAGCTATCACAGGCATCATACTGAATAGAAAAAATGAAAATAATAATTTATTTATCATCTTGAATATATATTTAAAGCGGCACAAAGATACTGCTTTTTTTAAAATAAAACTAATTAAAAGTGAAAAATATGAAAAATTATTGTTTTTTTACTATTCAACTTGCAAAAAATAGTTGTTTTATAACGATATTTTCTTAATAGTTCAAAGTATTTCTTATTGAAATATTTCCACTAATAACATATTTAATTCATGAATCCACATAGCTCTATATAGACATAGAAAGATTTTCTCATTAATTCTTACGCTAATCATTATTGACCGTTTATTAACCCTTACAAATTCAATTTTTACCCCCCCCCCATTTGTTAAAAATGTTTAAATAATTTTAGATTTTGCTGTTTGAGATTGCTAAATAAATAAAATAGGCATACTTTTGCGACAAATTAAAACAAAATATACAGATTTGATTAAGAATTGTAACTTGCAAACACCTTTTTAATAACTTTCTTCTAATATGGATGATCTCATACTACGCATCGAAACTATCATGAATGAAGAGTTGTTGTTTAGGAACCCGGAACTCACCATCCGTGATGTTGCGAGAGAACTTGCCACCAATCGCTTCTACATTTCGAGGGCTATCAACACGCATTTTGGCTATTCTTTTACCGTTTACATCAATCGAAAGCGCATTGAGTATTCCATTACGTTAATGTCTGAATTTCCCATGAAGACAATGGATAGCATAGCTACCGAGTCGGGTTTTCTCTCTGAAAAAGCATTCTTCCAAAAGTTCCGGCAAGTCATGAACGATTCGCCCCGATCATATATGAAGAAACTAAAGCCTTGACCGATTTGGCCAAGGCTTTTTTATTCAGTATAATTAAATTAATCTTCATCATCCCAGATGCCATTGCGGCGCTTGCCCCATTGCTGACCTTCATCTGCAGATTTATCACTTACACTTAGCGTAGGACCTGAAGTAGCAATGATCTCAACAGACCCTAAACGGATGAACTGTAAAGCTGGGGTAATATATATCTTTTTCATAATGTAATACTTATCATTGTGTTAGATTATTTGACAAAAACTTTACGGACTGAACCATCATCGAGAACAATCACATTCAACCCCTTCCGCAAGTCGATAAGACGGTTGCCGTCGATGGAGTAGATCCCAGCGGGAACAGATTCAGTCTTAACCAGATCAATACCCTCCTCATCGTTGATAACAGGCAGAGCATAGCTGATGACATTTGAATCTTCATCATCATCTTCATCAAGACGGAGGAAAGCACGGTACTGGGCAGCTTTTCGGTTGGCAGGAGTGCCATTGTAGCGATAGAATGCTGCCTCATCATTCTGAACTTGCAGAATATAGTCGAATCTTGAATCAAGCGACACATCATTGGTCAATGCCCCAACCAGCAAACCATCTTGAAATGAAACTTCAGTTCCATCAATGGCATCCGGTCCGGTGAAGGAGTAGTCCTGATTGTAATTGGCAGTCACCACGTATGGCTTATTACGCGAAATGCTTGATTCTTCTTGCAGTGTCAATACTCCGTTGGAAGTTACTTCCGAACAGCTATAGACCTTCATGCCGTCGGGTAAAGTAGCATTGAACGGCAGAATCAGTGTGCCATAGCCTGCGGGACTCACGCCGTAATCAACAGTCAATTTGTCTCGATAGATGAAGGAGATAGACGGGTAGTTGTATGGCACTGAAAATTTATTATCTGAATAAAAATTAATAGTATATGATTTATTTTTCTCGAGTTCTTCCTTAAATTCGGATAAATCCAAATATCCCTCAAGTTCATAGAAAGATGGAACATTATTATAAGAAATACCACGACCACGTATATTATCACCTATTGTTATTATATATAACACATACACAGTTGTCGTACTGCTGGTATTATTCTTCACCTTAAAATGCAATTTCAAGTCATCCTCGTAGGGATTGTTGCCATTGTTGAAATATGGCTCTTCCATAAGGTAAACCGACTCGGTTGGTAGTTCGCCTGAAATGGTTATAGTGGGGTAGTTTTCTTCGAGCAACTTATCCACCTCTACCCAATCCTCGTCGGTTTGTCCTGCCAGGCGGCATACTGGCCTCAATTGATAAGTTCCCTCATCCCAATTGGAAGGATAGAATTGCAAATCTATAGCAATAGGATTCCTATCTGTTACATTGTCGATATAATTATTATTTCGTTGAAGGCTCACATTAGTTCGGCTCACCGAATAATATATTTTACTCTCATTAGCAATGTTTACTGCCTTTACACCGTAGTCGAAGACTGATGAAATACAACTGAGGTTTTTAAGTGAAGAGAAAAGATGTCCATTCAGATAACCTGTTGAGCGGTTATAATCGTAATTATCTTCATAGATAGTATCTCCAATTTTCAAATACATTGCACCACCAGTAGCAGGACATTCAATTTGTCCAAGGTGCGCATAAGCTGAACCTCCAGCATCGGGCATTACGCACAGCACAATCATCTGCCCCTCGGTATATGCCGAACCTGAACCTGCACCGCCAATACCACTGCCTAAGGGCTGCAATGCTCCGGTGCCTGTCAGGGGGAAACTGCCGTCGCAGTAGCCTCCCCAACCCCAGTTGAAGGTGAATAATGAGTTTTCCGCATCGTAGCCATCGCAAATAAACTGGTGGCCGCTGCCACTTGATGCCTGACCGCTATAGAGCACTGGGCGTCCCGCTTGAAGTTCTTTATACACAAGGTTTTCCCAATCATCATCAGTGTAATAAGTGCGGAATTCATTGCGCACCGATTTGTCATATCTGAAATAAGTGGCAAGTGCATAACCGATATTTTCGGAGAAAGCTCCCGAGCCACTGGTTGCCGAAGTGTTATAGTCCATATCGACCGACACACCCGCATGGTACATCAGCGTGGCTACGGCATCGGCTGCATCTCCTGTATCAGTTGAATTATAGTTATCGGTCATTGCATTCCATCCGTAGGACGTTTCTCCAAAGTTCGCCGAGAATGTGAGGAAACTGTAGGTCTTAGGACTATAGGAGTAACTGCTGGTTCCTGTAGCTGGAAACTTGTATTTATACATTACCTGCGCCATGGCCGTGGCAACACAACCTGTCACGAAATCGAAATTATAATCCGTAACTTGACTGTTGGCCACCTGATTGACCATGTTGTTAAAAGGTTCTCCCTGATTCCACTTCGATGGTATCAATGAGGAAATACCAGCGCGACTGGTGGTTGCCTTAGACCTTCGGCCTCTCGTCGCATCAGCCTTCTCTGCCCGAGCAATCTGCTCTGTGTATTGGCTCAGCCACCACTTGAAGTTGTCGGGAGCCTTGTCAAAATCAAATGTGCCGTGGTCACAATAGCCCAGGATCTCGCGGGCAGCCTCGTCACCACCGATGATGACAAAGCCCTCGTCCTCTCCTGCATTGAAGACGTAGAAACACGTCTTGCCCTCGCTGCGGGAAGTATAGGCCAACGAAACTTGTGGGGCAACGTCTGCCCCCTTGGCACGCTTGGTGCCATCGGTCTGATTCGACAGGAATTCGAGAGCGCGCCCTTGTGCCTCTTCGATGCTCACTTCCTGCGCCATAATGGCATTGACATTCATAGCCAAAAGCAATGCCAAGAAATTTGAAAAATACTTCATAAATTAATAATAAATATTGTTAGGTTTTCATATTGCAGCGCACCAGAATAGCTTTATTTTTAAGTATCAAATATAATGATATTTCCCGAAATTCCTTTTATGATTGTATCGGAAAAAACAAAATTCCTTAATTGTATTTCTTTTATTTTTATAATTGCAATCTTGACAGTGCATTTTTTACCAATGAATAATGCTTTGACCGAATTGACCAAGGCTTTCTAATTCCATAGATTATTCGTCTTCTTTCAAAGTCAATTAGTAATTATCCTAGTCGGATGTTCCCTCTCGGCGATTTATAAGCTACTGGCCATCGTCCGAAGGATCAGTCATAATTGCCATCATCACTGCGCAATAATTTAGTTTTCAATAATTATCATTATCGAATTTTGTCAAACATCGACAAACTTGAAAAAAAAGTTTGTGGATTTAAGCTGTTTTACATAAATTTGCGCTTCAAAAAGAACTGGATAAAAAATCAGGTTCTGATAATTGATACGTCATGTTAAGATTCTATAGTTCGTTGATTTGTTTTTTAGCAGTCAGCATGGTGACACTGGCTGATGAGGTATTGAGGGGAACGGTGCTCAACGACTCCGACAAGGCCTTCGATGGCGATTCCCGCACATACTTCAGCTCCACCTACAATTATGGCTGGGCGGGCCTCGACCTGGGCGAACGCCATGTCATCACAAAGGTAGGGTGGATGCCACGCGACAACACCACCAGCCGTATGCTCCTCGGTGTGTTCGAGGGTGCCAACAGCCCCGACTTCCTCGATGCGCTGCCCCTCGCCATCATCCTCAGTACCGATGAGGTGGGCAAAGCCGGGGAGATGAGTTATGCCGAAGTGACCTGTTCGCAAGGGTTCCGTTATGTGCGCTATGTGGGGCCAGCCGCCAGCTATGCGCAAGTCGCCGAACTGGAGTTCTACGGTCATGAGGGTATTGGCGACCATTCAAACATCACTCGCCTCACCAACCTCCCCACCGTCAGCATTCACACCGTCGATGGCATCATTCCCTACGACAAGGTACACGAGATAGAGGCACAGTTCACTATCATCGGCGACAGCACTTACGCGCTGCTCTCCGAACCCGGCACCATCCGCGAACGCGGCAATGCCTCGCGCGGTTTTCCCAAAAAACCCTGGCGCATCAAGTTCGAAAGCAAGCAGCACGTGCTCGATGCTCCCGCCCATGCCAAGAAGTGGACACTCATCAATAACTACGGCGACAAGACGCTGATGCGCAACCTCCTCGCCTTCGAGCTGAGCCATGCGATGGGTATGCCCTATACACCCTACGGACGTGCCGTCGATGTGCTGCTCAACGGCGAATACAAGGGTTGCTACCAGCTGTGCGACCAAGTGCAGGTACACGAGCAGCGCGTCAACATCGAGGAAATGACCCCACGCGACAATAGCGGCGATGCCCTTACAGGCGGATATTTTTTCGAGATTGATGCCTATGCCACCAGCGAGCCATCCTATTTCTGGTCGAACCAAAGGAATCCTGTCTCCATCAAGTCGCCCGATGAGGACAGCATCACCACGGCTCAAAAGAACTACATCAAAGGGCACTTCAACAAGATGGAGAGCGACTGGAACACGTATCTCGACCTCAACACATTCCTGCGGCACTTCCTCGTGGGTGAACTGTCGGGCAATATCGACACCTACTGGAGCGTCTTCATGTATAAACATCGCATGAACGACACCATCTACACTGGTCCCGTCTGGGATTTCGACCTCGCGTTCAACAACGACGGACGCATCACGAATCCCATCTATATGAGCGACTACGTCTATCGTTCGGGCGGAAGCTGTGCAGGCAATATGCGCAGCTTCGTCAACAAGATTATCATCAACACTCCAAGCACTAAGCAGCACCTGGTGGACATCTGGGACGAGGCGCGACACAATGGAATCGACGAAGACCACCTTGTTGCCTTCGTCGATTCGATGGAGGAGGAGCTCCAGCAGTCTCAGCAACTCAACTTCCTGCGTTGGCCCATCATGAACAGGATTGTGCACCAAAACCCACGAATATGGGGCAGTTATGCTGCCGAGGTGGAGAATGTGCGCAACTTCATCGCCAAGCGTATCGAATGGATGGACAACAAACTGGGCTACACCTACGTGCCCGAAAGCATCTCAACCATCTCCGACGGTGACACCGACGAAATCGACTTCCGCAGTCTCTACCGCGTCTATTCACTTAGCGGACAACTGATCGGCACTGACCTCGACACGCTTCCCGCTGGCGTCTATATCGTTCGCCAGGGCCATCTAGCCAAGAAGGTGCGACTCAGATAAAAATCGGGCGGGATGAATCATTGTCATCTCCACCCTTTGTATTTGTGAATTATTCCTTCTCTACCATAAACTTCTTCCCTGCGCCCCAAGCCTGACCAATGCTGTTGCCGATAGTGCGATAGCATACGCCAGCGGCATCGAAGACTATCGGTTTGAGCTTGCCCAAATCGACACGTCCCTTGGCATCGAGGATGCTCTCATCGGCGCTCATGTTCACCACTTCGCCCACCAGAATGCCATCGGCAAAGCTCACCACCTTGCACTCAAGCGTCAGCGGATATTCGTTGATGATGGGGGCATCCACATTGGGGCTGGGAGAAACGGTGAAGCCTACCCTTGCCACCTTGTCGGGCACATCATTGCCGCTCGCAATGCCGAAATAGTCCGACTCTGCCACGGTGCGCTCGTCGGCAAAGCTGACGGTGAATGCGCCAGTGAGCTGGAGGTTTTCGGTGGTCTTGTGTTTGCTCAGGCTCACTACAATCTGCTTGTAGTCATATTGTCCTGCCCATGCCGCCATCATCACGTCGGGATTGTGGTCCTTGTCCCATGTGGCGATCATCACACATGGTTGCGGAGTAGTCATCAAAGCCTGGCTGGTGCCAAAGTTCTTGCGGCCTTCTACGGGCTGCACGTTCCCTTTCTTTTCCATTTCTTAGTTAGTGTTTTGAATGTTGTATGAATTATTTTGCCAATTGCAGCCTGTCATGACAGGCAGATATTAAGACTGTGCAAAGATACAGATTATTTTTCATTTCACCATAAGAAATTATTTAATTTCACTATTTTGTCTTAAATTTTAATGATTATTTTGATAATTCATTCATCGACTTCTCAGAGAAAGGAGCTGTAACGTAAATCGAGGCGGGTACGCCCTACATTAGTATGTTTTGGATTTTCGGCGGGGGTATGACCAATCTTGGCCAAAAAAGGGTATGCTGAGGTTGGAGAATGACCAGTTTCGGCCAAGAAAGGGTATGCTGAGGTTGGATGGAGTACTCTGACGGCCGACAGAATGCTTTCTTGGCTTGGAGTATAACCAATCTTGGCCAGGAAAGGGTATGCCGAGGTTGAATGGAGTACTCTGACGGCCGACAGAATGCTTTCTTCAGTTGGAGTATAACCAATCTTGGTCAAGAAAGGTTATGCCGAGAATGGAGAATGACCAATTTCGGCCAAGAAAGGGTATGCCGAGGTTGGAAAGAGTACCCTGACGGCCGACAGAGTACCTGCTACGATTGGAGTATAACCATTCTTGGCCAAAATTGGTCATTCTTCGGCAGGAAATAGCACTCTGACGGCCGTCAGAGTGCTTTCAACGATTGGAGCATAACCATTCTTGGCCAAAACTGGTTATTCTTCGGTCGAAAACCATATTCTGACGACCGTCAAGATGTTTTCTACTTTATCTATCAAGAATTAGACTCACCGCATGATGCGCTTCTTGCCGTATCGATGACAATGGAGTGACCAGAGACATCGTTCAGGTTTTTGAGATGTGCGACCACTCAAGTTATTATCCGCTGTTGTTCTCGATTTCTCGAAATGACGCTGCAAATATATGCAAAAAAAGAATCGCTTCCAAATTATTTTGTAAAATATTGCTGCAAAGGGGATAAAAATATCGACAAGTGCCTTTATAACTCTACGGATTAAACAGAGTAATCAGATTATCTGCTCAGTCAAACAAAAATCCGTTAAATCTGATAAATCCGTAGAGCCTGTCAATTATTTTTCGGAATTATCCTCACGGCACCATCACCTTATATGCCGTGCTCTTGCTGCGGACGATATAGACGCCGGAGGGGAGATCCTGCGTGAGCGGACCATTGCCTTCGCGAACGAGGCGGCCATTGAGGTCGAAGATGGAGTAACGGGAGTCCCAGATGTCGTCGGAGAGCACCTGCTGGATGGCACTCTCGGTGGGCTGCTCAACCGAGGCGGCGATGGTGGTAAGCTGATTGGTGCGCTCGATGGTGGTGCGCGTCAGCAGATAGACGTTGCGCGAAGCATCAGGATAGCGCCCCACGGTTTCGGCAGGACGATGGGCGCAATAGGTGAGCGTGTCGCCCCATGAGCCATCGGCAGCGGTGAGTATAACCTGACTCTTGTCCTCGTTTTCGAGCTTGAAGGGAGCATGGAGGTCTCGTATGCCTACTTCCTTGTCGCACCAGATGATGCGGTAGCCGTGGGCAGGGATGATGGTCGAAACGGGAGTGTCGGCGGCGATGTCGGAGCCAATCTGCCACTTGTCGGGCTTGCTCACCTTGTCGGAGATATACATACCCGCGAGGTCGATGTCGTGAGCGGTGGTGTTGTAAAGCTCAATCCAATCGGATTTCTTCCACAAGTCGTTGATGTAGATGCCATTGTCTGCACTGACCTCGTTGACGACCACAGGTGGGAGAGGGGTTTCGTCCGAAGCGATGGGTTCGAAGCAGGCGATGAGGTCGCTGGAACTTTCGACGAGCGTATATTCGGGATTGCTGCTCACAAGATTGCCGCCCACAATTTTCCGATTGGTCAGCGATGCGCTCCAATAGATGTCGGAAGAAATGCCAGAATTGTTGTGAACCTCGACGGCGATGACGTTTGTACCCTGGCGGAAAAGCGAGGCATCAAGTTTGGTGGTGCCGCTGTCGGGGTTGTTGGGAGCGTAGGTGGAGGCATACGTATTGTAATTGACGTTGCCGGCAGGCATATTGTAGCGTGCTGCCTCAACGCCATTGACATAGACAATCATTCCGTCATCGACGGTGAACGCCAGCTGGAAGGTCTCATTGCCTACAGGAGCTTCGTCAAGGTTGAACGACGTGCGGAAATAGTAGGTCGGATATTTGCTGTTCACGTTGCCGCCGTAGCCGATGGTGGTGGCGTAGTAGCGACTGCCGCCCACATAATAGCCGAGCGGAGCAGGACCCGACGACCATTGGCTGTCGTTGTAGTCGGCATCGCGCCAGTTCACGCCATCGAGCGAGCCCTTGTCGTAGTAGCGCCAGGTCTGCGAAGTGGGGAAAAGCTCGACGCTATTGTTCGACGTAACGCGCCATCCCGTGAAGGTGTAGCCCGATGGGGCTTCGGCCTTGACGGTGAGGGGCGGATAATACTGGCCGTCGAAGGTATTGGTGGGGATGGGTATGCCGTTGAACGTGAGGCGTGCCTCGGGGATGCTGGCATGCAGCTTTGCCGTGCGTCGGGTTTGCGAAGTGAGCTTCATTCGGCTGAAGTTTCTGAGTGAACTCATCAGCTGGCTTTGGCGCGAAGTCGAAAGCGCGGACCTCATGGAATTGGAGGTGTCCCATGGCGATTCGTTGTTGTAGAGCGCCTGCGTGTGTGCCACGCCATTGGCTACTCTTTCGCAAATCTCGGCACAGCGCGAAGGTTCGAACACCGAGTAGGTGACGAGGCAGAACGTGTCGATGAACTTCTTGCGGAACGTATCGTTGTTGAGCAGATTGAGGAAGATGGTGACCACCTCGATCTCCTTGGTGATGTACTGCACCGATTCGCCGTAAAGACGGTTGAAGGTGCAGATTCGCTTGTTGTTGAAGTCGGTGAATGGCGAACCTGACCAGTCGAAGCCATCGAGGTCGAAGAGCACGAAGCGGAAGCGGCCGTCCTCGCGTCGCGGACGCCATGCCTTGAGGTTGTTGTTCGGCCAGTCGCCGTTGCGAATATAGAATTGGAATGCCATATAGTTGCAGAACTCGTCCATGTCGAGGAGGTCGCACATGGCGTTGTAGGCATTCTGGTCGGAGGCCGACTGGGAAAGGGTGAGCAGCTGCTCAATGGCATCGTAGGTGCCACACTTCTGGCAGTAGGCCGAGTCGGGCGACATCTCAAACTGGTCAATCTCGTCCTCGTCGTACCCGTAGTTGGAATAGACGAAATGCTTATTGTTGGGCTCACGCACATTGATGGCCCCTTTCCAAACGCCATTCACAAAGTGGGCGACGGGCTGGTAGGCCTGATAGTCGATATCGAGCCCCGAAGTGGCTGCTATCTGCTGAAGGATGACATCCTTCACGCGGCAGCCATTGTCGTTGCCGCCGTTGCGAACCTGCAGGGTCTTGTGCTTGAGGTAGGGCTTTTCGGCAAAGAAGGGGTAGAGCAGGTTCTTCTCGCTTTCGTAGCGCTTGTTGGCCTTGACCTTGAAGGAATAGGGTGTCCATGCGCGGCTCCAACCGCCGCACCGTTCGATGCCCGTCTCCTGCTCAATCAGCAGCTCGCCATCGGCCGTGAAATAATCGAACACCGCAGGACGCTCCCAGTCCATGTTCCAGTTGCACTTGGAACTCTGTCCGTTGCCCGCACGGCCATTGACACCCCTGACAAAAATGCCGAGCGAATCGCCATAGAAATTGGCCTGTGTGCCCGTGATGGAAAGGATGGGCAGATCTATATCGCGTGTATTTTTAATTAATGTTCGCGAAACGACGCGGCTGGGCAGGTAGCCGTCGCGGAAAAGGCGGAAGCGGAATGTGCGGTTGACAGTAGTGGAGAAACTTCCTGACAGCGAGGTGTAACCGTTGGTCTCGGTGGGTGCGCTGCCATCGGTGGTGTAGCGCAGGGTGCAGCCTTCGGGGATAGTGACTTTCAAGCTGATGCTTGACGAGCTGAAGACCTGCGAAGGGATGTCAACCTCAGGATCATCGAGACGTTCGGAGGCGAACTTGCTGCCCGCATTGGTTCTGCCCGGCGTCGGATTGGCACAATAGCTCCACGTTTCGCCTCCATCTGCCGTGCGTGCCCACGAGCAGCGCGACACTGCTTCGGGATATTCGAGTGAGAGCATGAGGTTGCCCTGCGCATCGCTGAGATAGAGCGTGCCGCCATCGCAATCGAGCTTCATGTCGATGGTCTTGTTCGACCATTTGCTGAAGTGGTCGAACCACAGTATCTTGAAGCCGTTAGGTGGAACAAAGGTGGACTGCGTGACCTCAGCCTTTATCAACTTGTCCTTATTGTCGCTCAGATACCAGCCGGTGATAGAGATGGCCGAAGACGTTGGGTTGTAGAGCTCGACCCACCCGCCGTAATTGAATGAGAGATCTACCCATTGATCGATGTTCGATGGGCAGATCTCGTTGATTTGCAGCGATGTGGCTTGTTGCGCTTGTGCCAGGGAGGTCACGGTGACCACGAGGGCGGTCAGGAATTTTCTTCGGAATTTCATGAAGAGGGGTTATTTTTCTTATCACGAATTAGAGAATTAGTGAATTAATATTAGACGGATAGAATCACTAAAAATTCGATAATTCGCTAATTCGTGATAAAATAATATATCAAATCGTGGACTCGAAGCGGGCGAGGGTGGAGTCCTTGTCGGGGTCTTTGTCAATGGTGATGCGGACGCCGGCTTCGCCCTGATGCTCGAGCATCTGTTCGCAAAGCATATCCTCGACATATTGCTGCACGGCTCGCTTGAGCGGACGGGCACCATACTGCTTGTCGTAGCCCTTCATGCCGAGGAACTCCTTGGCGGCATCGGTGACGGTTATGTCGTAGCCGAGCCCCGTGAGACGACCGATGACCGCGCCAAGCTCCAGATCGACAATCCTGCGTATGTCGCTCTTATCAAGCTGGTTGAAGCTGATGATGTCGTCAATGCGGTTAAGGAACTCGGGAGCAAAGGTCTTGCGGAGCGCCTTCAACACGATGGATTGCGCTGCCTCGTTCTCCTCCTTGTCGGTGCGCGACGAGAAGCCGATGCCCGTGCCGAAATCCTTTACCTGGCGACTGCCGACGTTGGAGGTGAGGATGATGATGGTGTTCTTGAACGACACCTTGTGACCGAGCGAATCGGTAAGGTGGCCTTCGTCGAAAATCTGAAGCATGAGGTTGAACACGTCGGGGTGTGCCTTCTCGATTTCGTCGAAGAGGACTACGGAGTAGGGGTGACGACGCACACGCTCGGTGAGCTGTCCGCCTTCGTCGTAACCCACGTAGCCGGGAGGCGCACCAATGAGGCGCGACACGCTGTACTTCTCCATGAACTCGCTCATATCCACGCGGATAAGGCTATCCTTGGCAGAGAACATCTCTTCGGCGAGAATCTTCGCGAGATAGGTCTTGCCTACGCCCGTAGGCCCGAGGAAGAGGAAGGTGCCGATGGGCTTGGCGGGATCCTTGAGTCCGATGCGGTTGCGCTGAATAGCCCGCACCACCTTGTCGATGGCTGCATCCTGACCGATGACCTTGCTCTTCATGATGTCCTTGAGGGCGAGGAGCTTCTGCCCCTCGGTGGCGGCAACCTTCTGTACGGGGATGCCCGTCATCTTCGCCACACATTCGGCGATGATTTCGGGAGTAACCTCAGCACGGTTGCTTTTCTGATCCTCAGCCCACTTGCGGCGTTCCTCCTTGAGCTGCTTGTCGAGGGTACGCTCGCGGTCGCGGCACGATGCAGCCACTTCGAACGTCTGGCTGATGATGGCCTCGTCCTTCAGGCGCTTGGTCTCCTCAATCTTGGCTTCGAGTTCGGCAAAGATGGCGGGCTGGTTGGCCGAATAGAGGTGCATACGCGAGCCTGCCTCGTCCATGGCATCGATGGCCTTGTCGGGGAAATTGCGGTCGGTGACATAGCGGTCGGTGAGGCGCACGCAGGCTTCGAGGGCCTCGTCGGTGAAACGGACGTTGTGGTGCTCCTCATACCGGTCGCGGATATTACGGAGTATGGTGAGGGTGTCGTCGGCAGATGTGGATTCGACCATGACCTTCTGGAAACGGCGCTCCAGGGCTCCGTCCTTCTCGATGGTCTTGCGGTACTCGTCGATGGTGGTGGAGCCGATGCACTGGATTTCGCCACGGCTGAGGGCGGGCTTGAGCATATTGGCTGCATCCATCGATCCCTGGGCATTGCCTGCGCCCACCATGGTGTGAATCTCGTCGATGAAGAGGATAATGTCCTTGTTGTCCTCCAGCTCCTTGATGACGGCCTTGAGTCGCTCCTCGAACTGCCCACGGTACTTGGTGCCAGCCACGAGCCCCGCCATGTCGAGACTGATGACGCGCTTGTCGGTGAGGAGCCACGACACCTTCTTTTCAACGATGCGCTGCGCAAGGCCTTCGACGATGGCACTTTTGCCCACACCGGGTTCGCCGATGAGTATGGGGTTGTTCTTCTTGCGGCGCGACAGGATCTGGGTGAGTCGTTCGATTTCGTCATGACGCCCTACCACTGGATCGAGCTTGCCCTCCTTGGCGGCCAGCGTCAGGTCGAAGCCGAACTTGTCGAGGGCAGGAGTACTCGAATCGGACTGCTGCCCCTGCTTGCGTTGGCGGGTGCGTGATGGCTGGCTACCCAGCGGGCCGTCATCGTCCTCATCCTCGTCATCGGCATCCTCGTAGCCGTCACTGTAGATATCGTCGTTGGGCTCGTCGTTCGAGGCTTTCGACAGGTTGTCACGCTGGTTGTCATCGCGTGCCAGTCCGTGAGCGCGCGCATTGTTCTGCTCGCTGGGGTCGATGTGACCGATTTCGGCCACCTGCTTGTAGTAGGAGGAGTAATCCACATTATACTGCATGAGCAGCTGGCTGACCACGCTCTGATCGTCCTTCAGCATGGCCAGGATGATATGCTCGGGAGCCACATTCATCTCCTTCATCATGCGCGCCTCCAGCTGGCTGAGCTTCATCGTGCGGTCACATTCGCGCGACAAATGCTGCTCGTTCTCGTCGAGGGTGTCGGTGGCGCCGCTGTCGGCGGTGGGCACACTGTCGAAGTTATCGCTCGTGGTGTTGTAGAGGCTCTGCTCGATATTCATGCGCAGATGGACAAGATCGACACCCTGAAGCTGCAGCGCCTCGATGCCGCGTCCCTTGCCATCGCGAAGGATACCCAACATGAGGTGTTCGGTTTTGATGACGGGGCTGTGGAACCGATCTGCCTCCTGCTGGCTAAGGGCAAGAATCCGTTTTATGCGCGAATTGAATTTGTTTGTCATTTCTGTCTTCAAAAATAAATCCATTGGACAAAAAGTCCCATAATTTGATGCAAAAATAGGAATAATTTTCGAGAATACGGCTGTTTTTCGAAAAAAATTCACGAATATTACCTAAAAATGTCACAAGATTGGAGAAAAATCATTATTTTTGCACACCAATATTATAAAATATATGACACAAAAGGATTTTTCAACATATCTGCAAAAGTCATGCCATCTCGACCGCCAGCAATGCGCCCTGCTACTGAATGCCGTGGGGCGGCAGATGGCCAAGGCAGGTGTCGAACAAATCCCTGTGACCTTGCCCGGGCTGGGCACCTTCACTTCGCACAAGCATCCCGAATACCTCGAAGAAGACCCCGCTACGGGTCGGCAGACGCTCTATCCGCCGCGCATCACCTACCGTATGCAGGGCGAGGAAGAGGGCGCGGGACGCGACTGGCTCGACGGTCAGCTGGCCGAAACGACCAAAACTCCCGTCGAGGAGGCAAACCATTTTGTGTCCTCGTTGGCTAAAGGCATACTGACCATTCTGGCACGCGGCGAGGAAGTGGAGGTGAAGGGCATCGGCACATTCCGCACCATCAATTCGAACCAAGGCGAAATACAGCGCGTGGCATATACGCCCGACGAGCAAATGAAGGAGCTGGTGAATGCCCCGTTCAACTGCTTCGAGCCAGTGACAATCTATCAGAAATAACATACAATGACAACTCACGAAGAACTCAAGGCCGTCACCAGGATTTGCCGTGACGTGTTCACCAAGAAGACCTACGACTATGGCGCATCATGGCGAATCATGCGCCCCACATCGGTCACCGACCAGCTGCTGATCAAGGCCACGCGCATCCGTTCGCTCCAGATCAAGGGCGAATCGAAGGTGGGAGAGGGTATCCTGCCCGAATTCATCGGCATAGTCAACTACGGGCTGATAGGATTGATGCAACTCGACTTCGGCCCAGCAAACGGCGTCGATATGGAAGCCGACAAGGTGGTGGAACTCTACGACAAGTATATGGACAAGACGCTCACCCTGCTCGAAGCCAAAAACCACGACTACGACGAAGCGTGGAGAATGATGCGTATTTCGAGCTACGTGGACCTTATTCTGATGAAACTCGAACGCACCAAGCAAATCGAGGACCATAAGGGCCACACGCTGATCAGCGAGGGCATCGACGCCAACTATATGGACATGGTGAACTATTCACTCTTCGCCCTCATCAAGATGGTTTGCGAAGGCGAAGACAAGGAGGAGAGCTAAGCGGGCTGGCACGAAAGCATGAAGACACTGATCCGCATCGTTCAGTTCCTGTTCGCCGCCGTGTTCATCTTCAGCGGTCTGGCCAAGTGCGTCGATCCGGCAGGTACTGCCATCAAGGTGACCGAGTATCTGCAATATTTCGGCTTCGGCGTGCTGTCCGACCTGTCGTTGGGCATGGCATGGATATTGTGCATCGTGGAATTTATCTGCGGTGTGAACATGCTGCTAGGTCATGCACGACGTCTCACCCTGTTGGTCAGCACCCTGTTGCTGTTCCTATTCACTCCATTGACGCTTTGGCTAGTGCTCACCGATGCCATCAGCGACTGCGGTTGTTTCGGCGATGCCATCCATCTGACCAATGTGCAGACGTTCGGCAAGAACCTGATTCTCATGATGATGCTGGTCCTGCTTTGGACCAACCGAGAACAGATGTATCGGCTCATGGGACGCACGTTCTATGTGTTCTACAGCTATTATTCCCTGGGGCTGGCTGTCTGGCTTTGCTGGATGGGCAGCTGGCGCGAGCCTTTCATCGACTTCCGTCCGTTCACCCCCGGCACTGACCTGAGAGAGGCGGTGATGGGAGAGGAGCATTCGCAAGCATCGACCGATGACACGACATGGCGCTGCATCTACCAGCGCGAGGGCATTCGCGAGGAGTTTGCACTCGACAGCCTGCCCGACGAAGCCGAGGGCTGGGAGTTTGTCGAAACGATTGAGCGTCATGCCGATGGAAGGCTTTCGGAAAGCAATGGGAAAGCAGCTCTCCGGCACATCGACTTCTACGTGAAGACGACCGATGGCGAATTCATCACCGAAGAACTTTTGTCGAAACCGGGTTATACGTTCCTGCTGCTGAGCCATTCGCTCGACAAGGCATCGCAGCACGACATTGACCGCATAGAGCTGCTTTCGGAATATGCCGGCGACAACGACTACGGCTTCGTTTGCATCACCGCCCGTGACGAGAAACAACTGGAACGATGGAAGTACAACACGGGTGCCGAGTATCGTTTTGTCTTCACCGATGCCTCAGTCATCGAGACGATGTGCCGCTCCAATCCTGCCGTAATGTTGCTTCGCAATGGTGTCATCTACTGGAAGAAACCACTTTCGAAACTTGATGCCCAAAGTCTCACAAGTGGCAAGTTAAATGAGCAAACAAGTGGAGATATTGAAGAAATTAACTACAATTACCGAATTTTATTGGTTTTGGTTTTGTTGTTTGCACCATTATTTTTATATTTGCTCGTTGAAACATTACAATTTCTACATAAACAAACATTAAAAAATATCTCAAAAAAATGCGTAAGAAAATCGTAGCCGGCAACTGGAAGATGAACACCACCCTCCAGGAAGGAATAGCACTTGCTGAAGGTCTTAAGGAGGCCCTTGCAGGCAAGAAGGTCAATTGTGACGTTGTCGTTTGTACCCCATTCATCTCTGTAGCATCGGTAGCCAAGGCTGTCGAGGGTAGCGTCATCGGCGTGGGTGCCGAGGATTGCTCTGCACACGAGAAGGGTGCCTACACCGGCGAGGTTGCTGCCAACATGATTGCTTCGACGGGCGCCAAGTATGTGATTCTGGGTCACTCGGAGCGTCGCCAGTACCATGGCGAGAACAACGAGCTGCTCGTGGCCAAGCTCCAGCAGGCACTTGCCAACGGCCTTACCCCAATCTTCTGCGTGGGCGAGGTGAAGGAGGAGCGCGTCAACGGCACCTACAAGGAAGTCATCGAAGGCCAGATGGAAGCTCTCTACACCCTTTCTGCTGAGGACTTTGCAAAGTGCGTGATAGCATACGAGCCAGTTTGGGCCATCGGTACAGGTCTGACCGCCACCAGCGAACAGGCTGAGGAGGTTCACGCCTTCATTCGTGCATCGATTGCCAAGAAGTACGATGCAGCCGTGGCTGAGGAAACAAGCATCCTCTATGGCGGAAGCTGCAAGGGTTCGAATGCTCCCGAGCTCTTTGCCCAGCCCGATATCGATGGCGGCCTGATTGGTGGCGCTGCCCTCAAGGTTGATACCTTTATGCCTATCATCGAGGCTTGGAAGTAATTTTAACCATCTGTCGCGAGGGGTGAGCGCTTCGGTGATTCACCCTTCGAGACTTTCATTCATGATGAAAAGATTCCTCATATCTCTTTACTTCATTTGCTCGTTAGCTTTTGCCTTTGGACAGGAGTCGCAGAATATCTGCACTTATCTGCAAGAGACCGGACGTGTGACTATCCAGCAGGATAAGCGTATCACTGAACTTGTTGGAAATCAGCCGCGTGCTTACTTTGCCGATGGTTCCCGATCGGGCGATGCCTCGCAGAACATCATGGGTTATCGCATCCGAGTTTTTTCGGGCAATCAGCAGACGACTTCCAAGAATCGTTGCTATTCCATCCAAAGCTATATCAATCGGGAAATGCCCGAACTGCCCACCTACGTGGCTTTCAAGACACCTAATTGGCGTGTGTCGGTGGGTGATTTCCGTACTTCGGAAGAAGCCAGTTCCATGCTGGCCAAGTTACGCAAGACATTTCCGAACTATGCCAAGGATATGTTTATTGTGAAGGAAAAAATCAATCTTTAACCAATACACAATATGGATTTAAATGGACGTCGCGAAAGCGGTAATGTAATAGATCGTCGCGGTCAATCGAGCGGTGGAAGCTTCGGAGGATTCAGCTCTGGTGGAGGTGGATTTAATCTGCTCCAGCTCTTGCTTCAACTGTTCCTGATGAAGGGTGCCTCAGGTAGCGGCAAAAACAATGCTACCGGCGGCGGCAAGGGCGGATGCGGTTGCTTCATTATCATTCTTGTACTCCTGTTGCTCTTCTTACTATTGGGCGGCATGGGTGGCAACAGCGGATGCGCAGATTTACTCGGAGGCCTGATGACTGGAGGCGGCATGGGTGCTACCTACAGCGATGACGACACAGAGCAGACGTCCACACCTTACCAGGGCTCGGCTCAGGAAGAGGAACTGGCAACCTTCACCAAAAAGATTCTGGCTGGCACAGAAGATGTTTGGACAGCTTATTTCCAGAAGATGGGCAAAACCTATCAGGCTCCCAAACTTGTGCTTTTCACCGATGCCGTTCGTTCGGGTTGTGGTGCAGCTTCGTCAAGCACAGGACCATTCTATTGCTCAGCTGACCAAACCGTCTATATCGACCTTTCGTTCTTTATGACGATGAAGCAGCAGATTGGCGCAGATGGCGACTTTGCTTACGCTTACGTGATTGCCCACGAAATTGGCCATCATGTGCAGTATCTGCTCGGCACACTTGATAAAGTACACGCTCAGATGGCTCGCTATGGTCAGAACAGCAAGGAGGCCAACCAGCTCAGCGTACGTCTTGAGCTACAGGCTGACTTCTATGCCGGCGTTTGGGCACATCAGGACAATCAAATGTTCGGCTCGCTGGAAGATGGCGATATCGAGGAAGGTCTGAATGCAGCCTCAAAGATTGGCGATGACTATCTGCAGAAGAAGGCGCGCGGTTATACTGTGCCCGAATCTTTCAACCACGGCACCAGTGCCCAGCGTAATCGTTGGCTGAAACTCGGCATCAATACCGGCGACATCAACAGAGGAGATACTTTCTCACCAAGTTACGAAAATCTATAATTTGCTATTTATATTTCTCACATGAAGATTTATTATTTAGAGTAGTAGTTTTCTAACTATTTATTAATTTAGCCCCGGACGGAAGTTCGGGGCTTTTTTGATTCCGAAAACCTCGTAAACTTCGAAATCTATAATTTAACGGGAGTGCGCAAGCAAAAATCTGTGTGAATCTGAGAAATCTGTGTGACATTAAATCTCTATAGACTTCAATGACTTAAGGGACAACAATGTCCTGAACAAGCAAATAATCCTTATTATCCCATGAGACCGTAGAGAAAATTATTCCTTGGCAACTCATGGGCTATCTCGGGAGTGCGCAAGCAAAAATCTGTGTGAATCTGAGAAATCTGTGTGACATTAAATCTCTACGGACTTGAAGGACTTAAGGGAGTATCAATGTCGTGCATAATCAAAAATCCTTAAAGTCCCTTAGATCCGTAGAGAAAATCGGTGAAGGATGAATTTAATTTGGATTATGTTAAGTTGATTTATTAAAAATACTGGATAGCCACTACCCTTTAGATTTCGAGAAAAAATGACTATCCAGAATAACAGAACTAATCGTCCTTGCGTAGTTATTAGGAATATCACTTCGTGACACACGTAACGTTGCTGATCATTCCTTTGTGACTATCAGCCTCTTTTGAAAGCGTTTCCGTGAACTCAAGAGTCTTGTTGATTTCGTCATTGGTCGAGAACGAAGCTTCATACTTGACAATACAATCCTGTATCAACGTAGCCTCGACACATATCTTGTAATTGCCTTTAGGAACAACATCACCCTTCTGATCCTTTAAGTCCCAGCAGAAAGTCTGAATGCCATTGTTCTGAGGAGTAGCTCCGGTGAAGACATCCAAATCCTCATCGGTCAAATCATTGGCTTTTACGGCATTAACCCATGCTGGAACACAGTTAGGACGCTTAATGTAACCTCTGACAAGTTCCTCGTCGCCATGTGCCCGACCTTTGGCAGTAAACGTGGTGACAAAGAGCGTACGAACCACTTCACCCTGGGCATTTTCTACCCAAACTGCGTACTGGTTTGAACCAGGTCCATCCTGATGTTCATAATTGAACGAGACCTCAACACTTGATGCTTTCTGCGCACACGAAGTTGCTGCAAATAATGTTGCCGCAACCATGAAACAAGTAAGAATATTTTTCATAGGCTGAATGAATTAATGTATTTACAATAGCGATGCAAAGATAGCAAAATTTGGTCAATCGGACAAAGAATAAATGGAAAAATTAGTTTATTTAGAATATTTTTATGCAAATCAAGGAAAAAATAGTAATTTTGTGTGCAATAATAGCATCAACTTTGCAAATTCTCCTAACTATCACTATAAATAAATGCATCCGATAGATATAGCTCTCAAGATTGCGACAACAGCCCATGCAGGACAACTCGACAAGGATGGCTACCCAGTAATACTCCATTCGCTTACTGTAGGTCTCATGGGTCATACCGACGAAGAAAAGATAGCCGGATTCCTGCATGATGTGGTTGAGGACAGCAATTTCACCTTCGATGACCTCCTTCAGGCACATATCCCTGTGGGAGTGGTCAACGCCCTGCGCCTCCTCACCCATCGTAAAGACATACCTTACTTCGACTACGTTCAGAATATTATTGATTCGGGCAACCCCATAGCTTTGCAAGTGAAGTACAACGACTTGCAGCACAATTTTGCTCGCGGAAAAGCTTATCCCGAACTTCAGAAGAAACATGGGAAGGCATTGGATATGGTTCGAAAAGCGATAGAAGACTGTTCGAAGGTAGAACTTTACGTAGCTCCCAAGGATTCAGAGCTCGACGTAGCCATCTTCGCCTGCGGATGCTTCTGGGGTGTGCAGCATCAATACGACAAGGAACCAGGTGTAAAGCGAACCTTGGCAGGTTATACGGGAGGCAATGAGGACTATCCGACTTACGCGGACGTACGCGACCACAAGACCCATCATGTTGAGGCCATCATTGTGGAATATGACCAGAAGCTTACCAGCTACGAAAAACTATGCAAGGTTTTCTTCGAGATTCATGACCCAGCGCAAACCGATGGTGTCGGTCCCGATTTGGGTCCGCAGTATCGAAGCTGCATCTTCTATCGTGATGAGGATCAGCTGAAGACCGCCGAATCCATTATCCAGCAGCTACGTAATCGGGGCGACGTGGTGAACACCCTGCTCCTACCCGCTCAAAAATTCTTCATAGGCGAGGAATATCATCAGCGATATTACGAAAAGACAGGTGGCGAACCCTATTGCCACATCCGAATCAAGAAGTTTTGAGAATCAAGTGGTTTTGAACAACAAAAAAACACCGCCCGAACAAAACCGGCGGTGTTTCTCGTCTATCTAAGGTGTTTCTCGTCTAAGAAAATTGATTTAAAATTGGCTCAATATGCCAAAAATTGTTTGTCAATCTCTGTGAAGTCACTCTGGTCATCCTTGTAATCCGGATTTGGAATATACCACCAGAGTGTGCTGAAATAATCATCGAGTACACGGTCATTGAAAACATGACCACGATGGGCATAGGGAAGGTTATGAGCAATGCGCTTGCGCAGATCTTCCTTCATTCTATTGTTAGTACGCTCTTTACCAAAGTTCAATTCAAGGCTGGAACTGCGGTCGTAGAACGCACCGAATGTGGCTCTTTCGTTGAACAAGTAAATTTCGTCGGCTGAGGTGATGCTGAGTTCACTTTTCGGGCAGAAGTTGGTCTTGTGCCAAGTGTAAGCACCATTACGGAGCGAAAATTCGCGAAGTGAACGGCCAGGATGGGGTGTAACGCGCTGCTTCCCCTCTCCTTCGGTCAGCCTCCAGGGTGCCATGTCGAAGAGTTCTTCGTCGATTAAGAAATGCTTTGCCGTGTGGTCGGCACGAACAACGAGCGTGAAGTCATCAATCTGATGATTCGCCCAGCGGGTGGCTGGTGTCAGTTTGTAGTCAATCTTGAATGCAAAGCCCACGCCCCTCGATTGCGTGTATTTATAGGTATGACGTATCTTGTTCAGACCGGGCTTGAAGGTGGCTTGGAAGTAATAGACATAGGAAAATGGAATAAAGAGCGTGTCATTGCCGATGGGGTGTACGGTGGTGACTGTCTCTTCGCATACCTCATATTTACTCATGTCGATGGGTTGCAGGCCATCGGGCGTACCCTGTTGGCAGACGGCATTCTGATACGACAGCTTCTCGCCATTCATTTCGACCGTGAAGTCGTGGATGTGAGGATGCTTGCCATCGGGATGAAACACATAATCATCGTTGTACGAAGGGTCGGCTTCAAAGCCCATCAGCACGGTCTTGTCGGTGGTGCCGGGGTTGAACAACTCATAATAGACGGTGACGTTAGCAAATTTATCGTCCTGCAAACCGATGGTGAGTATCTCCTTTCGGATACTGATATCAGTCTCGGATAGCGGGACAAGCTGATTGCCGGATGTGAAATACTCACTGTCATTAGCGTTTGCTGCCGCTGAACATAATAGGAAGATTGAAAGTAATGAACTTCCAAAATGTGAACCATATCCCTTGGTTCGGGTTTCAGTGAAAATCATTGTCTTAAATAAATTGTGGTTATTCGCTTTTGTTTTCGATATATCGAAAAGTGCGGTGCAAATATAATACTTTTTTACATATTAAAAAAGCTTTTTAGGGTCAAATTTGAAAATATCGCTGTAAAATGTAAAAACATTGACAAAAAATGTGTATATTTGCACCGCATTTAATAAAATAGATTATGAACATCGTCGGAAAGTACATCGAAACGAGTCTGGTGATTCGCATTGTGATTGGACTTGTATTGGGCACCATCATAGGGCTGTTACTGCCTGAATGGACATGGATATCCATTCTCGGGCAACTATTTGTGGGAGCCTTGAAAGCTATTGCTCCCCTCCTTGTAGCCATCCTTGTAGTCAGTTCCGTAGCCAAGGCACATGGCGGTCTTGGCCCACGTTTCCGCACCGTCATCACACTCTATCTGATCTCCACCATGATGGCTGCTATTGTGGCCGTGGTGGGCAGTTTCCTTTTCCCTGTTTCGATGATGCTGAAGGAAAGTGTCGCTTCCGAATCCACACCAGGTGCCCTGGTTGATGTGTTCTCTAATCTGCTGACGAATATGGTTGCCAATCCTATCCAGGCAGTATCGAATGCCAATTATCTGGGAGTGCTTTTCTGGTCGGTCATCATCGGTCTGGCCCTCAAGCAACTTGCCTCTCCTGCCACACTTGCTGCAGTGACGGATTTTGCCGAAACATTCTCGATGATTATCCGATGGATTATTCAGTTCGCGCCGTTCGGAATCTTAGGTCTGGTCTTCACTTCGGTTTCAGAAAGCGGCATGGAGATTTTCACCGTCTATGGACGTTTGTTGCTGCTCTTGGTGGGATGTATGCTCTTCTCCACTCTCATTATCAATCCTATTATCGTCTTCCTTTACATCCGACGCAATCCTTACCCATTGGTTTTGGCGTGTTTGAGAGGAAGCGGTTTTCATGCGTTTTTCACCCGTTCGTCGGCTGCCAACATCCCCATCAACATGCAGCTTTGCAAGAACTTCGGTATCGATGAGAGATTCTATTCCGTCAGCATTCCGCTCGGAGCTACCATCAATATGAATGGGGCCGCCGTCACCATCACGGTGATGACATTGGCCACCTGTCATACGCTCGGTATCGATGTCAGCTTCAACTCGGCTGTTCTGCTCAGTTTTCTGGCTGCTCTCGCTGCTTGTGGGGCTTCGGGTGTAGCAGGCGGCTCGTTGTTGCTAATCCCCATGGCCTGTTCGCTCTTCGGTATCTCCAACGACATTGCGATGGAAGCCGTAGCCGTAGGCTTCATCATCGGTGTTGTTCAGGATTCGGTTGAGACCGCGCTCAATTCGAGTGGCGATGCCATCTTCACCATCACTTCCGAATGGCATGATAGGATGAGGCGAACTGCTCCAGAATCAGCTGGGTGAAATCTTCGGGCTTTTCCATGTTCGACATGTGGCCGCAATCGGGGATGATTACTTGACGTCCATTGGGCAGATATTGCAGCATGGGGTTCTTGCCTTTCCCTTCCTTTTCGCCCGAAAGGATCAGGACGGGAATCTCAGGTTGGCGTGCCTTGAGCGTGTCCCACGCCTCATAACCATAATAGTTGCGCATCTCGCGATTGACCAGTTGCCAGGCATCCCAATCGTTCACCTGCTGCGTCACCGATTCGCGGATGGCTTCACGATTCGAACCGCCACCGCTTACAAGTTTTTCAATCCATTCCTCTTTCCACTTGTCAATGCCCTGCGCCAAGTTTTGAGCAATCACCGAATCCTTGCGTGCCAATTCGAGGCTATCGAATGGCGTCGAGGGTCCAGGTATGTTGCGGATATTACCTGAAGCGAGAGTAGCCGTCAACAACCTGTCGGAGTGCATAGACACCATTTCGCTGGCGACAAACGATCCCATCGAGAGACCCACCACGTGTGCCTTGGTGATATGGAGCGAATCCATCACGGTCATCATATCGTCGAGATGGGTGAACTGCTGGCCCGGTTGCTGTTTCGACGAGTGTCCGTAGCCGCGCATCTCGGGACGAATCACACGATAGCCAGCATCAAGCAAAGGTTTCACTTGAGGGTCCCACATACGCAAGTCGAGCGTATGACCATGAAGCAGTATCACGGGTGTCCCCTCTCCTACTGCTTCGTAATAAATCTGTCCTCCCCCACTCACGGGAACATACTCCCGCTCAACCACTGGCTGGTGGGAACAAGCGGTGATGAGCAGCACACTTGCCGCTACCATAATCATCTTAAACGCTTTCATTGTATCTTATTCTCTTCTGATTTGTAATCGGGATGAGCAGCATCGCGTATAGGACCAAGTGGGGTGTCGATGAAGTGCTGGAGCTTAGACCACCATTCTTTGTCACCCTGACGCATCTTGGTGAGCCTTTTGCGAATATGGTATGCAGTGAGGGAGTTGCGTCGATCCTGGAAAGAGAGATAGGCGTAAGTGCCCCAGACCATAAGGACGGCAGCGGCAAAGACGATGTAGAACTGGGCATTGATGGAGCAACCAGTCTTGAAAGCGATGGCCCAGATGATGACAATGAAGACGGCAATGCCAATCTCCATCAGTGAAGTGATGGAGTGAGAGCCGCTGTAGTTGAGGAGCATGTGATGGAGGTGAGTCTTGTCGGCCTTGAAGGGGGAATTGCCTTTCATGATGCGGGTGACCATCACACGTAGCGTATCGCCTACAGGTACAGCGAGAATTGCGAGAGTCATAGCAACAAGGCTCAATT
>CAJOLH010000003.1 GCA_905235375.1 uncultured Bacteroidales bacterium
GCAGAAAGGTGTAGATTGGCAGTTTACCACTGACGATGCTCGAATCAAGCTCAAGCATTTGTACCCGATAATTAACTTTTAGGCTTTACAAACTACTAGATTATATTAACTTTACTAAATGGGAAATACTGTTGTATTCCGGGATTTTGAGGATCGAGACATCGATTTTATCTATAAGTGTAAGAATGACGAGAAGTTGAATAGCAAAATAGTCGGTGGCTTTCATCACTTTACCTACGAAGAAGCCGTCAAATGGGTGCATGGGTGCATGGGTGAACATGAAACCTATAAGTTTTGGGCGGTCTGTACCAACGACGACGAGAAGCGTATTGTCGGTTGGGTAAGTCTTTCACAGATTGATCGGAAAAACCATAGCGCATGTTTTCATGGGATTGTGATTGCTGACGATGAGTATCGCGATGGACTGGCATGGATCGAATCATATTTGTTTATTCATGAGCAGGCTTTCGAAGTAATGGGGCTCAATCGTCTGTATGGAACTTGTCGCGTTGATAATAAATTATCTATGCAGATGGGTCCTGCCATGTTTAGTCAAAAGGAAGGAATATTAAGAGAGGCAATTTTTGATAATGGGCAATACGTGGATTTATATGCTTCTGCGTTATTAGCCAAAGATTATTTCTTCCATAAGCAGAATGGTGATTATGAGATTCCCAAAATAATTAGAAGATTGGTATTGGCTAAAAAGCAATCTAGAAAAAACTGATTTAAGATAATTTTTAGGTAAATAGAATGGCATTTTTCAAATTCCATAATATTCGTGTTGCCGGCGTGGCATGTGCCGTACCCAAGAATGAAGTTAAAACCGAATCATACAAGCCTCTGTTCGGAAATGAAGAAGTTGAGAAGTTCATGCAGATGACTGGTGTGCGCAGTTCACACCGTACTTTGGAGCATCAAACCTGCAGTGACCTCGGGTTCCGTGCAGCCCAGGAACTTCTTGCTCACATGGATGTTGATTCTTCCGAGATTGGCGCATGCATCTTCTCGTCGCATAGCCCCGACTATCGCCGACCGGCCACAGCCTTCGTCCTTCAATATCGATTGGGCATTCCAAAGGAGGCGGTTTGTTATGACATCAGCCTTGGTTGCTCTTCCTTGGTGGTAGGCATGCAGACTGTGGCTTCCATCATGAATATGGGAGATATCCGTAAAGCGCTGCTCTTTGTGGGGGATACCGCTGGTAAGTCGGTTTATCCCGAAGATCGCAGTTCTGCCATGCTGTTTGGTGAGGCAGGCGCTGTGATGTTGTTGGAGAAAACTGATAACCCCAATGATGAGATCAATGCCCTTGTGCGAAGCGATGGCAGCGGCTACAGCTATATGATAGTTCCTGGCGGCGGCTATCGCAACCTTCACGCCAGCGAGGAAGTGGTCATGTGCGAAGATGGCAACCCCCGAACTCTGATGAATAGTTTTATTCAGGGTACTTCGGTGTTCACGTTTACCATTTTCGACGTGCCTCGATTGATCAAGGACTTCTTTGCCAAGACCGAAACAACACCTGACGACTACGACTGCTTCGGCTTCCATCAGGCGAACCTCTACATACTGAAACAAATTGCCAAAAAAACCAAGATTGACTTTGAGCGTATGCCTATAACCCTCGACCGCTATGGCAATACCTCGGGAGCTTCTGCAATCGTTTCGCTATGCGACCGCTATGGCTCCGACACCGAGAACAGGAAGATTAAGGTAATGGCCTGTGGATTTGGCATTGGCATATCGCTTGGAGCAACCTCTTTTGAAATCAATACTGCCGACATCTTGCCTATCTATGAGGATGATGCCATCTATGAGGATGGCCTCATTACCGATCCTAACCAACTTTACGAGAAGAAATAATGGTAACCAATATACTTGACTATCTGGAGCATACTGCTCAGCGTCTCCCCGACAAAACCGCATTGGCTGATGATAAGCTGAGCCTTACTTTCTGCCAGTGGGTTCAGCAGGCCGAAAGCATTGGAACAGCAATCGCTGAGGCCACCAATAGCACCATCCGTCGTGCAGTTCTTGTATTTGTCGACCGCCGCATCGAAGGATTGGTCGGAGCAATGGGTGCCGTTGAGAGTGGCAACTTCTATGTGCCGATTGACTGCAAGATGCCTTTTGAGCGTGTGCGCTTGATTGCTGACGTATGCAAGCCCATTGCCGCTGTAGCAACAACCCCCGCTGACTTGAAGACTCTCGACCAGATTGAGTTCAGTGGGCCAAGATTCCTTTACAATGAGTTTAAGGAACACGAGGCAGATAAGCTCAGACTTACTGCAATCCGCGAACAGATTATTGATCTTGATCCGGTCTATAGCATTTTCACCAGTGGCTCCACGGGTGTTCCTAAAGGTGTGGTTATTTCTCATCGTGGAATGATCGACCTAGCCAATTGGCTGGTTGAAACCTTTGAGTTTACCGAACAGGATGCCTTGGGCAACCAGACCCCGTTCTACTTTGACGGTTCGGTGAAGGACATCGTCATCTGCTTGAAGAGCGGTGCAACGTTGAATGTGATAGGGAAGAAGTACTTCACCTTCACCAAACTTCTGATGCCGCTGCTGAACGACCGTCACATCACCGCCATTCTTTGGGCTACTTCTGCCATTGTGCTTGTCGGTAACAGTGACATCTTGAGTGTGGCATTGCCCGAACATCTTCGCCTTGTCACCTTTGCCGGAGAGGCAATGCCTGCTAAGCAATTGCGTACCTGGCAGGAGAAACTTCCGAATGTAAAGTTTGTTAACCTCTATGGTCCTACCGAGATTACCGTTGACTGCACCTACTTCGATGTGAGGCGCCAGTATGCCGACGACGAGTATATCCCCATCGGAAAGGCATGCCGTAATATGCAGGTCATTGTGCTGAAGGAAGACGATACCGAGGCAACTGTCGGCGAAGTGGGCGAGCTTTGTGTACGAGGAACGGGTGTCGCATTGGGCTACTATGGCAACAGTACCAAGACCGATGAGGTGTTTGTCCAGAATCCCTTGAATCCGCTGTTCAACGATATTATCTACCGCACAGGCGATTTGGTGAAACCTGCTGAGGACGGCAACCTGGTCTTCGTTTCGCGCAAGGATTTCCAGGTGAAGCACAAGGGTAACCGTATTGAATTGGGTGAGATTGAGGTGGCTGTGAACGCTATTGAAGGTGTCACGAATGCCGCTTGCATATTCGACCATGAGACTGACAAACTGGTTCTCTATTACACCACCATTGATGGTCAGTCCATGGACATCATCAATCTCGTAAAGGAACGCATCCCTGTGTATATGTTCCCTGAGGTTGTGAATCATCTGTCGCAGATGCCTTATAATTTAAATGGTAAGATAGACCGCATAGAACTGAAAAAGCGATATGATGCTGAAAAAGGTTGAGTCTTTCTCGCGTTACCAGGAAATCGTTGAGCATTACGGACAGAGAGGTTGCGCTTCTAACGACTATATCCAGCGTGAAGCGACCGACCTGATTGCCCACGATTCCTTGTATGAGTATTGCGGAGAAAGGAATGGCTTCCTTTTGGTGAAGAAAGATGGCTTCTGGAGGGTATATTTTTACCTGAACGACCACAATGAGATACTCTTGCTTCAAGGAGAAGTGCTTGAAACCGAGATTCTTTTTCGAGGCAATCTTGGCGAGCCCGCCGACGTAGTTGCTTTTTTGGAACGATGCTGCTTCAGGCGCCATCTTGTTCGTGACCAATATGCTGGTATCTACAAGGATCTTCAGCCCTTCAGGGTTAACGATGAGATTGTTGTTCAGCCCGCTCAGACATTAGCGGGTGTACAAGGTGCTTTCGACCTATTCAATCAATCTTTCGACATGTATAGTGGCGATTATGTCTCACCAGAATACTATGAAGGGTTGTTGGCCAGTGGTTCCGTACTGCTCGCCTGGCGCAGGCATGAGGAAGAATCTAGGTTCGTGGGCGCGCTTCATCAAACTGTAGAGAACAATGTCGCTTGGGTTTCGCACTTGGCTGTGAAAGAATCCGCTCGTGGTCAACATGTGGGGCAGGCTTTGCTCGATGCTTTCGTGGAGCGAAACATGGTTACAGAAAAGTCCAGGTATATGCTCTGGGTACAGCATCAGAACTCCGTCGCAGTAAGCCTATACGAAAAGAAAGGATTCAAATATTTGGGTAAATCCTCATTATCTATGATTAAACTATAAAAATATAAGCAATATGGAGAAGTTATTAGACCTTTTGACGGGCATTCGCCCTGATGTAGATTTTGAGAACGAAACTGCTCTAATTGACGATGGTATTCTTGATTCGTTTGATGTGGTTTCCATTATTTCTGAGATTGACGATGTTTTCGGTGTCCAAATTCGAATCAATGAACTTGACCCTGAGAACTTCAATTCTGCTTTGGCAATTTGGAATTTAATTCAGAAGTTGAATAAAAATATTCAACAATAATTATACTCCCTTTTACATTTTCTTTTTAGACAAAAAGTTTGTATTTATATTTGATTAGAAATGAAAATGAATCCTATGGATCTTTCGGGAAAGAAAATCCTAGTATATGGGGACAAGTCTGGAATTGATGATGCCATAAATTCCCAGTTGAAATCATTAGGCGCAGACATTGTTTTTTATTTTCAGAAAGATGTTAATCTAGTCGAAGACGAATTAATACAAATTGTCATCGATACACACTTTGATGGTTTCGTATTTACACTAATGCACAGCGTTTTTAGGCCGCTACAATTCGTGAAACCTGAGTTGATTTCTCAGATAATGAATGATAACTTCGCGTTATTTATTGAGGCTATTAGGGTTCTTCGAAAATGCCGATTGTTGAAAAATGGGGCAAGCGTTGTTGCTCTCTCTTCCATCAGCAGTATACGTGCTATGAAAGCTAAGATGGCATTCTGCTCTGCCAAGGCTGCATTAGATGCTGCTGTTCGTTGTCTCGCAATAGAATTGGCAGATAAAAAGATACGTGTAAACTCTATTCAAAAAGGTGTAGTTGATACCGATTCCGAAAAAGAGCATATTCAGGATATAACTGCTATCAATAGTGGAGAAGCTGAGAGAATGACACCTCTTGGTCCTTCATCTGCTATTGAGGTGGCAAATCTAGTCGCCTTTCTACTTAGCGATGCGACAAAGACAATTACAGGTACGTCAATAATAATAGATGGTGGATATACATTATGAAAGTGATAGACTTTACAGGTAAAACAATCATTGTGGCTGGGGCAGGTGGTATAGGGTCATCTATTGCAGCAAAACTCAATGCATTAGGTGGCAAGATAATCTTGATGGATATCTGCGATGATGCCATGAATCATACACTTTCTAAATTGAATGGTGAGAATTATGCATACCATTGTGATTTTTCGGATGTTAATGGTATAGAAACAATCATCAATAGTATAATAAAACTTCATGGCGCTATTGACGGATTTGTTTATTGCGTCGGAATCGGTGCTGTTCGCCCTTTGAAGCAGTCAAAGTATGGTTTTATGCAGAATGTTATGAATATCAACTTCTTTTCATTTGTTGAAATTGTTAGATGTCTTTCATTAAAAGGACATTTCTCACCAAATGGAATGAATATAGTTGGTATTTCAGCACTTGGGGCTTTCCTTGGTAATTCTACAAAAACGGCCTACTGTGCATCCAAGGGTGCTATGAATGCTGCAGTAAGATGTTTGGCCAAGGAATTGGCACCAAAGTGTATTAGAGTGAATACTGTAGCACCAGGTGTAACAGATACGCCAATGGCAAAAGCAGCTGAAGAATATGGTGCTGGTTCAAAAGAGCATGATGCTATTTTGGAAAGACAATATTTAGGCATTTGTGACCCTTCAGATGTAACTGATGCGGTTGTTTTCCTGTTGAGTGATATGTCGAAAAAAATTACAGGCTGCTGCCTGCCAGTTGATGGAGGTAAATTATCATCATAACAACAACTAGATAAAGGAATGATTACAAACAAGTTCACAAATATTAGTATTAACGGCATAGCATGTGCTGTTTCAACGAAGTGGGTTTCTGTTGAGTCACTGAAAGATGGAACTAACGATGAAATGCTTAACCGCTTTGTCAAAAATACGAGTGTAACAGGTCATTATGAATGTGGCTCAAAACAATCAGCTGCTGATTTGGCGTGTGTTGCAGCAAGACATATTCTTGATGCTCAGGCAATAGATAGAAATGAAGTCGGAATTGTTGTTTATGCTACTCAATATCCTGACTATAAGGCACCTTCAACAGCTTGTGTACTTCAAGATCGGCTTGGGCTTTCCCATGATTGCATAGCTTTTGACGTCAATCTCGGATGTTCTGGGTTCGTCTATGGCCTGAATATCGTAGCATCTTTAATGCATAGTGGTAATGCCAAATATGGTTTGCTTTTGGCCGGAGATACACCGTCGAAGGGTATCAGGAGTGACAATAGCCGAAATCTATTTGGAGATGCAAGCTCAGCTACGTTGCTCGCTAAAACTGAGAATGCTACTCCAATAACTATAGTGTCACGGACTGATGGTTCTGGCTTTAAGGCAATTCTTCGTCCATATGGCTATGCCAAGCATCCAGATAGACCAGATACGGAAGGAGTCTTTGATGAAATAGGGGTTTTTAATTTTGCTATAGATCAAGCACCAGAAATGATTAACGAACTTTTGTTACAAGAAAACCTAAATTCAGATGCATTTGACTGTCTTGTTCTTCATCAGGCTAATATGATGATTATGAAACAGATTGCGAAGCGGACTAAATTCAAAAAGGAGAAAATGTTGGTTTCCATTGATAGATTTGCCAACACTAGCGCAGCGTCCATACCACTTAGCTTAGTCCTTAATTATGGTGATAGCTTTGATGAAAAGGTACTTCATTCACTTATATGTGGATATGGAGTAGGGCTATCTTGGGCGGCAGGAATTATAGATGTTCATGTGAAGAGCATTTATCCTTTAATAGAAACAGACGAATATTTTGATGATGGACTCTACGATTAATCCATTCACTCTATCAAGTAAGCGTATTCTCATTACGGGAGCATCGTCTGGTATTGGTAGGACTACAGCCGTTGAATGTAGCCGTCTTGGTGCATCCTTGGTATTGACAGGTCGAAATGAGGAACGATTACAAGAAACGTTGTTAGCACTGGAAGGTGAAGGCCATCTGATTATGGCTGCAGAACTAACAGAAACAGAGTCAATAACTAAATTAGTTGATAATGTTGGACTGCTTGATGGTGTTGTTTTGTGTGCAGGGCAAGGTAATGTCCTTCCCATGAAGCTAGCCACTCGGCAGAAAATTAGTCCAACATTCGAAATTAATTACTTTGCTCCTATTGAGCTTGTTCGACTTCTTTTAAAGAAGAAATGCATTAAGGAAGGAGCTTCGCTGGTCTTTGTAGCTAGTATTGGTGGTATTGATTCTATTACCATTGGAAATGGTGTTTATGGTGCATCGAAAGCTGCACTTAATAGTACCATGAAGTATTATGCTCTTGAATTAGCATCTAAACGTATTCGCTGCAACAGTGTTTGCCCAGGGATGGTTAATACAAAGATGATAAAAAGTGGGGCGTTGAGCGAGGAGCAACATAAAGCCGACATGGAAAAGTATCCACTAAAGCGTTATGGGGAGCCACAGGATATCGCTTATGGCATAATCTATTTGCTTTCAGATGCGTCTTCGTGGGTAACTGGCCACTCATTGGTCATAGATGGTGGCGTGACAATATAAAGAGAGTTGTAATTCAATTGTTTAATTAGTTAAAACACAAGAAATGACAGACAAAGAAAAAATCGCATTGTTGGAAGACATGCTGGAACTCGATGGTGGGTCACTGAGGCCCGAAACTGTTTTGGCTGATCTTGATGAGTATGATTCAATGGCCAAATTATCGCTCATTGTCTTAATGGACGACGAATTTGGAAAGAAACTTACTGGCGAACAAATCCGTGAGTTCAAGAGTGTTCAAAACATCCTTGATTTCATGGATTAATGAAAAGAGATAGTTAATATAGAAATTCATTAATCGTCGAATCAAGATTACTGCCGTAACAGGACTGCCGGACAAGTTATTTTTTAAATTAAAGGGCTTGTATCGAAATGATACAGGTCCTTTTTTGTAAGCTTTCAGTAAACCCTTTTTTACTAATGTCATATTGTATAACAATAAACCTTGGATATTTTCGAAAAGAATAGCACATGTTTGGAGCTAATTTCAGAGGTTTTCGGAAACGTTCTAAAAGGGAAAAGCAAGTAAGAATTCATTCATATTAATCCAAGCTAGGATAAATAGAAAACGTCAATTTCCTCTCATCCAAAACAAAGACTAATCGCAAATCATTATTATAATTAAGGCGTTCCGAACAAGGGAAGCGCCTTTATTTTTTACAGCATACAGATTTGGCATTTAGATTCTTTATACTCCTGTAGGAGCATACTGTTTTGGCAGATGAAAACTGCATGCTCCGACCGCGGTATACAGTTTTGGTAGATGAAAACTGTATGCTCCGACTATGGCATACAGTTTTGGCAGATGAAATCTGTATGCTCCGACCGTGGCATACTGTTTTGGCAGATGAAATCTGTATGCTCCGACCGTGGCATACTGTTTTGGCAGATGAAATCTGTATAAATCAATCGCGGCATACAGTTTTGGCGTATGAAAACTGTATGCCGCGATTGTAAAATGCGAATATGGGTATTTTACTCCACTGTTACACTTTTCGCCAGATTTCTCGGCTGATCGACGTTCAATCCTTTCGCTACAGCAACGTGATATGAAAGGAGTTGCAGAGGAATAACAGAAATCAGTGGAGTCAAGCAAGATAACGTTTCTGGCACTTCAATATAATCCCCTACCATCGACTTCACAAGTTCATCACCTTCATTGATGACGGCGAGAATACGTCCCCGACGACTGATTACCTCTTGCAGATTGGAAATAACTTTTTGATAACGCTTGTGATGGTTAGTCAGGAATACCACAGGCATTTCCTCGTCAATCAAGGCAATCGGTCCATGTTTCATCTCAGCTGCAGGATAGCCTTCTGCATGAATATATGAAATCTCCTTAAGTTTCAATGCACCTTCAAGAGCCACAGGATAGTTAAATCCACGCCCTAAATAAAGGAAATTGCGAGCATAAGTAAATGTTAGGGCAATGCGCTTGATCTTATCATTTTGTTCGAGAACCTTCTCAATCTTTGAGGGGATTTCCATCAATTCGCGAATGGTTGCCTGATACTCCTCCTGCTCCACCGTACCCTTGGCCATGCCAAGAGCGAGAGAGAATAGTGTAAGTACCACAACCTGACCTGTAAATGCCTTGGTGGAAGCATTTCTGGTCCTACATGAATATAGGTTCCGGTATGTGCTTCACGTGCGATGGAGCTACCTACACCATTCACGATGCCATAGATCAAGGCCCCCTGCTGTTTTGCCAATTGAATAGCCGCCAAAGTATCTGCAGTTTCTCCCGATTGACTGATAGGAATCACCACATCATCAGGCTCAATGACAGGCTCTGCATAGCGGAACTCCGATGCATACGCCACTTCGACAGGTATTCGACAGAAATGTTCAATCAGCTGCTTACCGATCAAGCCGGCATGCCATGAAGTGCCACACGAGACGATGATGATGCGTCTAGCACGAAGCAATTGACGACGATTGAGCGTAACCGCCGAAAGCACAACTTGAAGAAGCGGCTCACGCTTGCCTTCTGACGAATAGGGCGACTCGACTATACGGCCACGCATACAATCCTTCAACACATTGGGCTGGTCGAAAATCTCCTTCAGCATGAAATGAGGATAACCCTCATGGTCGAGCATCGACAGATCGACATTGACCTCCTTCACCTCAGCCTCTGCACGATCGCCATTGAGATTGAAGACTTCCAGCGGCTTTCCTCGTTCAATGACGGCAACCTCCTCGTCTTTGAGATATACAATCTGCTTGGTGTATTCGGCAATCGGTGATGCATCGCTGGCCATGAAGAATTCAGAATTATCCTCCACAACACCTACAGCCAAAGGGCTGGATTTACGTGCAGCGACAATCTTATTGGGCTCACGACGATCGACGACCGCGATGGCGTAAGCACCATAAACCAGACTAAGTGCACGGCGGACAGCCTCGTCAAGACCCCATTCCCTTCTCTCCATGCGTAACTGGGAGTGTCTTGACATATTCAATCAACTGCACCAGTACCTCGGTATCTGTCTCGCTCTCGAACACAAATCCACGCTTCTTCAACTGTTGGCGGAGCGTACCATAATTCTCGATGATGCCATTATGCACTAAGGTAATGTTCCCAGACTGAGAAAGATGCGGATGAGCATTTGTCTCACTGGGTGCGCCATGCGTCGCCCAACGTGTATGAGCAATACCCAACGTTCCCGACTTATCCTTGTCACGAGCGACATTCTCAAGGTCACTCACCTTCCCTTTCGCTTTATATATATTCAGATGATAGTCGCCTTCATTACCCGTAATCAATGCACATCCTGCACTATCATACCCACGATACTCCAGACGATGCAAGCCCTTGATCAGAATAGGATAGGCCTCACGTGTTCCGATATAACCAACAATTCCGCACATAACAGTTCAAAGATTTATTAAATGAAACAAATATGGTGCAAATTTACTTAAAAAATTGAATAACTCCACTCTCAATTTTAATAATTTTTCCACCAAAACCAATATTTCCCTTTCTTTTTTCCATTTGCAACCCATACTTTACAGAAAAAGTCCAGCTGATCATGAAATCAACTGGACTTTTTCTTTAGCAACCACAATTAATGACAATTACATACCAACTATGTATTTACTATATGGTAATTTAGAAATAGCATGAACAATTAAATAAGAAAGTGCTGCAGTGACAATTACTATCAAGGGAACCTGAATAGCATAGTGAATATTATATGGCTTAAACCAGCTCCAAACAATGTCTCGCATCAAATAAAAATGAACCAAATAAATGCCGAAAGTATGCTGGGCAAAATCGTAAAAACGTGCTGACCATTTGGGAGAATAATGAATGTGCTTCAAAATAACAAAATAACATATAGCAAGTAGTACTACATTAACTGATAATCTATCTTGAACAACACCATGCGGAACTGCCATAGCATAAAGTACAATAGGCAAAATAACAACTATAGCAATAAACAAATAGAAATACTTTCTTTGATCAGTAGTAATATTAACATATCGTCGAAGATAATGACCTAATAGAGCAAAACCTATAAAACCATAAAAGTAATAAAGATAACCTCCTACATAACTAATAAGATACATGAAGCGAGTATCAATTATGTTTAAATATGGTAGAAAGAGTGTAATACCCCAAATAATCAAATAAAACTCCAAATCTTTTTTTGAACACCTATTCAACCAAACCGACAGAACTGGAGTCAGCATATAAATACCAAAAATAACATAAATAAACCAATAAACTCCGACTTGTGGCCCAAAAGGAATTCTCATTACCTTACCAATAGCTTCTTGCGCAGTATAATTACCTTGTAGATATTTAACTCCAATAAAAAACAAGGACCAAAATACCATTGGGAAAACGATTCGAGTAACTCTTTTTTTCATAAATGGAATCGTATCTCTTTCTTTATTCAAAATCAATGCACCAGATATCATAAAGAATAAGATAGAGGCACCTCCTACGGCTAAATAGTTGTAAATAGCTACCATATATTGACCATCGCTCCCATTTGGTATTGCGGCATGAGTCATAATAACACACAAGCAGGCGAAAGACCGTACTGCATCAATCCAATACTCTCGATTATTATCCATTTACATTAATGCTAAAAAAATCTTCTTGAAATTTCTTCTTTTCTATTTTGTTTATTTTCCCAATTCTATATTACCCGAATATGAAATACGCTCACGTTGGCGAGCTCGCACATCAACAGAAGAACTTCCATTGTCGAATACCTCGATTGTATAGAAATAGGTGTCTTCGTCATTGGTTACACCTATTTCAATATGTCGTTGACCTTCCCTTTTCGTAAATTCCTGGTAACTACCTATTGGAGCCATGAAATTCAATCCCTTTCCTCCACCGTATGGCACATTGTAGGCACGACCGAAATAAGGGAGATATGAAAACAGAGTATCGTTCCTCACTTCGACAGAATAGCCATACGAAACATGCCTACTACTTCCCCTCATCGGATACATTCGGTCTACAGAGATCTTAAAAACTCGATTGTTTAGCGCATTCGTAACATTAGCAGATAGTTCTGCCATCTGGGCTGCTTTCTCTTCGGAAGTGGCACAGCTGCTCCATAGAATCACCACCGAAATAAATAAATCAAACAACCAAATTATCCTTTTCAATACAACAAGCAACGAACAATAACTAAATAACTGTGATCTCAAATCAATCGGAATTGCGGCCTAATAAAGTATTTCATTATATTTCTTTTTCTCTTCCCAATCCTTGACACGCTTTTCCTTGTTTTTGCGAATTTGTTCATTTGCCTTCTTAACGTCCTCGTTGTGCTGTCTTATTCTTTCACTCTTGGTTGCACGACGCTTGTCCATCTCTTTGCGAGCCTTCTTGATACGTTCACGCTCCTCTTGTAAAACCTTTTCACGATCCTTTTCGGTATATCTCGGCGCCCATTCTGAATCGATATCCGTAGTCAAACGATACCTGTTTTTATCTCGACGATCATAGATGTGGTAAACAAAACCCGTATGGAATTTCAAGAATCCACTGAGGGACGCGTTTTCCTCCACACCATCATATCGGCTTTCGGTGATATTATAGCTTGCTTCAAATGCCCAGTCCCAATGAGAAGAGAAACGATAGGCCGTTGTCAATCCTGCATGAAACGACCAACAGGTCTTATCCTGATAATCTACAGGATACTCATCCCACTCCTTCAATTTCATATCAAAATGCAATGCTTCAATGAGCGCAGGACCTGCAAATACCATCACATCGACCTTCGGACGATACTTGCGCCGTGGCGCAAATAGCGTAGTCAAGTCGAGCACACCATCAGCGTATGCATGCATCAAATAGAAACGATAACTTGAACCATACTTCTCAGGATCAAGTTCTTTAGCCATTGCATCAGCCTCTCCTGACTGTCGCGCTACCGATGCACCAAAGCGAACTCCAAAAGCTCTTGTAAAGAATGTACCCAATTGAAAATCAAAACTTGGAAAATTCTTACCAAGATTGCTACTTGGGGCATTATCAGCAAATGACCATGTCGTTCCAACAGATGCTCCAATCCACCAGTCCATCCTCTTGGGCACATCAATAGTTCCCCACTCTTCTTTTTGACCGAAAGATGACACACTCGACATCGCAACTAACAAACAAATAAAAAAATATTTCATCATATTGGAATAGAATAATGCTCAAACTGTTACATTTACTAAATAATCACACTTTGCAAAAGTCAACCCGTATTTCGGTGTAAGCCATTCCAAAGGAGCAATATTTCCCTTTGTCCACTCAATCATAGCCTTGGGTAAATTGACACCTGCTTCATGAGAAAAAGGATAACCGCCACCGAATCGGGGATTCAAATCAATGAGATAATACTTTCCATTCTTAGCCAAAATATCGCAATCAAGATTTCCTATATGTTTCAATTGTTTCGAAATCTTCTCTCCAATATTGCGAAGCGCCTCATCGTCAATAGTAGTTGCTTTATCAGTCTCACCAGAACGCATTCCTAATTTACGTTTCACCGAAACAAATTGGAAATTACCATCCAAGTCGTTCATGATATCGAGACCAAACTCCACTCCGTTCACTACTTCCTGAATTAGGATCTCATTGCTATTAGATGATGCATTCTTAAGGATAGATTTTCTTAATTTTTTCTTTAAAAGAAAATATACAGCCGAAAGATCATTCACATCATCAACAAATTCCATACCGATAGAGCCAGAACCCCATCGCGGCTTCAAGATGACAGGGAGGCTAATCGAATTGGACCGGAGAGCAGCAATTGCCTCCTCCAAATCGATAAAAGTCCTAGGCACATTCAATCCAATGCGAGAGGCGAACTCGCAAGTCAGGTACTTATCAAAACAAATACGAATAACTTCGGGGGAAGAAACTGCGACTCTTACACCTATGGATTCGAATTCAATTTTTCTTTCCGATAGGATTGGCAACTCCAAGTCGTTCAGAGAAATCAATAATTTAATTTGATAGTCTTTGCAAATTTCCAATACCTTTTCAACATAATGGCTGTCATATACACCTGGAACCTGAATCCTAATATCAGCAGCAGACAATGCAGGAGCAGACAGTTGCATGTCAGCACAAACAATCAACCCGTCACCTGCAAGGGCTTCCTTGAAATAATTAATCAGATAGGTGCGACGGCCTGCACAAGTAAACAATATATTCATGATACACAATTAATGCATTAAATTCATAAGACCACCAGTATGCCAAAATATAAGATTATTAGATGCCAGATTATGCCTTTTCATATAATCCATCATGCCATAAAAACCTTTTCCTGAATAGGTCGTATCGAACATAATTCCTGAATGCTTCATTACTCGATTGAGGTAATCTGCCATCTCGGGAGAGAACTTCTCATAACCACCACAAAGATAATCACAAGAAAATAATATATCGTCGGAGAAGTCTTTGTTTAGGCCATAATATTGTCCAAGTCTGTTGGCAAAATCCACTATCACTTGCCGGCCACGATCATATTGACGAGCTACTGAGATACCAACCACTTTCACATCAGTCCAATTGACAAGTGATAGCCCCACAACAATACCGGCCTGGGTCGAGCCAGTCCCTGAAGCGTGGAAAATATAGTCAGGCTTGTAGCCGATCTCATCACACTGCCTCTTCAGGTCTTTTACTGCCTTTACAAAGCTAATTCCACCAGGCAAATCATGACCACCGCCATGCACATAGTAAGGATTCAATCCTCTTGAAGAGAAAGATTCCATTGCCCTATCCATAGCAGCGGCTGTATCTTCGGTCCGAATAGTCTCACATTCAGCACCGCTCAATCTATCGAGTAAAGCATTGCCCTTCTCTTCATAGAAACGATCAGAAGTACCTTGGATGCATAGGTGGCATTTCCACCCGTTTCGTGCAGCCATAAGCGCCATCGCACGATTATGATTGCTCTGTATGCCCCCACACGTGACAATCGCATTATAGCCATGGCTTTTCAGGAAAGACTCATATTCAAATGCCTTACGTGACTTTCCCCCACCACCGAGGTCGGGCAATAAATCATCACGGACAATCTTAAATCTTAACCCATCCACTTCCATGTCCCTAAGATAAAGTGGACATATTGAGGGTTCATCAGAAGGTCTTGATCCTACAAAATCAGTTGAAACAAGACCATAATAGAGCCTATCCTCATAGCCAGTAGAAGATGCTACCTCATCACGCAAAGTGCCCTCAAGACGGAACCCTACTTTCTCGTAAGTCCTCCTGGCTTTTATATTACTATTGTTAGTATAAAGATAAATCTTATGCAAATGCAGATTATTGAGCCCATACTCGCACAAGAGGCGAGTTGTTTTCTGGCCATATCCCCTTCCTTGAAGATGAGGTGCCACGAAAACATATAATTCAGCCTTATTGACCAAAGAATCAATATTGGTGAGACCTCCCATTGCCACAATCTGACCATCAGAATCTTCAAAGACAAAATCCTGTCGAGAGGCACAACTCTGATTCTTCTGAAACCATCTTTGCGTATTCTCGAGTGTAATCGGCAGAATGAAATGCATGGTTTGATAAACCATAGGATTGTTCATCCATTCGACTCTTGTGGGAAGATCATTCTCCTGCAATTTTCTTAACTTTATCATGTCTTTCAACACTAAGCAACGTTCCTTTGGGAACGACTTGTACGTCCTTATGTTCGAGCACATTCCTGAGTGTTCGGAGTATTACTTTACAGTCCAACGCGAAACTCAAATGTTCGACATAATAGGCATCATATTCCAATTTCTGGTCCCAACTCACTGCGTTTCGTCCATTAACCTGTGCCCAACCGGAAATACCAGGACGAACCGTATGACGCAGTTTTTCCCGTTCAGTATAATAGGGAAGATATTCGGGCAGAAGAGGGCGTGGTCCAATTAAAGACATCTCGCCTTTGAGAACATTAAACAATTGGGGCAATTCATCGAGTGAAGTTTGCCGCACAAAAGCTCCGATTTTAGTCAACCGTTTCTCGTTAGGAAGAAGATTTCCATCAGCATCCCGTTCGTCGGTCATGCTCTTAAACTTGATAATCTTAAAGATTTTCTCATTTAATCCCGGTCGATTTTGATAAAAGAAGACACCAGCACCTTTATTTGCAAAATGCAAGACTATTGCCACAATAACAATGAGCCACCATAGACATAATAAAGCAATGATGACAAGAACCAGGTCAAAAAACCTTTTCAGATAACAATTATAAATATTATGCTTCATCGTTCAATACATCAGAGTAATAATCATACAAACATTGTTGAACATAATGATTGTCAAATCTTGAAGAAATCAGATTACGAGTCTTAGACACCATATACTCTGTTGACTCCTTGTCGACCAACATTTGTTCCATGGCATTGTACAAAGCACTGACATTTTTTGATGGGACAATCAATCCATTCTCTCCATGAATAATAATCTCTCTAGATCCATTGACATCAGTAACAATACTGGGCAATCCTAATGCCCCAGCCTCCATCACTGCATTTGGGAAGCCTTCTCTATAACTTGGGAGGACAAAACAATCCGAAGCCACATAGTGCGCAAAAAGATCATCATCGAACTTAGGTCCCAAAAGAAGAATGTCTGCATTGGACTCTATCAAAAAACGAGTAGTCCTGGAGATGGGATCATTATCATCTCTGCCTATCAACAACAATTTTACGTTCGAACATTTCTTTTGCAATTTATCAAATGCTTCAACCAATTCCTCAATACCTTTATCTTTCACGATGCGTCCGACAAAAAGGAAAGAGAAACTGCTATTCATGCCATATTCAGCCTTTATTTCAGTGCTTCTTTCAATAAACCTTTCACGGCTTAATCGGGCCATATCTACGCCTTTGATATTGCCAAATCCGAGAACCTTCATTGGCTTATGAGTAATTCCATAACTCTTCAGATCGTTCATAACACCTTCTCCCTCGGGAATGATATGGGAAGCACACATACAAGTCAGCCTATCGGTCAGCATCAGCAGTCTTCTTTTCATACCAGATGAAGTTGGCCATACCAATCCCGTGAAAGTATGAATTCGAACTGGCACCCTAGTTATCCATGCGGCCATCATGCAAAGTAATCCTGCCTTAGGTGTAATACTATGAACCATGTCTGGACGTTCGACCGCAAAGACTCGAATCAGTTTAAACAATGAGACAATGTCTTTAAGTGGAGAAATATGTCTCTCCATCTGTACACCATAAGCCTTTAGTCCAAACTGCTCGGATAATCTGGAGAGATTTTCTCCAGGTGAAGACAACAACCGTAACTCATACCTATTCTTAAGATAGGGAATCATCTCCTTGATAAAGCCCATCGACACGTCTGCTGTGCAGCATCTAAATAATTTCTTTTTCACAATGGGTATATTACAATTCTTTATATACATTCATATATTTCAATGCCATCAAACCTACGTCAAACAATTTCGCCCTTTCCTGACATTTTGTTGCAATCTGTTCCGCATAAACCCTATCTTTCGATAGTTTTAAAATAATATCAGCCAATGCTTGAGCATCCTCATGAGGGAACAACAAACCATAACCATCAACGATTTCGTGAAGTCCATCTACATCACTGGCAACAAATGGTCGCCCAGATGCCATGCCTTCGAGATTCGACAGCGATAGACCTTCACGATGAGAAGACATAATGACTACATCAGAAGCCTTCAGTAAAGATGGGACATCGGAACGAACTCCCAAGAAATGGATTTTACCCTGGCATCCCAATTCTCTAACATAACCTTCATATTCCGACCGTCGGGCGCCATCTCCTACGAGGAACAAATGAAAATCAGCTGGGAGCATGGAAAATGCCTTAATTACCGTAGGATGATCCTTTTCATAACGAAATCCTGCAACCATTATTGCACGATGAACATTCACAAAATTTGTCAAAATAATAGGATCTGAATCCGAGCAATTAAATCTTTTAAAATCGATTCCATTGGGGATGACTGCAATCGGTATTTCGGAATCTCCGACATAATCTCTTATATTCTGTGCTGCTATTTCCGAGACACAAATGATCTTTTTATATTGATGATACATCCAGCTATCGACCGCCTTAAAAAAGGAATGCCCTCGGCGGCGATTGGATGTACTATGTTCGGTTGTAATGATCTCACACTTGGCCCCTGTAATTTTTTTAGCGATCGCCAAATAGAACTGGCAGGCAGTGTTGTGAGCATGAATAATATCGAAACACTTCAGATATGGCCGAAGGGCAAAAATATTAGCAGGGTTATAGACACTCCCTCCCACCCTCAAGACATTCACTTGAATACCTGAAGATTTCAGTTGGTCATAAAATGGTGTGATTGTCCCATCGAAAAGAAGAATTTCGACATCATTACCAAGCTCTCTTAACTTAGGCAATAAATCAACCATCAGTTTCTCAGCGCCACCCGTACGAAGGGATGTTATCACATGCAGAATTCTCATGCTTCAGACCTTAAAGACATTATATTTATCGGTCGGTGAGGTATTCCTCTGGATGATTTTTCCGGGATTTCCGATAACAATGCAGTTATCGGGCACATCAAAATTGACGAATGCACCTGGCGCTATCAAGACATGATTCCCGATCTTTACTCCACCCACAACAATAGAATTAGCCTGCATGCACACATTGTCGCCGATGACTGGGCATCCAGATTTCTTGCCCTGGGAATTGCCAATCAATGTGCCTTCGGCTATAGAAAAATTCTTTCCGATAATAGTTCCTGGATTAACTACAATGGTTCCAAAATGAGATATTCTCAGTCCTTCGCCGATTTTGGTGGAAGATGGTATCTGAATCCCGAATTTGAAGGAACATAACTTTAAGCAGATTTCATACAACAACTTAGAAATCTTGAATTTGGCAAGTGACGCCTTTCGATAAAAAAAAATATATTGAAAACCAGGCGTAAAAAGGACGTACCTTAATTGATATAGTAAACGATTACTATCGTTCCCTAAATAGCGATAAAGATCACGTTTGATTAAACCATTCATTTGACCTACACTTTATCTACGATTCTTAAACTTTACAACCCACGTAAATATTAGGCCCAAAGGTGCGACACAAAAAGTCATTAGTTTATTGGGAGAGTTACGCAACCAACCACTATCGTTGGAAAGGATACAAGAAGAAACATAATGAATGCAAAGCATTAGCTTGCGCTTTAAGTCAATGCCATGCTTCATTTGCATCTGCATAATACGATACTTGGCATAACTACGAGGAGAACGCTCATATTGCTTCCAAATTCCAGCAGACATCGAATCACCGGTCGTCTGATATTCCACCCAACAAAAATTGTCATTTACCGCCAAAATTTGATACCTGTCGCAAATCTGCATCAACATATAATAAGGATTAAAATCCCTTTCGCCTTCAAATCCGACTTGAGGAGCCACAGAACGCATCAGCTCCGTCCTCATGACGTGTTTGCTATCTCCTGTATGATGAAGATCTTCCCAATAACATACTTCTTCATCCTGGAAGAAATAATTGCCTATTGGTTTTTTATCAACAACGTTGAAGTCAAGGCCTACGATGCCACCAAGATCTATTCCTTTGGCTATTTTACCCGCCTTGCAATTATTCCATGTCGAAACGATTTTTTCTACAGCATCATCCGGCATGTAGTCATCACTATCTATACAGACACAAAGTTCCGTCTGAATAGTAACGTAGGCCGTATTATATCCCGTATAAAGGCCACCATTGGGTTTGAAGATATACTCTATTCTTAATTGATCATTCGTTAAAATAACAAAATGATTGGAATCAACAGAAGACAAATGCCGTCCCATCCAATCAAATCTTTCACCTTCTGACGAAATCTTCCTGCCCAAACTTTCCACCCATTCACGTGTGCAGTCCGTACTGCCATCATCGATGATTAGCCAATCGAAATCACGGGATGTCTGACGACAGAGCGATTCGAAAGTCCGATGGATGGTGTGTTTGCGATTATACGTCGGCGTAAATACTGTTAGTGTTTTCATTCAGAAACTAATACAAGAAGAAGTGCATAAATATAGTGAAAGATGAATGTGCCAATAATATCCATCCAGCGGTTCGATCTTGGTTATTCCATATTGGGACTCGTACAACAGCAAAGGCAATAACTAATGCATACATGAACCAGGAGAGATAGGCAAAACGATTCGAATATGGCATTCTACAAACTAAAACCCAAAAAGAATTGGCTATTGCATATGTATTTGCTAATAAAGTAAATGTTCTGTCATACACTCCAATAGATCTAACATACCATGACAACAAAATTGGCATTGCACTATAAAGTAAAAAATCCCAACGGAATCCTGTGCGGGAGAATTGAGCCATCGTATCTTCATCTAATGAAGAATAAGAAGAGAATCTATCATCAAAGCCTAAATTCGCTATAATATTTTGGAAAAAACCACCAGCAAAAATAGAAAGGACAATGCACCCTATCCATATATATGCTGAAAATTTGATATCTTTGATAATATATAATGAAACCATCAGTGCGGCCATAGGTACAATTACAGAACGATGACAGCCCATAGCTAAAAAAAACAAAATGAGGCCTATTATATTTCCTGTTCTATACCCATCACAAAAATATGCTATAGAAAGCATAATAAATGCACATCCCATTCCATTGCGAAGTCCATTTGTGCCAAAGGTGAAAAACTGAAATGAAAAGAATACAAACATTATCGTCATCCACACGTTTTCCCACAAAAGTTTTTTGCAAGCCCATAACTGGCATCCTATATAAATAATATCAACGACAACAAACCAAAATTGAACATTTGGCACTAATTTTTTGCAAAGAATCATCACAGAATCAAAAAACCATTCGCTCTTGAAACTATAATTAACATCAGAGAATGAATCGAGCATATTCCAACGGTGCTGATATAATGGCATATCTCCAAATTTATAGCTTGTTGGCCGTAATCCAATATATAATATTAAAACAATAGAAAATAATAAGGGCAATAAAAAAGAACGCTGTGTCATTAACTTTTTACACCCAGGACTCGCCAGATAATAAAAGCTAGTTATAAGACACAAAGCATACATTGTCCAATAGAAAAACCTCACATAATATTGTAGTGGTACTAATTCAATCATTTCAATCTAATAATCAATGTAATTTATTAAATAGGTAAATAAAGATACCGGAAATTCAGCAATCGCAAGTACCAAGTACTTTTATCGCGTGAAATAGGATATGCATTCCATGGCGTTTCTTTTAAATGCCGAACATAATAGTCGCGCAAGGGGTGCTTACAATTTGTCTCCCATGGCCTACTCGTAAAACTAGGTGTAAAATGTATGATTATGGGATACTTTATAAAGTCCTCGATCTCTGACGCTTTATAAAAATCGGCGTAATCTTTATAAAATTTTTTGATTTTTGATTGAGACATCATATAATGAACCGTCATTACATTAAATTTCAAGGGAAGTCTCTCCCATTGTTCAACCAGAACACCATTCAAAACTCCCTGATCATGATGGATGACGCGACCTTCATGAGTAATAATAAAATCCAAAGAAGCCTTCCCAATCTCTTTTCTTCTCCATTGCTTCAAATCGATTAGTAATACTCCCGCATTAAAATAAGGCTGTTGTGGGAATAACCCCACGCCAGCTTTTGTCTTTGATGGAATAGTATCCTGTACAGCACCCAAGCATTTGCCTTTCAAATCAGTTTCCCATAGTTCCGAAAGTGAGCCATTAACAATGATGTCACAATCCAAATACAACACGCGCTCAACATCGGAGGGCAACATTTCTCCGACGAACAATCGAGCATACGAACTTGAAGATATTGGCCAAGCAAGATTGAGATTTAATTGTTTTTCGAAAGTTTCAAAAGGAATAAATGTTATCTCTGCGTTCTTGAACGCATTAATTTCAGTCTCCAATTTGTCGATATTCAACTGAGATATATGATTATCGATGATGAACAAACGAATTTTCTCTACATCGGTGTTGTGTGACAACAGGCTATATATTGCCACGCCCATATGTCGTGCGTAATTATCATCGGAAGAAAAGAGAATGTTCATCGAAATAGCCTTAGCAGCTGGCCAGACCGCCATGAAAGATAGTCAATTATGCCAAGAATAGAAATCATAATACCATCAATCCTTTTAACCCGATTCAAACTAAAAGATTTAGTCTGCCACATCATTTGAAAAATCCAATTACAAGCAGCCTTGGCTTGACCTTTCGCCTTTGTCAAAACAAGCTCCGAAACATGACTGCATTTAAGTTCCTCAATAATCAGTCGATGTGCAAAAAGATTGGTAATAATCTTTTCGTCAAACGTGAGCCAGGTCTTGCTCATAGCACCTGTGGTATTCCTATAATAATAATAGAGTACCTTCTCCACACATCCTACAAGACCATTGGATGCACATAAATACTGCACTACAAACAAGCCATCTTCCTTATAAAAAATGTCTTCCTGGAAACGGAGATTATTCTCCTGTATAATTGACCTCCTAAACATCCGATTCCAAAGGTAACGCTGCCAATCAGTTGGGCCAGCAGCATAGAACTCCGAAAGATTCTCTTCAAGTGATTCAATCTTGTTCTGAGGAACTATCACACAATCTTCATGGCTTAGCGAATCTATTTTTTTGAATCCGCACATCGATGAATCGGCGACACCTATTGCTTGAGATAAATCGGCAATGTACGTAGATGCTATCTTATCATCTGCATCAACGAAACAAACAAATTCACCATTCACATGCTTCAATCCCACATTGCGAGCGGCACTAACACCTCGATGCTCTTGATGAAATATCTGAAACCGATTATCCTCTTCTCTGAAAATGTTTAATACACGGAGCGTTCCATCTGTACTACCATCATCCACCAGAATCACCTCAAAGTCCTGACAAGTCTGTGCCTGAATGGTTCTCAGACATTCAGACAAATATCTTTCTGCATTATAAACAGGGACGATGATGGAAAATCGAGGGCTCATCTACAGTTAATCTCATCAAAAATCAATTTGCATTCCCACAATCTCTTTTTGAGATAATCTTCGGTAAAGATTATAATAGAAGAGTGCATGATGCGATTTCTGTTCCTCAATTGGCGGTAGAGTCATATAATCACCAAACATCGCTGTCAAGAAATTGTCATAACCAGATGGGACATTAATATACGTATCTTCGAACTGATATGAAATAGCCCCATCGAACCACTCAGACCGGAAAATATCCTTCTCTCCCGATGTGCCCGTATATGCGACTAACCACTCTCCTTCCCTTTTCCCTGAATGGAGAACAATATATTTCTTTAGAAGTGGATGAATATTATTTAATAACAATTTCTGAAAGATAAGCCAAAATGATTTCATCAGCTCTCCTCGACAAAGAAGGTCTCTGACCACTTTAAATGGATGATTATTTGCACTAATATAAAAAAGATCCACCTTCTTCGAGTAAATCCTTCTCTTCTTTGCTATTTCATTGTAGGTGCCATCTTCAAAATCCAATACAAATACATCAATGTATGCGCCAAACACAAACGGAATGCCCTGGAATTCCCAAATAGTCGAATTACGATGCGAGAATTTTGCCATAGCGCAATAATAGCCTTTATTACTGGGATCAATTATTTCGTAACAACTTCCTGCCAATCTATTCCGCAGAGAAATGAACTTGTCATATTCTGAACGGTTCATATAGACATCAATATCATCGTCCCAAGGAATGAACCCTTTGTGCCTCACCGCACCAATCATGGTCCCCCCAGCGGCAAAATATTGAATATCATTATCAGCACAGAACTTAGCAAAGGCTTTATAGGTTTGTAATAATAAATCCTTGTACTTAATTTTATCTGTAGGTGAGAATTCCATTATGCAATATTCAGGATTTTATAAATCTTTTCTACCTCACTTTCATTGCCAAAATCGTGAGTTCTCAGATAGCCTACTAGATTCACCTGTCTCTGTTTGTCATGCACCAATGAGATAATAGCCTCCGAAATACTATCGTTGTCTGTTCCACAGATTACTCCGTCTATACCATCTTGAATCTGACTTTTTGCGGTCGGATAGTTGGTAATAATAACGGGTTTCCCAAGTATCTGTGCTTCGCGAACAGTAACAGAATGCCCTTCATAACGAGACGGCTGAACGTAAATATCGCAAGCATTCATCCATGGATACGGATTACTCTTAGGACCAATGAAATGAACACAATCCTCCACCTTATTATTACAGATTGTATTATCAATCGCCTCATGATTCCCAGGCCCAATCACATACCAATGAAACGACAGCCCCTTATCCTTTAATATTTTTGCAATATGTGGGATATTATCGAAATTCTTGAGATATGCGATTCTTCCGACAGAACAAAGAGTTATTCCCTCAGAATTCAATTCAGAATTACCATCCTCCATTAGCGCTTGACTTCTGACGAATGTAGGACTAAGAATATTGTAAATCTCGATAATCTTATCCTTGAACTGTGGGAATCTTTTCAAGAATTGCTCAGTTACCGCTTTCGATATAGATACTATATAATCATTTCTCCCCCATCTTGGCTCCACCAGTTTTTCATGCACCTCGACAGTGGACCAATCTGTATGAATCCATTCCATGCGAATAGAAGCATCCACCTTATCCTGCACGATGTGAGGAGGATCCAAGAAACTGATGGCCAAGTCATAATGTCCAAGGAACTTTAAGGAAGGAAGAAAAGGTGAAACTCCATCGAATACATATTGTGTAGCACTTCCATCCCTTCTTCTCCCAATGGAACGTAGATATCTCTTGTACTTTATTCTTCCGATTAACCTGCCCAAAAATATACCCCAATGCCCCTCCCCCAAAATTGTCTTAATAGGTCGTTCTATAGCTGAATATGCAGGAATCTCTGGCAATAGATTAATCTTGGAAGGTATCAGTGTCATAAATGCACCTGTATGCTGATTAAGGAACAGATCGACATCCACTTTGTCGGTATCAATAGCATTGAGCAAACCGAGAAGTGCTCGTTCAGCACCGCCCAGTTCCAGATAATGCATATTGATGAACACACGTGGTTTCGTCACAGCCTTTTAATGACTATCCTTGATGCCAAAAAGTGATTTTATCGAATTAAATGTTTGCACGCCAAAGATTCGATGCAGGACTCGTGTTATCTTGAAATACCATAATGGCCTATCAGTCCATGTTTTGGCAAACCAATGTATAGAATGAGTATTATTAGTTCTATTCAGAACACCCGTAAGGTCATCAAAGGGGCAAAAATAATCCATTGGATAAATAGTTACACCGTCTAATTTTTGTATGTCATTTGAAGACTGGAGCCCATATTGCTCAGTAAGAACGTGGGTAGTATGAGTTACTACCGTTCCAGGATTTTTATTGCCATGATCGTCCAAGTATCTAATTGATTTATAATAATCGAAAATGGACTTGAGAACTTTGTTGCCGGCTTCAGCTCCTAAACCGAGGCCAGGATTCACATTAGGAGCCATTCCTGGCTTGCAAAGAGACTCTGATCCCATAAAAGCGCCTTTATTTACAATATCGTCAAACGAAGTGACCACTTCGACATCAGTATCAAAATAAATTCCTCCTTCATGATATAATATCCAGAATCTTGCCACATCACTCACAAACGCATACATTTTAGCATTGTAAGCTTCTTGTGTGTATGGCATCATGTTTACATCAAAGTTGGATTCATTCCATTCCTTGATCTCATAATCGGGGAAGAAGTGTCTCCAACTGGCTATACAATTTTTCATCGAGTCGGGCAAAACAGTTTTGCCAAACCAGCAATAGTGAATAACTTGTGGTATCTTGACGCTATGCAATAAGTCTGCTCGAATTATATCCTCAGATAACTCACATTGTTCTTTTTGTTTTACTTTCTTTTGTGCAATTTGAATAACTTTATTTGTCTTCTGATAGTTCGTGGGAGAATCGAGATTTAGGATTCTCTTGAATTTCACCAATGAATCCACGCCAAAGACACGATGAAGAAATCTTGTCATCGCAAAATACCACATCGGCTTGTCAATCCAACTTTTGGAAAACCAATGGATGGAACGAGTATTATCAGTAATTGTCAGAATGCCCGTAGCATCTTCTAAAGGACAGAAGTAATCAACCGGATAGATATTGATTCCAGCCACCTGCTGGAAATTATTGGTAGGTTTCAATCCATTCTTTACAAGTAACTCTGTGCAATGACCGACTACGGTTAATGGATAGGGTTGTTTCGTGTCAGGATCATAATAATGGCACTCTTGATAATGTTCTAGGATTTCCTTATAGAATGGGTTGCCCGCCTCGACAGCAAGGCCCAGACCTGGGGCTACATTAGGAAATGTTTCTCCCTCAATACCCAAATCTTCTATTCCCATAAAGGCACCAGCTGAAACGATATCATCCATGGGCTTTATCACTTCGACATCGGTATCGAAGTAGATACCTCCTTCCTGATAGAGTACCAAGAATCGCGCCACATCACTCACGTATGCAAATTTTTTCATCTCGTATGCCTCACGGGTATAAGGCATCATATTAACATCGAAATTGCTTTCATTCCATTCCTTGATTTCATAATCAGGAAGGTACTTCTTCCAACTGTCGATGCACTTGATTGCAGATTTAGGAAGTGGATTTCCTCCAAACCAGCAATAATGAATAACTTTGGGAATCATTTTGCTAATTGATAAATCTTATTTATTTCACTTTCATTACCATAATCATGTACTGACAGGTAACTAACAATCTCAACTTGTTTCTCTTTATTCATCAAGAAAGAGGTCATAGCATTGGCACACTGCTCAATGTCAAGAGGAACAATGATGCCATCTATTTCATCTTTGATTTGTGAGGGTGCCGTTGGATAGGCTGTAACAATTACTGGTTTGCAAAGGATTTGTGCCTCTCGCACCGTAATTGACTTGCCTTCATATCGCGATGGCTGGACATATACATCACATTCTTGTATGTACGGATATGGATTAGTTTTTTTCCCAAGAAGGACTACACTATCCTTCACACCTGCCTTGGCAATATTATCCAGTATTTTCTTCTCCTCGCTGGGATTTCCATACCCGATGATATACCATTTCAAATCGGGGAATGTTTTTCGAATTATTGCAGTCAAAAATGGTATTTCCTCCAGTTTTTTGGGATAACTAAATCGTCCTATAGTCAATAATCTCAAGCCACTTCCAGGCAAATCTACTTTTCTCTCGTTTGCCCTTTCTCTAATAAACTTTGGAGAAAGGATGTTTTCTATCAATATTATCTTGGATTCAAGCCTTGGAAATCTTCTCACAAAAGAATTGCCGACTTCTTCTGATATTGCTGCAATATAATCGTATTGACTCCATACATTCTCTTCTTTCTGCGACACAAACACCTTGGAGTAATCGGTATGTAACCAAGCCAACTTCTTGCGCGCCCTTACTTTCTTCAACACATAAAGATGTGGCTGCAGAAAACTTATCGCGAGGTCATATTCAACCGCAGGATTTATTCTGGGCAAAAATAGATTTACATATTTAGCAATATAATAATACACTGAAATATCATCCAACCTATCTAAATTATTCTTTTTCTCCTGCTTTGAAATCAATCTTGCAATAGACCTACCGAAAGCTATTCCCCAGTACCCCTTTCTAAGAAGTTCGGAAATAGGCCGCTCCAACATGGAATAAGCATCAATCTTTGGCAATAGATTTACATAACCTGGAATATATTGCATCAACTCGCCAATATGGTCATAAAGAAAAAGATCGATATCAGCCTTTTCAGGATCATGCGCTTGCAACAAACCGAGTAACGCACTTTCTGCGCCACCCAGTTCCATATAATGCATCGCAATCAAAATTCGAGGTTTCATTTTCGATTACCGCTTTTAAACACGAACCTGACCAAAAAGAAGTTGATAATTGTGGCGATGCCCATCACAAAGAAAGGTGCTAAAGCCTTGTGCATCCCAATCCACAAGAAGAACTGCAATAAAACAATGTGAATACAGTAATTGATGACATGAGCTCCTGCAAACCCTGCACTCTTTTTTAAAGTCGCTCTACGATGAAATGTAAATCTACTAGTGAGATAAAGGTTGCAGAACCAACTAAATATATAGCCAATAGTATATGCAACTCTTACATGAATAAAATGATATAGGACAAAATAGATAGCATAATGGATAATTGCTGCGGTTACGCCGACTATAGCAAAACGCAGGAACTCGCTTTTCTTATTATCTTGTTGTAATAAAACAACTATCCCATCTTTGATTTTCTTAAACATTAATTATAACTAAATCATTCCTTCGTAATAAGTTTTGCTCCCAATAAATAATGTCCGAGGAAGGAACTGCTTCTAATGATAGCGCTTAACAATAGACAAATCAAAATAATTGAAAGAGTAATCAGAAATACCGTTAAAAATTCGACTAATGTATTCTGAGGTGTTATGTCGCCTAAAATAGACTTACAATAACCGAGGTCTGGAATTAAGAAAAAATGAATCAAATAAATATCTAATGTTCTTCTTCCAACAAAACGCAATGAATGAGCTATTGGATTTTCACTATCAAAATAATCCTTGTAATTATGAAACAAAGAAAAAACAAATAGCAAGCCTATAAACCGTATAATGAATTCATGATTAAAAATATGAATATATGAAAATCTTATAATTGATTCATTCCAATCAATTATAAAGATGAATAAAAAAAGCAAAAATAGAAATACCTTTACAGTTTCATTTGAAATGAATGATAAAAATCTGGAGTTGTATTTCCTGCAAAGATTACCGAGTACAAAAAATTCGAAATATCTAGACAGATTTGTCAAACACAAAATGGGTAAACTCTCCAAATTATAAAACTTCATACCTCCTATGTATGTAAATGCTCCAATAATCGAAAGGACAAGCAAAATTGCATCCGAAACCCACAATTTACAAGATTGACAAATAAACATCGTCGTATAATATAATACGAACATATAAAACAGAACAATTGTAAACCAAAAGCCTTGTGGTCCTTCAGAAAAAAGAGAAAAAAGACTCTTGCCTTGACATATTCTAAACAAGAAAAAGAAGAACAATGTAGGAATCAATTGAACTATTGCTTTCTTTTTCAACATTTGTCTATAAAAAGAGAAATTCCAATTAGTCAATTTGTAAGCTATATAGCCGCTTATAAAAAAGAACATCGGCATTCTGAAACTGATAAAAATACTCCCAATTAGACTATCTTTGGAATAAATACCAAAACTAAATAATTCCACATGGGCAAAGACAACCAATAACATCGTAAACCCACGCAACGAGTCAATATACCCTATACGTTTCTTGTTATTTATTGTTTTAGAGTATTCCATGTGTTAGGCATTTTTCTATTGTTTTTCTCAGTTTCTCTTCCATAGTACCGCTGATAGTCCAACCTAAAGTTTCTATTTTTGTAGTATCAAAAACTGCACGTTTGATGGGTGTGAACTCCTTCTTATCATAATCTGAAGGCAACTGCATAACGACCTTACGCCCAGCAATACGTGCAATCATTTCAGCCAGTTCACGTATAGTGACTACTGAATTCTTGTCAGCGATATTATATGCCTCGTCACTTTTCCCCTTTAACAAAATATATAACAAGGCATTTACACAATCTTCTACATAGCACCATGAACGATATTGGGTTCCAGCGCTCTTCATAACGATGTCTTGACGGTTTAAGACATTACGAACAAATTGAGCATAGACTCGATTATCTGACTCTGTAAAATGTGGGCCATATGTATGACAAGGTCGAGCCACTACTACATCAGCTCCATATTCACTCGCATAACATATTGCCAAGGTCTCAGCTGTGCGCTTAGATGAGGGATAGCAGGAACGTGTACTTAGAATATCGACATATCCATAACTATTCTCATCCAGAACCATAGATTCATTAACTCCATAAACTTCGCCTGTAGAGACATATAGAAATCGTTTCATATCATGTCTAAGTCCATATTCGATAAGGTTTGACACTCCATTGAGGTTTGATTTCATTACTTCCACAGGATTATTTACAAAGAAATTAGGACTTCCATTACTCGCCGCATGGACAATGAAATGAAACGGGATGTCGCATTTCAAAGGATACGTCACATCCCCTTCTACAAAATGGAAACTTGCGTCAGAAGAATACTGACGGAATCGCGACCTGGCACGCTGTGCATTTCTGCCCAATGCATATACATGATAATCCTTCTGAGGATTCACCATCAGCATATCCACTAAGCAAGTGCCTATAAGACCTGTGGCGCCAGTCACAAGAATATTACATCCGGACAACTTCTCCCATGGGAGACTTTTTATTTCAGCCATGATTCCTTTGCAGTATGCATCAATGCCTTAATCATTTCAATATCCTCGACAGTGGTTATCTTGATGTTCTTTTCGGAACCAGGGACGACATGCATCACACGGTCAGTTCCCAACTCGGCAATCAAAGTACAAGATGCCACTGAGTCCTTGATACCCTTTTGAGCAGCTTCATCATGTGCAGCTATGATATTGCCAAGACGAAATGTCTGAGGTGTCTGTGTGCGGATCAATGTATCACGAGGAATGCTCGTTGTAGTCGTGAAACCGTCCTCACTCTTTAAGATAGCCTCGCGACACTGGATACCAGTGATTGCATATCCGTAAGCCTTACAAATGGCAATATTTGAAGAGATGATTTCCTGTGAAAGTAAGGGACGAACTGCATCATGAATCAACACAAGGTCCTCATCATCACAACCAACCTCCTTAAGACCAAAGATTCCATTATGAATCGACTCCATACCAGACTTACCACCAGAGAATATCCATTTCAGTTTAGTAATGCTAAACTGATTGGCGTATGACTGTAAAATAGTATCCCATCCATGCAAACATACAACAGCAATCCCGTCAATATCGGGATGCTGCTCAAATGCTTTCATTGTATGAATAATGACAGGAGCACCATCAATGTGCATAAACTGCTTGGGGATATCTTGCCCCATGCGGTTGCCTGATCCTCCAGCAATAATTAGTGCAATATTACTCATTATTAGTAAGGTTCGTAAAGATATTATGATTATTCATATACCCATGCCTTTCAAGCAAATCGTGCATCCGGATATTCAAACCATCGGGTCGATCGAAAACCTTGAATGGAACCCCATAAATCATAGCGAATGCCGTTCCATGAAAAGAATTACTGATAACATACGTAGCGTTCTTTATCAAACTTACAAATGTTTCTGGTCCAGCATAGATAAAGTTCTTATCTGCATATGAAAATTCTTTATGACTTATATTATAAATTTTTAGATTTTTGGAATAAGCAATCTTTTGAGCCTCAAATTTTATATCTTCGCTCACATAAAAATCATAAACAAGCAAATATTTTTCTCCTGATCCTATCCCATCTGCTATTTCATCCCATTCTGTAGCAGAAAGTAAAAACACTGGGTCTTCTTGAACAGTTCCCTCAAAGCCTAAAAATTTCAATATGTTCAACGCAGATTGTTCTCTAACTGTTATTTTGTCAAAACGCATCAGGTTTGTTTTAACAAATTCCTCTGTCCCATGCTTCAATTCTTCTGTACCGAAACTTGCAGCGAAGCTTTCCCTACGTATGTCAGATGAACCGAAATCAAGATAATAGGCAGGATCTGAACCATTTGAGAGAGTGGTATTCCATATCTGATCGCTTCCTGCAATAAATAAATCTGCAGTTGGTGGATTTCTTCTTAAATCTCCTATATTATTATATTCTTGCTTTGTCAGTGGAATATATTTATGGGAAAAAGCATCGAAATACTTTCTTCTTTCAATATTTCTTTTTCTTGCAGGATAGTACAAGAACAATTTAACCCACTTTTTAATAGACAATCCAGGCCAAAACCATGGTTTTGCATCTAAAGAACAGGAAGGGCGGTAATCAATCACCTCTACCTCATGACCCTGCTTCTGCAACCAATGAGACAATGCATAACATTGGAGCCTTGCGCCATGATTTACCGCATTCTGACATGTTATAATACATATTTTCATGATAAAATAAGACTCATTACCTTTTGAGGCTCAGTAATTGATGTTGTATTAACCTCAGCCCTTGTTGCATCAATCAGTTTCTCCCTCAATTTCACGTTTGAAGCTAAAAGCAAAATCTTTTCCGCGATGGATTCCGCATTCATTTCACAAATCAATCCGTTCTCGCCATCTCTAATCTGATTATAAACGACAGGGAAATTGGTACTAATGACTGGTTTATTCAGTATTCGCGCTTCATTTAAAGTTAAACCGAATCCTTCGAACTTAGATGTCTGAACATATATATCAGCAGCTGCCATATAAGGATATGGATTTGGAGTCATCCCTACAAGGCTGATAAAGTCTGACAATTCAAATATTGATACCATTCGACTAATCTCACTCTCCTTTTCGCCTCCACCAACAAAAAACCAATGGAAAAGAAGACCCTTTTCCCTCAGGATCATTGCCGCTTTCACAGCCAAATCGTATCCTTTAAGGGCAACCATTCTACCAACTGTAGTAATAATCAATTCATTTGCAGTTTTATTAAATTGCATTGATTCCTTGGACATATTCTTAATCAAATCTACATTCAAGACATCATAAACTGTATAAAGTTTTCGCCAATCCAAAAAATCAGACTGTCGGAGAACTTGACATAAAACATCAGAAACAGAAACTATCTGATCTATTCTGTCATAAAAAGGGCGATTAAAAGAAGGACGATATCCAACTTTGGTAATATCGGCATTAATCCAGGCAATTTTCTTAGAAGCTTTTACTTTATTTACCAAATAATACGTCGGAAAACCTTGCTGATAAGAGATGCCTACATCATATTTCTTTGCTAATTCGTTATACGCTGTTGACATAGTTTGCCATCTTGATTCCGCCCCATGCCTTTGGGGCATCAGTTTGCGAAAGACTCGAAAACCCATCAGACAAACTTCATACCAAAATCTGTAAGATTTAGGGTAATCCATAACATGTACTTGACTCGGAATATATTGTTCAAATACTCCTCCACGTCTAACAATCATCAAATCGACTTCAATCTTTGAGTAATCTAAAAGAGGGAGCAAAGAAATTAGGCTCTTCTCTGCACCTCCGCAGGTTAGTGAATCTATGAGAAAAAGAACACTTTTTTTACTTCCCATACTTTGCAATAAATGAAGGTATATCAAGCTTAAAATCAGCAATCCGAGCTTCAAGAATGGAATCTTTCCAATCCCACCAAGCTATTTCTGACATTTTATTTGCCTCTTCCTCTGTACACTTTCTTTTCACTAACCTAGCAGGCACTCCAGCAACTACACAATATGATGGCACATCTGAAACGACAACAGCACCCGCAGCGACTGTTGCACCATCTCCAATCTTAACGCCGTTGAGAATAATTACATCTAATCCTATCCATACGTCATTTCCTATTTCAATTCCGGCTTTATTACTTATTAGATTTGAATGAAAAGGGTAATTTGAGACCGTGTTGTAGGAATGTTTCCCATCGTCAATAATAAATTTTACGCCATAAGAAATGGAACAATATTTACCAATAATAAGTTTGTGACTGGACCATCGATAAACAATTGCATTATTGTCGTATGACTTATAGCCAATTAATGAATTATTATCCTCTTTTAAATAATGATTGTCACACACCCATTGAATATGATTTTGACCAATTCCTAATAATTTCCAAAAATAAAAACGAATTTTGCTTAAAAATATCATAGTTTTGGTAAGTTATTAAGACTTGTATCCGATAATAGAATTAATAATATTATTTGATGCAGAATTACCAAAAGGGGGCAGAAGGCATTCACTATAAAATCTCATTCTTAGATCCTTCATATAATCATTCCCTTCTATAACATTGTTAATAAAAAGTTCGATATCTTCAGAGTTCCGTCCAATATAGTGTAAATCAAAAGCCCTCTTTCCAAATTCGTTTAGTTCATCAGTTCGAAATTTTTTGTTAACTAGATACATTACAGGCTTTTTTGTATAGTGATATTCGACCATAAACGAACCACAATCATGAATCATGGCATCCGAATATAAAAACAAAGAGACATATGTGCCTAAAATCAATTGTGTATTATCTCTATTCTCCCATTTCAAATAATAAATATCAGTCTTCTCCTTTCCCCATATTTGATATAATTTAGCTTTTAATACAGGATGTGGTTTGAATGCGATTTGAATTTTATTTTCGTATTTTTGAGCCAATAACAACATTGTATCGAAATATTCTAAAAAAGTGGAATGGCATACAAATTGATTATCAAAAATAGTATGATGAGGAGCCCAAATAATCCTTTTCTTCTTTCCTATCTGTTGTTTCCATGGATCTTTGTATAAAAATTGTTGGTAAAATAAATCGGAAGATGGCAACCCAGTTACGATGCAATTGCGACCTTTATTCTTCATAATCTTTGAGACATTTTTTGCCGCTAACGAATTTTCATAATAAACTTGCCAAGCAATATTAAGCATTGGTGTGTCAATGAACCATTTGGCGTCAGTCGTGTGATAAGCGTATGGTACAAAGCAATAAAGAGATAAAAAATTCTTTTTAATATTTCCACTATATGGTTCTTGACAAAAAAGGATATCAGGTCTTGTATAATCAGATTTCTTCTTGCTAGTATCTAATTCAAAATAATTATACTTTTGTCTCTCTAAATAATTTCTCAACACAACTGATTCTTGATTATCTCCGAAAGAATTAGGCTCGACATAAATTACAGGAGAAAATCGCGGATGGCATAACATTGTCCGAAATAAAAATTCAGTTTTCCATTTTCCCAAATCTGATATAACAAATGCAACTTTAATTACTTTCTTACTACGAATTTGCTGGATTCGAATAGGGAGATAAAAAAATCTATAGATATAGATGAAAATATAATAAATTATATATTTAAAAAATGATGTCTTTAATCTCATAAAAATTCGAAAGTTAAACTAAGCACATCAACAATTCATAATTTCTGCATGAAACTCAAAAATTTCTTAACACTCGTTATTATCCTTAAAACATATAAATGGGGCTTTTTCCAAATACTTTTCATATTATTTTCAACATGTGTATAAAATGAAGCTGCATCGCCGTTTATGATATACTCGATAGACTCTTTATCCGTATATTTACTGTTTTGAAGCATACTTAATTTTTTATAAACAGGATTCTGAATCTCTTTATTTAAAGCTTCAATATTGTCTTCTCTTTGATTCGGTCTTCGAGTACAACAAACATAAATATAATACTTCAAATAATTGGCCAACTCAGCATTTTGGTAAAAAATGGCTTTATCATAGTGCATCTCAGATATAGTTGCCATCTTTATATTGTATAGTAATCTAGCACTTTCCAACCAATTCTCAAAATATTTTTCAGAGAAAGTAGGTACTCCTACATTATAATTGTAAACTACTTTATTTACTGCATACAAGCAATTTATATGAGGGAAAATACGCATGCTCATTAGTAAATCTTCTCCAAATTTTAACCCTGAAGGTTTAATATTAGCTGATTTGACAACAGATGTCCGAAATAAAATAGCATAAAGATGGATTGGCAATATATTGGCACCAAAATAAGACAAGTAGTATTTAGACATTAACTCATCATGATGAATAAGCCGTTCCATCCAATCTCTTTCGAAGGGACTTTCCTTTGAAAATAACCAATGATGAAAAATTTTTTTTATTTTACCAATCACGACATCAGCTCCTGATTTTTGGGAAATCGTAATCAAGGTCTCTAAAGCATCCTTTTCAATCCAATCGTCAGAGTCAATAAACATAATATATTCACCTGTAACAACTTGAATTGCAGAATAACGTGCCATATCAACACCTTCGTTGACAACTTTATCTATCAACTTAATTCTAAGATCTTTAGCTTTCCATTCTTGAACCAAAGAATTTGTCACATCATCAGTTGAATGATCGTTAACCAATATAATTTCAAGATCTCTATAGGTTTGGTTTACAACAGAATTCAGACATTTATTTAATGCCTTTCCTGTATTATAAACAGGAATTATTAAACTTATCATATAAATTAATGCCAAAAATTATTCGACCAAATAATACTACTCGTCACAAAATAACTGCAAAAGAAACAAGGTTATCTAAAGTCTCCCATAGAAATATATTTGATAAAATAATACTAAGATCAAGTATAGCAAGTGTTTTTTATACGGCTATTATCGCTGCTATTGTGAATATTTCGACAAAAGAAAGTTTACCATTTCTTGCAGATTTATAAAACTCTTGACTATATTACTAACAATAATATAGTATTTACACTTACTAAACTCTAATTAATTTAAGTATACATCAAAGTACGTACTGAATATTTTTCCATAAAAATAAGCCTATAAAAAAATCTTAATCCAGGAATCCTACTTTTCCGTATCAATAGGTCTATTTTTCCACGAATTGAATAATTATTGATAATATCTGAAAAATAGTTAAGATAAAAATTGAGGTCGGTTTTAGATAAAAGGCGACGACTAGGAATGTTTCGATCAATATGATCAAATATTTTATCTCGGAAAACCTCATTAAATTCAGGAAAATCTTTTCCAAATCCCTCAAACATCAAGACTTGAGACATGATAGTCTCTAATTTTTGTATAGAGCAAGCCCCCCTAAACCGCTGTCCTGACCATGAAGTAGAGTAACCTCTTCTATAAACCGACATGATATTGTCAAAGTAAAAGACCTTACCTTTCATTGCACACATGATTTGGAGAGGATAATCACCCACTTTGCATTGTAACCAATAATCGGGTTTATTTTCACTAATCTCGCGACGATGAACAATACTACACGTAGAAATAAATAAACCAGTTCTACGTATAATATCTTTAGGGTCAACAGTTTGACTTTGGTCGTAACAATAGTATTCTCCAATAAACTTTTTATGGTACTCTGAATAAATTTTAACCCTATTACACACCATAGTATAATTTGGATGATAGTCAAGAAAATCAACTTGGCATTGCAATTTGTCTGTCGTAATCCAGTAGTCATCTCCCTCGCATAAGGCAATGTATTTCACATTAGACCTCCATTCTTTCAGATATAGTAGCTTTGATTTCTTTTGATAATGATTTTCCTTTAAAAACAAAACTGAAAAAAAACAATTAGGATTGGACTTGTGTCGCGCAAATATTAAGGTATAATCATTAGTTTCCTCAAAACGAGAATTGTTTTTATCTTCCAACAAGAAGTTTTTCTGAAGATAGTTTGAGATTACCTCCTGCTCGTTATCAGTACTAGCATCATCTACAATTGTACAAACGAAGGGGAAGTTAGTTCGTTGTTTGCAAAAACCATTCATAGCATCTTCTATAAAAGCTGAATGGTTATATGTCATGCAACTGACACACACTTTAAACTTAATTTCTTCCATATTTCTTTGTGACATTTTCATGCAGTAATAATTTTACGTATGCAAATTCTTTAGACTTGAAAATCGTTGAAATAAAAAGATAATAGGCAATACCAAGAATGATACCGACCAACAACTGAATAAGCATATTAGGGATTAATAATGTTATACCATATACTAACGCTCCCATGGATAATGAATAAAGGAAAGATGGCAGCAAATCCCTCACCTGCAAGAAAAATCCGACTTGAATCAGTTTACCGGTATAATAAGTGTTCAAATATAAGGAAATATATGATACTATAACACTACCAATACACATAGCCAATATGCTATAACGCATAGTGATTAAAAGGATAGAAAGTGCTAAAATTTTCTTAATAATTTCAAGCCTTAAGAACAAATCCGACCGCCCCTTCACTTGAAGAAGGTTAAGGTTCAAAACATGAATGGGGCGCAACATAGAAGAAAAACAAACTACTATTAAATATGGAATAGACGCAGCCCACTTCTCAGTGATAAGAACTAAAATCACCGGCTTGGCTAAAGCGGCCAAACCCATTAGCATAGGGAAAATAACATAACCTGAGACCCTGATGAGCCTTCGATATGCTTCTCGCAAACGAGCATCATCGTCTTGTATCGAACATAAGACAGGAAATGTTACACTTCCAAGAACTCCTTGGAAAGTGTTTGTAGGCAGAGAAGCGTATTGCTTCGCTCGGGAATAGTAACCTAAGTCAATGGCTGAATACACCTTGCCTATAATCATCGGATAAATATTGATCCAAGTCTTATCTAATAAAGCTGAAAATAGCAACTTGGAACCATACGAAAAATATTCCTTCCATATTTTCCATGAAAAATCGATTTTAGGACGCCAGCGCTGAAAATACCAATATAAGCCAAATTTAAGGAAAGGAACTATAAAATTAGGGTAAATAAGCGACCAAACTCCAAACCCTAAAAATGCAAAGATGATTGTAGCAATACCAACGGTAACATTATTGACAACACTAATAAAACTGTATGCTTTGAACTGGAGATTGATGCGAAGGCGTGCCCCCTGTACCGCATTGACAGAATTGAGAATCAATAAAAATGCATTTGCCCGAACTATGTCTTTAAGTATAGATTCGTTATAAAAACTTGCAATCCATGGAGCACCAAGGTAAAGCAAAAAAGCAAAAATAGAGGTTAAAACAACATTTGTAACAAAAACAGTAGAATAATCAATTTCCGTGCGCTGTTTCTTCCGCATCAGTGCATTTCCAAACCCAGAGTCAATGAACACACCAGCAATGGCAAAGAAAATCTGGGTCATGGCAATCAAGCCATAATCCTTGGGCACAAGAAGACGAGCAAGAATAATACCCTGAATGAAACCAAATCCCTCAAGTGAAAAATGTTGAGCAAAGGTCCAAATCATTCCCGCAAACGTCTTTTGCTGTAGATTGTCTGCCATTTTACTCTTCTAAGTATTTTCTTGGTTTACTAATGAAATGAAACCACTAACCATAGACTTCAAAATATAATGAAAGAAAGACAAAATAATAACAATAGTGCACGATAATAATGTTGAATAAAACAAACTAAATGACTCACAAAGAGTATATTTCCGAATCAAAAAGATTATCAAGACATGAAACATATATACGCCTAAAGTATTGCCTCCTATAAATGATATTATATTATGAATTTTATTGTAAGTTATTTTAACCCCTACAAATCTACAATAAATCCCCAAAGAAAGCAATAAAGCTCCAATAGTCGGGAATTCACTATTAACTCCCTCATAAACAATATGATAATAATTGCTTAATAAAACTACTTCTAAATTAATTAATAACAAGCCTAAAATAATTAATATATAAGAATATCGTGGTGGAATATTATTATCCTTAAAATAAAAACCAAAATAAAAATAGACCAAGGCATATAATGTAAAGAACCCATCATGTTCACTAATATGAACATGAGGACTCGATCCTAGAAATAGGATAATATCAACGAGTAAGTTAGAAAGAAATGGATAAACAAGTAAAAAAGATAGGCATACAATTCGCAACCAATAAATTCGATTTAAAAAATAACTAAATAAATATACCATTCCCAATGTCCCCAAAAACCAAAAATGTACCATTTTATCCTCAATGGAAAAACATTTTTCTGTGATCAAATATTGCAGAACGAACTTTCCAAACAAGAAGAGGATAAGCATTTGAAAGGCTTTAATAAACGATTCCCAAAAAGAAAAATGCCTTGGCAATATCAAAGCTCCATGAACCATGAGAAATAGTGGGACACTTGACGAACAAAACGACAATAAAAATTTGTTGAAATTTGGATAATAAAATGCTCCAGCTTCAATACTTCCGAAATCAATTCCCCCTAAATGATAGAAAACAATCATGAATATGGCGATAGTCTTGATCAAATCATATCCAAAAATGCGATCCTGATTATTCCACATATGAAAGATTATATTTCTTCATCACGGCACGAAGCTGCTTACGTAATTTTATTACTGTTGTTTATGCGCCATAATGCAGAATCTTGGACAGATTCATTGATCAACAATGGGAAACGAGAATAATGATGTTATCCGATATTTATCTTCCAATTCTTTCCATGAAGGCAAAGAAGTTGGATTACCTTGCCTGTCAAGCTTAGATCCAAAATCCTATTTGCACAAATACATTGGGGGTGTTTTTGATAAGCAGAGAACAACAATTCTAATGTTATCATGTGGATAAAGGATATCATCATCAACAGTTACAATTATCGATTCCAGATATTCTGCCATAGCGGGAACTAATTTTGTATAAAGTCAGAAATCTTCCAAATACTTTACAACTAGCCCCACAAATATCAAATCTTACCGAAAACTATCTACCCAATAGTTCACATCATAACTATCGACGATGTTAGACGGGAGTAGGGCAAATGGAGAATAAAGAAAATCAGATAAATTATCAATATCATCCAATCCAAGGATAAAAATATTCTGAGGTCGATAGAATGAATAATTACGAACAGTTGGATTATTAGTAAGTAGTTTGCGATGAATGGACATCGCTTCCAATGGACGAAGTGTACATGATAAATCTCCAGTATGTACTATTTCAACTATGCAAAGTGATTGCAATGCCAGTTCCATATATTTTTTATATGGTATATAATCGGAAGCAGTTTTCACCTTTATGAATTTACAAGTGTAAGAGGAAAGTTTGGAATAAATATCCTCAATTTCCTCCACCCTATTCTTTGCATATCCAACAAAAAAGAAATCGTAAAGAATCGCATAATCTTGCAAGTGCGCCGCTTGATGATATGGCTTGACATTAAAGAATTGAGAATGCCATCGGAATCCAAATTTTTCAGCATCCAATTCATTGTATGTGATAATCTCAAAATGATTCTTCTTGATGGTGATAAGATTGTTAATAAAGGCCCTGTTAGTTCCTTTATAATTCCATAACCAAATATAACGTGATACCCTATCGGGCACAATCCTACCAACAGCTGAAATCAATACAGGATCAGTGTATTCTGCAATTACAACCGCATCATTTTGCTTTAATGATCGTATAGCATTACGCAAACTGCCTCCCAACACAAAACTTGTCGGCATCGGCATAGGATAGCCATATTTACGAACTACTCGCTGAAAAAGATTGCTGTTCCTATTGAGCGGGAAGAGCAAAACATCAGAACGGCCTTTTAAACCAGAAAGGACAAATTCCCAGATATCAACATCTGGATAAACAATTAATTTCATCTATGCTTGAGAGAACTCAAAACATCTCTCATTCTCAATATCCACAATGCAATGGCAGGAAAATGATGCACCACTAGCCAAGACGAGACTTTCAGATACATCATCGTTTTGTAGTGAAGTATATCATGATGACATTCTGGGTAAATAGTTTTCCATAATCGAATATCTCGTGTCTGAGGAAAAATAAGCAAATACTGTTTCAATTGGAACTTGAGCCAGTTCAACTGATAATGATAATAGTCCGTCAAACCATGCTCGCTCAAGAAATCCTCAATGACAGACCCACATTGGACCAAATCTAAACATTGAGAAGTTGAAACCGAATATGTCAAAGAGGCCTCATTTAGCACATGATGATATAAAATCTCATTTATAGATTGTGTATTCCGTGACAAAAGAAGGACCTCCAATGACAAGCATAAATCTTCTCCCCAATTAATGTTCAATGGGACTTTCAAGCCAGTTTCTTCCAAAAACCTACGTCGAATGAGTTTAGTCCATAGGGCTCCAGTCTGAGGACTGATGGAAAACGAAAAAGAATCGATATTGACTAAAGAAGAAGTCTGACAAATCCTTGTGCCATCAGAAGCATCAACAAAATATCCACAAGTTACAACATCTGCATTGGTTGCTTTTGCTCTAAAATACAATTTCTCATAAAGTAAAGCTTCCACCCAATCGTCACTATCGCAATAGATGATATACTCCCCTTTCGCATCTTTCAAACCAGCTTGTCGAGCCGTGCCTACTCCACTGTTCCTATCAAGAATAATGAATGAAACTTGATTAATCCTCTTAGGATAGTTGGATAATATATTTTTAACGCAATCAAGGCTTCCATCTTTAGACCCATCATCAACAAAAATAAATTGCAGTGAGTCTAAAGACTGACCGAAAAGACTACGACAACATTTGCTAATATATTTGGATGAATTATAAACCGGTATAATTACGGAAACCTTTGGAATCATCCTAACAAAGGATAAAGATTATACTTATTAAAGACAGCCCGTATCTGAATGTCATTACGACATTCCCGAGGATTCTCATTTAAATACACAAGACCTGATCTTTGCATACGAATGTTGGCCACACCTCCTGCGAACCCATTCTCATATCGACAATCGACATGAACGATATTGGTACCTTTCAGAATAGCCATAGCTGTAAACCAAATATCATCAGCAGTAGGACATAATTCACGAATAGCTGAAAGTGAATGAGGTGGATAAAGGCATCCTTCTACCCCAATGATTACATTTCTCCTAGTGATATCATGCAGATAATTAATATGCTGCCACTTTAAATAACTCTCCAATTTTCCATTGTTGTCAATCGTCATAACTGCCACTCTATTAGCCAGGATGGAAGAAGAATCTTGATAATGGGCTTGCAACAAATTCTCTATCATGTCTGGTTTATAGAAAATATCATCGTCAATAGTAACGATAATATCTTCGGGAAACTCCCTCAAAGCAGGAATAAGTTTGGTGTGCGGTCCAAGATCCTTCACGTACCGAATTTCCAACCCTCGCTTAATCTGATTCTCAAGGTAACATGAAGTTACTTTTTCCTCCTCAGGCAACCAGAGAATAATTCGATTAGGTTTAATCGTACCTTGCATAATGGTTTCAATAGCCATAAATGCATCTAAAATACGTTTGCCATGAGATGTTAAGGAAACGATAATTTGTCTGTTGGGCACATAGACTTCTTTTGATATACCCATCTCCGCAGAATGAAGAACCATTTGGGTATATTTGAATTCCAAATAATCAGAGAGAGACATTATCGAATTTGCCTTCAAACGATCATCAACGAACGATTTCAGTTTTTCGGGAATTCCAATATATGAGAGCAACCTGAAGATAAAATTCATAAAGAAAATAAAGGGAATTATCCTTTTACCTTTTTATTTAAATAGAGACGTAATAATCTTTTTTCTGAAGCGTCTAATAATAACAAATAGGATAACAATGAACTAAGAACGACGAACAAGAACGCTGCACAAACCTTAAAAAGAAAACCAACAGGTAATGTATTACGAAAAGCTAAATACCCTATAGAACAAATCAGGATGATAGATAGAGCCATCATACAAGTCGATAATAAAGATCTAATATGTAAATGAGGAATATTAGATTTAAGGACAAAACAATCTGAAACAACTATAACCAAGAGGCAAAATATATTGCACCAATAAGCGCAAGTAGGAGAAAAAGAGAAATAAAAAAGAAGGTAAATAAGTGGCAAACATAGGAACTTCAGTGTTCCACTTACTATACTTATTACCTTAATATTTCCTTCAGCAAGTATCCCTATATTGAGTATGCTGTTGATCAAACCAAAAATTGTGTCTAATAAATATATCCGACTAAAAACGACTACAAAAGGAGGTAAAAAACCAAGCCAATGCTGAATGAGGTATGGCATTTCAACAATAGCAGGTACAATGAAAAAACTGATGATTATAAGGGTAAATTTAAAGGACTGATTCATGTACAGTTGCATCCGAGAATAATTGCTCACAGCATATTGCTTGATTATCTGAGGCCGGAATGCAGCAATGATGTTATGTCCAAATACCCAACAAGTACCTTGAATCATAGAAGCCAAACCACATGAGGCATTCAGCACAACACCAAAAAAACGATTGATTAAAATATTAACACCCTGAAGACGAATGGTCTCACCTGCATCATAATATAGATTCCATCCTGAAAAAGAAAGCATTTTGCGCAATATCTGCGGATGCCATTCAAAGCAAAGATGAGACTCGGCAAAATGTCTATGACAATAGATACGATAAATGATGCGAATCAGAACTGTTACTGCAAAGGACAAAACTCCATAGAATATCAGTTTATCATTCGAAGCAAGCTGAAGAAGCCACACAATGAATAATTTCAAAAATGCATTCAGAATCTCCATCCACGCATAAACATCCATTTGTTCATGAGCCAAGATTACAGCAGAATATGGAGCCTGTGTGATACCGATGACAGCAGAAAGAATAGATATCTGATAGATACAATTCGCCGCAAAATGACGCTCTTGGGGAATGTCCAATTGATGATTAACAAACCACAATCCGATAGTTTCCGCAAAAAATACAATAATAAAGGCTATAAACAAATGACTTTGAAAAGCGGCATTAAAGGTCTGTTTAAGTTTGTCAAAGTCGCCTATTCCTAAATCGTAAGTTATAAACCTGGATGTGGCACCTTCAATTGAGGTGTTCAGGAAACCCAGCATGGAGACGATACCTCCAACCAGTCCTAATATGCCATAATCTTCTACGCCAAGCGTCTGAAGGACAATCCTACTCGTATATAAACCCACAACAACACTTATGAGTGTCCGAAAATACAGCATCAGTGTGTTGCGGGCTATACGCGGAGGAGATGGTTCAGTTGGCTGCATTATTCGTCCTTTTCGTCACCTTCATTTTCTTTCTCGCGATTATAACCATAAGCGTAGCCATAGCCATAACCATACGAATAACTGCGGCCATAACCATACGAATATCCATAACGGCTGCCATACTTATGATAACCATATCGGCTGAAGGCATCAGTAGGAGCATTGAGCAGAATTGTCATCTTTGGAAGACGATTCTCGTCGTAATACTTCTGTACATCCGGTAGTGCAGAGAGTTGCAACGCCTCTGCACGAACAACAAAGATAGTCATATCTGCCAATCGTGAAATGATGGTAGCATCTGCCACAATCTCGAGAGGTGGGCAATCGAGGAAGATATAATCATAATCCTTACGAACAGATGCAATGAGAGCATCCAATTTTTGATCATAAAGCAATTCTGTTGGATTCGGTGGGACCTTACCAGCAGGCAAGACCATAAGATCTGGGACCTCTGGAACGGGTTTGATCAATTCACGAAAATCATCGACATAACCACCCAAATAATTGGATAATCCTTTGGAATGTTTGCCAACAAGGGCCGAAAGCGAACGCTTGCGCATATCTAGGTCGATAACAAGTACCTTCTTTTTCTTAAAAGTCAAGGCTAACCCAAGATTGCTGACTATAAAGGTCTTGCCAGAATTTGGATTGAAGGAGGTCATCATGATAACACGAGCTTCGTCAGTCCTTCCTGCCACAAATTCCATATTGGTACGAATAACACGGAATGCTTCATTCATCACATTGGTGCTGTTCTCCTTTACCACCATGTGAAGCGTCTTGTCCTCACGATGTTTTCTGCCTTTCAACAAATCCTTGATTTTAGTAACTTTACGAGAGAACCAGGAACGATTATCCATCAATGGCAATTCCCCAAGGAATGGAATATTCAAATTATCCAGATCCTTGCGTCCACGCACAGAGGTGTTGGCTAACTCCCGTAGGATAAGAAATGCTATCGGAATAAGCAGACCAACAAGCATGCAAAGCAAATAAACTCTTATGGCTACAGGAGAAGTGGGTGAATTACTGCCAGATGGTGGAGTAACGACTCTGTTATTATATGCCGTAAACGCCTGGGAAAGTTCATTTTCTTCTCGCTTTTGAAGAAGGAACAAATAAAGTGATTCCTTAACCTTCTGCTGACGTTCGATAGAAAGGAGGTATTTGTTTTGTGAAGGAGAAGCAGCTACTTTGACATTGCTTTGTGCTCGTACACCTTGGGCAGAACGAATATATAGATTCAATTCATCGATATGATTATCGATGGAGTTAATCATCGTGGCTCGAAGGGCTGCTAACTGAGCATCAATATCCTTGACTATCGGGTTTTCCAAAGAGCTTGCGGAAACCAAGTTGTTACGTCGCATCAGCAAGGCATTATATTGACTAATTTGACCCGTAATACTTGCATTACTCAATCCTTGGCTTGCAGGCAACAATTGAGTAAAATTGTTTTCATTAGTCAGATAACTTCGTAATGAACGAGCCATATATAACTGATTATTATAGCCAATAATCTGTGAATTTGCTGATGCAGCCTGGTTAACATACATACCTGCCATTGATTCAGCATTACCAATAATCAGATTATCCGATTTATAATCTGAGATGTTGCTGTCCACACTGCCTAATTCATTCTCAATCACGTTTAATCGCTCACTGATAAACTGATTGGTGCTGATGGAAACCTGATTACGATCATCCATCCATTGCTCGTTGTAAATGGCAATCACACTGTATAAAACCTCTTCTGCTCGTTGAATATCATTATCTTTAACTTCCAAATTAATAATCGTTGAACCAGCCTCAGACTTAACTTTCATCTCGTTCGAATATTTGGATAAAGCTGCTTGAGCACGTAGATGTGTCACAGTAATAGGACGCTCCGGTTTATAAAAATAAGGTGTGGAAGTGATAACAAGATTACCGATGGGTGTGGCAATAGTCCGACCTAACTGCCCAGACAAAGGAGAGGTTTCTATTACTCGACCATTCCGAACGAAATTACTTAAAACGAAAGTGCTGTCATTGTCAAAGACTACAGAAACTTTGCTTGATTCTTGCTCCTTTGCCTCAAGCAGCTTCATGTCGATTGGCAAATTGCTGCCATAAAGAACTGCATTTCGAAATGTGCCTTCAATCTCATACTCCATCTGAAGATTTAGTCGACGAATAACTTCTGACATCACAACAGGTGATTTGATAGTAAAAATTTCATTCGTCAAATCGACAGACTGTATCAAAAGACTGGCATCACTATAGCCGTAAGCTGATGAACCCAAAATATTACTTTTATTCATGTCTTTCAAAAGAATAGAAGCTTTTCGGGTATAAGTGGGACGAGTTTTACGAAGGTAAATATTTGCAACACCATATCCAAGAATCACACATAAAAGGATCCAATACCAGTTAGAAAAAAGAATAAGCAGGATATCCGAGATCCGTAAGGACTGGGTAGAAGCGGCAGACTGCGCCGAGTTCTGCTGCTGAACAGCGGATTGTTGCTGATTATTATTGGGGAGCATCGCTATAGAAATTTATGAATTATTTGAAAAGTGCAATCAGACTAAAAATACTGGTGATGATACCAACCCAAAAAGTGTAGTTGACCATCTGAGAACCATATTGTGTTGTTGTTCGTTTAACCTTGTTGTTAGGCTCAATATAAATGACATCATTCTGTTGTAGATAAAAGACTGGAGAATTATACACGTCTTCTGCAGAACAAAAATTCACTTCGTAAGCGATACGCTTATCCATACCGACTTCTCGGATTACCTTGACATTTTCACGGAGACCTGTCAACTGGAGATCGCCTGCCTGTGCCATTGCATCAATGAGCGTAAAATTGTCACGATCTATATTGATTCGCCCTGCATGTCCAGCAGAACCAATGATTGTTACAAATAGATTATTATAATCAACTGTCACGACTGGATCCTTTACCAAATTCTGATCCTGTATCATCTTCTTGATGAATTCCTCTAATTCAATTCGGGTTTTACCAGCGACAGGGATACGACCCAAAACAGGGAAATCAATGCACCCATCATTGCCAACAACATAATAAGAATCCCTTCGATTGTTTGTTCCAGTTCCTCCTCCTGAAGCATTGCCCACTGAATAATTACTATACAATGAAAACAGCGAAGATAATGCCGCATCACGTGTGGATACAAGAATACTAATCTCATCGCCTTCCTGAAATACTACAGCTTGAGGTTTAGCAATCGTTACCTCCTGCTCCAACGGCATGTCCTGAAAGTAAGTAATGTTGTAAGGTGTGGCACATCCCGAAATAATCAGGAGTGCAATAGCGAAAAATGAAGCGCGGATAGCGCAATGTTTGTTAAATCGTGTCATATCGCAGTTGTTAAATTAGTTTCAGTAATTGAAAAATGCAGCAGAAATCAATGTTAAGGTTTTCAACGCCTACGGCTATGGATGTCACATCAACAGATGGCACAACCATTAAGGATGAATAATAAACGCCGCAAATTTATATAAAAAAAATAACACCCCCAAATAATAAAGGATATTTTTGTTATTAAAGGGTGTTATTTTGTCATTTTTGCTATTTTTAGTTACTGGCGTATCCATTTTATGAGTTCTTTCCACTCAAATTTCTTGCCATACATGAGTATTCCAGTCCGATAGATGCGAGCCGCAAGCCATAGAACCACAAAGGCTGTAACAATCAAGATGCCCAAGGAAAGAACGATTTCCCAAGCCGGCACATCGTAAGGCAAACGGACCATCATCGTGATGGGAGAGGTGAAAGGAATCATCGAACACCACCATGCCAATGGTCCATCGGGATTCTCCATCGAAAACATACCGGCATAAAGCGCAAAAATCATGAAGAACATGATAGGCCCCATGAACTGGGACGTATCCTGCTGCTGATCGACAGCTGAACCAAAGGCAGCAAAAAGACTCGCATACAATAGATATCCTCCAATGAAATAAAGCACGAAACATGAAAGAATCAAGGGGTAATCAATGCTGAAAATCATTTGAATAATTTCCTTCATGTCTGAATCAAGAGCAATACCCGAGGTGCCCATCGCCTCAATGGCTTCTGTTGACCCCATGGGAGACATCATCTCTGGAGACATATTCAAACCAAAAATCCCTGCAGCAATGGTACCACCCACGCTCAGTAGAATACCCCAAATCGCAAACTGTGTGAAACCAACAAGCGCTACGCCAATAATCTTACCCAACATCAGCTCCAAAGGCTTGCAAGAAGAGACAATAACCTCGACAATACGATTGGTCTTCTCTTCCACTACACCACTCATGATCATTGCGCCATAGGAGAGCACAAACATATAAATAGCAAGGGCAAGGATGAGTCCAAGAATGGATGACAATTCAGAGCTGCTGATACTTTCTTCTCCCTGCTCATCCCATTTGACCGAATTCACATGAAGATTGACATCGCAATCCTTGACAATCTCCTCCAGATTGTCAATACCATAGCTTTCGATACGAGCTTTGCGCAATGCAGGACGAAGGAAATGCTCTATTTCGCGACTGAAAGAACGAGGGACAGAAGATTCGCTGTATATGCTGAATTCCAAAGTACTGTCGATATTGGCAGGAATAACCACGAGGGCATAGTAATCCTTGCCACCAGCGATATACACAGCATGAGCATCCTCTGCATCTTGGGGGGCAATGGCAACAAAATGGAACTCATCGACATCCTTAATCAGAGGAGCATAACTTTGCCCAGGGCTTTGGTCGATAACAGCCACCACTTTTTCGTCATTGCTGCGGACACTGCTTAACATGATAGGAGCAACGACACAAAGCAATATAGAAAGAATAGGCACAAGCAAGGTCGTCAAAATGAACGACTTTTTTCCAACCGTTTGCAAATATTCCCTCTGAATGATTAATCCAAGTCTTGACATTGAATAATGATTATTATTGGAAAGATAGTGACTATAATAACTAAAGGGCTATAGTGGCTATTGCGGCTATAGTGGCTATAATTACTATAGAGCTATATTAACTATTGACTTTCAGTTTGTCTGCGGCTCCTACAGCCTGCATAAATATCTGCTGCATCGTGGGGAGCACCTCATGGAAACCAGCAAGCGGGTACTGTGCATTCAGCTGAGCTATTGCATCGTGAATCGACATACCCTTGGGAAGCTGATAATCAAACTCCTGTCCGTCCTCTAAAAGGACACGGAACTGATGGGTACGATATTTATGACGAATCTCATCCACCCTGCCCTGAAGTACAACCTCAGAATGATTGATAAGCGTTATCTCCTGACAAATCTCCTCGACCGAAGACATGTTGTGAGTCGAAAAAAGAATAGCAGCACCCTCATCCTTCAAACGGATAATCTCGCGCTTGAGCTGCTCCGCATTGACAGGATCAAAGCCCGAGAACGGCTCATCGAAGATAAGCAATGGCGGACGATGTATAACCGTAGCAATAAACTGAACTTTCTGGGCCATACCCTTTGAAAGCTGTTCCACTTTCTTATCGCGCCAATTGCCAAGGTCGAAACGCTCAAGCCACTCCTTCATCCGCACGATGGCATCATGCCTGGAAAGTCCACGAAGTCGAGCAAGATAAACAATCTCGTCCTGCACCTTCATCTTCTTGTAGAGGCCACGCTCCTCCGGCAGGTAACCGATATGACGAATATCATCATCGGTCATCGGACGACCATGCATCAGCACGTTGCCACTGTCGGCATGTGTGATACGATTGATGATGCGAATCAGACTGGTCTTGCCTGAACCGTTAGGACCCAACAGTCCATAAATGGATCCATCGGGCACCTTTAGATTGACATGACTCAAGGCAACATGATTTCCATATCTCTTACTGACGTCGGCAACTTCTATAAATGATGACATTTATCTGATTCAAGAAATATTTAATACAATTTACTATTCATGTTTGGGAAAGCAGGTGCGTCCAAAGCTTGAAATAAACTTTGGACGAACCCAACCTTTTAGGCATTTCGCTTCAAATCCTCAACGAACTTATTGATACGCTCCATCTGACGCGAGATTCTGATGTTCTGCGGACAATGCGGCTCACACTGGTTACACCCTACACAATGATCTGCCTGACGCAAACGCGGCACCGCACGATCGTAGGAAATCAGGTAATCGCGACGCAACTTGGCGTAATCAGGATCCTCCTCGCCTGCAGGAAGCGAACCCTCGTTTACACATTTATTATAATGTACGAAAATAGCGGGAATGTTCAAACCATACGGACATGGCATACAATAATTGCAGTCGTTGCAGGGGATCAGCGGATATTTGAGAATAAGCTGGGCTGCTTCCTCAAGATAATCAAGGTCCTCGTCGGTCAATGGCTTCATAGGACTATAGGTGCGAAGATTATCCTCCAGATGCTCCATATATGTCATGCCTGACAACGCGGTTAATACGTGCTCAAAATGTCCACAGAAACGGAATGCCCAAGAAGCGGAGCTCATCTGTGGTTCACGGCTCTTGAAATGAGCGATGACATGATTTGGAAGACGGCTCAAGCGTCCACCAAGCAGCGGCTCCATAACCACAGCCATAATTCCACGCTTGTTCAGCTCATTATAAAGATATTCGGCATTGGTATTGCGGCTATTCTGCTCGCTGGCATGTCGCCAGTCCACATAGTTCATCTGAATCTGAACAAATTCCCAGTGATACAGGCCTTCATCATGCCACTTGAGCAACATGTCGAAGACCCTAATATCGCCATGATAGCTGAATCCAAGATTACGGATGATGCCCTTCTTCTTCTGTTCCACTAGCCAGTCGAGGATCCCATTCTCCATGAAACGCTTGTTGAATGTCTCGATGGCATCCAATTCCCTGCCTCCTTCACGTGCTCCACCGCCGATGGCATGCAGCAACAGGTAGTCGATATAATCGGTCTGCAGATTCTTAAGGCTCCTATGGAACATATCCTGTGAAGCTTTGGTTGACCAATCCTGAGGTGCAAAGTTCGACAGCTTGGTAGCAATATAGAAGCTTTTGCGTGGGAAACCCGATTGCTTCAGGGCCGTGCCTGTTGCCAACTCCGAGAAACCCTTGCAATACGCAGGGCTGGTGTCGAAATAATTCACACCATGTTCCAACGCATATTTCACCAATTTATTGGTCTGCTCCTGATCAATAGAATTTTCGCCAGCACCCTGATTTCTTCCAGAAGTCTGGGGAAGGCGCATCATGCCGTAGCCGAGAAGCGAGACCTTGTCTCCTGTGTAAGGATTGATGCGATAGGACATCTCGCCCAGCTGATCCTCACTGAAAGGGCTTCCCGCAGGGTCAAAATCGCCAATGACATCCTGCGTCTTGACTGTACCGCCCGTACATGACTGAAGTGCAACGCCAGCTCCAACAACTGCACTTCCCAAGCCTAAACGACGAAGAAACTCTCGCCTATTGATTGTATTCTGTTTTTCCATAGCACAATTAGATTTCACGTTGAACATCTATTCCCTCAACATAAATTGCGGAGAATGGTCTTGCAGGGCAAAGATTCTCGCAAGCTCCGCATCCGATGCATCGCTCTTCATCAACAGTAGGGATGAGCAAACTCCTGCGATCGTCGGGATTGCTGTGCACCATCTTGATGGCCGAAGTTGGACAACGACGGCTGCAGAGGCCACAACTCACTTCATCGGTATTGACAATACAATTCTCGGCAATCCAATGAGCAGTACCAATCTTGGTACTCGACTTCACGGCACGACGTTCCTTATCATTACCCGGGAACTTGACAATAGCTCCTGCAGGACAAACATCCGAGCAACGTGTACATTCTGGTCGGCAAAAGCCACGCTCATAACTGCTCGTTGGCATCATCATGTGCAAGAGGTCATTGCTCGGACGAAGCACATCATTCGGACACTCCGATACACAAAGCTGGCAGCCCGTACACTTCGTTTGCATATTCTTAAGGCTGATGGCTCCTGGCGGACAAATCGGCTGTTTCCGCTCCGGACGCTTCTTTCCGGTAATGACTGACAATCCACCATCCGTAGTTTTCTCTTGGGCGCTGACGAAAGATGCACCAAGCACCGTAGCCGTAGCCGTCATGAAAGCGCGTCGTGTAGGACCTGCATCTTGGGCTGAAGCGTTTGAATTACTTGATGCGCTAACAGCATCGGATTTCTTCGATGCACCAAGTTGTGCATCGCTCGAAGGGCATGAAACGCGCGAGAATGAAAGAGCCCCATGCTGACACGTGCCAATACAGTTGAAGCAATCGACGCAACGCGTACTGTCAACGGCGGGGACAAGACCCTTCTGCTTCTCATCGCGATTAGGAATGAAGATAGCAGAGCTCTTGCAGGCACGTTCACACAGGCGACACGATTTGCACTTGTCTGCCTTGATATCTATGCCAACAACTCGCTTGGCAGAAAGAATGCCGAGCAAAGTTCCGACAGGGCAAAGGCGATTGCAGTAGAAACGACCATCAATCCAAGCCATAACAAAAATGACCAGGAATGTCACAGCCGCGACAATGAGGACAGGCATCGAGCGCATCCAGACACTCACTTGATAATAATCAAAGGTGCCTGCAGCCTCGCTCTGGTCGGCAAGTAAGTTATTGCCCATCTCGAACAATGGCTGAAGCAGCATGGTGACAATGCGGCCAAACGAACTATACGGTGCAAGCAACTGAACAAATGTGCCGAAGCCAGCAAAGAGACAAACAACAAACAAACCGAAAATCGTGTAACGTAGAATGTTGAGACCCTTGCTGTTCTCGTAGGAGAATCGACCAAAACGACGCTTGTTCTTGTCAAGCTTGAGTTTGCCTGAAATCCAAGAAATAACGTCCTGCATAATTCCCAAAGGACATATCACAGAACAATAAATACGACCCATGAGCACTGTGACAGCAGCAAGGACTATCACCACCACCCAATTGAAAGCGAGCAATGCAGGCAGAAACTGCAGTTTGGCCATCCATCCCACACAATGCTGAGCAGTGCCAGTAAAGTCAAGGAACAGCCAATTGAGGCCCAGAAAGAAGACGAGGGCCAGAAGTCGGCGAATGTGCTTAAGCATAGAGAATAGTTGGTAAAAATAGTAAGAAATTAACTGAACATCGACTTGAAATGCTCCTTGAACTTAGCGAATGCCGATGCCGGAGCCTTGTAGGCATCACTCTCGCGCATCTGTTCGACAAGTTTGCGCTGACTGTCGGTCAACTTCTCGGGAACATAGACACCTACGTTGATGATCAAATCGCCACGACGCATCGACGTGCGTCCATAACGATCGACCTGTGGAAGACCCTCGCCCGAAATGGTAATCTGCGTATTGGGCTGAGTACCTGCCTTGATACTGACCTTCTTCGACCCTTGAACAAGGGGCACCGTAACCTCGCCTCCCAAAACGGCAGTGGGGAAATCGACAAGCAGATTGTAATAGAGCGTAGAATCCTGACGAATAAAATCGGGATGATTCTCCTCCTCGATAAGGATATAGAGGTCGCCCGCTTCACCGCCCATCTTGCCCGCATGTCCATAGCCTTGCATCGTCAGTTGCATTCCTCCGGCTACACCAGCAGGAATATTGACATCTACGACCTGGTCACCCAATATTACGCCCTCGCCATGGCAATTCGAACAACGGGTCTTGATCTTCTTGCCAGTTCCTTTGCAATCAGGACAGATCGATTCGGTCTGCATACGACCAAAGAGGCTATTGACAACCTGAACGACACGACCCCGCCCATGGCACTTTCCACAGGTCTCGAACTCTGTTCCATTCTTGGCACCCGTGCCATTACAATGAGGACATTGGACGTACTTCTTGATTTTGAGGTGCTTCTCGACACCCGTCACTACATCTGCCAAGCTGACCTTGACACGTACTCGAATGGATGATCCACGTTGCCCACCAGGTTCGTCATCATCGCCGCCAAAGAAACTGCTGAACCCACCGGAACCACCAAAGATGGAATTGAAAAGATCAAAGGGATTGACTCCGCTCCCTCCGCCTGTGCCACCTCCAAAGGGATCGTTAAAGCCGAATTGGTCGTAACGCTGTCGTCTCTGCGGGTCACTCAAAACCTCATACGCCTCAGCACATTGCTTGAATTTCTCCTCAGCTGTCTTGTCGCCAGGATTCTTATCGGGATGATATTTGATGGCAAGCTTGCGATATGCATGCTTGATTTGTTCTATTGTGGCCGTCTTTTCGATGCCGAGTACTTCGTAATAATCTTGTTTTTCCATTTTCATTTATCGGCCGAAATGTAGCCGATTAAAACATTTGCACGTATAAAACGGGCACAAATATAAATATAATATGGTAAAAAAGCAAATATTTAACCTAAATTCACAGAAAAAATACGACACAACTCTTCAAAACGTGCTGTGCTGTCAGCTCCGAATTTCATCATCGAACGCTTGACCCGCTCCAGTTCCTTCTCCTTGGACGGGTCACCGGACTTGCTATAAAACTTATCTGCGAGGCACACAAGCTTCTCCTCCAGCGTCTCAGGGACGAGGTCACGAGGAGGTGTTATCGGAAGGTTCTGCGCTACAATATCCTGCACTGTAAGTCCTGCACCCGTGTGCCGTTCGCAGATGCGGGCAATCTGCTCCAGCCGCTCAGGTCGCACCGAAAACTCCGAGCAACGATTTCCGTCTATCATGTCCCGAAGCATTTGCGCCCCTATGATGCCATGACAAATATAAGGCTCGTTGCCCTCACAATGGATTCCAGGGCCATACGTCCTGCCGATGCCGAGATCATGCAGAAGAGCGCCGTCGTTGACAAGCTCTTCGTCGATGGCAAAGAGTTCTGCAGTAGGGTTTTCTCGGCGCGCCGCCTCCAATATTGCGAACGCCTTATCGCGCACTTTCTCGCTGTGGAGTATCAGAAGCCGCCGAAGTGCAGTGTCATGTGGATAAAAGTGGTAGATGATGTCGTATGGATTCATTTTTATCAGTTTTTATTTGGCTGTTTCGATTATTATTCGTATATTTGCGCCGCAAAAGTACTGCTTTTTTTGGACATTTCAAACAATGAAGAAAATAAATTTAGTATATTTCGTCCTTTGGATAGCTTTTCTTGGGCTTTCCGCCCCATCTTTAGCGCAAACAAATGCGATGGGACGTGTAAGGACTGGTGCCGAATCGATGGGCCAATATCTTCCGATGCTCGATGGCAAGCGTGTGGGGTTGGTTGTCAACCAGACGTCCGTCGTGCAGCGACCTTCAGATGGCGCATTTATCCCGCTCCCCGACACACTTTTGCGCCGAGGTGTGGACGTTCGTTGCATCATGGCTCCCGAGCATGGCTACAAGGGTTCGGCCGAAGCTGGTGCGCACATCAAGGATGGCAAGGATGCGGCTACAGGCCTCAGCATCTACAGTCTCTATGGCAATGACAAAAAGCCACGGAAGGAATGGTTGGACGGCCTTGATGTCCTCGTCTTCGATATTCAGGATGTAGGCTGCCGCTTCTACACCTATCTCTCCACGCTTTATTATGTGATGCAGGCCTGTGGCGAACAGCATAAGGAACTCATCATCCTCGATCGTCCGAATCCCAATGATACGGTTGATGGTCCCACCTTGAAACCCGGAAACGAGAGTTTCGTGGGCATCATTCCCATTCCTCTGATGCATGGTTGTACCTTGGGAGAATTGGCTCGCATCATGGCTGAAATGGGGTGGCTCGATGAAAAACGCCAACCCGGTATGCCCGAACCGCAAGACCATTTCACCGTTATCCCATGTGCCAACTGGAAACATGGTCAGCCCTATAGCTTGCCCATAGGTCCTTCGAAAAACCTGCAGAACGATCATGCCATTGCCCTCTATCCCAGTCTCTGCCTCTTCGAAGGATCGGAGGTGAGTGTTGGTCGTGGGACGGATCATCCATTTGAGATGTTTGGCAGTCATGACTTGCGTAATGTCGAAGCCCCACGCGGTTTCAGTCTGCAATTCTATATGCAGCATCAGAAGGAAAACGGATGGGGATGGATCACCCGTGCGAAGTTCTTCAATATGCTCGCGGGCAGCGACCAGCTCTACAACCAGCTGAAAGCGGGAATGTCTGAGGCTCAGATCCGAAAGACCTGGCAGGCCGATTTGGAGCGATTCAAGGCGATACGCAAGCAGTATGCCATCTACCCCATACCCGAATAAGACAGCACGCGGAAACTGAATAGACGAACCAAGTGAAAAAACTATTAGCCTTCATCCGTGGTAGTTTGCACACCATAGTTTATGCTATGGTGATATTGGCTGTAGTCTTCTATCTTGCCCTGCATTTCAATCTCACTGGTCTCGTCGTCAAAAAATCGCTGACCGACCTTTTGAGCGAGCAAATCAATTCGCGAATCACTATCGACGGGGATGCGGAAGTCAACTGGCTCAATCAGGTGGTGTTGAACGATCTGACCATCTACGACCAGCAGGGCGACACCCTCATCTTCGCCCGTCGCACCATGGTGGCCTTCGACCTGCTTCCCCTACTCTCCCATCACCTGGTGCTCAACACCTGCCAACTCATCGACTTCGACATCCGGACCTACCGCACTTCAGCCGACAGTGCGGCAAACTATCAGTTCCTTGTCGATGCCTTTAAGCGCGACGATGACCCCAATCGCAAGCCTTTCATCCAGGAACTCGATCTCAACGCCATTCTCTTGCGCCAAGGGCGACTGAGCTACGACATCATCGATCGTCCATTCCTCACCGATAGTCCTATCGATCCCTATCACCTCTCCATCGACAAACTGAGCGCCAATTTGCACGTCCACGGCAATCATCTGCTCATCAAGAAGTTCCACTGTGACGAGCATGATTCCTCAATCAAGGCCGACCGTTGTGAGATTTCGTTGAACGTCAAGGAAGTGATGAATGCGCCTGAGGGTGAGAATCTTTTCCTTCTCAAGCTGAAAGGGCTGGAACTCACCAATCCCCAGTTGTCCGTCCTCGCTGATGTAGATGGCTCTTCCGACCAATTGGAATTTGACCTCACGCAGTTCAATCTTCCCTATGGTCACCCCAGACTCAAAGGTATCCATCAGCTTTTTACCTCTGCCCGACTTCAGGTCACACAGCTCAAGAATCCGCTCGACAGCATTTATCTCTCAGCCGATATCCATGAGCTCAGCCTCCGCGTTGACACCTTGGGTAACGTTCGCATGAACGGCACCATCCAGGGTATGCCTTGCCATGCACAACTTGCCGGACATCTTTCGACCGACATTGGCAATGCCATACTCGATGCCGATATGGAAATGCAGGAGATCCCTTCTGAAACCGGCTTCAGTGATCGTCAGTTCACCCTCCGTGGACATTGCAAGACCAACGGATTCGAGTTGAACCGCATCCTTCCGAAGAAGGCAGAGTTCGGACATTCCATCTTCGACCTCAACTATGTGGCTCTCATCCGTCCAAAGCATCCGCTTAGACTGACGCTTGTCGGCAATGTCGGCGAAATCGTCTGGAAAGATCATGCTTTCCGCAATGTCAGGATCAATAGTGAAATTCAGGGACGCAAGTTCAAGGGCGACATTGCCGTGAACGACAGTCTTGGAGATGTCAATTCGAAATTCAACATCGACCTCTCGCAAGCCGACCGCCATGTCAGAATGGATGGAACGATTGCACATTTTAATCCCAACGGGCTGAAGCTCACCCAAAGCAAGTACCTCGACAGCCTGACCATCACGGCACGTATCCACGCCGATGTCATTGCGTCCAACTGGCGCGATGCTGAGGGCGACATGAAGATTTCAAACCTTTTCCTCGAAAAGGGAGATCAGCGCCTTGACCTCGACAACATCGTTTTCGAAGGCACCACCGAAAAGGGTGAACTGCAGAGTTCCATCGCACAAATCACCTACGATCGCAACCGTCGCAATCACGAATATCACATCAAGGGAAGAATACCTGTCATCAACGACCTCTTCTCGATGCTCAACGTCCCCGTTGCTATGAATCGCGAAGGATTGTTCGAAGCGCGCATTGACTCTGCCAACCACTTCCTCGATGCCCATGCCGAACTTCCTGCCCTCGATCTGCAGAATGGCAGAGCCTTTGCCGCGACCTTCGATATCGAGGACGATGGCAATGGTGTGCTGCTCCCTGTGCTCGACTTCGAGGCGCTCACCCAACAGCACCGTCTTGTTGGAACGTTGCACGGCCGCATCAAATCCAATCCTCTCGATGTCACCCTCGAACCAACCCAACTGTTCTACAACAGCGAACAGGTTCAACTCTCCGGTGCCCACCTGATGCAAAACGAAGAGGGCGATTACGTCATCGAGAACTTCAAACTCGCAGGAGAATCACAGGAACTGTCCGCTTTCGGCTCAATGGCAAAGGACGGCAGGAAGGACTTGGTCGTCAGCCTCAAGCATTTCGAACTTGACCAGGTACTCGGTGGGTTCGAAAAGAACTATATGCATTTCGGAGGCCAGGCCACCGGCAATATCTATGTCAGCAGCGAGCCCGGACTTATTATCAAGACCGACAGCCTCTATGTCCAGAACTTCTCCTATATCGACACCCTGCTCGGCAACGCATTCCTCTCTGCAGAAGTTCAACTTCCACAAAATTTTGCCACCATCACTGCCGACATCACTACCGACTCCATCTATCAGTCCCGCGCTGAATTCGACCTGCAGCTCACCAAACCCGCCACGATGGACCTGCGTGTCAATCCCGACCATCTGCCTTTAGGTTTCATCAACAACTGGACTGGCAGCATCCTTCAGCAGTTCTCCGGGCGAATTACGGGTCCCGTGCGTCTCTTCGGCGATTTCAGTCACCTGCAGCTCACGGGTCATCCTTACGTCGATGGTCGCTTCACACACGATCTCATCGGCGCTCACTTCCATATCGCCGATACCATACACCTCGAACCAGACCTCATCTATGTCGAAAAGGCTTACGTCGATGATTGTCATGGACATCCGCTTACCCTCGATGCCCGCATCGACCATCAGTACCTTCATAATTTCCTCTACGATGTCCAGGTTGATATGCCACAAGCCAACCAGGGATTCCTGGCTCTCGATCGCGAAAAGAGACCCGGCCGCATCTATTGGGGGCAAATCTATATCCAAGGACTTGCCCAACTGAAAGGCGGCAACGGCAAGCATCGAGTCAATATGAATGTGAGCACCACCGACAAGTCATGGGTTTTCCTATCGCCTTACGAACAGGACATCGACCCCGAACAGGAAGCCTACACCTTCCTCACATTCCGCGACAAGAACCAGCTACAGTCCCTGCCTGACAACACTGCACAATCAGGCTCCACCAGACATCCCGATCCCATTGCTCAAAACAAGAACATCGATGAAGAACCCACCGACCTCCAGGTCGATCTGCAGGTCAACGGAACGGAACAATGCCATGCTTACATCCAGCTTGACCCCTTGTCCGAAGACATCCTGGAAGGTCGCGGCAGCGGCAATCTCTCCATTCGTTACGATCCGCGTCGCGACATCACCCTCGCAGGCACCTACCGTATCAGTCAGGGCAGCTACACGATGAATGTCAAAGGCGATCTGATGAGCAAGGAGTTCAAACTCCAGAACACCTCCTTTGTTCGATTCAATGGCGTGCCAAGCGAAGCCGAGCTCAGCCTCGACTGTCGTTACAACATCCCCTCGGTCAACCTCCTTGACCTCGACGAGTCCATCGTGCAGCTGGGTTCGCTGAGTCGCACCACCGTACCCGTCGATCTGGACCTCAACATAACCGGGCAACTCTCCGCACCTATAATTAACTTCAACCTTGAAGTCAAGAATGTTAGCGACGAAGTGCAGGCATACGTCCGCAATACCATCCGAACCCAGGAAATGCTCAATCAGGAAGTCATCTACCTGCTCCTATTCTCCAAGTTCTACACGCCCCAGTATGTCCAATCTTCGCAAAGCCGTACAGGCTCCGAACTCACATCTTTTGCCAGCGCCAGCATCACCTCACAGCTCAACCAGATATTGGGGCATATAAGCAACAACTTCACCATGGGCACCAATTTCCGCACTGACAAGGGCGACTTCAGCGACATGGAAATGGACCTCAGCCTCTCCACCCGCCTCCTCGGCGACCGATTGCTGCTCAATGGCAACGTCGGCTACCGCGATCCTGCCAATCGCATCGGCATGGGCAACACCAACTCTTTCATCGGCGACTTCGACTTAGAATTCCTAATCAACCTAAGAGGTACTATCCGCGCCAAGGCTTATAGCCATTACAACGAGCGTGACTATTCAATCAACAACGCTCTCACGACCCAAGGCATCGGATTCATCTTCCGAAAGGATTTCCACAATCTCTATGACCTCTGGCCGTGGAGCAAATGGAGAAAAAATGCACAGAAAGAGGACAAATAGCCATTTCTGTTTACTATTCTACCCATATTTTAATGGAAATTGTTATTTTTCCATAAAAAATCGCAAGTAAACTTGTTTTTAAAAAAAGGAATCATTATCTTTGCGCTGCACAATAAGATTAAAATGCCAGTTTCTTTTCCCTAATTTTCTAATTGTGCATCCCCCCTATTTCCCTTTTTGATTTTATTACAACATCTATATTACTATGCATTCCGCAGAAGAATTGTATAATATGCCGCTTGAGGAGATTGTATCTCTCGTTAAGTCGCTCAACATTTCCCAGCCTGACTTTAGCAATCTTGACAATTGCATCACGCAGATCCTCGAGGCCGAACGTACCCTCGAAGGTGAGGCGCCCAAGAAACGTGGCCGCAAGCCCAAAGTTGCCGACCCATCCAATGCAACCGCCGAGGAAAAATCTACCCGTGGCAGAAAATCGTCCAAGATAGCCGACGAAACGACCGGCGAGGTAGCGGTTCCCAAGAAGCGTGGTCGTAAGAGCAAAGCCGAACTGGCAGCCCAGACCCCCTCACTCTTCGCCGAAGGAACCATCGAACCGTCCCAACCCACCACCTCTGACCCTACCTCACAGGCTGAATATCCCGAAACCCAGCCTCAGCCTGCCTTCCCCGACGAGGTCGAAGCCGACGGCCGTTATCCCGAGGAACAACCTCCATATTTTGACGAGGGAAGTTATCCAGGCGGATATCCTGCCGAAGGCTATCCCAACGAAGGTTATCCCAATGACGAATATCCCAACGATGGATATCCCAACGATGAATATCCCAACGATGAATTTTCCGAAGGACAACCCCCTTATTACGAAGGCGAAGAGTACCCCGAGGGATATATGCCCGCTCCCGACGATTACGGCGAACAGCCCGAAGGCTATGCCGACCCAATGGGATACCAGGACGATGCCAACGAGTATTACGAAGAACCCCAACCGCAGGAAGATGACGGCACACAGGAACTTATCCAGAAGAACAAGAACTTCTTCCAGGATATGTTCGGCAGCGGGGGCCACGCCTCTACTACGCACAACAAGAAAAAGAAGAAGCAGAACCAGCAGCAACAGGAGAAGCAGCGCCAGCAATCCGAACAGGAAGCCAATGCCACTACCCAGTCCAAAGTGCAGGAAGAGCTTGAGGAAGAAGAGGAAGAGAATGGTGTGACGCCTGCCGGACGCGACGAGTTCGATGGTGTCCTCACAGGTTGTGGCGTGCTGGAAATCATGCCCGATGGCTTCGGATTCCTCCGTTCAAGCGACTACAACTATTTCTCTTCTCCCGACGACATATTTGTCAGCCAGCAGCAGATCAAGCAAAGCAACCTCAAGCAAGGCGATGTAGTCGAAGGTGCTATCCGCCCGCCCCGTGTAGGCGAGCACAATTACCCGCTCGTCTCTGTCGATAAGATCAATGGTCGCACACCTGATTTCGTGCGCGATCGCGTACCTTTTGAACATCTCACTCCGCTCTTCCCCAACGAGAAGTTCAACCTCACCAAGGGGCATGACGACAGTCCTTCATGCCGTGTCATCGATATGTTCGCACCCATCGGCAAAGGTCAGCGCGCCATGATTGTCGCACCTCCAAAGGCTGGCAAGACCATCATCCTGCAAGAGATAGCTACAGCCATCAGTCAGAACAATCCCGAGGCATACATCATCGTCCTTCTGATTGACGAACGTCCCGAAGAGGTGACCGATATGCAGCGCAACGTCAATGCCGAGGTCATCGCTTCCACATTCGACGAACCTGCCGACCGTCATGTCAAGGTGGCCGATATGGTGATCGAAAAGGCCAAGCGGCTTACCGAATGCGGCCACGATGTGGTCATCCTCCTCGACTCCATCACCCGTCTTGCCCGCGCCTACAACACCGTCTCCCCTTCGAGCGGCAAAGTCCTTTCGGGTGGTGTCGAAGCCAATGCCTTGCAAAAGCCCAAGCGATTCTTCGGCGCAGCTCGTAACATCGAGGGCGGCGGTTCGCTCACCATCATTGCCACCGCGCTCATCGAGACTGGATCCAAGATGGACGAGGTTATCTTCGAGGAGTTCAAGGGTACGGGCAACATGGAGCTTGTGCTCGACCGCAAGATTGCCAACAAGCGCATCTTCCCCGCTGTCGATCTCCTCGCCTCCTCTACCCGCCGCGATGACCTCCTGCTCGACCAGACCACGTCCAATCGCATGTGGATCCTGCGCCGATTCCTCTCCGAACACACACCTGTCGAGGCTATGGAGAAACTCCTCAAGATGCTCGAGCGTACCCGCAACAACGAGGCGCTGCTTATTGATGCAATGCAGAACGAGAAATGGTAAGTATTGAACAGTTGTCGGTGGAGTTCGGAGTCAAGCCGCTCTTCACCGACGTAAGTTTTGTCATCAATCGTCACGACCGTATTGCCCTTGTCGGCAAGAACGGCGCCGGCAAATCCACGATGCTCAAGATCATTGCCGGCCTCCAGTCGCCTTCTTGCGGACGTGTGTCGAAACCCAAGGAACTCACCATCGGGTACCTGCCACAGGTTATGATCCTCAGCGACACGATGACCGTCCGTCAGGAGACCGAGAAAGCCTTTGCTTCGACCATCGCCCTCGAACAGCGTCTGGCTGAGATGAACAGCATCCTGCAGTCGCGCACCGACTACGAGTCGCAGTCTTATGCCGACCTCATCGAGGCTATGACCGAGCTAAACGAACAGCTCACCGTCATTCAGTCGCAGAACCGCGATGCCGAAATCGAACGCACCCTCATTGGCCTCGGCTTCGAACGCTCCGACTTCGATCGTCCCACCTGCGAATTCTCAGGCGGATGGCGTATGCGTATCGAGCTCGCCAAGATCCTCCTGCAGCGCCCCACCCTCCTCCTCCTCGACGAGCCCACCAACCACCTCGACATCGAGTCCATCCAGTGGCTCGAAAAGTACCTCGCCCAGAGCGGCAGCAGCGTGCTGCTGGTAAGCCACGACCGTGCCTTCCTCGACAACGTCACCAACCGAACCATCGAAATCACCTGCGGAACCATCCACGACTACAACGTCAACTACTCAAAGTACGTCGTCCTCCACCAGGACCGCATCGAGCAGCAGCGTCGCGCCTACGTCAATCAGCAGAAGGAGCTGCAGGAAACACGCGACTTCATCGAGCGTTTCCGCTATCAGGCCACCAAGGCCATACAGGTACAGTCGCGCATCAAGTGGCTCGAAAAGCAGGTTCCTATCGAAATTGACGAGGTTGACAACTCCCGTCTCAATCTCAAGTTCCCACCCGCACCACGTTCAGGCGACTACCCCGTCATCTGCCAGGATTTGCGCAAAGCCTACGACCACGTCGTCTTCGACCATGTCGATCTCACCATCCGCCGTGGCGAGAAGGTGGCATTTGTAGGCCGCAATGGCGAAGGAAAATCCACACTTGTCAAGTGCATCATGGGACAAATCCCGTTCGACGGGAGCCTCAAGGTCGGTCATGGTGTCAAAATCGGTTACTATGCGCAGAATCAGGCTCAGCTCCTCGATGACGACCTCTCCGTGTTCGACACAATCGACCGTGTAGCCGTGGGCGACATCCGCACCAAGATTCGCGACATTCTGGGCGCCTTTCTCTTCGGCGGCGAAGCCATCGATAAGCCTGTGCGTGTCCTCTCCGGCGGTGAACGCAGCCGTCTGGCCATGATTCGACTGCTCCTCCAGCCCGTCAACCTGCTTATCCTCGACGAGCCTACCAATCACCTCGACATTCCTTCAAAGCAAGTCCTCAAGGATGCCATCCAGGCCTTCGACGGCACGGTCATCCTCGTAAGCCACGACCGCGACTTCCTCGACAGCGTGGTGCAGAAAGTCTATGAATTCGGACACCAGCGTGTCAGGGAGCACCTCGGTGGCATCTACGAATATCTGCAGAAGAAGAACCTTGAGAATCTTCAGGAACTTGAGAAGAGGCCTTCCACCGCCGCTGTTCCCGCCTTCACATCCTCGACTTCGCCCCAATCATCCGCAGCACCCTCCGCCACCCCTTCGGCCAAGACTGCTGTTGATCCGCGTACCGCAGCCGCCAGTCTGCCCCCACTCAGCGGTGGCGGACGAGGACTTTCCTTCGAGCAGCAGAAAGCGCTCAAGGCTCAAACCGCCAAGCTCGAAAGGCAGATCAAGGCCATCGAGGACAAGCTCGAAGACCTGCAGAAGCAAATCGACGAACTCGAAGCCCGAATGTCAACGCCCGAAGGCAGCCAGGACCAGCAGCTTTACATCCGCCACGCTGCCCTCAAAAGCGAGATGGACGATGTGTCCTTCGAATGGCTCGAAGCCTCCGAAAAACTCGAAAAATTACAGGATTAACCCCTTGAACTGCTATTTGTATTGTTAAATAGCAGTTTTTTTATGTATAAATTGAATTTTCTTTGCAAAAAATTTGGTAGTGTCATAATTCCTTTATATATTTGCGATAGAAAATTGAGATTATGAACAAAACATTGCACGAAAGTCTGAAGTTACACTTCGGATTCGATACATTCAAAGGTAATCAAGAAGCGATTATCACTAACCTGATGGAGGGCAATGACACCTTCGTGCTCATGCCAACCGGTGGAGGCAAGTCGCTATGCTATCAGCTCCCATCCCTGCTGATGGATGGGACGGCTATCGTCATCTCTCCTCTCATCGCACTCATGAAGAATCAGGTCGATGCTATGCGCAACTTCTCCGAAGAAGACAATGTAGCTCATTTCATCAACTCTTCCCTGACAAAATCTGCCATCGACCAAGTCAAACAGGACATCATCGACGGCAAGTGCAAACTGCTATATGTAGCTCCCGAGTCGCTCACCAAGCAGGAGAACATCGACTTCCTTCGCACCGTCAAGGTTTCGTTCTTCGCCGTCGATGAGGCTCATTGCATCTCTGAGTGGGGACATGACTTCCGTCCCGAATATCGGCGCATCCGACCTATCATCAACGAGATAGGCACACGTCCACTCATCGCGCTTACTGCCACTGCCACACCCAAGGTGCAGCAGGACATCATGAAGAACCTTGGCATCCTGAAGGCCGCTGTCTTCAAGTCGTCGTTCAACCGTCCGAACCTTTACTACGAGGTACGCTCGAAGAACGACAACATCGACCGCGATATCATCCGCTACATCAAGCAGCACCCCGGCAAGTCGGGCATCATCTACTGCCTCTCGCGCAAGAAGGTCGAAGAACTCGCCGAGGTGCTTAAGGCCAACAACATCAAGGCCCTACCCTATCATGCCGGCATGGACTCCGCCGTGCGCAGCGAAAACCAGGACGCATTCCTCAAGGAGGACGTCGATGTCATCGTGGCCACCATCGCTTTCGGTATGGGCATCGATAAACCCGATGTGCGCTATGTCATCCACTACGACATGCCCAAGAGCCTCGAAGGCTACTATCAGGAGACCGGACGTTCAGGCCGCGATGGCGGTGAAGGCGAGTGCATTGCATTCTATAGCGAAAAAGACCTCATCAAGCTCGAGAAATTCATGCAGGGCAAGCCCATCGCCGAACAGGAGATCGGTCGGCTGCTCCTCAAAGAGACCGAGGCCTACGCCGAGACGTCGATGTGCCGCCGCAAGGCATTGCTCCACTATTTCGGCGAAGACTACAAGGAAGACGAGTGTGGCAACTGCGACAACTGCCGCAAGCCCAAGAAGCGCTTGGAGGCGAAGGAACTGCTGTGCGCCGTCATCGAGGTCGTCCTCGCGCTCAAGGAAAAATTCAAGCAGGACTACGTTGTCACCATCCTCGAAGGCACACGCACCGACGAAGTTGTCGGCTATCAGCACGACCAGCTCGAATGTTTCGGTTCGGGCAACGATGAGACCCCCGACATCTGGAATGCCGTCATTCGTCAGGCACTCGTCGATAAGTACCTCGCCAAGGACATCGAGACCTACGGATTGCTCAAGGTCACCGCCGCAGGCAAGCGGTTCCTCAACAGCCCCAAGCCGTTCAGCATCGTCGTCGAACTCGATGAAGACGAGATAGAGGAAGAGGAAGTCAAGGGCGCAGGCGCCAGCGCTGCTGCCGACGAGGAGCTCTACAACATGCTCAAGGACCTCCGCAAGAAGGTGGCGAAGAAACTCGAACTGCCACCCTACGTCATCTTCCAGGATCCCTCCCTCGAAGCCATGGCGACCACCTACCCCATCACTATCGAGGAACTGCAGAACGTCCCGGGCGTGGGTGCAGGAAAGGCCAAACGCTACGGCGAGGAGTTCTGTGCCCTCATCAAGCGCCACTGCGACGAGAACGAGATCGTACGTCCCGAAGACCTGCGTGTACGAACCGTCGCCAACAAGAGCAAGAAGAAACTCGACATCATCAAGGGCATCGACCGGAAGATTGCCCTCGACGAACTGGCACAAGGCCAGCACATGGATTTCAAGGAACTGCTCGACGACCTGGAGGCTATCATCGCCAGCGGCACCCACATCAACATCGACTACTTCCTCGAGGACATCATGGACAAGGAGGACATCGAGGAACTCTATCAGTACTTCAAGGAGTCGCCCAACGACGACCTCGAAGCCGCCGTACAGGAGTGGGGCGCTGTTTATACCGAAGAAGAGATTCGTCTGGTGCGCATCAAGTTCATTGCCGAAATGGCCAACTAACAGAAAGACCCGCAAGTGCTTGCGGGTCTTTCTGTTATCTTCACTTTTTACCTTATTAGAACGGAAGGTCGTCAGTATTGCTCGGCTGCGGTGTCGGATTGACGGGATACTGCGGCACGGCAGGCTGCGGCGTCTGGTATTGAGGTTGCTGATACTGTGGAGCGGCAGGGCTGAAATCAGCTGGCTGGGGTTGTTGATCAGTCACCTTCTCAGCCTTGAATCCACGGATATCAGTTGTCCAACGTTCAACACCATCACGTCCCACGAAACTGCGGCTTTCGATGTCGAAGCTCAGAATGATATCGTCTCCTACTTGGAGAGGATATTGATCAACATTATTGTTGAAGAAATAAAAAAACACTTTCCTAGGATATTGATCCTTTGTCTCCAGCAGGTATTCCTGCTTCTTCCAGTTGTTGCCAGCCTTGCTCACTCCCGATGCCAAAGGCATGACCTGAATAATACGTCCTTGAATTTCCATTTAGATGAATTATTGATGATATTGTAAAATTTCTTTCAAAAATTGCGATGCAAATATACTCATATTTTCACTAATAAGCAAGAATTTTGCAAAAAAACTCAAAGATTACACGTTTTTTTTCGGAATTGTGCCGAAATGTCAAGAATTATTACTATCTTTGCACTCAAATTATGTAGAATGACAGACGAACTTATAGAAATCATCATCGAAGGTCTTCAGGACAGCAAGGCGCGCGACATCCGCGTCATCGACATGCGCCAACTTGACGAAGCCGCATTCCAATACTTCGTGGTCTGCGAAGGCACCTCTTCCACCCACGTGCTGGGCATTGCCAACAAACTTATCGACTTTGTCCAGAACAAGTTCGGTCAGCATCGGCAGGGCATAGTAGGGCTGCAGAACCGGCAGTGGGTAGCCATCGACTATGGATACCTCCTCGTCCATATCTTTCAGCGTGAGACGCGCGACTTCTACCGCCTCGAAAGTCTCTGGGAAGATGCCAAAATCACTAAAGTCCCCGACCTCGACTAAAGCACCCATTTGTTAAATTATTAATTGTTATCTGAAACCGTGGCATACGAAAAAGACATAAACAAGCGACCTGACTCAAAGAACGAGAAACCTGCCCCTCAGCCACCGCGCACCAGCGGTGGCAAGCGCATGGGCAGCGGTTTTAATTTCTATTGGATTTACATCATCATCATCGCTATCCTCTTCGGCGTATATTTCTTTGCAAACGGAGAAACGTCGCGCGAGGTAGGCTATTCTGACTTCGGTCGCATGGCACAGGAGGGTGACTTCAGTTCGCTCGTGGTCAACACCAAGACGGGCATCTGCGTCGCTCGTCTCCAAAAGGCACCCGAAGCCGAAAACCTCCAGAGCATCAAGCAGGCTTATGACCAAGCCAAGGCAGAGAATCGCGAATTCTCCATCGAAACCAACATACCCTCAGCCGACAAGTTTGCCGAAGACGTAGAGCGGTGGAGCCAGGCCGAAGACAGCCAGTTCAAGGCCGATGTACGCTATGAGAAATCGGGCGGCGGTTGGGACATCCTGTTCAACATCCTCTCCCCGCTCATCATGCTCCTTCTCTTCTGGTTCATCCTCTTCCGTGGCATGGGCAGCAAGAATGGAGGCGGTGGCGGCGGCATTGGCGGCATATTCAGCGTGGGCCGCAGCAAGGCACAGGTCTATGAGAAGGACAACAAGATGAGTGTCACCTTCGAGGACGTTGCCGGACTTAGCGAAGCCAAGCAGGAGGTGCAGGAGATTGTCGAGTTCCTCAAGAACCCGCAGAAGTTCACCAATCTTGGCGGTAAGATTCCCAAGGGAGCCCTCCTGGTAGGTCCTCCAGGCACCGGCAAGACCCTTTTGGCCAAAGCGGTGGCAGGTGAAGCCGACGTTCCCTTCTTCTCCATGTCGGGTTCCGACTTTGTTGAGATGTTTGTGGGCGTAGGTGCCAGCCGCGTGCGCGACCTGTTCCGTCAGGCCAAGGAGAAGGCTCCATGCATTATCTTCATCGACGAGATTGATGCCGTTGGCCGAGCCCGTTCCAGCCGTGGTGGAGCACCCTCCAACGATGAACGTGAATCCACGCTCAACCAGCTGCTCACCGAGATGGACGGCTTCGGTACCAACTCGGGCGTCATCATCCTCGCAGCCACCAACCGTGCCGACATCCTCGACAAGGCCCTGCTCCGTGCCGGACGTTTCGACCGTCAGATTCACGTCGATCTGCCCGAGCTGCAGGATCGTATCGAAATTTTCCAGGTACACCTCCGTCCGCTTCGTCTCGCTGCCGACCTCGATATCAAGAAACTTGCCCGCCAGACACCCGGATTCTCGGGAGCCGATATCGCCAATGTCTGCAATGAGGCTGCCCTCATCGCCGCTCGCAACGACAAGACGTTTGTCGATGCCGAGGACTTCAATGCCGCTGTCGATCGCATCATCGGTGGTCTCGAAAAGAAGTCGAAGGTAATGACGCAGGAGGAGAAGCACAGCATTGCTGTCCACGAGGCAGGGCATGCCACCATCTCATGGTTCCTCAAGTACGGCAATCCACTCGTCAAGGTCACCATCGTGCCCCGTGGCAATGCCCTCGGAGCCGCATGGTACATGCCCGAAGAACGCCAGATTGTCACCTACGAGGCCATGTGCGACCAGATTTGCGGTCTGCTCGGAGGCCGTGCTGCCGAAGAACTCTTCATCGGTGCCATCTCCTCAGGTGCTGCCAACGACCTCGAGCGTGTCACCAAGCAGGCATATGCCATGGTAGCCTATTACGGCATGAGCACAGCCATGCCCAACGTCTGCTACTACGATTCCACAGGCCAGGAGTACAGCTTCTCCAAGCCCTTCAGCGAAGAGCGAGCCAAGGTCATCGACCAGGAGATATCGAAGATCATTGCCGAGCAGTACCAGCGTGCCAAGGAGCTGCTGATCCTTCATCAGGATGGACACAATCGCCTCGCACAGACCCTCGAAGAGCGCGAGGTCATCTTCACGGAGGATGTCGAGCAGATTTTTGGTCCACGTCCCTGGACTTCCCGCACCGACGAACTTCTCAAGGAGAGCGAAGTCACCGAACAAAATCCTTCGAACCCCTCGAACACTTTATAAATCCCTATGAAACTCCCCAGTCTGATTCAACGCACCATCACCGGCCTCCTATTGGTCGCTCTGATGATATGGGCCATTCTGAGTGGTCCCTATACGTTCGCCATTTTCTTCTCCGTGCTTACATTCGGTATCCTCTGGGAGTACTTCTCGCTGATTAATGTGTCGCGCGAATGTCACATCCTACGACCCGTGCACAGTTTAGGCGGCATGGTGCTCTTCGTCTGTGCCTTTCTTGCAGCGGCCCATATCACCCCCACTTCCGTCTTCATCGTATATCTTGCCTACATGATGCTGATGTTCATCAGCCGCCTCTATACACGCCAGGTCAATCCTCTGCGCGAACTTGCCTTCATCATCATGGGGCAGGCATATATTGCAGGCCCGATGTCATTGCTTTCGTTCATAGCCTTCCACACCAAGGCATTCCCCATGGACGACATGTGGAAGGACTACTGCCCGATCTTCATCCTCTCGCTCTTCTTCTTCATTTGGATCAACGACACGGGTGCCTACCTTACAGGCATGACTTGCTCAAAGCTGATGCGCACCCACAAGCTCTTCCCGCGTGTCTCGCCCAAGAAAACGTGGGAAGGTCTTATCGGTGGCATGGTCTTCGCCATGTTGTTGGGCCTTTTGCTCTCCTACGGAGGATATATCTGGCGTCATCTTGGCATCAGCCTGCATGAGGGTGTTCGCCTCTCTCGCTTATCATGGATTGGCATGGCGCTCACGGTCAGCATCTTCGCCACTTTTGGTGACCTCATCGAATCGTTCTTCAAGCGTGCCGTTGGCGTCAAGGATTCAGGACGCATCCTGCCTGGACATGGAGGTCTTTGGGATCGCTTCGACTCTCTGCTCATGGCAGCTCCAGCCTTGCTGATCTTCCTCATCGTCAATGCCATCTTCTTCAAATAAATGCCCCCTCATTCGCTATTATAGTCTCACCATTCTATTATAATAAGACTCGAAAAGTTATTTGTCGCAGCATGTCCCCTAACGTACGTTGGAGGACATGATTCTATAGGATGATGTCCGCCAACGTCCGCTGGAGGACATGCGGCGACGGAAAGATGTCCGCTAATGTTCACTGGAGGACATGCAACGACGGAAAGATGTCCGCTTACGTCCGCTGGAGGACATGCGGCGACAGAATGATGTCCGCTAACGTTCGCTGGGGGACATGCTGCAACAGGAGGATGTCCGCTAACGTTCGCTAGAGGACATGCGGCGACAGAAAGATGTCCGCCAACGTCCGCTGGAGGACATGCGGCGACAGAATGATGTCCGCTAACGTTCGCTGGAGGACATGCGACGACAGAATGATGTCCGCTAACGTTCGCTGAGGGACATGCGGCGACAGAATGATGTCCGCTAACGTCCGCAAGAGGATATGCGACGATAGGATGATGTCCGCCAACGTCCGCTAGAGGATATGCGAAGATGTGAAATTGCTTTTCTGCATTTAGAACCAGTAATTATCTTTCGTCAGGAAGACGGTCATCATCACGGATTCTAAATTTTCTATGCCATTAACACATTCTGACGCGCGACATGAGAGTTAACCTCCATATCCTTATACTTCGTGCAATCCGCAAAAACAAGTTCGGCGAAAAAAAGAAAAACGGGCAACCCTGAAAGGTTGTCCGCTTCTATAATACTTATTTCTCGCTGAAATTAATTCTTCTTGGTGCGATTACCATAACGGCTGAGGAACTTATCAACACGGCCGGCGGTATCGACGAGCTTGTGCTTGCCAGTGTAGAATGGATGGCTGGCAGAAGTAATTTCGAGCTTTACCAATGGATAAACGACACCATCAATCTCGACGGTCTCTTTAGTAGCTACGGTCGAACGAGAGATGAATGTAACGTCGTTCGACATGTCCTTGAAAGCTACAGGACGATAGTTTTTTGGATGCAGATCCTTCTTCATTTCTTAATAGTTTTGTGACCGGGGGTCATGCTCGGTCTGTTAATAATCGGGCGCAAAGATACACAATATTTCTTTATCGAAGAAATTTTTTACTTGCGAATCCATCCCAACCACCTAAAAAACGCCCGAGCGCTCCCATTTTTGCCATCTGCGAATAGCATCAATCTGCGCTATTCTACACAATAATTGAGATTGTCGAACTTTTTGGAAGGTATTAAATTAAAAAAAAGATTAAATATTTGGAGAATGTGAAAAAAAGCCGTATCTTTGCGCCATCAATTTTGTTACTATCCAATATATTTAAAAATATGACAAACAAAATCAAATTTTCAGTGATGCTCACTTTCTTCACATTGGTGAGCTTCATCACAACAAGTTCCGTGGCCTCCGTGCTGGTTGATGGCATCTATTATGAACTGAACAACTCTGCCAAGACAGCAGCGGTAGCCAACAGCAATGAGACCTATTCGGGAGTGATTGACATTCCTGCCAGTTTCGTCTATGAAGGTGAGACTTACACCGTGACCATCATCGACTACCTTGCATTCATCGATTGTGCCAACGTAGAGACAGTCAAGATCCCAAGCACTGTAACCAGTATCAAGCCCAGCTCGTTCGAACGCTGCGGACTAACGAGCATTGAGATTGGCATCAGTGTTGATTATATCGACTACGAGGCATTCAGAGATTGCAAGAACCTGACCAAGCTCACCCTGCCCAGCAGCCTGTCAATTATTGAGAATGAGGCCTTCGCCGGCTGCACCTCGCTGGCAGAAATCTATGTGAACAGGAATGACCCTCCGAAACTCATCAACACTGCATTCAATGATGTGGACAAAACCTCTTGCAAGGTGTATGTTCCCACTGGCCGCAAATCGGTCTATACTCGCGCCTCAGGATGGAAGGATTTCTCGAACATCACGGAATATGCCTTCAACACCGACATAACTGTGAATATGGGAGTTGCTGATGAGAATGGCAAACGCTGGGCCAGCTTCTGCAGCGAATATGCCGTGCTCCTGCCAGCAGGCCTGACTGCCTTCTACGCATCGAACTTTGAAGACAACGGCGATGGCACTTTCGGCCTTACGCTGACTGCCATCACTTCGGGCAACACCCTGCCTGCCAAGAGTGGACTCTTGCTCTGGGGCACCGACGAGACCTATACGCTGACAAAGAGCTCTAAGACGGCAGCCAAGACTACCGGCAATCTCTTCGCAGGCACCGTTGACAAGATGCTGGTGGAAGCAGAGACGTGCTATCTGCTTGCTTCAGATTTGCTGAACAATCCGGTAATGTCTCTCTACGATGGCACCACACTCGCTCCTCGCACTGCCTACCTCCCGATTGCCAAAGTGGTTGAAAATGCTGGTGCTACCATCAGCATCAACGTGGACGCCTCAGGCATCGAGCAAATCTACACCGACGAAACTTCGAGCAAGGAAATCTACAACCTGCAGGGCCAGCGCCTCAACGACATTTATGCTCCAGGCATGTATATCGTAGGAGGTCGCAAGGTCTGGATGAAGTGATTCTTCCTCAAATTCCATATTATGGCCAGATCGTCAAAATTGACCTTCTGGCCATAAAAGTTTATATTGCCTCGAACATACACCTCTTTATATTTAAAAGACCGATAACTTTATATTTATACAACCGAGAACATGAAACAATACATCATTACCGCTGCGATAAGCGCTCTTACACTTGGAGCATGTACTACCAAGCAACAGGAAGCGGAGCCCGATGGCGCCTACCTCTTCACCTACTTCAACGACCCCACACACTCGCTCTTCATGGCCATCAGCTACGATGGATACGAGTTCAAGGCCATCAACGGCAGTGAGCCTATCATCGCAGGTGACACTATTGCTGAGCAACATGGCATACGCGACCCGCACATCTACCGAGGCCCGGACGGGAAGTTCTATATCGTGATGACCGACCTGCACATCTTCGGCAGGGAAGCAGGGCTGCGCGACACACAGTGGGAACGCGATGACCGCTACGGATGGGGCAACAACCGAGGCATCATCCTGATGAAGTCCGACGACCTCATTCATTGGACGCACAACGAAGTGCGCATTGACAAGCTTTTCCCCGAAAACTTCGGCGACCTGGGCTGTGCCTGGGCACCCGAGACCATCTGGGATCCCGATGAGCAGAAGCTGATGATCTATTTCACCATTCGTCAGACACCTGAGAGTGACGGTGGGCGCACCAAACTCTTCTACAGCTATGCAAACGATGACTTCACCACGCTTGTCACCGAACCGAAGTTGCTGTTCGAATACCCCGATCCGAACATTCAGGTACTCGATGCAGACATCTGTCCCATGCCCGATGGCCGCTACTTCATGACCTATGTGGCTCAGGAAAATCCAGGTGGCATCAAGTATATGATTTCTGACAAGATCAATCACTTCGACGACTATCATGCTGAACAGATCGATACAGAGCCAAAGGCTTGCGAGGCACCTAACTGCTGGAAACGCATTGGTGAAGACAAGTGGGTGATCATGTACGACATATTCAGCATTCAACCCCACAACTTCGGTTTCGTGGAGACCACAGACTTCAAGACGTTCACCCCACTGGGGCGTTTCAATGAGGGTGTGATGAAGGCTACAAACTTCGTATCTCCCAAGCATGGCAGCATCATTCCCATCAAGCTGAGCGAAGCCAAGCGACTGGAGGAATACTATTCGGAATAGAGTCGTGAGAGCCGGCCTGCCTTTTGCAGGTCGGCTCTCACGACTCTTATTAGAGCAACTGTAGCTTGATGCCCAAGGAGAGACCCATAAGGTCCCAGAATGTCACGTTATTATCGAAATATCTGGCGCGGATATAGAGGTCACAGGTACCCAGCTCGTAGAAAGCGGTAACACTCTTGACGAAGTATCGCTGCCGATGCGGGACAATCTTGGTGATACCCTGTCCGGCAAAGATATTCAAGCGGAATCTGGTGGACAGGAATTCGTAGTAGTCGTTGGGATAACGACTGGGTTCTTTTTGCCAAAACTCCGTGCCAAACACCGAATTGATGTAAAGACCCGTTCGCAATGGTTCAAGCTGCACGCCCTTGCCCAAATAAATGCTCCAGGGAATATAGTTCTCTTTCAGCGTCATGGTGCTCTTGGCCCGGTCGCTCTTGTACTTGGGGATGAACCCGAAGAGAAGATGGGTTTCCCATTGGTTACGTTTACCGCTGCTCCAACCGAGGCCAAAGGAAAGTAAGCCCATGTTGCCTGCATTCTGGATGACGAACTGCGTAGGTATCAGGCTCTCCCAACGTTTGCGATAGCGGCGCACACGCTTTTCGTAGGTCGTCAGCCTAATATCTGACTGATAGACGCCTTCATCGTCTTCGGGCATGAAATAGATTGAGTCCTCTCTATTTATCAGCGAGTCGATAGGCAATGTTTCCTGTGCCCTCACACTTCCAAGGAACTGCAATAACACGCAAAGCAATGCCAGACTAATAGTCAATCCTCTCCACTTCATAACCATCGGGTGTAATAGTGAATATCTTATAATTGCGATGCTGGGCACTATCGATGCCGTAGTACATGGGGCCGTCGTCAAAGATGCGGACAGAGGTATCCGCGTGATCATGGCCATAGACGCAGCACATCAGACCAGGGAAGAGCAACGTGTAATAATTGAACGCGCGCGCAACATTATCGTTAAACTCGTCGCTGTAGGGTGCCGCGTGCATGACAATGATGGTACGGTCAAAGTCAGCCGAGTCGGCTGTCATCTGCTGTTCCATATAATCGAAGTTTGGCACGGGAGCCACATGGTCATATTCCATAGCATTGGTGTCAAGGCAAACAAACTTTACACGGCCGACGATGAAACTGAAGTTTCTGGGTCCGAACATCCATTCATAGGTCTGCTCGCCCATGCCCAAGAAATCGTGGTTGCCCAACAATACGACGTGGGGCACATCCAAATCACTGAGTATGTCACGGAACATCCTGAATTCATTGGTCGTTCCCGTATCGGTCACATCGCCGCAATGAATCACGAAATCGATGTCATTACGGCTGTTTATATCCGCTATCTCCGCTTTGGTCTGGGTGTACCACCCATGCGTGTCGCTGATAAAAGCCACACGCAGAGTATCCCGCTTATCGAAGAGCTGTCGGATACGGGCTATCTGTGTTGCATTGATATCATGTTCTCCGTGCAGGTTCATATCATACGGATGCACATCGAAGACATTTCGGCATGAAGTCAGAAGACATGCAATCAGAACAGCAAAAATGTAAGCCCTTAATGGCTTGATTTGTCTCATCATATAGTTTATGATTTGAAAAACGTGCAAAGATGCCTATTTTTTTGCAATTCTCCAAATAATTCTTAAATTTTCTAATAAAAATTGGAATTATTGGAAAAAAATACATACCTTTGCAAAATCTACACCGAATAAAAACGAATCTATAGTCGTAAGAAACTAAAACTTTATCATCTATGAATCGCGCCAATTTATGGGCAATCAGCATCATGCTCCTTTGCCTCACTTCCTGCAACAAACCCAAAGACGACACCGTCCTGCTTTGGTTGGGCAGTTACTGCAACACAAGCGAAGAGGGCATCCGTGTCTATCGTTTTGATCAGCAAACCGGCGACTACACCTATCTGACCGGTTACACAGGATTGGCCAATCCATCGTTCGTTTGGGTGACTCGCGATGGTCGCCACTTCTATGCAGTTGGCGAAGAGGACGACCCCGTGCAGAGCACTGCCAATGCCTTCGTTTTCGATGAAGGGAAAGCCGAGATCGTTCGTCTCAGCAGTCAGAGCAATCATGCAGGTGCTGCCTGCAACATTATCCTCAGTCCCGACGAGCGCACACTTTTTACTTCAAGCTACGGCAGCGGATGTGTCACAGAATTTCCCATACGCAAAGACGGCTCTTTGGGCAAAGACTTTGTCCTGAAGTTCTCAGGCCACAGTGTCAACCCAGAGCGTCAGGATCACCCCTACATCCATGCCGTCAATTTCACCCCTGATGGCCGATACCTGTTGGCCAATGACCTTGGCATGGACCAGATTCATGTGTTCAAGATGCGTGAAAAAGCTGCTACCGATTCACTTCCCATCCTCAGCAATGGAGAACTTCCTATCGAACCTGTTGCTGAAAACTACAACGTGCAGGTCGATCCGGGAGCCGGTCCACGTCATCTGTCTTGGTCTCCCAACCACAAGAACGCTTACCTCTTGAGCGAACTCTCTGGCCAACTCTTTGTGCTGAAGTATGAAGACGAGCGATTGAGCGTCATCCAAACCCTGCAGGCCGACACGCTCAATGCGGGAGGCAGCGCCGACGTTCACGTCTCTCCCGATGGCGAGTTCGTCTATGCTTCGCATCGCTTGGAGGGTGACGGCATCACAATCTGGAAGGTGAACCAGAAAGACGGAACTTTGACCAAGGTGGGATTCCAGCCCACAGGCATACATCCGCGCAACTTTGGCATCACGCCCAATGGAGAGCTCCTTCTTTGCGCCTGCCGTGATTCGAACAAGGTGCAGATTTATCGTCGAGACAAGCAAACAGGCTTGCTCACTGATACAGGACGCGCCATCGAGATGTCAAGACCTACATGCGTGCAATTCCATTGAATTGTCATTCCATCACACCTTTATCTTATCGGAATATCCCTATTTTAAGAATTGAATTGTTAAAAAACGTCTCAAAGATATGTTCTACAACATATTTGGAGACGTTTTTCTTGGTAATATCAAATAATATCTCTAACTTTGCACTCGCTTTTTAGTTTTTTACACGAAACGAATAGCCCACATGTAATTATACATCTATCATTTATACTAACTATCAACAAAAACCAAATCATTATTTATGTCAATCGTTCAAAGCATTACTATGAGAGCGACAACGGTATGTGCTGTTGCCCTCTTTAGCTGTTCTTTGGCTTTTGCCCAGACCCAGCAGGTCAAAGGTACCGTGTTAGATAATCTTGGCGAGCCACTGGCAGGTGTGAACATTGTTGAGAAAGGCACTACCAATGGTACCCTGACTGACATTGACGGCAACTATGCCATCAACGTGGCCAGGGGCAAGACCCTCGTCTTCTCTTTCATCGGTTACCGCACCGCAGAAGTTGTGGTATCGGGTGCCACCCTCAACGTCAGCCTTGAGGAGGATTCCGAACTCCTCGAAGATGTAGTAGTCATCGGTTACGGTTCGATGCAGCGCAAGGATCTGACCTCATCCATCACGACTGTAAAGGCCGACAACTTGAATAAGGGTGTGTTTACCGATCCAGCATCCATGCTGCAAGGTAAGGTAGCCGGTTTGGTTGTTACCTCTTCAGGTGACCCCAACGGCACCCCAAGCATGACCCTGCGTGGTGCATCATCGCTCCGTACCGGCGATGCCATGCAACCATATTATGTGATCGACGGAATCCCTGGCGTAGATATTTCGATGGTTGCCCCTGACGATATCGAAAGTATCGACGTCCTCCGCGATGCTACTGCCACGGCCATCTATGGTTCGAAGGCAGCCAACGGCGTGATCATCATTACGACAAAGAGTGGTAAGGAAGGCAAGACCAATGTAAGCTATAATGCTTACGTGGCTTTTGACAAGGTTTCAAATACCTTAGATATGGCCACTGCCTCCCAATTGCGCTCTTCTGGCTTAATTGGCTCCGAGCAGGATGGTGGCGGAGACACCGACTGGCAGAAGGAAGTTTTGCGCACAGGTGTCAGCTACAACCACAATCTGAGCATCTCGGGCGGCAACAGCAAGACCAAATATATGGGCTCTATCAACTATGTAAGCCGTCAGGGCGTAGTTCGTGGCACCGACATGAACCGAGTAAATGCCCGTACTCTGCTTACCACGAAGATCTTGAATGACCGTCTGGAACTCTCGGTCGGTCTAAACGCTATGCAAGGCCGTCATAACGGTGTGCCCCTGTCGGGTGTAAGCGGCACCGATGCCGGCAAGAGTGTACTTGATGCCATGAACTACTATTCACCGACTAACCCCGTTCGCAATGCAGACGGCAGTTGGTACGAAAGCTATATCGGTTCGGCCAACTACAACCCACTTTCGATGATCAATGAAGACAACAACCGTAACGAATGGAAACGAATCCAGTACATCACCAAGGCTTCATTAAATATCATCGACGGCCTCGTTTGGAACGCCAATTATTCCTATGACAGCGGACAAAACACCTACAGTTGGTATCAGACTCACGAGACTCAAATGGACAAGGGCTACGACGGACGCGCTCATCGCGACACCTATCTGAGTCACAACCAGACATTCGAGACCTACGGCAACTATGATGTCACCTTCGCCAAGATTCACAAGCTGGGCCTCATGGCCGGTTACTCATGGGAAGAGCGCGTCAGCAACGACGGCTTTGGCGTAACTGTCAACAACTTCTACAACGACGTAACCAATTTCTGGAATCTCCGTTATGCCAACAACATCAATGGCATAACCGATGTTACCGGTTCCTCCCGCACCAAGATCCGCAATATCTCGTTCTATGGCCGTCTGAACTACAGCTTCAATAGCCGCTACATGCTTCAGGCCACTATTCGTAAGGATGGTTCATCTGTATTCGGCGAGGATCATCGCTGGGGCACATTCCCCTCAGCATCTCTCGCCTGGAACATAACGGAAGAAAGTTTCATGAAGAATCAGAACGTCTTTGACCAATTAAAGCTCCGCGTTGGTTATGGTGTCAGCGGTAACGCTATGGGCTTTGGTGCTTACGATGCCATTGCCACGTACGGTCTCAACACCAACTCTTTCGAGTATATTCTTCCCGATGGCACCAAATACACTATGTATGGCATCGAAGCTCAGAACAATCCGAATCCCGACCTCAAGTGGGAACGTACGTCAATGATGAATATTGGTCTTGACTTTGCCTTCTTAGGTGGTCGCATCAATGGCACCATCGAGTACTATGACAAGAAGACCAGCGACCTGATCTGGAGCTATGCTGTATCAACCAGCGTATATCCACTGAACTGGATTCGCGCCAACGTAGGCGACATCTCCAACAGGGGTATCGAATTTTCGCTCAACGCAGTTCCTGTGAAAACCAAGGACTTCCAGTGGCAAACCACCATCAATCTGTCGCACAACAAGAACTCTGTGGACAAGTTGTCCAACTCCACTTATAGTGTAGATTATGTCGATGAGGGCAACCCCAACATCGGCGGTATCTCCTCGAATGCCGACACTCAGCGCATCATGGAAGGCGAGCCGCTCGGCACGTTCTGGACCTACAAGCATGCCGGCTACGACAACAGTGGCAATAGCGTATTCTACGTGGGCGACCTCAACAAACACAAGGATGCCGACGGCAACGTTCAGGCCGACACATATCAGGATGCCGACGGCAACTGGGTGACTTCCAATCCCGGCTACGATGATAAATTCAACTGCGGCAGCGCACAGCCCAAGCTGGTTTATGGTTGGAACAACACGCTGAACTATAAGAACTGGAGCCTCACAGCCTTCTTCCAAGGCACTATCGGCAACAAAATCCTCAATGCAACCAAGGCACACTATAGTTTCCAGGGACATCTTGCCGGCGGCAAGAACGTATTGGCAGAACGCGTGGACGATGCTCAGTGGAAGGCTGATGCCAACGCCCATATTCCTGGTGACAACTATATCGAAGATGGCAGCTACCTACGTCTGTCAACACTGACCCTCGGCTATACTTTCGAGAAACTTGGCAGCTGGGCACAGAGCCTGCAACTTTATGCCACCTGCAACAATCTGCTCACTTTCACTGGTTACAGCGGAATCGATCCCGAAGTCAACTTGGGAGGCCTGACCCCTGGCATTGACTATCGCGAGAGCACTTATCCCCACACCCGTTCGTTCATCTTCGGTGTTAAGGTTAACTTTTAAAAACAAGAATAAGATATGAAAACAAATATAAAGCTATTCGCCGCAATTGGCTTGATGGCATTCACTGCCAGCTGTACAGATCTGGATGTGACACCAGAAGCTCAGTTCACCGAGTATCCGAACAGCGAGGCTGCCGTGGAAGCTCAGATGGCAGATGTCTATTTCCATCTGCGTGGCACGCTGGGGCGCCGCTATATGGAAGCCCAGGCCCTTTCGTCTGATGAATGGGTAGGTATCAGTTTCGATGGTGACTATGCCGACGGCGGCATCTATGCCCAATGTTCCTTGCACAATTTCGACCCAGCAAGTGCTTCTACCGGCTGGTATGATGACGTAGCTGCCGGTATCACAAAGGCCAACCGAGTAATCTTGAACATGGGAGGTGAGGAAAACGACGCAACCGCTCAAGCACGTTTTATGCGCGCTTACTATTCATGGATCCTGATGGACAGCTTTGGTGACGCACCTATTCTCGACCATTTGGCTGCCAATGATGAGATGATAGAACGTTCTCCTCGTGCTGACGTTGCACGTTGGATTGAGAGTGAACTGAAGACCATCATACCCTTGTTGCCGACCAATGTGGATATCAGCACCTATGGCAAACCTACCCGCTATGTTGCAGAGGCCATGCTTGTGAAACTTTATATCAACTGGCCCGTATATACTGCCAGCAGTGTCACTGCGTACGATGCCAGTTCCTATAATAACGAACACCTCAATGATGTGGTTTCACTCTGCGACGACATCATCAACAGCGGTCAGTTCAGTCTTTCTGAAGGTGCCAATGGCTATCGTTCCAAATTCTGGCCCAACAACGGCTATCAGATCAAGGACTTCATCTACGCTATGCCTTACGACGCTATCACAGCCCAAGGATTCCAGTATTGCCGTCCACGCATCTGGCGTCAGGGTCGCAACGATGGCGATGGTGGTCCTGGCTACTTTGGTTCCGACATTGGCAACTCTACAGGCGGCAATTTCTCCATCTCACCTGAGTTCGCCGATGTGCTGATGGCTTTGGAAACAGATGATCGTCAGGAGAATATCCTTGCTGGGCAAATCTATATGTTCGATGCCACAACATACGCCAAGACCTCTACACCTTATAAATATAAAGACGAACCTATTGTGCTTGAGAAGACCATCCGTTTGAAGAACAGGAAAGATAGCGGTGACGAGTATTTTGAGTGGGGTACAGATCCTTCTGCATACACTCCTGCCACCGACATCTTCAACCTAAACACAGGCAAGGATGTTCAGGGATGGAGCCAAGGCTACAAGTCGGTGAAGTACTTCGTCATCCGCGAAGACTTCATCAATGGACGCAATCAGAGCAATGACCTGCCCATCTTCCGTTATGCCGACATCCTGCTGACCAAGGCCGAGGCTATCTCCCGAGGCGCATCGGCTACTGGCGGACAGACTGTGCAGAGCCTGCTTAACGAGATCCGTAGTTATGTGAATGCACCGACATTTTCTGGCACACCTTCTTTGGAGGACATCTACGCAGAACGTGGCCGTGAACTGTTCGACGAGAACTGGCGTCGTAACGACATGATCCGATTCGGACACTTCGAGGACGAATATGGCTTCCATCGCAAGGGATTCCCGACAGCTCGTTTCGATAAGGAATGTCGCATATTCCCCATTCCTCAAGGTACGCTTAACGTGAATACCAACTGGAAACAGAACGCTGGTTATTAAACCCTCTCAATATCATCCCATGATTTAGGGTATCTCCATTTTCGAAAGGAGATGCCCTAAATCGTTTCGTCATCATCTTCGAGAATACCTTTTTACGCTTATTCATAGCATTTCATAATCAAAAATTGTTATTTGAATACACTTGAATCAATTTATTTTTGGAAAAGTCCGAATCATTCCGTATCTTTGCACCCGAAACCGACACCGGAAAAACTTATGAAATACACCGTTCGCATCATCATCCTCTTTTTGCTTACCACCATCCTGTCAGCTCCCCAACTGATAGCCGCTAACCCCGTGCAGGCTCTGCTTGAACGCATCGACCCAGGCGCGTCGAAGAAGTTCGTCATCCAAAAGCAGAAGTCCGACGTGGATTTCTTCGAACTTGACCAGCAGGGCAGCAAGGTTGTCGTGCGCGGCAATACATGGGTCAATATCGCATCGGGCATCAACTGGTACCTGAAGTATTATTGCGGCATCCAGCTTACCTGGAACCAGATGCACGTCGCTCTTCCTGCTGTTCTTCCAAGAGTGAGTCAGAAGGAACGTCATGAGACCGACCTCACCCTGCGCTATGACTTCAACTACTGCACCTTCTCCTACTCCATGCCGTTCTGGGATTGGGAACGATGGCAGGAGGAGATCGACTGGATGGCACTGCATGGCATCAACATGCCGCTCGCTGCCGTCGGTGTGGAATGTGTCTGGCACAACATCATGCTGCAGATGGGCTATTCGCAGAAGGACGTCGATGACTTCATCCCAGGTCCCTGCTTCCTTGCCTGGTGGGAAATGAACAACCTCGAAGGTTGGGGTGGCCCCAATCCTGAATCCTGGTATGTGGCTCAGGAGGCTTTGCAGAAGAAGATCATTGCCCGCATGAAGGAGCTCGACATCCATCCCGTGCTGCCCGGCTATAGCGGTATGGTACCCAGCAAATTCATGCAGGAACAAGCAGCAGTGACCGCTGACGAGAAGGATAGCGGCGAATCATCCATCTCAAACGTGCAACTCTGGAATGGCTTCACCCGTCCCGGCATCCTCATGCCCACCGACCCACGCTTCCAGCAGTTCTCCGACCTCTTTTATGCCGAGAGCGTCCGTCTCTTCGGCAAGGCCGACTACTATTCGATGGATCCCTTCCACGAGGCAGCCAACCTCCCCGTCGACCTCGACCTCAAGGCTTGCTTCCAAGCCGTAAATGCTGCCATGAAGAAAGCCAACCCAAAGGCTAAATGGGTATGTCAGGGTTGGTCGGAGAATCCGCGTCCCGAAATGCTTGAAGCCATCACGCCGGGTGATGTCATCTTCCTCGACCTGTTCAGCGAATGTCGTCCCATGTGGGGTATGCCAAGTCTTTGGTACAAGGAGAACGGTTACGAAGAGCATGACTGGTGCTTCTGCCTGCTCGAAAACTTCGGAGCCAACGTTGGCATGCACGGTCGCATGGACCAATTGCTCAATAATTTCTATCTCACCAAGACGCACCCCAAGGCCAAGCACCTCGTGGGTATCGGTCTTACGATGGAAGGTTCGGAGACCAATCCTGTGATGTACGAACTGATGTGCGAACTGCCATGGCGACCCGAGAAGTTCTCCAAGGAAGAATGGCTCAAAGGTTATGTCAAGGCGCGCTATGGCCTCGAAGAAGGCAGCCCTACTGCCGACGACGTGAAAGCAAATGCGATACCCGTACTCAACGATGTTTGGGGCATCCTGGCCCGTGGCATCTATAACTGCCCCGTAGGCAACAACCAGCAGGGGCCTCACGAGTCAATCTTCTGCTCGCGTCCTTCGCTCGACTGCTTCCAGTCCTCTTCATGGAGCAAGATGACTAATTACTACGACCCGACCTCAACAGAACAGGCAGCCCGTCGTATGCTCTCAGTAGCAGACCAGATGAAAGGCAACAACAACTTCGAATACGACCTTGTCGATCTGGTGCGTCAAGCCATTGCCGACCGTGCCCGCATCGTCTATAACTATGCCGTCGCTGATTTCAAGAGTTTCGACAAGAAGAGCTTCAAGAACCACACCGAGGAGTTCCTCCGTCTCCTGCTGTTGCAGGACAAATTACTCGGCACACGTTCGGAGTTCCGCGTAGGACATTGGACCGAACAAGCCCGCAGCCGTGGCACCAATCAAGCCGAAAAGAATCAATATGAATGGAACGCGCGCGTACAAATCACTACATGGGGCAACGAATACTGCGCCAATACGGGAGGCCTTCGTGACTATGCCCACAAGGAATGGCAGGGCATCCTCAAGGACTTCTACTATCCTCGTTGGGTGAAATACTTCCAGGTGCTGCAAGACGAACTGGATGGCAAGCTTCCCGTCCTCCCTGTCGGCAATTCCTCGTGGCTCAAGAACAGCCAAGACAATCCTGCACTGACCATCAACTGGTACACCGTCGAAGAACCCTGGACGCTCGACCACACGCCCTATCGCGCTGCTCCCGAAGGCGATCCCGTCGAAACAGCGAAGGAAGTATTCGGCAAGGCTTTCGCCAAGTGATACGCTTCTAATTGGAGTTTATTTCGCAATTACGGTATAACGATAAAACGGAATAACGGTATTACGGAATAACGGAAAAATGGCATAACGTCATAACGATAAACAATTATGAAAACACTGCTTTCCCTGCTGCTGCTCCTTCTCACAACTGTTGCCAATGCTTGGGATCGAGAGCCTGCTATGGGCACCTACGTTGATCCAAGAATCGGCTCGGAAGGACTGGGACGCGTTGTAGTGGGTCCATCCTGCCCCTTCGGCATGGTCAAGCCCTCGCCCGACTGCACGGTCAGGCCCAACAGTGGCTGGCTGCCGATGCCTGCGCTTGTCAATGGCTTCAGTCAGACGCACGTCAGCGGCACAGGCGGCGGTCCCAAGTACGGTAACGTGCTCATCCAACCCTTCTGTTCGGGTATGGATCGCATCAGTCATCCGACATTGCGCAAAGACGAGGACATACGTCTGGCTTATTATGGTACTACGTTCGAGAACGGCATCCAGGTCGAGGCAACAACTGCGGAACGCGCTTCGCAATACCGCATAACCTATTCTTCCGACTCGATGCAATGCCTGCTCATCGACGCAGGTTGGTTCCTCGGTGAACAGAACAAGCCCGATGCCCGCGAGGCGCAGAACTTTGTGGGTTCACAAATCCAAATAGTCAGCGAAACTGAAGTCCAAGGCTATACCCGCATTCGTGCTGGATGGAACGAAGGACGTGCCTACACGGTATATTTCTCAGCACAATTCGATAGACCAATTTCACAGTTCAAGACGTGGTCGGCCCCTGCTGCAGAATATGCCGACCAGATGGATGAGGAGACGCGCAATACCGTCATCAGCGATGCTCCTTATCAGGTGGATAACCAGCGCAAGACAGGAGCATTGCTATGCTTCAATCCATCAGAAGCAACGTCTGCACAAAGCAGTAGTTCTGGGCAGACGAAACTCAACGTGAAGATTGGCATCAGTTTCATCAGCGAACTGAAAGCCCGTCAGAATGTGAAAGAGCAGATTCCTCATTGGGACTTCGACCAGACACGTCAAGCCTGCATCGACAAGTGGGAGGCATTGCTGAGTAAGATTGAAATCGGCAACACTTCGAAAAAGGCTCTACCTGTATCCAATTCCCAACGTCGCCAGTTCTACACCGCCATCTATCATACCCTGCTCGAACCTGTCGATCGCACAGGAGAAAACCCGCTGTGGAGTGACCCAGGCGTTCCCTATTACGATGACTTCTACGCAATTTGGGACACCTATCGCACCTCGTCACCCCTCATCACCCTGCTCGACCCACAGCGCGAGACCGACATCATCAACTCCCTCCTCAATATCTGCCATCGCGACGGCTACATGCCCGATGCACGCAGCGGCAACTGCAATGGTCGCACACAGGGCGGCAGCAATGCCGAGATTGTCATTGCTGATGCTTACGCCAAAGGGTTCACTGGCATCGATTGGGAGGATGCCTTGAAATGTATGCTCGTGGATGCCACTGTTCCTCCCGGAGGTGACCAAGAAGCCGAAGGTCGAGGCGGTCTTGTCGAATATCTCCGCTACGGATACATCCCCTACGGTATAGACCGCGCTGGCAACCGCACCGTCGAATATGCCTTCTGCGACTGGGCCATCGCACAAGTGGCAAAGGGGCTGGGCTACAACAGCATCTACGAGCAGTACATGAAGCAGTCGGAATACTGGAAGAACCTCTGGCGCGCCGACTACGAACACGCAGGCGTCCGTGGATTCATCATGCCACGTTCGGCCGAAGGCGAATGGCTCGACGAAGTACCGTTCGGACACTCCAAGAAGCAACGTCCCACATTCCTCTATACTCCCGTCACGGCTGAGAGTCCATGGTACACCCCGTGGTGGGGAACCTTCATGTACGAAGCCACCTCGTGGGAATATTCGCTCAGCATTCCGCACGACGTGCCCGGCCTCATCGAGCAATGCGGAGGTCCCGAACTGTTCCGCCAGCGCCTCGACACCTTCTTCGACGAAGGTTTCTACAATGTCAACAACGAGCCTTCGTTCCTCACCCCTTGTCTCTACCACTGGATAGGACGGCCCGACCTGACGGGAGAGCGTGTACGTCAAATCATCACCGAGAACTTCAACGACTCTCCACTCGGCCTTCCCGGCAACGATGATTCGGGTGCAATGTCCTCCTGGCTCGTTTTCCATTACATGGGGCTCTATCCGAACGCAGGCACCGACTACTATCTGCTCCATGCCCCGCTCCTGCCCTCCACGACCATTCATCTGAGCAACGGCAAGGATTTCACCATCGTCGCTCCCCGTCTTTCCGACAAGCGCCGCTACGTCCAGTCCGTAAAACTCAATGGCGTAAATTACCCTTCTTCCTTCCTCTCCCACACCCAACTGATGGAAGGCGGTGTCCTGGAGTTCATCATGAGTGACAAACCCGGCGACTGGGGAACTAAATAACCAATCCAACACGAATTATCATGAATTTACATGAATTACTTAGAAAGATGTGTCATATACAAATATACTAATGAAAAATTTACGTTAATTCGCGATAATTCGTGTTAAAAAAAAATAGATTATGTTGAAGTGCATCATCCTCTATATGCTTTGCGTCTTTCTGGCATTTCCCGTTGTTGCTCTCAAGGCGCAAGCGAAGATTCCTGTCAAGAAGGCAAAGATTACGTTCGAACTGCATCGTCAATACCGAACATTCGACCTGACCTTTGCCGAGAAAGGCGATTCCCTGTCACTCCATTGGAGCATTACGCAGGACCTCAAGGAACGACACGGCAGTTATACGATGACACAAAAGTCCCGTCAGCATGCCTCGCAACTATGCTATGTGCAGCCCAATCACGGCCAGCATCTCACCCTGCCCGGCAGTCAAGCATTCTGCATGGCCTCAGCGGATATCATCAACGCTTTGCGCGAAGAATCTTCCGACACCAAGCAGGTCATCTTCAACAAGACCTACTTCACCCTGCTCGACCGTGACGAGAAGTTCCGTGGCTTCCCGCTCTTCCACCTCAAGGATTACGAAGAGGGTGCAGAGATGTGGATCCTCGATGACCCCCAATTCCCCCTCATCGTCAAGATGCTCAACAATCCTGTCGAAATTAACTGGACAATTGAATAATGAAACAACGCCTTTTATCCCTCGATGTCTTGCGCGGCCTGACAGTGGCAAGCATGATTCTGGTCAACAACGGCTGGGAGCATGATTCGTTCGAATGCCTGAACCATGCCAAGTGGAATGGGCTATCAATGAGCGACCTTGTGTTCCCCTTCTTCCTATTCATGGTAGGTGTATCAATCTATATTTCCATGAGCCGCCATGCTGGTGAATCTGGGCTTATCCGCAAGATCCTGAAACGCACATTGCTGTTGTTTGTCATTGGTGTTGCACTCCATGCCTGGGATATGCTTATCTGGGGCGATGGTGCCGACATTCCGTCTCGTCTGCGTTTCTGGGGTGTGTTGCAGCGAATTGCCCTCAGCTATTGTTTTGCCGCTCTGTTCTTCCACCTTGCGAAAGGACGTTACCTGTGGCATGCCATCGTCACGCTGCTCGTCGTTTACACCATCATCCTCATCGCTGGCAATGGCTACGCTGAGGATCCCGAACAAAACCTGCTGGCGCGCATCGACCGCAATCTCTTTGGCCAGCACATCTATCAGAAAGTTCTCGTTGGGCGCACGCCTGTCGATCCCGAAGGCCTCGTCGGTGTGATAGCTGGTGTGGCTCATACCCTGCTCGGTGTGGTTTGCGGGCGCGCCATCATGACAGGGCGTGACACCAAAGAGCGCATCATGCAGCTGCTTGTCATCGCCGTCTCAATCGGACTGACAGGTTATATGCTCAGCTATGCCTTGCCGCTCAATAAGCGCATCTGGTCACCCTCCTTCACGCTGGTGACCTGCGGAATGGCAGCCAGCCTGCTCGGCATCCTCACCTACGTCATCGACCTGCAAGGGCACAACCACTGGTGCCGCATCTTCCAGCAGTTCGGAATGAACGCACTCTTCATCTACATTGTCAGCGAAATGCTGCCTTCGGTGCTGGGTGTTACCGGCATCAGCGAGGCTATCCACAACTTCTGGATTGCCATTTTCGGCAACGAACTCCTTCAGTATGCCAGTCTGTCCTATGCACTCACCATCGTTTCCGTCATGGCGCTACTGGCATGGTTGTTAGACAAATATAAAATCTACATAAAGATATGACACACACAACTTCCCGTTCACTGACCAAGGGCATTTGCAGCGTATTCGCCGCTTGTTCAGCCGCCCTTCTCCTCATCGCTTGCAACCAAACTTCCAACAATGGCGATGGCACCACCTACAACGTGCTCAACTTCGGAGCCAAGGGCGATGGCATTACCGATGACGCTGCTGCTATCCAGAAAGCCATCGATGCTTGTTCAGCCCAAGGTGGCGGACAAGTGATTTTCCCTGCTGGTCACACGTTCCTGAGCGGTCCTGTCGAACTCAAGTCCAACGTCGATTACCACCTCGAACCGAATGCCACTTGGTTGGCCAATCCCGACGAGAGCATCTACAAACTGAGCGCCTTCAAGGAGAACGAGGGAGAAGGCATGATGTGGATATGGACACAAGACACCGAGAATATCTCCATCACCGGCCAGGGCACCATCGACGGCAACGGCATCAGCTTCATGGGCGAAGAACTGCTCGACAGCTACGAACTTAAACCTGTCGATAAGTTTGACCCACGTCCGCACGTGCTCACCCTCATTGGTGTCAAAAAGCTTCAGATTCGCGATGTCACCATCCGCAACGGTGCCTACTGGACCGTCCATCTTATCGGTTGCTACGATGCCTCTATCATCGGTATCTCGCTGCTCAACAACCTCAAGATTCGCAATGGCGACGGCATCGACATCGACCACTCAAAGAAAGTGCGCATCGCCGACTGCTACATCACTTCGGGCGATGACTGCATCTGCCTCAAGAACCGCCGCGAATGGGAGGAATATGGTCCCTGCAAGGACATTGTCGTTACCAACTGCGTCATGACAGGCCGCTCCTGTGCCATCAAGATTGGTTCGGAAAACATGGACAGCATCAGCGACGTACTTGTCCAAAACTGCGTCATCAAAGCTTCGAACCGTGGCATCGGCATCCAGAACCGCGACGAAGGCACCGTGACCAACGTCGTATTCGACAACCTCATCGTCGAGGGCTACTATTTCAGCGATGTCTGGTGGGGCAAGGCAGAGCCTATCTATGTCACTTCCTATCCCCGCGCTTCGAGCAATCATAAGGACGGCAACTGGCGCTTCCCCAAGGGCAAGACCGAAGGCGAATGTGGTGAAGTCAGCGACATCTGGTTCCGCAACGTGGTCTGCACCTCCGAGAATGGCTCATTCATCGGTGGAGATGTTCCTGGCAAGGTTCACGACATCCACATCGTCGATAGTCAGTTCACCCTCGGCAAGGTGACCGATTATCCCGGTGGACAATACGACAAGCGCCCCTGTCAGGGCGAAGGCTTCGTCAACGGGCCCACTTACGGTTTCTATGTCGAAAATACTTCGAACATCGAAATCCGCAACTGCACCGTCAAGCAGGGTGCCGTGCCCATCAACAACTATGGCGGCGTACAGAAGTTTGTCAATGTGAAGTAGAAGATGTAATTCCGTTTCGCTGTTTTCGTTGTTTTCGGAATTAAAATAATAATCGTGATGAAAATAATCAACCGCTCCATCCTTTTCGTGCTTGCTTTGGGCAGCCTGCTCCTGATGTCTTCATGTCGTCGGGCAGGTTCGACCAATGCCAAGGTGACGTACGATTATCCCGCAACCCTCACCGAAGCGCAGCTCCTTGCCAATCCGAATCTTTTAGGTGGCATTTATGCGGCTTATCCTGGCGCATCCGAAGAGAGTCTTACTCCCGTTCCCTATGGCTACGAAGCCTTCTACATCAGCCACTACAATCGTCACGGCTCGCGTTACCAGCCCAACGACAGCCGTTATGCCAACACGCTGAAGCGGCTTCAGGACGGACATCAGCGCGGCGTACTCACCGAATATGGCGAATCGCTCCTCCCTCGCATCCAGCTGCTATGCGACTCCTGCTTAGGGCATGGAGGGCAGCTCAGTTCAGTGGGTGTGGAACAACTCGTCGGCATCGGAGCACGAATGGGGCGCAATTTCCGCGAAGTCTTTGCCCAGACCATACCCGAAGACAAAACTGCTCCCGAGACAAAACGCCGCAAATTCGTCAGTGCTCGCGCCAGTGTCGTGCCACGTTGTGGAGCCTCGATGCGCGCTTTCTGTGCAGGTTTGGAATCGACTTACTTCGATTGTTTCCCTGCCCTTGAACCCAATGCCGTAGTCAAGACCGACAGCGCTGATATGGCCTACATTGCTTACGACAGTCCCGAAATGAAAGCACTCAGCAGCCGAAATGCCTCCTGGCAGCAAGATTATGACAAATTCAAGGTGGAGCACGTCAATCGCGACCGTTTCATCCAGGCCATCTTCAAGGATGCTACAGGTGTCGATACCTTGAACATGGCAATCGACCTCTACTGGCTCGTCGTGGGTATGCAGGATGTCGATGTGCCGGGGTGTGACCTGAGCGATGTCTTCACGCCCGAGGAACTTCTTCAGTGCTACCAATGCGTCAACTACCGCATGTATATCTGCAATGCCAACTGCCCCCGCAGCAACAACATTCCAGCCCAAAGTGCCTCTACCCTATTGAGGAATATCATCGAAAGCGCCGATGCCGCCATCGCCACCGATACCATCGCCGCGCATCTTCGCTTCGGTCACGACAGCAACCTCCTGCGCCTCCTCGCCCTGATGCACATCCACAATGCCGCCAACAGCGAAAGCGATCCCTCAAAGTATTGGCAGGCATGGCAGGAATGTACCCTATCCCCAATGGCCGCGAATGTGCAACTCATCTTCTATCGCCCCTCAAACCCCTCAAACCCCTCAAACCCCTCAAACCTCTCAAACCCCTCAAACCCCTCAAACCTCTCAAACCCTTCAAACCCCTCAAGCCCTTCAAACCCTTCAAACCTCTCACCCCCCTCCACCCCTTCCCCCATCCTCGTCCGAATCCTCCTCAACGAACACGAGACCTTACTTGATGCCGACCTCCAGCCCACCGATGGCTGTTTCTACCGATGGTCAGACCTCCGTTCCTTCTGGTCCACACAGATTGTGGATAACGGAGCAGATGGGATCGGAACGGTGAACATTCAGTAACGCTCCGCCATCGCAATCTCATCCTGTCTTGTCCTGAAACAACTTAACCATTTCCTACCTCGAAGCATAGATTAGAAAGTCCTTTCTCACTCCATCAACACAAACTGAAGGCGCGGCATCGTGTGGTGCTGCGCCTTCAGTAGTTTATAAACAAGAAAATATAAGAATGCCTTAGAAATGAAAAGACATGCAGACGGTGAAGGAGTGGATAAACAGTCTTCCGTTGACGATGTCGTATTGACGTCGAAGGTTGGTGAGACAAATTAATGTAGAAACATCTATTACTCTCATTTCATAAATGTATCAACAAAAGAAATCTTGCATTGCTTAGCGAAAAAAATCTTTATCGTTTATGACCCCATCGAAGGAGGTGCAGCCTCGGCAGATGTGCCTCGCTGCACGTTCGGCTCAGGTCTCATCACGACTTCAAGCACGCCACCAAGGGCGATGTCTTCGTGACGGAGGTAGTTGAGGTCGTAGGGCTTGCCGTTGAGGGTGACGCTTTGGATATAGACGTTCTGGGGCGAAGCATTTCGGACCGTCATCTTAAAGTCCTTGCCATTGGCGCCGTGGATTGTGAGCTGGTCGAAACAAGGAGAGCCTAACGCATAATAAGGCATGCCGGGGCAAACAGGATAGAAGCCCATGGCCGAAAATACATACCATGCCGACATCTGACCTGCATCGTCATTGCCTGCCAAACCATCGGCAGCCAGGCCATATTCGTCGTTCATGATTTGACGCACGCGCTGCTGCGTCTTCCAAGGCTGGCCCACATAGTCGTAGAGGTAGCTGATCTGATGGCAAGGCTCATTGCCGTGCCAGTAGCGTCCGCCTTCGAAGATGGTGTCCAGCTTGGCGGCAAAGGCTTCAGGACCACCCATCAGTTCGGCAAGACCAGCTATGTCGTGAGGGACATACCATGTGTAGTGGCAGGGCTTGCCTTCGCAGATGTACTTCTGGAAACTGAACGGATCGCCATTGACCCAAGTGCCATCCTCATTGCGCCCATCGACCCAACCCAAAGCGGGATTATACACATTCTTATAATAGGCAGCACGGCGGAGCAAATCGTCGGCCACACTGTCGTGCCCCAATTCACGGGCGAAGAGCGAGAACACATAGTCGTCGTAGGCATACTCCATCGTGCGGCTGGTCTGTTCGTGCTTATGGAAAGCCTCTAATACCTCGTCCTGCACAGGGATATAGCCATACTTGAGATAACTCGTCAAGGCGCGTCGTCCCTTGCCCTGCTCGTAGTCGGCAAAAGTGGCGGGCTGCTCGTAGGCATTCTTGCGAAGTGCCTCGTAGGCTTTGGCTACATCAAAGTTGCGAACGCCCTTGAAGTAGGCATCCACGGCCAGCGAAGCCACGTGGTCGCCTATCATCTCGGAGGTGTAACTGTTCCAGCACGGGAAGATGGGGAGCCAGCCACCATCGTCATACTTGTCGAGCAGTGACTGCACCATCTGTCCAGCTTTCTCGGGCTCGATGATACACATCAATGGGTGCTGGGCACGATAGGTGTCCCACATCGAATAGTCCTCATAGTAAGTGCCGTCGGTGCTACGAATCTCAGTGCCACCTGCGTAGCTTGGATAGGAGCCATCGCAGTCGTTGAACTCGCGAGGCAGGAACGAGGCATGGTAGAGCGAAGTATAGAAACTGGTAAGCAACGCCCGGTCGCTGCTCTTGGCCTCGATGCGGCTCAGCGTCTGCTGCCAAGTGTCGGTCAATGTCTTCTGCAAAGCGTCGAAATCCCAGGCAGGAATCTCCTTGGCAAGATTTGCCTTGGCATGGGAAACATCGGTGAACGAAGAGGCTGCCTTCACCAAAACCGTTTCTCCTGCCTCCACATGGAACTTCACGTAGGCACCCACTTCGTGCACTTCGGGTTCGGGCACAAATTTGCGGTCATAGACGAGACCTTCGTTGGGGGTGTCGATGCGAGTCGTTCCCTCCAACTTGCCGTTGCAGTTATATACACCACCCTCCAAAATCTCCTTGTTCACCTTGACAACGAAATGTCCGTCGAAGCCGGCATATTCGCCCCAACCCTGATAGATGCGATGCACAGGATTCGAGCCCGTCATCTCCCCCGTCTCAGGGTCAAAGGCAACACGCCCCAAGCCCTCGTCGCTGTTGGGATTCATCACGAGATAGACATCGCCTGCCTCCCGATAGGTGAAACGGAAGATGGCCGAACGTGGTGCCACAGTCATCTCAGCCTGTATGCCGTAGTCGGGCAGTTCCACGCTGTAATAGGCTGGCGTAGATACCTCCTTGTCGTGACTGAACTTCGAGCCACGCGCCAACGGATTGGTGATCAGTTCGCCGCCCAAAGGCATCAGGGTGAACGAACCGTAGTCCTGTGTCATGCCGCCCACAATCCAATGACTATTGCGGAAACCTTGTATCTCCTCGTCCTGATAGTAATAAGGCGAAATCTCCTTCTGCTCGGTGTCCTCGGTCTGAGCCACCCAGAAGTTCATGCCATGGGGCACCAGCACTGCTGGAATACACTGCCCGGGATCGTGCGCCTGGTCGTAGCCTGCCATCGTTCCCTTCTTGCTCGTAGGGATGGGCTTCTGCTTGCGCTCCGTACCCCAAAGGCTGGCAGCATCCTCACTGTAGTGCGCTCCCGTGCCGATCATCGTATCGACAAACTGCATGTAATCCTTTGACTCAGGTTGCTGAGTGCAAGATATCAAGGCAGTCAAGCCCAAAAGCATAAGGCCATGATTCTTCAAGTTGTGTGTGTCCATAATCTATCTATTTACGTTATTATTGAATTACAAAAATGCTCCCTTGGGCAAAAAGACAGGGAGCATTTATAAATGATTGAGGAAGAAGGAAAGGCTGACTGCATTACAAATCAATGTTGCAGGCAACGATGTCCATTTCTCCATCTGCATCGAGTGCGGCATTCCAGGTTTCGGCAGCCGACTTGCCACCTTCAATCAGGCTCTCCTTCTCGGTGATGTCGAAGTGTGCAGCCAGCCAGTTGTACTCAAACTCAGGAAGTAGCGGGTGGAGGTCTTCGAACGACTTGCCTTCGCGCAAGGCTTCGAGCAGCTCCTTGCGTGGAACGAGCATACCGCCGTAGTCAGCCCAATCGCCAGTGCCGGCTTCTCCTGGTTCTTGTCCTAAAATGCCCAGATTCTCCAAAACCTGCAACTGCTGACCCACATACATATCGATAGCCTGCTGATAACGGTCCAACCCGCGCCTGATATGACGGGGATTGATGACGCCGCCCTGGAAATCGGTTTCACCTGTGTTCTTGAGTTTCCTGAGTATCTTCATGCCACGCATGATATAGCCGATGCTGTAGGGATTGAAGAGCGTGAAATTGATTCTGTCACGGCGGGCACCCTCAATGTTCGAACGCTTGTCGCGCCTTGGCCACTTGTTGGCATCACGGCGTGTACCCACGCTGCCCAGATTCTGACCGGGCACGACGATGGTCTTGCCATTTCCATCTTCGGTGATGAGCGAGAAGGGAAGATCACGGAAATCCTCGTGTCCCGTATGATGACCGATGACCGTGCTGAACACACCCACCTGCATGGGCCAATAGACGTAGCTCGAACTACCCAGTTTGCAGCCACGCTGCAGTTGTCCATACTTGTTGGGGCCTGTCTTATAGGAGTGGTTGCTCTGATTGCTGACCGAACCGGCGTTGAAGAACGAGGTCATGCAGCCAATCATCAGGGTAGCCTTATGGTGACTCACGCTGTACGGGCCAGCGAAATAGGCGCAGGCCTCACCATTCTCGAAGAAACAGTTGGCGAAGAACAGCGAGTTGGCCGACGAGTAGAGGCGACCGATGTGGCATCCCTGTCCCACAAAACTGTTATCCATCTGCACGGCATCCTCCACCTTGCTGTCCGAGAGAATGATGACATGCTCCAGAATGCAGCCGTCGCCGATGAAACTGGGAGCATCGGGAAGGCTGACGACGCTGACATCGACCAAACGCACAGCGCCAACCACCTTCGTATTGGGGCCCAGATGAACATCCTTGATTTCGCGCACATCGCTCACGAAGCAACCTGCTTCAATGATGCTTCCGTCCGACCGAATGCCAGCAGCATACTTGCGAGCCTTCTCGTGCAGCTTAGCCACAAGTTCAGGTTCCTTGCGTGCCTCAATCACCTCAAAGGCAGCCTCCATCGAGGTCAAGCCGTCGTAGAGAACCACCTCAAGGCCACCATCTTCCTTCAGCACGCTGACCTCTATGCCATTGGCGAAGGTGGTATCGCCGCTTGTGCCAAGATTGCGTATATTGTCGAGGGTCACGTTCGTCCCCAAATAGACCTTTCCAGTGAAACGGACATTGCTTACCTGCGAAACGATGAACGGATCGGCAACCTGGATGTCAGCCCAATCCTTTGCGGCACAGCCCTGCTCCTGCAAGGCCTTGATTTCCGAAGTAGTTAGTGAACGGTAGTTCATAGAGATATAAATATGGAAGATCAATAATTTATAAAATGACGCGCAAAGATAGAGATTCAAATGAAAAAAGCAAAATTTTTGGGCAATTTTCTGCAATTTTGCACCTAATCCTGATCATTTTATGCCAAATTTGCATTTTAGTCTTCATATTTTTGTGCATTTTCTTGCACTTTTCCCCAAAAGACAATACCTTTGCACCAATCATAAAAAACAGAACGACATGACAAGAGTAATCACCGAAGAATACCTGAGCCAACTGCTTCACCCACGCGAGCCTTTCAGCCACAAGAACAATTTTGGCAATGCACTGCTTGTCGCCGGCAGTCGCGGCATGATGGGTGCTGCGCTGCTTGCTGCCAGGGCATGTATGCGCAGTGGCGTAGGGTTGCTCACGGTGCGCACTCCCCGTTGCGGTTATGAAATCATGCAGTTGGGCTTACCCGAAGCAAAGTGCGAGACCGACAACCGCACCGACTATCACACCCACATCGAGTGGCGTAGCGGCATCGACGCCGTGGCTATTGGTCCCGGGTTGGGTCTGCAAGAAGAGACACAGGAGGCTCTTGTCGAACTGCTGCATCGCGGACTGTCAACGCCAGGAATGCCCGACACTGCCCTCATCCTCGATGCTGATGCGCTCAACATCCTTTCCCTCCATCCGCAGCTCTTGGACAAATTGCCCAAGGATACCATCCTCACGCCTCATCCCGGCGAAGCCAAGCGTCTGCTGAATGCCACAGGATGCGGCAACTGTCTGGTTATGGCCATGAAATATGGTGTAGTAGTTATCCTCAAGGATCATTACACCAACATCCATCTGCCCGATGGCAACGTATTTCGAAATGAGAACTTCGGCAATGCCGGCATGGCTGTCGGTGGTTCGGGCGACACATTGACAGGCATTCTTCTGGGTCTGCGCGCTCAAGGCTACACGACGCAGGATGCCTCCATCCTCGGCGTCTGCCTGCACGCCATAGCCGCCGACCTCGCCATCGAACGTGGAGGACAAAGCGAAGAATCACTCCTCCCCTCCGACATCACACATTGGCTCGGCGCCGCCTTCAAGGAACTATCTCCCTCTTAACTCCTCAAACTCCCTTAACTCTTCTCAGCCTCCTCAGCTCACGCACCAGAAAGACGGCAGCCAGCATGAACGAAACGGCATCGCTGATGGGGAATGACCACCACACGCCATAGACACCCATTAGATGGGGAAGAATAATCAACATGGGCAGCAGGAACAGCAGCTGACGCGAGGTGCTGAGCAGAATGGCTATGCCTGCCCTGCGACTTGACTGGAAGAACGACATGGACATCATCTGCGGCCCCACGAGCGGGAACATACACATGATGATGCGAAGCGCTGGAATACATTTCGACACCATGTCGGCATCGGTGGTGAAGAGCGAGGCAAGATGTTCGGGGAAGAGGTACACCAGCAGATAGCCCACTGTCATCACGGTAGTGGCACACGTTAAGGCAAACATCATGACTCCACGCACTCGACCATAGAGCTTTGCTCCGATGTTGAAGCCAACGATAGGCTGCAGCCCCTGTCCAAAGCCCATCACCATCATGACAATGAGCATCGATACGCGATTCACAATACCATAGACTCCTACATACATATCGCCATCGGCTCCACCGTATGAGATCAGCGAACGGTTGATGATGATCACAATCAGACAGTTGCAGAGATTGACACAAAAAGGTGAAAGGCCAATGGCAAGTATCTCACGGATGATGTCAATGCGCACCTTCAATCCGATACGGGCGAAATGCACAAAGTTGGTCTTGTCGAGGAAGAAACGGAACTCAAAAATCCAGGCACATACTTGTCCCAACACGGTGGCAAAAGCCGCACCACGCATCCCCCATCCGAAACCGAAGATGAACAAGGCATCCAGGATGATGTTCATCACCACGGCAATAAGCTGGGCAGTCATGGCCTTACGAGGATGACCTGTGGCTCGCAGTTGGTCGTTCATGCCCAGGAAGGTGTGGGTGATGATGTTGCCGGCAAGGATAATCTGCATATAATCATGCGCGTAGGGCAGTGTGGCTTCGCTGGCACCAAAGAGCCTCAGGATGGTGTCGAGAAACAACAAGCCAAGAACAGTAATCATCAAACCGATGGTGATGTCGAGGCGAAGCATATTGCCGAAAATCATCAGTGCACGTTGCTGGTTGCCCTCTCCCATCTTCACCGAAGTCTGTGCCGCCGAACCCACACCCAACATCGCACCAAACGCTCCGGAAATGTTCATCAATGGGAAAGTGATGGCAAGACCCGCTATGGCAAGCGGACCCGCTCCTCGCCCGATGAAGATGGAGTCGCAAAGGTGATAGATCGAACTTGCCGACATCGCAATGATGCTCGGCGTCGCAAATTGTATCAGCAGTCGCCCAACGGGTTTGTTTGCCAGTTGGCGTTGTCTTTCGTCTTTATATTCTATCATACATATTTATATATATCACTTTCCTGTTCCCGAGGTTTTCGAATAACATTACATCCAAAATGACGTTGCAAAGATAATTATTTTTTGACGAATTTTCGTTTATTTTCGCTAAAAAAATAGTTTTTTTTCTTTTTTTTGCTTTTTTTTCGCAAAAAATTTGGTTTTGACTTTTCAATTCCTTATCTTTGCAGCGGATTAAGTATAAAATAACTTGATGCCGTACATTGTTAAACACAATCAACAGAGGCCCATCTTTTAACCAAATAAATAAAAACACTCTAACATGTTCAACAACCAGCGCATTTGTACGCCTTTTGTTCGAATTCTTGCCATTCTGTTCACGATTATGTGGAGCGGGAGCATGTTGTTCGGGCAAACTCGAACTGTGACCGGTCAGGTAATCGACCAGGCCACCGGTGAACCCGTCATCGGTGCCAATGTCCTCGTCAAAGGCACAACGACAGGCACCATCACCGATCTCGATGGCAACTTCTCGATCTCCGGCGTGACCGACAAGTCGGTGCTCCACGTCAGTTTCGTGGGATACACAGCCGAAGACGTACCCGTCAAGGGAAATACCCAGCTGAATATCGTCATACGCGAAGATAACGACCTGCTTGAAGAAGTGGTGGTGGTAGGTTACGGTGTGCAGAAGAAACGCGACCTCACCGGTGCCATATCGAGCGTCAAGTCTGACGAAATCAAGGTGGCACCTGTAATGAATGCCATGGAAGGCCTGCAAGGCAAGATTGCAGGTCTCGACATCACCCGCGAGTCGGGTCAGGCTGGTCAGTCGCCCACCCTCCTGCTGCGTGGTAACCGTTCGCTCGACGGCTCAAATGCACCACTCTTCGTCATCGACGGCGTGAGCGGTGGCTCCATCGCCAACCTTAACCCCAACGACATCGAGAGCATCGAGGTCCTCAAGGATGCCTCCTCGACCGCCATCTACGGTTCGGCAGGTGCCAATGGTGTCATCATCGTCACCACCAAGCAGGGCACCAAGGGCAAGGTCAGCGTCGATTTCAATGCCTATATGGGCCTCAACTGCCTACCCGCCTATCCCGAAACCTACACAGGCGAGGATTGGATCAACTACATGGCTACCGGATACGAAGGCTACTTCGGCAAGTCGGTATGGAACGAATACCCCAACCGCACCGATGCACTGTCCCGCCTTTTCAACGAATTCGGCATCTCGCAGGCTGGCATCGACTGCTACAATCAGGGTAAGTTCATCAACTGGAAGGACGAAATCCTGAAGACCGGCGTGCAGCAAAACTACTCTCTCTCTGTACGCGGCGGCAACGACAAGACGCAATCCTATGCCAGCTTCGGCTGGCAGAACGAGGAGGGCATGTACCGCAACGACAATTTCAAGCAACTCACTTTCCGTGCCGGAACCAATTTCGAGGCCAACCGCTACATCACGATTGGTTTTCAGTCGTCCATTTCCTACACCGACCGCAACCGCCGCAACTCCCGTCTGTCGAAGACGCTGAATGAGGTGCCCCTCGGTGAAGTATATGAGGCTGACGGAACACTCAAATGGTATCCCACCGGCTCAAGTGACGACTACGTCAACATCATGGCCGATGATATTCCCGGACAGTATGAGAACACCGTCCGCGCCACACGCTTCAACGTCACACCATTCGTCGAAATACGTCCCCTCAAAGGCCTTTCCTTCAAGTCGCTCGTCAATACCAGTGTCTCCACTTCTCGTGCTGGCAACTTTGACGGTCTTTATACCTACTACAAACTCACCGGTTCGAGCCAGGATGTCGGTGTCCGAACCGCCAGCATCAGTCACAACGACGGATGGTCTATCCAGTGGCAGAACATCCTCAATTATAACTTCAAGATCGGAAAGATTCATGACATCACGGCTACAGGCATCATTGAGTACAACCGTTCGCACAGCGAATACGACTACGCCTACAACCGTGGCTTCGACTACGACAGCTATACATTCTACAACCTCAATGCTGGTCTGCAGCCCTCAGTGGATTCGAACTACACCTTGACCAAGATGCTCTCCTACGCTGCCCGCCTCAACTATAGCCTCTTTGGCCGCTATCTCTTCAGCGCCACCATGCGCTGGGACGGTGCCTCGCAGCTTTACGACCAGTGGGACTCTTTCCCCTCTGCATCCATCGGATGGCGCATCAGCGATGAACCGTGGATGGAATCCACTGCCGACTGGCTCGACAATCTCAAGCTTCGTGCAGGTTACGGCGTGACGGGCAACTCCAACATTCCGGCCTATTCGTCGAAGACACTCGTCGAGTCGTCCGCCAACTCACTCAATCTGGGTGGCGGTCAGGTGCAGAGCTACATTCTCACACAATCCGTTGCCAACTACAATCTGGGCTGGGAGAAGTCCTACAACTTTAACCTGGGTCTCGACTTCTCCATCTTCAAGGGCCGTCTCGATGCCAGCATCGATTATTATAACACCGACACCAAGGGTGTGCTCTACAAGCGCCAGCTCCCCACGGCTTATGGTCTCTACAATGCCAAAAATCCATACACGATGATGTCCAATGTCGCACGCATCAAGAACGATGGCATCGAAATCTCGCTCAACACGCGCAACATCGTTACTCGTGACTTCACATGGACTTCCACCATCACCTTTGCGAAGAACAACGAACGGCTCACCAACATCGATCTGGGTAACGGCACCTCCGTCGATGAACTCATCTCACTGGGTCTCTTCCTCGACAATCCTGTCAACACATATTATAATTATAAGAAGAATGGCATTTGGCAAAGCGGACAGGAAGATCAGGCTGCCTGCTTCGGCCTGCTTCCCGGACAAGTCAACATCGCCACCGACTCAAGCCTCAAGTGGGATCCTTCCTACCAATATACCGGTTATGTGAGCGACCGAATCACCAACCAATACACGGCTGTCGAGCGTCACGGTGCCTACTACATCGAGAATGAAGACGGTACCCGCACCTATTATCGCCAAGGCACCCCGCAGACCGAGGCGGATGGCAGTGTCACCATCGTCGATGAGAACCTCTACACCATCGGTGCCAACGACAAGGCCATCCTCGGCCACAAGACTCCCGACTTCACCATCGGCTGGACCAACAACTTTAAATATAAATGGTTCGACCTCTCCATCATGACTGTAATGCGCTGGGGACAGATGGTCAACGGCGACCTGCTTGGCTATGTCAGCGAAGTCAACCAGCCTACCGACTTCGATTATTGGACACCTACCAACCCGACCAACGCCTTCCCGTTGGCTAAGCTCGGCGTGAGCAACGAAGCCAAGACTGCGCTCACCTTCGTCGATGGCTCGTTCGTCAAGATCAAGAACATCACCGTGGGTTACACCGTACCCGTCAAGCTGCTTCGCAAAGCCCACATGAGCCAGCTCCGTATCTACGGCACCGTACAGAACCCATTCATCTTCTGCAAGGACGATATGCTCAAGGGTCTCGATCCCGAAAACACCTCGTCTTCATTCCCGCTCTACAAGACCTTCGTATTTGGTATTAATGCTTCCTTCTAAATCGTCAGACGTTTATGAAAAAGATATCATATTTAGCTATCGCTGCTCTGCTCTCCTCCCTGTCGGCCTGCGACATCGACGAGGAATACAAGACACAGCTCGACCAAGATGTTGTCTATACCACCGCTGCCGGTTTCGACGGCCTGATCAATGCCTGCTACGAGAACATGTACTATATGTACGGCAAGGAAGACGGAATCCCAATGATGGAAATGGGCGACCTTTGGCAAAACGGAAGTGCCACCAGCGGAAACTGGAAAGAATGTGTCAACAACCTCGACTGGAACACCGAGACTGGCGTGAACCGTGTCATCTGGAACGCACTCTATGCCACCATCGCTTACTGCAACACCGCCATCTACTATCAGAACGAATGTTTGGAGTATGACGCAACTGCCATGAAGGCAAAGGTAGCCGAAGCTTACTTCATGCGCGGATTCTCCTACTTCCATGTCGTCGAGCAATGGGGCGGCGTCACCCTCACCACCACTTCGATGGCCGAAGAGGGTGCTCGCGAATACGCCTACCGCTCCACCGAAGAAGAGATCTACGACCAACTCATCTCCGACCTCATGGTGGCCTATCAGTACCTGCCTGTCACCCAGGGACAGGAACACGGACGTGCCACCAAATATGCGGCTGCTGCCATGCTCTGCAAAGCGTGGATCCAGCGTTCACGCCTCGAACGCGACTTTGCCGAGAATCCCGACGGACGTTCCAAATGGGCCAGTGTCATCACCAACGAGGGCAGTGTCAAATACTCCACCTCTCAATGCGCCGACTCGGCTTTCAAGTATGCGCAGATTGTCATCAATAGTGGTCGCTTCCAGCTCTATCCTTCCGACGAGACGTCCTCAGGCAGCACCAAGGAGTGGCTCGGCGACAACAACAAGGACAACTCCGAATTTATCTTCCTCGAAGCCATCGACCACGAAAATGGCTATAACCCCGAAGGCTGGAACCGTGGACGCACTCGCCAATACTACTTGATGAACATCGGCACGATGGCATCCAACTTCGGCGTACAGAGTGACGGCATCCGTTATGGCCGTGCCAACACCACCCGCGTGCGCCCCACCCTCTACCTGCTCTACGATTGCTTCGACCCCAAGCCAAGCGAGACCGATGTGCCAAGCACCGTCTATTGCGATGACAAGAACCGCGAATGGACTGCAGACACACGCTTCGACGACAGCTTCTACTACAAATACTTCATCTCCTCTGGTTCGTTCCCCGTGCCTTACTCCATCCTCAGGGCTTGCGGCAAAGACACCACCTACTTCTGGGATGCCTACCAGACCTCTGGTTACGAGTCGCGCTATACCATCACGGGCAACATCGCATCACCCGATCAGCTTAAGGCGAATTACGCCGGCTACAACTATTTTGCCGACAATGGCTCGATGGCAAGCACCGAAGTTATCGAACTCGAGAACCGTCCCGCTGCCCTTGGATGCTACACTCCCAACTTCGCTGTCGATTCCGCATGGTGCGCCCGCAAGAAGTACCTCGTAGCAGGTCTGCCCAGCCTCGATGGCTCCATCAACACCGGCATCTTCGCCTACCTACAGAACAACGGTTCTGTGGCCGAAGACGCCAACTATCGCTCCCTTGCACCTTCGCTCAAGAAGCTGTCACCGCTCAAGTACCTCATGACCAACCAGCAGTCGCTGAACGACTTCCCCATCATCCGTCTCACCGACATCTACCTCCTTGCTGCCGAGGCATCGATCCTTTCAGGCAACAACAAGGGCGAGGGACTGGAATATCTCAAGACGGTGCGTCGTCATGCCGCCAAGTCAACCAACGAGGCCAAGATCCTCGAAGGTGTAGAGCTCACCATCGACTACCTTGCCAAGGAACGCGCCCGCGAGCTTTGCGGTGAGAACTGGCGATGGTACGACCTGAAGCGCATGGGTCTCCTCACCGCCGAGTACCTCAATGCACCCCGTCGCAACATCTATGGTCAGCCCTATCAGACCAAGTGGCGCGTGCGTCCCATCCCCCAGCAGATGCTCGACCAAATCGCCAACCCCGAGGAATACGGCAACAACGGCTACTAATCCGGATGGGGCCCACTCGCCCCATCCATCCTCCCTCCGTCGCCACCGTTCCCCTCGTCCCCCTTGTCCCCGTCGCAGCCAAGTTTGGCTGCCCCCCATAAAACAACAACCATTAATTAAAAACCTATGAAGAAATTCTTTACTCTTGCAGTCTCATTGCTCGTTCTTTCCGCCACCGCTCAGAACACGGTCAAGAATCTCGACAAGTCACTCGTCTTCTACCTCACCAACGACACCGTCTCCACCCAGATGGGCATCTATGAGGATCCCGACACCGGCGAAGAGGTCGAAGGCCTTGTTCCACGCCCATGGAATGGAGCATCCTGTGTGTCCGCCTTCAATGCCTGCGGCATCGGACTTCAGTCCGGCACCGATGATTTCGGACTGAACATCACCATCAACAACAAGTACACCGACCCCGAGAACGGCTTCACCATCCCTGCAGGCGTCTATCGTGGTGTCACCCTCAACAGGGCACGTCTTGACATGTCCGGCCCGCTCAACGATGGCTCCACATTCAGAGCGTTCACCAACGTCAAGTCGATGATCCTCTACTTCATCCCCGTACCCACCACGTGGGTGAACGGAGGCATCTCAATCCAGGACTTCCCCACAGGACGTATCGAAGCCCAGTATCTCAACCAGACCGACACGCTTGGCGAACTCTCCAACCTCGCCTATCGTGAGGTACACATCAGCATGACCGCCGATCCTCTCGAAGACGAGAACCGCTCCATCAGGGGTGTCGATCTCGTTGGCTTCCAGCGCGACCCCGACGATCCCACCAAGATCTCCGTCAACCAGCCATTCAAGTGGACGGTCAATCTGCAGAACAAGAAGGACGCTTCGGAGTACGAGGCTATTTGGGCTGACCCCGAAACCAAGCAGGGTGAGTTCGTCAATTACGTTTGCTCCCCCGACGAGACCGAAGCTGCCATCGACTATTACTTCGGGCGCCTCGACGAATGTCGTGGCTACTACGACAACGAAAAGATCCAATCCACTGCCACCGGTTACAGTTGCTACGACCACAAGTGGTGCACCAAGACCCCATGGACTGCCGAAACGCCCATCGCTCTCAAGGTGAAATATCGTATGTACCTTGTCGGCGTGGCTGTGATGTCGGCTACCGATGGCGCAGGTGTTCAGTACATGAACTCTTCCGATGGTGCCAAGGCCAGCTGGTCTGATAGCGCAGTCGCTTACGGAACTCATGGTGAGGAGGGCATCGAGACCATCACCGCCGATGCTGTAGCCACCCCTGCCATCTACAACCTCAACGGCCAGCAACTCCGCACCGCCACTGGCCTCTGCATTTCCGGCGGCAAGCTCATCTACGTTAAGTAAGCCCATCCCCATGTCACGTGGCAGCCAAGTTTGGCTGCCCCTCCCCCAAACAACTATCCCAAACCAAATACTAACCCTAAAAACAAACTGCATGAAAAAGTTTATCTTACTTGCTGCTGCTGTGCTCATGAGCACCACAGCGTTTGCAGACTCTTACACTATCGTGTTCAACGACAACCCTGAAGGAGTGGATGGAACCATAGTCATCAGACCAGATGTTACGGCCGACTCCATCGCTGCTGAAGGTGCAGAGTTCATCGCCGACGTAGCCATCGGCACTGCTTCCACCACCTCACGTGCCTACTTTGGCCAGACTGGCTATGGTCTCAAGTTTGGCAACAGTTCCAACCCTGGAAACCTGCTCATTCACCTTTCTGCCAAAGGTCAGGTGAACGCCACCTCCATCGTCGTAAAGGCGGCTCCCTGGTGGAATACCGACTCTGGCAAGATCGACACTCCGCATGCCACCATCAATGGCTTCGAATATGCTGTCGATGACACCGAGACCGCACTGAAGGACTACGAAATCGTATTCGACGAGCCACAGTTCATCGACACACTCTTCTTCAGCGGCACCGAAAAGGGACGCAGCTATGTCAAGAGCGTGACCATCAATTACGAGGCTGCTTCGTTCGACGCTTCCGTTGCCCATGCTCCACGTTACACCGAGGGCAAGGCTTTCGAAGTAGTGCTTGGTCCCGACCTCGTTCAAGGCGGATTCCCAAAGACTGCCGAAGATGGCACCGTAAGCAAGAAGTTCGGCATCTCCGAGAAGTACGACTGGGTAGAGTACATCAACCCAACCTCTACGCTCGACAATGGCAAGGCTGAGGTGCAGACCTCCAACCGCTATACCAACTTCGACCCCAACTATGAGGATTACAACTATGGTGAAGGCAACAACTGGATCCAGGTTTATGGCAACAACGGTTCTGTCGACTCTCCTGTCCTCTCTGCTGCTTGGGGCAAGTACATGGTATTCTATGTAAAGGAGACCGCCAAGATGTCATTCCTCGGCGTAGGTTCTGCCGGCGGCTCTGCCGAGGACGGCAACTGCCTCCACGTCATCGCCCTCTCTGAGGATGGCGACATCATCGAAATCACCTCTACCCCAGGTGCTATCTACGGTAAGGGCACGGCTTCCGACACCGTCAGCATCGCTCTCGATCCCGAGAAGACCTATCAGATTACCCTCAAGGGTGACGAAATCGCCCAGAAGGACATCATGATCGCCGGCATCCAGATCTTCGGCGCATCCGAAGTTCCCGGCACCGCTCCCAAGGCACCCGAAGTTCCCAACTTCGCTTACTGGGAGACCGTCAAGGGTCCCGACATGCTGACCACCAAGACCAAGACTGCCGACGACGGCTCCGTATCCGAAAAGCCTGCCATTGCGCTCGATTGGATCGAATATGTCAACCCAACATCGACGCTTGACGACGGCACAGCCGAAGTTCAGACCTCCAACCGCTATACTGACCTCGATCCCGAGACCGGCGAACACGGCGACTTCATTCAGGTTACCGGCGACAATGGATCGGTTGACTCTCCTGTCCTTTCCGCTGCATGGGGCAAGTACCTCAAGTTCTTCGTACAGAACACCAAGAAGTTCACCGTTTATGCTGTCGGTTCATCAACCGGCTCTGCTGAAGACGGCAACTACGTTCTTGTTACTGCCAAGCCATTCAACAGCACCAACAATGTAGTGGCTCAGACCGAACCTGGAACCATCTACGGCAAGGGCACAACTTCCGACTGCGTTTCTGTTGTGCTCGATCCTACCGAGAAGTACGAAATCGTTGTCGAAGGTGCTCCTGAGGTCAACAAGGACATCATGATTTCCGCAGTTACCCTCCAGGACGAGGCCACTGCCGACGCTCAGGAGGCAGGCAAGGGTACGCTCAACATTGCCATCGAGCAGGCTGCTTTCGATGCCGAGGCCAACACCTACAAGGTTGAACTCGTCGAAGGCAAGACCTACACCCTCGCAGGCGAGGCTCCTCTTGGCACCAAGAACGTTGACATCGTTGGTAACAAAGCACTCGTTGTCACCGCTGCCAACGGACAGATCACTGCCCAGACCGCGCTCAAGATCGAAGACGTCAACTTCGACTGCGCCGCTTCCACCGTGGCTCCTATCGCTTTCTCTGCTAATCCCGATACATCGCTCTACACCTACACTGAGACCACCGAAACGGCTGAGGATGGCACCGAAACCGTCGTAGGCACCTACAAGTATGAAGGCGCTAACCAGAAGGTTTACGAGGCTCAGGCCCTCAACATCGTAAAGACCAACTTCGCTAACCTCGGCGTTTCCCTGATCGATGCCAACAAGCAGCCTTGGGCTGTCCGCAGCCTCGTTATCGATAGTGTTATCGTCCAGAACAACAACGCCGAGGGCAAGGCTCTCATTCGCTTCGACGATGGCGGTAACAGCATCAAGAACATCGACATCAAGAACTCGACGTTCTACAACACCAACGAGACCACAGGCTACTACTTCCTCCGCTTCTCGAACGCTTCCAACGCTACTGGAAACAAGGTTTGGGGCACCGAAGACGCTGCCATGACCTGGAACATGAAGAACAACACCTTCGTCAACAGCCCATCCAACCAGAACTTTGCCAACAACTACGTGAACAACAAGTGCGTCACCGCTGAGTGGACCGAGAACATCTTCGTCAACACCTATCGCCTCCAGAAGGCCATCGGCGGCAGCTGCGTTTACGTCACCGACAGCACCAACTGCATCTGGGGCGGCATCAACGAGGTGGACAACACCGACGCTACCAAGTTCGCCGTGCTCGACTCGATGGATATCCAGTACGCTGAGCTTCCCGCGCTCGATCTCACCAACCCCGAGGCCCTCAAGGAGTACTTCGCTCCATTCGAGAGCAGCTACGCAGCTAAGGTTCAGGCCGGCGATCCTCGCTGGGCTGTAGAGTATGTCGATCCAGTTCCTCCCGTTGCCATCGAGCAGATTGATGCCGAGACGATCGTCACCAACCGCGCTTACAACCTCAACGGCCAGCGCATCGAGAAGGCCCAAGGCCTCATCGTCCGCGACGGCAAGGTTCAGTACATCAAGTAACCCCTCCCCTCTTTAATAGCAACGAGCCGGCTCACTCCGGCTCGTTTTTTTTCATGTCCCCGTGTCCCCTCCGCAGCCGTCCTTGGCTGTCCACTCCCCACCTGTCCCAGTCGCAGCCAAGTTTGGCTGCAAAAAAATCCCCGAAAAATTTGCATCTTTCCCCAAAATCCCCTATCTTTGCACCAGCTAATAAGCATTGTCAACTAACCACAACCCGCACCCCTATGAAATCCACCCTTTTCTCCACCCTGCTCTCGGCCGTTGTCCTCCTGTGCACACTCTCAACGCCAGCCCTTGCCGAACGCCAGCTCGCCTTCCCCGGCGCCGAAGGCTACGGTCGCTACGTCACCGGCGGTCGTGGCGGCGAAGTCTGCTACGTCACCCGCAACGACGATTGCTCGGACAACAACCTCGTCGAAGGCACCCTCCGTTGGGCACTCAACCACGACAACGGCGGTCGTCCCCGCATCATTCTCTTCAACACCTCGGGCACCATCTACCTTGAGTCAAAGCTCAGGTTCCGCTTCCCCAACGTTTCCATCCTCGGCCAGTCGGCCCCCGGCGGAGGCATCTGCCTCACCGGCTACAACATGTATATCAACAACGACAACATCATCATCCGTTATGTGCGTTTCCGTGCCGGCGACATCCCCAACAAGTCGATGACCGGCCTTGACATGGAGAACTGCGAAGGTGTCATCCTCGACCATTGCTCCATGACGTGGAGCATGGAGGAGTGCCTCACCGCCTACGACAGCGACTCCACCACCGTCCAATGGTGCATCATCGGCGAAGGCCTCTACAACTCCAAGAACTCCAAGGGAGCACGTGCCTACGCCACCCAATGGGGAGGTGAGCACAGCACCATGCACCATACGCTCATCACCAACAGCCACTCGCGCGCCCCGCGCTTCAATGGCGTACGCTCCGTGTCGAACACCAAGGGCGAACACGATTACCAGGTCGATTCTGAGTTTGCCAACAACGTCGTCTTCAACTGGAGCGGTGCTACCAACCAGTATGGTGGCGAATACGACAAGGCCACCGTTGAAGCCCCCGCATGGGCTAAGGATGACCCGGGCTACGATCGCGTATATCTCATCGGCAACTACTACCGCCCGGGTCCCGCCACGCAGCGCAACACCTCCAGCGCCCGCTACTGGTGTGCCCCCTCCACACCCTACGGCCAATGGTATCTTAGCGGAAACAAGTTCGAAGTGAACAGCCGTTGGGCACCCCAGAACAGCACCGTCTGGAGCGAAACCGAACTTAACAAGGTCAATGCCGACAACTACTACGGAGCCCAGTCGGGCAGCTCCAGCCGTGGCATCAACCTCACAGGCTCCAACTTCACTACCTACACCCTCACCGAACTTCCATACGCCCTCAGCGGTCTCGAATATGAAAGTGCCGACGAAGCCTTTGCGAAAGTCACCAGCCGCGCCGGTGCATCCCTGCCGCGCTACGATGAGGTCGATCAGCGACTCCTCGACGAAGCCGCAGGCCGCATCGATCCGCAGTATGCCGGTGCTTCCATCCCCAACGAGAAAGGCATCATCGATGCACCCGACGACGTCCAGCTCACCGAGCACGACACCTACGTCGTCGATGGTGTCACCTACACCAACTTCCCCTTCCTCGGGATGCGCGAGGGCGACCGCTACATCATCGATGCTGATTGCGACGGAATGCCCAACGCCTACGAGGACGAGATGGGCTTCAACAAGAACGACCCCACCGATGGCGCAGCCCTTGCTGCCAATGGCTACACCAACGTTGAGAACTACCTCAACGGCATTGCCGATGGCACTCTCCAGAAGTCGCGCTACGAGACCTCCGACTACGCCATCACACCCGGCCATGACATGACCGGCGACGTCCACTACACATTCACCACAGGTCGCGCCGACGGCGAAGCGCCCCAAGGCGGCACCCTGCCCTTCGCCTCGCAGTACGTCATTCCACAGAACACCTCCCTCTACCTCGATGGATACACGCTCATCGGCTGGACCAGCCAGGGAAAGACCTATTACATCGGCGATGTCGTCACTCTCGTCGAGGACATGACCTTCGCGCCCGTCTTCCAGAAGAACACCATCTCGATCGACGACCGTCGCCACGACACCCGCTGGACGTGGGACTTCACCCTACCTGCCGCCCCTAAGCTAAATGCAGAGGACGAAGGCATCTACGTCAATCAGAACGAGGTCGAAGGCATCTCCATCGACACCTATATCGAATATTCAGGCACCCGCGTCACCCTGCCCTTTCGCACAGGAGCCACAGCCTTTGTCAACGACACCAAGGTCGAATCCGATGTAAGCCCCGACTCCACCCTAGCCTTTATCACAGTGCCTACCGATGTCGCCCTACGCACCATCACGGTCCTCTTTCCCTACGTTGAGCCCTCCCATGCCCAATCGGGCAGCGTCACCATCAGCTGGCCCTGGAACACGGGAGCCTACGTAGCTGCTGCCACCTTCAGCGACGATGACTCCGCCCTTGCCTTCGCCTCAGCCACCGCCACCTACAACGAGAATTATCTCAGCTATATGTCCAAGACCGACAAGGTCGATAAGGAGAACTGGGTAGCCTTCCAACCTGCCGAACAGATCTCGACACCCGACCCCAACTACGTGGTTGAGTTCCGCGTCATCCCCGCCGCAGGCGTCAGCTTCACCCCCACGTCCGTCAGCCTCAATGCCATGCGTTTTGGCACCGACGGTGGCAAGCTCGACATCTACGCCGTCTATGGCGACGAGGAAGTGCTCCTCGACGAAGCCCTCGTCCCAGGTCGCGACAATGCCGGCAAGACCCCCATCTACCACGACCTCTCAAACCCTTCAAACCTCTCAAACCCTTCAAACCTCTCAAACCTTTCAACCCTTTCAAACCCATTCTCCCTCCGCATCTACATCTACAGCCTCGGCAACTCCAAGCAGGTAGGATTCAACCACATCACCATCAACGGGGACTGGAGCGGCAGCTCCTCAGCCGAGCAGTATAGCGTCAGTGCCGAAGCCCTGCCCGCCGAAGGAGGCTCAGTGACCCTCTCTCCCGCAGGCGGTCTTTATCGCGAAGGCACGGTCATCACCCTCAAAGCCACGCCCAACGAAGGCTACAACTTCGTAGGCTGGACCGACGAGGATGAGAACCTTGTCAGCAAAGATCCCTCCTTCGAACACACCGTCACCTCTGACGCCTACTTCTTCGCCAACTTCAAGGCTTACAGCGCCTACGACGAGATCTTCGAGCACTGCCGTCCCTTCGATGCCGCAGTCCGTACCATCGACGAGCTTCTTGTCGCCCTCGATGCAGCAGCCAAGCGGCCCTCCCCCGACCAGCGCTATCGCATCTTCCTTTTCGATGGCACCTACGACTTCGGCACCACTGCCCTCACCAAAGTGCCCGGCAACACCTCGCTCATCGGCGAAAGCATGGAGGGCGTGCTTCTCATGAACGATCCTGGCACCGTCACAAAGTACCAGGACGAGACGCCCGTGCTCTTCATCGACCAGAATCAGAACGGCGTCTATATGCAGGATCTCACCATCCGCCAGGCACGCGACTGGGACAGCGGCCGCTCCAAGGGCCAGGCCATCGCCCTGCGCCAGCGCGGCAAGCAGGCAATCTACAAGAACGTGCGTCTGCAGGGCGTGCAGGACACCTACTATCTCAACAAGGCCGATGCCACCGCCTACTTCGAGGATTGCGACATCGCCGGCGAAGTCGATTTCATCTATGGCGACGGCACGATGTTCTTCCAACGCTGTACCCTCCGCCCCCTCAGTTCTGGAGCCTGCATCACCGCCCCCAACACCCAGCCCGCCTACAAGGGCATCGTCTTCGACCGCTGCACCATCGATGGTGCCGAAGGCTATCGTCTGGGGCGTCCGTGGGGCGACTCACCTGCCAGCACCTTCCTCCACACCACCATGCGCTCCCTGCCCAATGCCGCAGGTTGGGGCTCAATGACGTCAGGCCTCGTCGTTCGCTTCCATGAGTTCGACTCGTGCGATGCCGAAGGCAATCCGCTCGACCTCAGTGCTCGCTCCATCAGCGCCTGCAATGCCGCCGCTACCTCCGACCCCTGCGTCATCACCGAAGAGCAGGCTGCCGACTACACGCTCGACAAGGTGTTCCCCAACTGGTACCCGCAGAGCTTCACCGTACAACTCAGCACCGAAATGGTAATCGCCGACCGCACGCTCACCTGGGAATGTCCCGACACGGCCTTAGGCTTCGTCGTATGCAAGGACGGTCATCCCGTAGCCTTCACCACTGACCTCTCCTACACCCTGCCCGACGATGACACCGCCAGCACTTATTCCCTGCGCGTCATCAACGAGATGGGCGGTCTTGGCCCAGCGTACAATGCCGTCACAGGCATTCGTCAGCTATTCACCGACCGCATCCCCACCGACACCCCCACCACCTTTCACAACCTCCTCGGCCAAAAAGTATCCTCCAATTACCGAGGGATTGTGATCAGCAGCAAGGGAATCATGATGAAATGAGCCAACAATGTTGTCGCCCGACGAAGCGGAGAATCCCGTTTTTCCGCCACAACATTGTCATCCGATTCCTTATCTCCGCAAAATCCCCTATCTTTGCGCCAGATAAGAAATCAAGACAAAAGTAAAACGCTGATTGGGAGTGGCAGACCGTGAGGTTAGCCACTTCTTCGTTTTGTAGGGGACTAAACAATTGGGACTTGGCAAGTCGCGACATTTAGCGCATCAATCGACAGCTGAGATGCTTGCTGACAGCGGGAATGCAGAAAACTTTCTTAATTCGAGCGGATGGATGACAAGCCCAGCATCATCAGGCAGACGAAAAAAAGCACTCTGACGCGCAACAGAGTGCTTCCTCATTTTGCGCAAGCATCGCGACGGGCGACAGAGTGCTTGCTCCTATAGAATAGTGTACTCTGACGCGTGTCAGAGTGCTTGCTTCTACAGAATAGAGCATCGCGACGGGCGACAGAGTGCTTGCTCCTATAGAATAGTGTACTCTGATGCATGACAGAATGCTTGCTCCTACAGAATAGAGCATCAGGACGCGCGGCAAAGTGCTTCCGCGATTAGATAGAGCATTCTGACGCGCGACAGAATGCTTACTCCTAAGGAATAGAATACTCTGACGCGCGACAGAGTGCTTGCTCCTACGGAATGAAGCATCACGACGCGCGACAGAGTGCTTCCGCGATTGGATAGAGCATTATGACGCGCGACAAAATGCTTGCTCCTACGGAATAAAGCATTATGACGCGCGACAGAGTGCTATATGACAAAATAGATGGCGAATCTGAGTTTGAAACCTGCTTTCCGAATAAAGATAAAACCTTTTCAAAGAATTTGGAGAAAAATGATGAATTCGAAGGACAAGAAGGAAACCGAACCGCAATGGATAGAATGGAACGGCAAACGAATCTTTGAAATAATCGTTTAGCCGTCCCATTAAAAGTTTAACCGCGAGCCATGCGATAGATTTCTGCCATGTCGGTGGGCGTTAGCACCTTCAGGCAACCGCAGGTGGCAGTGTAGTCGCGACTGCATTTGCGTGTCATTTCGCAAATCTCGTCATCGGTAATCTCTCGGCCAATGAGTTCGCGAATGTTGATGGGCATTCCGATGGCATGATAGAAACGCTCCATGGCTTCGATGCCCTTCAGTGCAGTAGACTCAGGGTCGGTGAAGTCGTTGGGCACATCCATCACATTCACCGCGAAGCGCACGAAACGACTAAGGTTCTGGTGCAATACATATCGTGCCCAACTGGGCCAGATGGCGGCAAGACCGGCACCATGTGTCACGTCGAACATTCCGCTCAGCTCGTGTTCCAGCTGGTGGGTAGCCCAATCGTCGCTCACGCCGCAACCCGTCAGTCCGTTGTGTGCAACACTGCCGCCCCACATGATCTGAGCACGCTGACGATAGTCCTCGGGATTCTTGAGCACATCGAAGATGGCGACCTTCATGCGACGCAGCACAGCTTCCGCCAAATCGGTGGTGAGGTCCATATCGTCGTCGATGGTGAAATAGCGCTCCATGGTATGCATCATCATATCGGTGACACCTGCTGCCGTCTGATAGGGCGGTAAGGTGAACGTGCGACATGGATTCATGATGGCGAACTTGGGACGTGACATATTGTTAGAATAGCCAAGTTTCACATCGCCATCCTCATTGGTGATGACACTTGCCTCGCTCATCTCGCTGCCTGCTGCAGGGATAGTCAGCACTGATGCCACTGGAAGCATGGATTCGGGTTCGGCCTTGCCCAGATAAATGTCCCATACATCGCCATCGAACCTAACGCCGTAAGCGATACATTTTGCACTGTCGATGACACTACCGCCACCCACAGCAAGGATGAAGTCAATGCCTTCCTCGGCAAAGTTCAATGCCCTGCTTTGCCAACGACAGACGCGGATTGGGAACTACGCCACCCAGGGTAAATACTTCGATGCCACCATCGCGAAGGAGGTTGCACACCTTGTCGAGCAATCCCGAGCGAACCGCACTCTTGCCACCGTAATGAACCAGCACCTTGGTGCCACCATATTTCTTCACCAGTTGAGCCACCTGCTCCTCTGATTCTTTGCCGAAAACCACTTCGGTCGGCGCATAGTAATTGAAATCCTTCATTTTGTCAATTGATAAAAAATTGTTTTATCTGAATTCCCTCAACTTCTCGACATATCGCCAGAAGTAGATGAAGGGGTTGAATGCTATGCCGTGTTTGTGAAAGGCGCGGATATGGTCTTTCATGATTCGATAATGACTCTGCAAGCCTTTGGTTGTGGCTCCACCGATACGCATTGTCACCCAATCCTCCTCGACGTAGAGTGTCTTGATACGATTGAGATAAATGAGTCGCAGGAGGAACTCGAAGTCGGCTGCCACCTTATAATCGAGATCATAATAGCCGAACTTCTCCAAACATTCGCGTCGCAGATAGAAAGTAGGATGTGCCGGAATATAGCCCATCCGCATACGCTCAGGCGTAAACTTCTTGCTGCTATAGTAGCGCACAATCCGATTCGGATCCTTCGGCGAAACATAATGGACGTCGGCATAGACGGCATCCACGTCGGGATGCTGGTCGAAAGTGCGTGCTATGGTGGACAGGATATCGTTGCGCGTGAAGAAATCGTCACTATTGAGGATGCCGATGACATCGCCCGTGGCACGAAGGCATCCACGATTGAACCCATCGTAGATTCCTTCGTCGGGACAACTCTCCAACTTCAACCGATTACCCAATCGGGAAGCGTATTCCTCGATGAGCTGCAATGTGCCATCGGTACTTCCCCCATCCTGTATGACCAGCTCGTAGTCATCGTAGTCTTGAGCCAACACGCCCTCAATGGTGCTACGCAATGTGCCAGCACTATTGTAGGTGGATGTCACGATAGATATTTTCATCGATTGTCATGGATTTTCCGGTGCAAAGTTACATATAATACTTGAGAATACAAAATAATTTGCAGGATAATTAACAATTAACGATTAACAATTAACAATTAAAGAATGAAGAATAGCGCCAATACAAAAAAACCGTCACCTGCCATTTGACTGACAGGTGACACGGGTTTGCTTTTCTTTTATCCAGTTTTTCTGGTATTAGATTTAAGGTCCCAAAGAAACTACTTTTGTTGCGTTATTTAAGGTATTGTGTTATGGTTGTTTATTTAAGGTGGTGCAAAGATACATCATTTTTCAAACGAATCCAAATTTTCGTGAAACTTTTTTGCCGCGTAATCGGTTGCGCAAATACATTTTATTCTAAAAATATGTTATAGAACATGCTTTTTATGAAATAAGGAGAGGGAATCAAGTGAAATTCCGAACGAACGATAGAATTTTGTCAGCGTCAGCTGGATGGAACCAATGTATCTCCTGATCACGCTGGAACCAGGTCATCTGTTTTTTGCTATAGACACGGGAATTATGACAAATACGCTCCTTGGCACGATCGAGCGTATAGACACCCGTGAAGTATAGCAGCAGCTCCTTCAGACCGACGGTATTCAGAGATGACGGCAAGAGATTGGGGATAGGTTGCTTTTGCGTGGGTCCCGGATTACGAACGACCGAGGATAACTGTTCATCGACCGAAGACCGATAACGCTGATAGACGCGCCCTGCCTCCTCCACGATTCCTTGCTCGAACATCTGCGCTACCCTCAATTCGATGCGACGATAGAGCTCTTCCCTATCACGATGCAAGCCTATCTTGACCACACGGAAAGGGCGTTGCTTGCTCCGCCCCGTATGAAAAGTGCTGAAAGGCTGGCCGGTAGTCAGACACATCTCAAGACCATGAATGACGCGCTGTGGATTCTGCCGATCGACCGAAGCATAATATACGGGGTCGAGCTGCTGCAGTTGTGCAAGAAGCGGTTGGAGCCCTTCAGCTTCATACTGCCTGCGCAGACGCTCGCGTATGGCAGGATCGGCCTGAGGCATATCGTCGATGCCTCTCGTCACTGCATCGATATACATCATCGAGCCACCGGAAAGAAGATAATCTTTTGGGCATATAGCAAAGAGCTGCATGACATCCGTCTCATACTGTGCAGCGCTGTAGGCATCCTCAAGGCCATGAGTTCCCACAAAGAAATGTTGCACCCGCGCCTGCTCCTGGGCCGTTGGTGCTGCTGTGCATATTGGTATCTCGCGATAGATCTGCCGCGAGTCACAATTGACAATCGGTACGCCCAACATCTCAGCCATCTGCAAGCTGAGTGCCGTTTTCCCGACAGCGGTGGGACCTAAAAGGACGAAAACAGTCATCTTTTGCTAAATATTTGGTCAAAAAAATTGGTAATTTGACAAAAATCCGTTATCTTTGCGACGTTTTTCTTTTCTTTTTTATCACGAATTTGCGAATTTGCGATTATTTGTATGAACGAGATACTTACTACCCTCAACGGCTATCTATGGGGCTGGCCAATGATTGTACTGCTGGTAGGCACACACATCTTCCTGACCATACGACTGAAGTTCCCGCAGCGATACATTGGCAAAGCCATCCGACTGTCGTTCCAGCGTGATACGAACTCGAAGGGCGACGTTTCGCAATTCGCTGCTCTTGCCACCGGCCTTGCTGCGACTATTGGCACTGGCAACATCATCGGTGTTGCCACGGCTGTCACCATGGGCGGACCGGGTGCCATCTTCTGGTGCTGGGTCACCGGTGTGTTCGGCATTGCCACCAAATACGCCGAAGGCCTGCTGTCGATCAAATACCGCATCACGACGAAAGAAGGCAAGATGCTGGGCGGACCGATGTATGCCATCGAGCATGGCATGGGCTGCAAATGGCTCGCCATATTGTTCGCCCTCTTCGCTTTCCTTGCCACCTTCGGCATAGGCTGCACCATTCAGAGCAATGCCATCTCGACCATGGCGGCAGAGAGTTTCGGATGGGACACAACTTGGATAGGGCTCATCCTTGCCATCCTCATCGGCATGGTGGTCATCTTTGGCGTGAAAGGCATTGCCAAGGTCTGCGAACTCCTCGTTCCGTTCATGGCCATCTTCTATGTTGCAGGTTGCATTGTCCTGCTGATTCACCAGAGCCAATATATCGGCGAAGCACTTGCGGTGATTCTGAAGAGTGCCTTCTCTGCGCAGGCGGCAACGGGCGGATTTGTCGGTTCGACCATCATGCTTTCGATGCGCTATGGTATAGCCCGTGGTCTCTTCAGCAACGAGGCGGGCCTGGGGTCCGCACCCATCGTAGCCGCTGCTGCCAAGACGAAGAATCCCGTGCGTCAGGCGCTGGTGTCGAGCACCTCGGTCTTTTGGGACACCGTCATCATCTGCGCACTCACAGGCCTCGTGCTTGTCACCACCATCCTGGCCGACAATGGTGTCGATTCGACGGCATCAGCGGCACTCACCCGACAGGCCTTCGAGCAGATTCCCATCTCCCTCGCCGGCTATAATGTGGGCGGCGTTCTGCTGAGCATTGCCATCTTCACGTTCGCTTTCAGCACCATCTTAGGCTGGAGCTATTATGGGGAGAAGGCCTTGGAATACCTTTGCGGGAAGTACGGCAAGGCGGGCAGATACATCTTCCGCGTGCTCATCACAATCGGAACCTATTTTGGTGCAACAAATGCACTCGAAGCGGTGTGGAACTTCGGTGATGCCGCCAATGCACTGATGGCCATCCCGAACCTTGTTTGCCTCCTCGTGCTGAGCGGTGTGCTCGTCAAGGAAACGAGGTACTACCTGTGGGAGGACCGTTTGGACGAAGAAGCCAGAGACCAGAACTCCACGAACTGACGTGCCACATCGTCCGCATTGTGATACTTGCGCACAAATGCCTGGCTGCTCGACTGCAGTCGGGCTATTTTGTTTCTGTCGGTCAATGTTGTGCGCAGCACCTCGTAATTATGCACATCGTCGAACGGACGAAGGTTGATGATGCCGGATTCCTGTGGCCCGTCGATGAACCGCTGATATTCCGGCTCATAGCCGCTAATTACCACCTTCCCCTGCGCCATGCTTTCGAGGGCACCCATCGCTGGCGTAAAACTGTAGAGCTGATCGACGACGACATCTGCCTCAGCCACAAGCCGCTGATACTCTTCGAAGGGAACCGACTCAATCTTGCGCAAGTCGATCACGTCGGGGAACTCTTGGGAAAGTCTGTCGAACAGAGGTTCCAGTTGGTCGGTGCCCTTCATTTGTCCGCGAAGTTTCTGGGCTGCAAAGAGAAGGCGAAGGGGGGAAGAGGAGGAGGGAGTTGCGATGGCATCGCGACAGACGGAACGGGGGGAAGAGGGGGTGTTTACATCGATGGGCAAGGGGATGTAACGGAGGCGGGAGTGGAATTCGGGGGTGTCATAGACCTTCCAGTATTCGTAGAGGCATGGGACGAGACAATCGGCTTGCTGCATCACATATTGCGTCAATTCAGCTTTCGGTCCTTTGGTCCAAGCAGCGATACGACGACGATTCACGTCATGATCGATCACTCGGCCAGCGGCATAGAAGTCGGTATAAAGAAGATACTTGTCGTCCTGCATACGACTGATGACGTAATAATCGTCGCCAAAGCAGCCCACCGACATGAGGTCATTGTTTCGCTTGAGATAGTCGAAGACCCACCTGTTCCATCGAGCCTTGACATCAAGGAAGATGGGATTGACGACCTGCACGACATCATACCCTCTCAGTTTGGGCAAAAGAGTGGCCAGCTTCGACAGATACATCAGGGAGCCGACAGGACCCGCCTTCGTGCGACGCAAATCGACATCGCGCGGATAATCCTTCCATCCATCACCATCGCTAATGAGCAGCACCTCATGCCCTGCGCGACGCAAGGCCTCGCAGAGTGTATGATGTACGTTGCTGTATTCGCCGAAGAGAAGGATGCGCATGGGGAGGAGGATGAGGGGGTTAAGGGCAGCCAAACATGGCTGCCATGGGGACAAGGGGGGGGATGGAGTTGCGATGGCATCGCAACAGACGAAACGGGGAACGGGAGGAACGGGGAACGGGAGGGACGAAAGTGGGCTTAGCGCTGGTGGCTGATGACTCGCTTTCCCTGGATGAAGAGACCAATGGGGAGCTCGGTGGATGGGTTGAGCCTTCTTCCCAAAAGGTCGTAACAGGGAGATGGGGTTTGATACTTGTCTGTGGGGATGCTACGGATAGCATCGGGAGCAATATATCCATAGACCGAATCGAGATAAATGAGACGGTCGTGAATCCATCCGTAAATATACTCCTGTTCGAGGTCAGGGTCGCGAAGTTTGCAGTTGGAGTTGACCCATCGGTTCTGCTCACGTTCATACGCACCCGTCCGAACAAACAAGTCGAAGTAACGACCGAAGTAATTGCAAAGAGACTGCTCGGTCCAGAGACTGTCGCGCAATCCGGCATATCGGATTGACAAGGTATCGGCGTAACCCTTATAAAACTCCGACATACGGGTGTTGAAATTGGTCTTGTTCCTCAATTCAGTGGTAGGATTGACGCGCACCCCAGTCACATCACGTCCCCACGACACGTCGAGGTCCCAAGGCGTGATGCCCACACGCTGGTCGCTTGAACTTTGATCGTAGAACCAGCAATAGTAATTCTTGCCGACGTTGTCGTAGGCATAGAGCAAATCCAGCAGAAGCATGAAATCGCAGAACACCGGAAGATCGAAATATTTGCCTACATAGTTGTAGAACGCCGTTCCCACATAGCCTGCAAGGTAATAGATATTCTTGCGCAAGGGTTCCCATGTCCAGGGTTCGCCATCGTGGACATCGGGATATTCGCACTGAACGCCATCATAATAGGAGCTTTCCTCGTTAGGGACGTTCTGATTCCAATAAAAATAGGGCGTGCGCGTCTGGTTGCCATTGATGACCTTGTAGAGAAGTCCACGATGATGGGAGGTGCCATCCTCCTCGGTAACAAACTTCTTCAACTTGAGCTGTTTTCGATCAACGCGCTCCATCAAGCAGTAAAGTCCCATATACTGGCCGTTGGCATAAGCCTCGACATACTTGCCACGATAGCCATTGACGACCTTTGACTTCTCTTCCTGGTGATAGGGTGAATGAGAAAAATCGAGCCAAACATCCATCGAAACACGGTTGCGCATCTTAGAATGGTCGGGAGCCATGCCATCGAGAATCCAGTTGTTGTCCTTTCGCATACCGAGGAAAGAGACATCAAGCGAATTGCCATCTTCGTCGAAAAACTTGAGCGCATAGTTCGGCTTGTCGTAGTCGAGTGACGTACCACCACGACGCCTAATGGTGCAACGGAACTTACGTGTGCTGTCGGTGCTGTGATAAACCACCTGACCCGGGATGAACGTATCGTGGTTGAGAAGAGCCTCGGTGTAGGTCAGTTCGATGACCGGAAGATCAGCCATCCAAGTAGTATCGACAGCTTGCCAGGCAGCAACAGTCTTCCCTTGAGCCATCACAGCCAAAGGAGACAGGCACACAGCTGACACCCAGGAAATCATTACAAGAAACAGCTTCAAAAAAGGAGTTTTCATCGACGAACAAAGTATTTTTCGCTGCAAAGATAAGTAATTTTGTTCAAACCTTGTGCATCGAATCAATTTTTTTTGTAATTTTGCACCGTTAAAAGTTACAAATATGCTGCTAAGCTTCATTATTCCCGCCTATAATGTAGAGAAATACATCGTTGCATGCCTTGACTCCTGTCGGGCACAAGGCATCGATGACATGGAAATCATCGTAGTCGATGATGGCTCGACCGATAGCACCCCTTCCCTACTCGACGAATATGCGCAGCAGCATCACTGCGTGAAAGTGTTCCACCAGAAGAACCAGGGACAAAGTGTGGCCCGCAACCTGGCCATTGAGACGGCAATGGGTGAATACATCTACATGGTCGATGCCGATGACAAGATGATGGATGGCAAAGTGTTGCCTATCGACACGATGCGCAGCGGGAAATACGACATCATAGGCGTGCAGGTCATGTATCAGCTCGAAGATGGCTCACAACGTCCGTGGAGTCATCAGATGGAACGCTGGCCCTTCGACCACGAATACGCAACGGGCGCAGACTTTGTGCGAAGTCATAACATCGAGGGGCTGGTCTATGGATATCTGTTCAAGCGAAGCCTCTTTACCCAGAATCCGGCTTTGCGCTTCACGCCCGGCATCTACCATCAGGACGAGGAACTTATCTTCAAGCTCTTCACGCTGGCAGGGCCTGTGGTCTATAAGCGCGGCTATACCTATTTATATTATGAACATTCGGGCAGCAGCATCAACACCCACACCGAAGCCCGTAAGCGCAAACTGATGGACGACACGATGACTATCATCAGCAATCTCATCCATTGGCGCGATGAACACGGATTGGATGACATGATGCGATACAAATTGTCCTATTTGAGCATGGATGTTCTGCGCGTGCTCATCAGAAAGCAACATGATACGGACTATGCCCTGCAATGCATCGGAACATTGCGGCAACTGGGCCTTTACCCGCTGTCATGGATCAATGAACCGAAATACCTCGCAGTAAAACTGCTGACATGCACCGAGAGACTGGTCACATGGTGGATCAAGCATCCGCAGTTCAGCAAGAGAGTAGGATTCTGAAGAGGTTATTTTTTCGGTATTACGGCATTACGGAATAACGTTATTCCGGCATTTCGTTATAGCGAGACAATTTTATTTTGAAGCAAATTCCATCGTCCTCGCCGAACGATAAAGCACATCAAACTGCTTGGCAATGACTTCGGGGCTATGACGCTCGGCCACATATTGATGACGCTGAAGTGCCAACGTCAGGTCGGATAGCTGCACATCGGTCATCCGGCTCCGTGTCGCAATGAAGGCGGACATGACTTCCTGCAATTGAGATTTATCACCAGGTGCAACGGTTATGCCGCGATTCTGAGCCAACATAGAGGGAATAGTTCCGACCTTGGTAGCGATGACGGGAAGTCCGCAAGCGAGAGCTTCAAGTACCGAAACGGGCTGATTCTCGAAATTACTGAACATCAAGAGTGCATCATGCTGCTGGAGAGCCTCTGCCAAACCTTTACCTGTCTGCGACGGAAGGAATGACACCGTTTCGTCCAATCCAAGCTCCTTGCTGTAATCCATCAACTTAGGTTTATCGTTTCCCTCCCCAATGAAGTCGATGTGGAAGTCCTGACGCTGTTCCCTCAGCCTTGATGCGGTGCGAAGGATACCTGAGATGTTCTTCGAGTCATCGCGCATCCACGACACATGAACGAATGTGACTTTGGGACCAGCGTTTACCTTTGGGGCAGGGACAAACATATCGGTATCGACAACATTGCCGATGCGCGTGTAATGACGATTGTCAAGCCCCCACTTCTTCATATTTTGCTCAAGATTGAGGCTGACGGGACATACATAGGAAGCATCCTTTACGAAGCGTCGGCCCAGCCTGAGCTGCATAGCGCTGTCGGGATAAGCCCCTTCACGGGCATAGCGTGACCAATGTTCGGTGATGATATATGGAATATGATGGAGTTTGAACAAGAGCCAGGGCAAACCTGCTGCACGCGTGAGAACATTGACATGGCACACCTCAGGCAGCTCCCCTTGCCAATAATTCTTCTTGATGAAACGATAGCCCTTGATGTAACCCATCATGAGCCAAAAGAGTCGCACAAGGCCTGTAATCAATGGTATCTCAAAACGAGTCTTGGGCACATAGACAAGAACCTCATGCAGTGATTTGATATTGCCTTCCGTCGGGCAAACTTCTATCGACAAACCTCGGACAGCCAGATCGGTCTGCACCATCAACACAGCGACATCATTTAGACGAGCAACAGCCCTGGCGTGCTTCTGAATGAAGACACCATCGCCCGCATCCTTGCGGTTAGGGTACCATGCTGTGGTGAAGAGAATGCGCATGTTACATTATATTATAATGATATCGGCAGAAGAGGATGTAGAGGATGAGGTCGAGGATGCCGCCAACAAAGATGCCCATGCCGATACCATCGAGACCACCAAGATAAAAACCCACGAGAACCACCATGATGTTTATCAGGCAACTTAGCCCTTCGAGAATAATGAAATGCAGACGCTTATTGAGCGCCAAGGGCAAATAACCCAAAGGAAGATAAATTGCCTTGAAAAGGATGGCCAGCACCGACCAACGAACCATCGTGATGAGCGGCAGGAATTCCTCGCTCAATAGGATACGTATCACCCACGGGGCAAGAAGCCAGATAACGATTACCACGGGAAGCGCGATGAGGAACATGACGCGAATCTGACGAATCACTACGATGCGGCGACCCGCAATATCATCGTCGGCAACAGCAGAAAGACGTGGGAAATAATCGTTGGCCACACCCGAGAAGATCATGCTCGGATAGGTGAAGGCGCACTGATAGCCCGCTTTGAAGAGGCCGACGACCGTCAAAGATGCTGTGGTAGCCAACACCGACTGAAGAAACAAATCGCTGCCCTGCAGGAAAAGACCCGTAATGACAAAAGCCATGCCAGTACGAAGCATAGGCTGCGATGCTTCCCAGAACTGTTTCCAATCGGAGAACTGGCCCAAGTCGAGACGGAAGGGATGCGTCTTGTGCCCTTGCCATAGGCAAATGACGGCAGAAGCAAGCGCACAGGAAACGATGGCAAAGATGACACCACGTATGCCCAACCACCAATAGAAAGGAACAGTGAAGACCAAGGCACAGATGGCTGTCAGCAGCATACTGAAAGCCAATCGGACGGAACGTTGCAGACTGCGCATCACGCTCATCTCGATGTCGCAGACGATGAGCGCCGCCACACCCACGCCCAAGAGCATAAAATGTGGCACATAATGCAAGGTGTCGAAATAAAGCAGGCTGAGAAGCGGAGAAAGCAAGGCAAGGAGCACGATGGCAGCAGCACCGCAGAGGATAGCCCAATGGCGTACGCGGGTCACATGTCGGTCGATAAAGGCAAGATCATGGGTGGAATAGGCTTCGGACAAGGTCTTGACACTTCCCGTCGAAAGACCCAGACCAAGCAGTTGGTTCATGAAAAGTTGAACCGTATTGAAAAGTGCATTCAGTCCGACACCGGCAGTTCCCAAAAGCACAGCGGCAAACTTCGTACGCACCAGGGCAGTCAGGATATTGACTGCCTTGGCAGCTCCGAAAATGCCAGCACCTTTGACAATGGATCTGTAGGATGGGACCTCCATAAACCGATGAATACTAAACGTGACAATCGGGCGTAACGTCGGAAGCCTTGACTTCGGCAGGAACACCAGTTAAAAGTAGATGTCCTTCGGGATGCTCTGCGCTATAATCACGAGTGCAAACGGCACCACTGCCTATCACCGAATGAGGAGGGACGACAGCACCACGCAGCACCATGGTGCGAAAACCGAAGTAACAGCCATCGCCGATAGTGATGGGTTTGGTCATGGGTTGCACGTCCTTACCATGCGCTACGCTATGCCCTGCGCTGTCGCAGATATAGATCTCTCCAGCCAAAACATTATCGCCCACAACTACATGCTCGGCACATTCTATCTGGCTGTCGCGAGCGATAAAGACATCCCGACCTGTGATGAATGTGGCTCCATGATGGATAAAAAGACTGCTATCAATCCCGATATGGATTTTACCTCTCACCTCCCAAGTTCCAAAGATAGAGAATTGTGCCTTTCCTGCCTCGGCCTTATAAGTCTCATGACGACTTCCCAACGTGATAGTAGCCTTAGCAGCTTCGTCTGGCAACACAACACGTGCCCCCTCTCCTATTTCGATGCGCAACGGACCCTCCACCACGATGGGCAGACGGCAAGCCTGATGCCAGGGAAGCAACTTGAGGTTGAGTTTCAACGTTGCCAACCAATTGGTGCGGAAGAAGGAATTGAACATAAGAATGGTGGGATGGATGGGCTCAGATTTTTCGGAATAATCGGGGTATTCAGATTACTCAGAATCTCCAAGCGTTTAACACTGCGATAACCTTTGAAACATCATCGTCGGTCATCGACTGATTGCAAGGAATCGACAACTCCTGAGCGGCTATCTTTTCGGTAATCGGGAAATGCAAAGCATGCCACTCGTTGTAGGCCTTCTGCTGATGAGGTGCCAAGGGATAATGTATCTGTGTCTGTATTCCCTGCTCAAGAAGATATCTCTGGAGTTCCTCACGATGAGGACTCAGCACAGGATAAACATGAAAGACATGATCAGCCTTGGCTTTGGGCAAAACGAAGGACGGATTGGTGAACTCACGCAAAACGATTCGCTATTGCCACACGTCGAGCATTGGCACGATCCAAGTCATGCAACTTGATGCGAAGTACGGCGGCCTGCAGTTCGTCCATTCGAGAATTAACGCCTTTGAAGCGATGCACATACTTCCTTTCACTGCCATAGAATGCCAACTGACGAATTACCGTGGCTAATGCTTCGTCATCGGTGGTCACCGCGCCTGCATCTCCCAATGCCCCCAGGTTCTTTCCCGGATAGAAACTCCAGGCACAAGTACCTTTTGCCTTAATGCCATGGCTTTGCGCACTGTCCTGCAATACCAGCAGTCGATGCTGAGCCGCCAATCTATCGATGGCCTCCATCTCGCAGCGCTGTCCATAGAGATGGACGGGAAGAATAGCACGGATCGTGACATCCTTGGCAACAGGATATGCCGGCGAAGATTCGGGATCCTCCAAGAGTTGAGTAATCTTTCGAGGGTCAATCAGATAGGATTCCGGATCGGGCTCCACAGGAATGGGGACCAACCCATTATCGCTTACAGCCAGTATGCTGGCAATGTAGGTGTTGGCAGGAACGATTACGCCATCGCCTCGCTTCAGATATCCCATCTCAATCCATGCACGCAGCACAAGACGCAGCGCATCCAGTCCGTTGGCACATGCCACGCAAAAGCGCGCGCCATTATAGTCTGCCCATTCCTGCTCAAACGCAGCGACCTGCTGCCCGAACAGATACCAGCCCGAGTCAACTACATCGAGCAATGCCTGCTTGATGTCCACCTCGTAAGGAGCATTGATGGTGTGTAGGTCGAGATAGGGAATCATGAAGAGCTATGATTATGAATGATGGGGGATTAATGATCTTTGAATCCTTAGAGACTATTAAAACTATAATAACTATGAGGACGATACAGTTTGAGGACGAACGTCTTATAAGCGATGCCACGTCCTCCGAAACCTTCCTTCTGGGCAATGAGTGAAGCATTGAGGACTTGCCCACCCTGTTCGTTGCTCGTCCCGAAATCGAAATACTGGAAACCTTGGCTACGATACCGCTCCATCAACCGAGTATAAAGGAAGTCGAGGGCTCCATCGGCCTTGCCCTGCGACGTAGCATGTCCGTATTGAACATGAACTGTCATCGGATTAGCCAGGAAGACAACGGCACCTGCCTGAGCCTCACCTTCGGAATCGACACAGAGGAAACACTGAATGTTCTGAGGGAAATAGCCTTGGAGCAACTGCATTTCGGCCAAAGAATGGACAGGCGAAGCATCGTAGCGCTCTTGAAGGTTATTGACCATGATGGGCCAGAACTCTTCGAGCGAGGCATTCTCGACAAGTTTATAACCCGCCTCTCTGGCACGTACTACTCCACGACGACGACGACGTTCGAACGGTGGTTGCTGCGGAGTACCAGCGAGAGGAACCGTGCACGAGATATTACAACCCTCCAAGGTGGCTCCATGACGCCACAAGGCATATTCATCTTCTTGCGACGGACACTGATGATAGATTGTGGGCATTTGCTTGTAGTGCCATGCTTCGAAACCTTCATTTCTCAGATAGGCGACAGTTTCGTCGAAAAGTTCCATGACCTGTTCAACCGTGTTTTTGGTCGAAAGGACAAAACCACCATATGTCAATCCCTGATGACTATAAAGATGCAGCACTCCATCGCACTCCACCTCATTGGCGGGCATGAGGGCGACCAGACGACCCTTGTCGTCGAGGCACATCAGCGAATGGTCAGTGAAATGATCACGATGATAGTCCATATAGTCACGTTCGAAGAGGAAGGTTCCATTCTTCGAAGAGCGGACAAAGGCATCCCATGCCAGCTTGTCACTGTCCGTATAACGATGGATATTCATGCTTGGGCAAGGTATTTCAGATAATCATCGAAGTTGCGGATGTAGTCATCTTCACTGTAATCATGGCTGGCAAGAACCAGACAAAGGGCACCCGTAGTGAATTCCTGCTCGTGAGCCCATACGCCAGGGGGGACAAGCAATCCCTGATAGGGACGATTCAAGGTCACAACCTTTTCGGCGTGACCATCGTTGAGATAAACCTCCAAGGCGCCCGAGGCAGCGATGATGAACTGCCAGCACTGCTTGTGGGCATGAGCTCCACGATCCTTGCCGGCAGGCACATCGTAAATGTAGAAGACACGACGTATCTCGAAAGGAATCTGCACATTCTGATAGATATACGTCAGGCTTCCCCGAGGATCTTCCTCCTTGGGCAGATTGATGATCTTGCAGTCGTCTATTGTAGCCATACAGTCAAAGATTATCGAACGAATATGTTATCGCTTCAGCCAACGCTCTGGATTGACAGCATTGGCATTCTGATAGATCCAGAATCGGATCTCGGCTCGATTGCTTTCAGGTTCGGTCTTCAAGGTGCCCAGCTGCTGACGCGTTGAAACTTTCTGTCCAGCTCGAACAAAAACATTCTGCAAGTTCATATAAACCGAACGATAATTGCCGTGTTGCACAATGATGGTCCATTCCTCGCTCGTCTTGAAACAGCTTTGAACGACACCCTCGTAGATAGCGCAGGCGTGCGCTCCGACACGGGTGCTAAGCACGATGCTCGAGTTACCGCTGCTTGGATTATAATGATCGACAAAAGCAAACGTGGCATCCAAGGGATAAGGCAACTTTCCACGATTATCGGCAAAGCTGCCCGACAACCTGCGGAAAGCATCGTCCTTCTTCACCGTTGCTGAATTGTGGGTCGTATTTCTGGAGGGAACGGTGCCAGACGACTTTGAACTCGAAGCGCCACCCGTCGCGCCCTTCGATGCTGTAGCAGCACCCGTGCTCTTGTTCTCGCCAGCCTTTTTGGCAGCAGCTTCCTTACGTCGGGCTTCTTCCTCGGCTTTCTTGCGCGCCTCCTCAGCCTTGCGTATCTCTTCCTCAATCATACGTTGAATGGTCTTCTCCACCTCTGCCATTCGCTTGCGGTCGCGATCCAATTCGGACTGCAGTTCCTTGTTGTGCTTCTGCAGATTGGCAATTTGTGCCTGCTGCTCCTGCTGTCGCTGGTCGAGCGAAGCACGTTCCTTCTCCAGATCCTGCAGGACGTTCTCATGGTCGGCACGAGCCTGTTCGAGCGCCTGTTTGGCCTCGGTGGTGGCATTGCGCTGCTCCAACAGCAGTTCGGCCTGTCCCTTGCGCCACTCTCCATAACGACGCAGATAACGAACACGTCGCATACCCTCGAGCAAATCCCTGGCCGAAACGACAAAGAGCAGTTCATCATAACCGCTACGCCACTTATAGAGATGACGCATTGCTGCGGCATACTTCTTCTGCGTAGCATTGTGCAGTTTCTCGAGGTCACGAATCTCGCGACGCAGACTGTCCTCTTCGGCAACGATGGACTCTATCTCACGATGCTTGCTGTTGATGAGCGCCTGACGTTTACGTATCTCGTCGGCACGAATCTGGATATCACGATTCTGGCTCTTGAGCGAATTATTGTTGTTGCTGATGAGTTTCTCGGTATCCTTTATCTGTCGCTGCAGATCCCGCTGCTGCTTTTCGTAAGCCTGACGACTCATTGGCTTGCTTTTCTTCTTGCTGCTTGTCGAACTCTGCGAGCCCGTCCTCTTGGAGGAAGACTGCGAAGACTTCTTTGCCGTGCTCTGAGCAGGTTTCTTCTGCGTAGTTTGTGCAGGTTTCTTCTGTGTGGTCTGCGCGGGCTTCTTCTGCGTGGTCTGTGCAGGCTTTTTCTGTGTGGTCTGCGCGGGCTTTTTCTGCGTGGTCTGCGCGGGCTTCTTCTGCGTGGTCTGTGCGGGCTTCTTCTGCGTGGTCTGTGCGGGCTTCTTCTGCGTGGTCTGTGCGGGCTTCTTCTGCGTGGTAGTCTTCGTCGTTGTGGACTTCTGCTGAGCAAAACCGACAACACCATCGGGACCTGCCATCAGCAAGACCGAAAAGACAACGACCACAAAATATCGAAAGAAACGCTTCATGGGGAACACGGCTTACTTGGTCATACCCTTGATTCTATTGCCAATATCCTTAATGGGGACCTTATTGAAATTGTCGGAGGTTTCGAAATCACGCCAAGTGCTTTCACCAAAGGAAGGATTGGTCAGCTTGAGACCCGCCGAAATCTCCTTGTTATTGGCATTGGTGATGGTAATATATTCCTGGGTGGGCACCCACTGTCCATCCTCCACTTCCTGGTAGTCGGAGTATTCCCATCGTGCTGTCTTACCACCCACGGCGAGCAACGTGCTTACGAGGCGACCCGTCTCATCGATGGCATAGAGGATGCTATAATCCTTCCCCTCAAACAGTCCTTCGGAATAACCCTGTTTGCCGTCGGCAAGCATAGGCGTAGTCCAAATGAGTTTCGTGTAGTCCTTGCTCGTTGCCTGTCCCTTGCCTGGGATATAGATACGACCGAGCATGATGCACTCCAAGGCTTCCATCTCGTGACCTTTGATTTCCTTGATGTCGTAGAGATTGGAAAGTTCGAGGACCGTGTATATCTTGTCGTACTTATCGACCAAAAGGACAGAGTCCTGACTGGCTTCTACACGAGCCACCTCGAAACCGATGATAGGAGCATTGACCTGCATGCAAAGACGATTGCCCGACTCCAGACACATCTTTCCGTTGAGGCTGGTTTTTCCCATCGAATACTTCACCTTCGACTGAAGGGCTTCATACTTGTAGTTGTTTTGCACAACATTCTCAAAACGAGCCTTCTCGGGATGAGCTCCCGTCAAGGTGCCAGTGACCACCTTGGTGGTGTGACAGGAAGTGAACACGAGGGAAAAGGCCAACAATGCAGCCGTATAAATATGCTTCAAGTTCTTGTTCATTGCAATTTAATTATTTAGAAGTGTCTCTGCACTGTCAATCTTCTTCTGTATCTTCTCGACGTCTTCAACGTCATCACATTCGAGGGCACGTTTCCACTGCTCGATAGCACCCTTGAGGTCATTGCTCTTGAGCAACATGTCGCCATAGTGGTCAAACAACGTGCTGTTGCCCTTGTCGTCCTTTGCCAGACAGTCGAGGGCATGCTGCTGATAGAACGTAGCCAAGGTATAGCTCTCTTCGAGGTAGAGAATCCAGGCGTATGTATCGAGATAGGTAGGATTGTCGGGGTACTTCTGAATCACCTTCAATGCCATGTCCTCAGCCTTATGAAGATCTTTTTTCTGCTGGCTCAGATAGTAGGCATAATTGTTGAGCGCATTGTAGTTCGTCGGGTTATACTTGACGGCCTTGTCGTAGCATTCGAAAGCCTCGTCCATACGGTTGTCCTGATAATAGATGTCGCCCATGCTTCCATAAAGGTTGCTGACCTTGTTGGCATCGGGTGGTGTCATGTTCTCGATAGCCAGGCGATATTGCTCGATGGCCTTTTCATGCTGATCCTCCTGAATGTAAGCCCATGCAGCGACGAGGTAGGCGGTCTGACTGGTGGGATGCTCTTTCAAAGCCTCCTGTGTCAGCTCAATGAGCTGGGGCTTGGGCATCCACGAGGTGCTGTAGTAGAGCAACTGGTCCCAATATTCCATCGATGTTGGCTTCAAATCGACAGCAAAACGCATACTCTCAGAGGCAAGACTATCCTGCCCCATCGCATTGCGCCAATCGGCCTGCAACTTGTAAACCTCGTCGGAGGTAGGATGCATCACCACAACGGCGGTGAAGAGGGAATCCACATTGTGGAAAAGCGCCATCGTATCGAGGTCGGTAGTCACGTTGCCTTTCTCAATCTGGTCACGATAGGACGAAAGTTTGCGAAATGATCCCCTCAGATACTCTTCCATGACCTCCACCTTTGTATCGACATCGAGATTGTTGTTAACAAGCGCAGAAGCGACAAGTCGGTCGGCAGCATCCTGATCGCCTGTCATGCTGTAGTAATTGGCTTGAGCGACCCACACATACGCATTGTCGGGCTCAACAGCAGCAGCGGCTTCGTAAGTCTCCTTGGCCTGAGGTATCTGTCCGTACTGCATCTGCAAATCGCCCAGCTGCACACGATAGCGCACATTATAGGGATAGCGTGCGATGAGCTTACGGTATTCGTCGAAACCCTCTTCGGTGCGCTTCTTGTCGCTGAGAATGGCAAATTTATAATGTGTGAGCTGTTCGTTGATGCCTTCTATCTCCTCAAGTCGGTTGAGCATTCCAAGACATTCGTTCACACTGTCAAGCCGCAGATAGATCTCCGACATATTATAGAGCGGTTCACTCTTGTCGGGATAGTTGCGCACCAGTCGTTCATAGCATAAACGAGCATCATCGATGCGGTTCAATGCGAGGAAAAGGTCTCCCTCAGCCTCTGTGTACCAATAGTTGACCGAGTCGATGGCAATGGCCTGTTCAATAGCCACTATCGCGCTCATGGCGTTGTTCTGCGTGCGATATTGGTTGCTAAGGAAAAAGTAGGCAGCAGCCAGGCCTGGCACCTGCGTGGTTGTCGGGTTCTTGACACCCTTCTTCGTCTCCTTGGGCTCTTCGGTAGGCAGCTTGATCGAAAGTTCATACCCTTGCGATGTCAGCACTGAATCGTAGAATGCTACCGCCTGCTTCATCAGCGTCACGGCCGAATCAGGACGCTCACATTGCCCTTGGGTCACTGCAAGGAAATAGAGGGAATCAAAATACTGCTGTTCGTCAAGGGTCAGCAGGGAAGTATCGCCTGACTGAGGATTCTTCTTTCGTGCTGACAATGTGGCGGGCAGCACGACTGTCAGCAGCAGGAGAAGAAATATGTGATATCTTTGTTTATACATCAGTTTCGAATGTGCCATGAGTAATGTTTACGCAATGCTGACGTTGAAGCCCTCGGCAACGAGAGGGGCTACCAGCTGAGCCATCTCCTCTTTGGAAACCTTCACAAGATTGGGCTCTGGGGTCGGGCGATCAAGGCTATAAACCATTATCTGGTGAGGCTTGATTTCGCGCATAAGGTCACACCAGGCATCGACTTCTTCGGGTGTAGTGTTATCAATCACCTTGCCGTCGTGCATGCCCCGCACAAACATCGTCTGGACGATGAGCTGGCCACGGAACGACTTCATGCCATCGACAATCTGACGCACACTGTAGTTCTTGTCGGTTGGCTGGTCAATGAGATGTATCGTCTGGTCGAAAGCTCCATCGATTTTGAGAATATTGTTATCGACCTTCAAAAGGGCGGTATAGACACTTGGGTCAGTCATGCGGGTAGCGTTGCTCAGCACACTCACCTTGGCCTGAGGGAAATACCGGTCACGGAGTGATATGGTTCGGTCGATGACCTCAGCGAACCGTGGATGAAGAGTGGGCTCTCCGTTGCCAGCGAAGGTGATGACATCGATCTTGCGGCCTTCAGCCACTTCTTCCTTGAGTTTGGCTTCGAGTTCCTCCATCACAGCATCTGCATCGGGGAAACGGCCTCCCCTATGATCCTTGTTCCATCCACACTCACAATAGATGCAATCGAAAGAACAGATCTTTGCATCCTTCGGCAGGAGATTCACTCCCAGGCTGATACCCAGTCTGCGACTATGGATAGGACCGATGATATTGTCATTGTAAATATTTGGTTTACGTTCTTGCATCGTTGGGAAATGTATATATTTCGGGAGCAAAGTTACGAAAAAAACTTAACATGACAAAATCTATGCGCCAATTTTTCACATATTTAATAAAAAAGGCCCCGAAACCAATGGTTTCAGGGCTTTGCAAAGTATCTTTACACGTTGTGTAAAAGAGAGCTCCTACGAATTAGTTGTTCTCTGGACGGAGCTTGCGCACGGTGACTGCTGTTTGCCACATCTCGCTTTCTCGCAGGGCCTTGAGTTCCTTCTCGAGTCCAGCACGATAGTCGGGCTTGGAGTTGGCATCGATGGAAATCTGAGCCTCATTGCCGAGCTTCACGCTCATGTAGAGCCACTGGCAGATAGGCTTGATGGCATCGTGGAAACGGGGATACCAATCGAGGGCACCGCGCTGGGCAGTGGTCGAGCAATTGGCATACATCCAGTCCATACCATTCTTTGCAAAGAGAGGCATGAGCGACTGAGTAAGCTCCTCAACGGTCTCGTTGAAAGCCTCCGAAGGAGAGTGTCCGTTCTCGCGAAGCACTTCGTACTGAGCGAGGAGGAGACCCTGGATAGCGCCCATCAACGAACCACGCTCGCCGGTGAGGTCTGAAGTAGCCTCGCGCTGGAAAGTGGTCTCGAAGAGGTAACCAGAACCTATGCCGATACCGAGGGCGATGGTGCGATCGTAGGCACGACCTGTAGCGTCCTGGTAGATGGCATACGAAGAGTTGAGGCCACGGCCTTCGAGGAACATGGTACGGAGTGAAGTGCCTGAGCCCTTAGGGGCAACCATGATAACGTCGATATCCTTCTGGGGAACACAACCTGTGCGGTCGTTCCATGTGATTGCAAATCCGTGCGAGAAATAGAGAGCCTTGCCTGGGGTGAGATACTGCTTGAGAGTAGGCCATACGCTCATAACAGCTGCATCAGAGAGCAGACACATCACGATAGTAGCCTTTTGGGCTGCCTCCTCGATGCTGAAGAGGGTCTTGCCTGGTACCCAACCGTCGCTGATAGCCTTCTCAAAAGTCTTGCCCTGACGCTGACCAACAATAACGTTGAAACCATTGTCACGCAGGTTGAGCGACTGACCAGGACCCTGTACGCCGTAGCCAATAACTGCAATAGTCTCGTCCTTCAGGACTTCACGTGCTTTCTCAAGAGGATACTCCTCGCGGGTCACTACATTTTCGATGACGCCGCCAAAATTCAATTGTGCCATATTGATTATAATTAATGGGTTATTAAATATTTTCTAGTCTTCTACCTTTTCATGATCTTCCTCTCGCTTGGTCAGATACTGATCCAAACGTTCGATACATGACTTGGTGATGGAGATGCGTCCGGAACGTACGAACTGCAGGACGCAGCCCAGTTTGTTCAACTGGTTGAAGTTGTCAAGCACGTCGGCTGTGATGCCTGTCTTCTCGACGATGGTGTAGGTGGGATTGACCTCCACGATATGGGCATCATGACGACGCACAATGCGCGAAACCTCGGGGTTGGCAAGGACCATCGGGGTAGCAAGCTTCAGGAGCGATGTCTCGAGAATGAAAATCTCGTCATCGACAAAGCAGTTGGCCTGCAGCACATCGATACGCTTCTCAATCTGCTTGGTGAGCATCTCGGCCATCTCCTGCTTGCAATAGCAGGTAATCGTATATTTGTGGACGCCTGGTGTCGAAGAAGCACACACATTAAGTGTCTCGATATTGACCTGGCGACGTGTGAAGACGGCCGTAATCTGGTTGAGGATACCTGCGTAGTTCTCGGAATAGACAATGAGCGTGTAGTGCGTCAGACCCTCGTGCAAAGGACTCAGCAATGCTCCCTCCCTACCGGGAGTGGCAGGAGCATCGACAGCATTCTTTGAGAACCGTTCATGAAAGCCTCCATCCTTGAGGTCTTCCGACAGCGATGCTGAGCGTTCGCGAAAGAGGTTCTTTTCGTACGAATTACGGTCAATGGCAGCGGCTGCCTTCACAGCCTCATCCAATGCCTGCAACGATGCCTGTGCCTCATCGCATTTGCCGCAAGTGTTGCAGTCGCCGCACTCGCCACCATTTTTTACATGTTCTGCCATATCACAATATTTCTAATAGCATCTCATCCACGTTGGAACCTGGAGGAGTCATCGGTAAAACATTATCTTCTTCCTTCACAGCACATTGCAGAAGGAATGGACCCTTGGTATCGAGCATCTCACGAATGGCATCATCCAGATCCTCACGCTCCACAACGGTACGACACGGAATGCCATAACCCTGGGCTATCAACTCGTAGTCAGGATTCAGCATTGGAGTGAATGAGTAGCGTTTGTTGAAGAACAGATACTGCCACTGGCGCACATTGCCCAGGTAATTGTTGTTGAGCAAAATGATCTTCACTGGAGCCTGCTGCTCCATGATGGTGCCCAGTTCCTGGATGGTCATCTGCAGACCTCCATCGCCCACAAACATACAGACAGTACGGTCGGGAGCGCCAAAGGTGGCACCAATCGCTGCAGGCAGGGCAAAGCCCATTGTGCCACAACCACCCGAAGTGACGATGGAACGTTTTTTCGTGAACTTGAAATAACGGCATCCGAAGAGTTGGTTCTGACCCACATCGGTGACGAGGATGGCTTCATTGTTGGCTGCTTCGCTCACCTTACGAACCACTTCGCCCATCAGCAATGGCCCCTCAGTGGGGTGCAATGCCTTGTCGATGACCTTGTCGTACTCCTTCTCTTCGTAAGGCTTGAAGCCTGCAATCCACGAGCCATGCTTGACCTCATCAACATAAGGGATAAGGTCTGCCAGCGTCTGCTTGCAGTTGCCGAGTACGGCCAAATCGGCCTTCACGTTCTTGTTGATTTCCGATGGATCAATCTCGAAGTGGATGACCTTGGCCTGCTTGGCGTAAGTCTTGAGGTTGCCTGTCACACGATCGTCGAAACGCATACCCACAGCAATCAACAGGTCGCACTGGTTGGTCATCACATTGGGGCCAAGGTTGCCGTGCATACCAAGCATACCCTTGTTGAGCGGATGGTCGGAAGGGATGGCTGAGAGGCCGAGCATCGTGCAGCCGAAAGGTATCTGTGCCTTCTCAACGAGTTCAAGCAGTTCATGATTGGCGCCAGCCAGCTCCACGCCCTGACCCACGAGCATGAAAGGCTTCACGCTTCGGTTGATCATCTCGGCAGCTTTCCGTATCACTGACATGTCACAGGTAGGCTCTGGGACATACGAACGAATGAAGTTGACCTTCTGTGTCTCATAGTCGATGACTGTGGTCTGCGCATTCTTGGTGAAGTCGAGCACGACGGGACCTGGACGACCCGTACTTGCGATATAGAACGCACGAGCCACGGCCCATGCCACATCCTCGGCACGTCGGATCTGATAGTTCCACTTGCTGATCGGCTGTGTCACGCCCACCACATCGACCTCCTGGAAGGCATCGGTGCCCAACATGGCTGCACCTACCTGTCCGCAGATGACGACAAGGGGTGTGGAGTCAATCATGGCATCGGCAATGCCGGTGATGGTGTTCATGGCACCGGGACCCGAAGTTACCAATACCACACCCGTTCGTCCGCTTACGCGGGCATAGCCCTGTGCGGCATGGACAGCTCCCTGCTCATGTCTTACCAGCACATGGTTGAGCGTGTCTCGATGATCATAGAGTGCATCGTAGGTCGGCATGATGGCACCTCCCGGATAACCAAAGAGTATGGTGACACCCTGATCCTCGAGGCTGCGCATCAGCGCTTCAGCACCAGATATTCTTTCTGACATTCTATGGGTTGTTTCTGTTTTTTATCTTTATTAAACGTGATAAACACGTATTAATCGTGATTGGCAAGTATTAATCGATGATACGCACACCGCCCTTGTCGGCTGAAGATACTGACTGGGCGTAGGCGCGCAATGCCTTGCTGACCACACGATGACGCTTCAGGGGCTGCTGCGGACGAGCAGCCAGTTCCTCGTCACTGAGCTTCACGTTGATCGAGCGTGTGGGAATATCAATGACGATGATGTCGCCGTCCTTGATCTTTCCGATGCTGCCACCTGCGGCTGCTTCAGGGCTGATGTGTCCGATGGAAAGGCCCGATGTGCCGCCTGAGAATCGTCCATCGGTGATGAGCGCACATTCCTTGCCCAGATGCATCGACTTAATGTAAGAAGTCGGGTAGAGCATCTCCTGCATACCTGGGCCTCCCTTAGGGCCTTCATGAGTGATGACAACGCAGTCGCCTTTCTTGACCTTGCCGCCAAGGATGCCTTCGCAAGCATCCTCCTGGGAATCGAAGCACACGGCAGGACCTTCGAAATGCCAGAGCTCGGGAGCCACGCCAGCCGTCTTGACGACGCAACCATCCTTTGCGATGTTGCCGAAAAGCACAGCCAGGCCTCCATCCTTGGTGTAGGCATGTTCGATGTCGCGGATACAGCCATTGGCACGATCGGTGTCGAGCGTCTCCCACTGTGCATTCTGCGAACCCATCTTGATCGAGAACTTTCCGGCTGGAGCACTGTGATAGATGCGACTGGCCTCGGGGTCGATGTTCTCCTTGAGGATGGAATACTTTTCGATGTCTTCACCGAGTGTTGCACCATTGATACGCTTGCAGCTAAGGTCGAGCAGATTGCCCTTGGCAAGTTCACCGAGGATGCCGAGGATGCCACCTGCACGATTCTCCTCCTGCACCGAATACTTCTGTGTATTGGGAGCAAGTTTGCAAAGGCAAGGCACTACGCGGCTTAGGCGGTCGATGTCCTTCATCTCGAAATCGACGCCACCCTCCTGCGCTACAGCAAGGAGGTGAAGCACTGTGTTCGAAGAGCCACCCATAGCGATGTCGAGCGTCATGGCATTGAGGAATGCTGCACGTGTGGCGATGCTGCGTGGCAACACGCTCTCGTCTCCCTCCTCATAATATTTCAATGCGTTCTTGACTATCAGCCGTGCTGCATCCTTGAAGAGTTGGATGCGGTTCACGTGAGTGGCCAGTATAGAGCCGTTGCCAGGCAGAGAGAGTCCGATGGCTTCGGTCAGAGAATTCATCGAATTGGCAGTAAACATACCAGAGCATGAACCGCACCCAGGGCATGCACAGCCTTCAATCTCTGCCATCTCCTCGTCGGTCACCGAAGGGTCGGCACCCTTCACCATGGCGGTGATGAGGTCGGCATTCTCGCCACGCCACTTGCCAGCCTCCATAGGGCCTCCACTGCAGAAGACGGCAGGAATGTTGAGACGCATGGCAGCCATCAGCATACCTGGAGTCACCTTGTCACAGTTCGAAATGCAGATCATCGCATCGGCCTTGTGTGCATTCACCATATACTCCACCGAGTCGGCAATGATGTCGCGCGAAGGAAGGGAATACAGCATACCGTCATGCCCCATGGCGATGCCGTCATCGACAGCTATTGTATTGAACTCAGCCGCATAGCAGCCGAGTTTCTCGATTTCAGCCTTCACAATCTGGCCAATTTCGTGCAGATGGGTATGACCCGGCACAAACTGGGTAAAGGAGTTGACGATGGCGATAACTGGCTTGCCAAACATTTCACGCTTCATTCCGTTGGCTACCCACAAGGCACGGGCACCAGCCATCCTGCGGCCTTCGTTGGTCTGAGCACTTCTAAGTTGAATCTTCATTTTGTCGTAAAAACTAACCAAATTAACACAATACACGAAAAGTGACTGCAAAAATACAGACTTTTTTCGAAATATCCTCATAAAAAGAAAAATAATGATGTAAATTCTTGATTATTTCTTCATTTTTTTACAAAAAAGCAACTTTAAACGGCAAAATAACGCATTACATACAAAATAAAATGTCTCGAATGCTACGACGTTGCGAAACAAAAGCAAGAGGCCCATCCTAAAAGGATGAGCCCCAATACAATAAAGTCTATAGCACCTCATTTTGCCGCGCAATCTCCGAAACAAAAGAATCGAGCCCTCTACAAGAGCAAATGCAACGATGAATTCAAGCAAAGCATCAACAAAATCTGCGTGGAAACGAGAAATGAGCTGGTCGAAACATGCCGCAATAAGCGCCAAAACCAACACCCTTGCGACGAAAAACAAAAATGGCTTCATCATCTCACTTCACCGCCTTGAACGACATGTCGAGACCCTTCACCGAATGGGTCAGGGCGCCGAACGAGATATAATCGACACCGGCATTGGCGTATGGCAGCATCGTGTCGTAGGTAATGCCGCCAGACGACTCCGTCTCGCAGCGATGATTGACAATCTGCACAGCCTTGGCAGTATCTTCGGGGGTGAAGTTGTCGAACATGATGCGATCCACACCCTCGGCCAATGCTTCATCAAGTTCCGTGAAATTGCGCACCTCCACCTCGATCTTGAGATTCTTTCCCTTCTCCTTGCAGTACTGCTTGGCACGGCTGATGGCATTGTGGATGCCGCCAGCGAAATCGACATGATTGTCCTTGAGCAGAATCATGTCGAACAGGCCGATGCGATGGTTGCAACCGCCGCCGATCTTGACCGCCATCTTTTCGAGGATGCGCATACCGGGAGTTGTCTTGCGGGTGTCGAGCACCTTGGTGCCTGTGCCTTCCAAAGCCTTGACGTAGCGGGCCGTCATGGTGGCAATACCGCTCATGCGCTGCATGATGTTGAGCATCAGACGCTCGGTCTGTAGCAGGCTCTGCTCCTTGCCCGTCACGACGAATGGCACATCACCCGGCACGACATGCGTACCATCCTGCATGAAGACCTCCATCTTGAGTTCAGGATCAAAAGCATTGAACACACGTCGGGCAATATCGACACCGGCCAGAATGCCCTCCTCCTTAATCAGGAGTTTCTGCTTGCCGATAGCATCGGCAGGGATGCAGCAGAGCGTGGTGTGGTCTCCATCGCCGATATCCTCGGCAAAACTCAGTTTGATAAGCTCCTCGATGAGCTCATTGACAATCAGTTCATCCATGATATGCAAGTGTTAAGTCATAGGGACAAAGGTCGTATCCTGTTCTCTGATAAGCTTTTCCTTGTTAAATACAGGATTGCTGTACATGGTGAGCAGCATATCCCACAGATAAGCCTCATCGCGGTTAGGAATGTCAATCTTGGCGAGCTGTTCGTTCAGATAGGAAATTACCTTGTTCTTCTCAGCTTCATTATACATCTTCTTGTAGCGATCGGTCTGATATTTGAGGTCGTATGCCACATAGTTGATCGGGAAGAGCACCATTGCCTCGTGCAGCATTTTGTCGATGGTCTCGCAGACGCAGTTGACCTGTGCGTTCCTGTCGTTGATCCAGGGATACTGGTCGAAGACACCATTTAGCTCCGAGGTGAAGGTATAGCGGATGCGGCCCTTGTAGCCCATCATGCCCGTTGCCATGCTCTTCACGTCGTCGGCCTTGGTCTTCTTCCATGCAGGATTATCGCGCTTGAGCTGGAACTCGGCCGCCTTGAGGTAGTCACAGGGGTCATACTCATAGCTGATGGCAACAGGGATGGTGTGCAGCGCACGGACGTTCTGCATGTGATCCTTGCTCTTGCCTCCCAGCGAAAGCATCTTGATGACCGAAGCCTGGGTATTGTCGGAGTTGTCCTTCGAACGTCCTTCACGCTGTGCCATCCACACGGAGCGCTTCTTCTCAACAATCTCCTGATGGATATAGGACGACATCTTGATCGACGACTCGAGCAACTGTCGGCCAGTAAGGTCACGACGCACAACGAAACTCTTGTTCATCCTGACAAGATCCTCAATCCATGGGGCAGCAAACAGGTTGTTTCCGATGGCAATCTCGGAAGTCTCCCTGCCGCTCTTGGCAAGCAGGACGTTGAGCAGCGCCGAATCGAGCACGATGTCCCGATGGTTGGTCACAAAGAGGTGCCCATTGGTGGGGTCAATCTGGTCAATGCCATAAGCCTCCACGCCGTCGGTGCACTTTTTGCACAACATATCGAGGATGAAAATGATTACCTTGGTTTGAAAATCCTTCACCGTCTTGCAGTTCCGGATGAGTGCTTTCATCTGCTCCAGATCGACATCTGGGAATCCGGCCTTGATGGCGCCCAATATTTCGGGACGATCGGCCAGTGGCCAGAGCTTCGAAGGAATGTCTTCATCGTTGTAGCAACGAATGTCATCAAAATTGTATTCTGCCATAATGCTTGTAGGATTACAATTAAATTATAAAGATCCAAACGTAATTACGTCATCCATGACATCCGAGATGTCAAGACCAGCTGCTCTAACCTCCTGTGGGATAAACGAGGTGGCCGTCATGCCAGGAGTCGTGTTGACTTCCAGAAGATGCGGGGTGTCGCCGATGATGATGTAATCAACACGGATGATACCCTTGGCGCCTACATATCCATAGATTCGCCTGGTCAACGCTTGTATCTTCTGGGTCATTTCGTCAGAAATGCGTGCAGGAGTTATCTCCTCCACTGCGCCATTATATTTTGCATCGACATCGAAGAACTCCTTCTTCGAGACGACTTCCGTGATCGGCAAGGCACTCAGTCCGTTGCGGGAGGTATAGCATCCGCAGGTAACCTCGGTGCCTTGCATAAAACTTTCGATGATAACCTCGCCTGTCGCTTCCCGTTTGGCTGCTGCAATGGCGGGCTGCAGCTCCTCTGGAGTCTTCACCTTGGTGGTGGCATACGACGAGCCTCCGGCATTGGGCTTGACAAAGACGGGGAGACCCAGTTCGCTGACACACTGCTCAGTACCCACTTCCTCACCTGCACGCAGCAGGATGCTCTTGGCAACGGGGATGCCGAAGGTCGAAAGATAACGATTGCAAGTATATTTCGAACAAGTAAGAGACGCTGCCAGCACGCCGCAGCAGCTGTAGGGCATACGTATCATGTCGAAATATCCCTGCAGGATGCCATTTTCGCCTGGAGTGCCGTGGATGATGATATAGGCGAAGTCGAAGGTGAGCTTCACCCCGTCCTTCACCACCGAAAAGTCCTCACGATCGACAGGCCATGTCCTGTCCCAGTCGTACTGCTGGCCGTCATACTGCACCATTTTCCATTCGGTGCCCCTGATGACGATGATACTCGTTTCGTATTTGTTGTGGTCCACGAAGCTCCAAATGCCCTGGGCACTGCGGAGCGAAACCACATATTCGCTGGAGTCACCTCCAGCCACAATAGCTATTTTTTTCATCAATAGTTTCTGTTACTAACATATTCCCGCCACTTTTCGACGAGTCGGGCCATGTCGGCGGGTAATGGGGCCTCGAAGTCCATCTCCTCGCCTGTGCGGGGGTGGCGGAATCCGAGCGTCCCGGCATGTAATGCCTGTCGCGGACAGATGTCGAAGCAGTTACGCACGAACTGCGAATATTTCGCGAAGGTGGTGCCTTTCAGAATCTGGTCACCTCCGTATGTCTTGTCGTTGAAGAGCGTGTGCCCCGCGTGTTTCATGTGGACACGTATCTGGTGCGTTCGTCCGGTTTCAAGCCGGCACTCCACCAGCGTGACGTACCCCAGTCGCTCCATCACACGATAATGTGTGACGGCGGGCTTGCCCTCTTCGCTTCCTTCAGGATAGTATTCCATCAGGGTACGGTCGCGCTTGTTGCGCCCGATATTCCCCACAACGGTTCCTTCATCCTGGTCCACATATCCCCAAACCAGGGCAGTGTAGAGGCGACGTGTCGTCTTGTGGAAGAACTGTCGGCTGAGCGAAGTGCCTGCATCTTCGTTCTTGGCAATCACCAACAGGCCGGAGGTCTCCTTGTCGATGCGATGCACCAGCCCCAAGCGCTTCTGGAAGTCGGGCTTCTGCCCTGCTTCGCTCGCCTCAGCTCCTTCTTCGGCATCCTCGCCATCTTCGGCCTCTCCAGCCAAGTCAAGCTCTATGCCTTCCTGTAGGAAATGCCATGCGAGGGCATTGACCAGCGTCCCGGTATAATTACCATGCCCAGGGTGAACCACCATGCCGGCAGGCTTGTTCACCACCAGCAAATCATCGTCCTCATAAACGATGTCGAGCGGGATGTCTTCGGGTAAAATCTCGGTGGAATGACGCGGGCGATCCATCATGACCTGCACCACGTCGCCGGGACGAACCTTGTAGTTCGACTTCTCGGGTTTGCCGTTGACAAGGATAAATCCGCCATCGGCAGCATTCTGGATGCGGTTGCGACTGGTGCCTACGATACGATCCACCAGAAACTTATCGACACGCAACGGCCCCTGACCTCTGTCGGCAACGAATCGGAAGTGCTCGAACAGTTCCTCCTGTCCTTTATCCTCGGTTATTCCAGCCATTGCTCCTCGGATTCTTCGTTCTCGGGTTCCAGTTCCAGATTGCTGTTGCCCACCGAAATCACGACGTGCGTCCCAAAGGGATATTCAGCCCCCGGCACCATCTCTTCCTCACCAGAAGTAACGCTGAGCACCAGGTCGTGCATCTCAGAAGGCACCTGCCTCACCGAATCGACCACAAATCCCAGCGAACGCAGTGTCGAGAGCGCCTGACGACTGCCGCCCTCGCGCACCTCCTGCATCTTCACCATGCGTACGCCAAGGGCATTGATGGTGAGATAGACGATACGTCCCTTCTTGACAGGAAGGCCTGCGGTCGGCAGCTGCTCAACCACAGCACCCGGCTGAATGTTAGCATAGACCGAATCGATAATCATCGATTTCAGTCCGGCATTGTCGAGAATACGCTCGGCTTCGGGAGCAGGGATGCCCGCCAAACGGGGAACTTCGACACGCTCGTTGTGATGCGTGTAGGAGTTCATCCAAAGCGAAAGACACGTCAAGACAGCCACCGTGGCAACGATGATACCCAATATCGAGAGTCCTACCATTTTGCCGAAGTAGCCCCATTGGCTCTTGCGGCCATTATTTTCTTCTTGTGCCAAATTTATACCTTATTAAATAAAATAACGGCGCAAAGATAGCGCTTTTTGTGAATAAAAACAAACAAAAGGCAAAAAAATCTGCAATATTTAAAAAAGTTGCAGTCAATTGACCCGTATTTCACAAAAAATACGTACCTTTGCGCCGCATTTGTGCCCTTCGCTATGCGCGAATAGCCCATCAGTCCGAAAAACATCAAGACAAATATGAAGAATAAGGTTATTATCATTGCCGCTGCCATCGTCCTCCTTGCCTTGCTGGGCGGTGGTGGCTATTACATCTGGCGTCAACAGCAGACCATCGAAGAGCTCACCGAGGGCTTTGCGCTCGAAAAGGAACAGCTCGAAGATGAATACACCCAGCTCGCCATCCAGTACGAAGGCTACAAGCTGCAGGTCAACAACGACTCGCTCGAACAGAAACTCGAGGATCAGCGCATCAAGATACAGCGCCTCGTCGAGGAACTGCGCCAGACCAAGGCACAGGATGCCCGCCGCATTGCCGCCCTCAAGAAGGAACTCGAGACGGTACGCGGCGTTCTCCGCTACTATGTCGCACAGGTCGATTCGCTCAACAAGGTCAACGATGCCCTCGTGGCCGAAAACCAGCAGATTCGCAGCGACATGCGCTCAGTGCAGCAGCAAAATCAGCAGGTGCGTCAGCAGAACGAGACCCTCACCAAGCAGGTCACCGTGGCCGCTCAGCTCGCTGCCACCAACGTCTCCGTAACAGCCCTCGACCGCAAGGACAAGGTCGAGAAACGCAACCGCGTCGATAAGCTCGCCAAGTTCCAGATAAACTTCACCATCGCTGCCAACGTCACCGCACAGACCGGCGAGAAGGACATCTATCTGCGCATCCTGCGTCCCAGCGACGAAGTTCTCACCAACGGACAGAGCGGCAAGTTCAAGTACGAGAACGCAAAGCTCGACTACTCGGCTCGCAAAACCATCGAATTCGGAGGTGAAGAGACTCCGGTAACCATGTTCTACAAACGCGGCGAGGCCCTCGATGCAGGCACCTATCGCGTGGAAATCTATGCCGATGGCAACATGATAGGCCGCGGCTCTATCGCACTCAAGAAGTAGTTCCATTTCCCTATATCCCGAATTGGGGAATGAGCGATTGTTGACGTTCAATCCGATAATTCGGGACATCCTAATGACATGAACGAGATCTTCTGGCGCATCCGCCTCTTCTGGAGGTTTCTGAAGCACGACATCTGGAGTTACACGAACGAAGACGTCCGTGGCACCTACCTTTGGCTGATGAACATCTTCAAGGCGGTCTATTTGTCCATACGCTTCTTCCTCGCTCATCGCATCATGGAGCGTGCCTCGGCGCTCACCTACTATACGCTGCTCGCTCTCGTCCCCACCGTGGCGCTTGCCCTCGGCATAGGCCGAGGCTTCGGTATGCAGGAGATGTTCTACAACCTCATTACCGACGCCTTCCCCGGCCAAGTCGAGGTTATCGATTATATCAACAACTTTGCCGAGAGGTACCTCGAACGCGCCACCTCAAGCATCATCATCGGCATCGGCATAGTCCTCCTGCTCTGGGTCATCTATTCGCTCATCAGCAACATCGAGGATGTCTTCAACGGGATATGGCAGGTGAAGGACGGTCGCAGCACCATTCGCCGCATCACCGACTACCTCAGCATCATCTTCCTCGTCCCCACCTTCCTCGCCATCAGCTCAGGAACGCAGCTCTTCCTCCAGACCTACATCTTGACTGACATGTACGACTACGTGCTCAGTCAGACCCTGCTCACCATCCTCCGCTGCATTCCCTCCGTCTTCACCATCCTGCTCCTGACGTTCATCTATATCGTCATCCCCAACTGCAAGGTGCGTTTTCTCAATGCCTTTGCAGCGGCTGTCATTGCCGGCTCGGCGTTTCTCCTCTTCCAGTGGCTCTATATCCACGGACAGATATGGGTCAGCAAGTACAACGCCATCTACGGCTCGTTTGCTGCACTACCGCTCCTCCTGCTCTGGGTGCAGATGTCGTGGATCATCTGCCTCTATGGCGCCGAGCTGTCATACGCCTCGCAGAACATCCAGAACTACAATTTCGAGAATGTCGAAGAGAGACTCTCGCGCCAGGATCGCGACTTCCTCCTCGTCCTCGTGGCAGGCATCATCTACAACAGGTTCGCCAACGAGGTGCCTGCTCCCACCACCGAGGAGGTAGGACAGGCGCTCAAGCTGCCTGCCCGTCTGACGGGTAGCCTCATCCGCCAGCTCGCCGACATCAACGTCATTCGCGAAGCATATCCCACCAACAAGAACAAGCTCAACAACTGGATACCCGGCAAGGAGACCGACAAGCTCTCCATCGCCGCACTCTTCGAGCTGCTGGCTTCCGACGGCGAAAACCTCTTGAAGATCAACTATTCAAAATACTTCCCCAAAGAATACAGGGCCTGCGAGGCAATGCGCCAAGCGGCAATCCAACAGGGTCAGTCAATCCTCTTGCGCGACATTAACCTCGACCATTTTAAACCCTTGGCAGCTTCCCTTGTCAAAAAGAAAAAACAAAAGACCCCTAAAAACAATTTGTAATTTTTAAACAATGAAACAGAAACTAATGTCCGCTGCCCTCGTGGCAGCCTTGGCTCTGCTCAGCAGCAGTTGCGTTACACAGAAGAAGTACTCGGAGCTACAAGATGACTATGACCTCCTGATGAGTCAGTTTAACGATGCAAAGATTGCCCTTGCCACCTGCGAAACGAGCAGCAAGAGCATCGAAGAGCGCCTGGAAGAGGCTCGCGCCAACAACGCCAGGCTCCTCGACCAGTACCAGTCCCTCCAGGCTTCGCTCGACAAGAGTATAAACCAGTCGGGCACCAACATCTCCAAGCTCGTCGATGAGATCAATGCCTCCAACAAGTACATCAAGCAGCTCACCGATGCCAAGTCGAAGAGCGATTCGCTCAACATCGTTCTCACCAACAACCTCACCCGTTCCCTCTCGAAGGAGGAGCTCAAGGATGTCGATGTCCAGGTGCTGAAGGGTGTCGTCTATATCTCGCTCAACGACAACATGCTCTATCGCACAGGCTCGTATGAGATTTCCGACAAGGCCGGTCAGACACTCAGCAAGATTGCCAAGATCATCACCGACTACAAGGACTATGAAGTGCTCATCGAAGGCAACACCGACAATGTGCCCATCAGCCGCGAGAATATCCGCAACAACTGGGACCTCTCCTGCCTCCGTGCCTCCAGCGTCGTTCAGGCCCTTCAGAACCAGTATGGTGTCAATCCCAATCGTCTGACTGCCGGCGGTCGCGGCGAGTACAATCCGCTCGAATCGAACGACACCGAAGCCGGTCGCGCTCGCAATCGCCGCACGCAGATCATCATCACTCCCCAGCTCGACCAGTTCCTCGAACTCATCGATGAAGCTCCCGACACGAAGTGATCTCGAATTCCTTCTATCACGAATCTCTTCTCTATCACGAATTAGCGAATTATTATTACGCTCGACAAATCAAATTCTCTAATTCTTGATAAAAAAGAATCTCCACAAAAATTGCTAATTCGATAATTCGTGATAAAAAAAGGCGCCGCAACCGCGACGCCTTAATTATATCTTTTCGGGACCAACCAACAATTGTTAATTTATTAATTGTTAATTGATCACTCGCTCTTCTTGCCCTCAGCATAACGCTTGTTGAGGAGGTCGAGCACATCCTGAGTGATGTCGTACTTAGCTTTCACGAAGAAAACAGTCGTATTGGGAACACTGCTGTAGATCACCTCGAAGTTCTTGTCCTTGTTGTATTCCTTCAGCACTGCCTGGATGGAATCGTTCACACGGTCGAAAGCCTGGCTCTGGAGCAGGGCAAGATCCTGCTGCAAGGCATTGGCATGCTGCTCGATGGTTGCCTGCTTCTGCTGAAGGCGACGCTGCTCGGATTCCATGCGGGCCTGTCCACCGATAAACGAATTGGTCTGCACCTTCTGCATGAAGTCCTGGTACTCCTTCTGGAACGAAGCCATCTGCTTGTTCACCTGATCCTCAGCCTGTGCCTTCTTCTGCACAAGGTCCTGGGTAAGGTCAATCTGGAGCTGGTAGTTGTTGTAAAGCGAATCTGCCTGGATAAAGGCAATAGGCAAAGACTCACCCTCGGTGAGCGTACCGCCGGCTACCTTGGCGGCATCGGCATTGTTCGACTTGACGCAGGAAGACATTCCTCCGACGATAACTCCCGCCATAATCAAGGCAGAAGCGACAGTAAAGATTTTTTTCATATACAATATTAAAGTTATTATTTATTTTTCTCTTGTAATCTACTCGTAGGCTTAGGGCCATCACCATAGAGACCCTGCTTGTGGCGCTCCTCGTAATCCTGCGTCTGCACACAGTGGATTCCCTTCTCACGCATCGCCTTCGATTGGCTCACATGCGTCTTCGGAAACGTGCCATTTTTCACAAATAATACCTTAATTGCTAAAAAAACAAAAGATATTAAAAGAATTCCGACCGAAATTAGAATAGTTTGCCACATTTTTCGTATCTTTGCACCCGCAAACAGTTCAATGAGGAGTCCTTCTCCTCAAACTTTGCGAATAGCGGTTGCAAAGATACAAAATTTCCTAATCAATCCGCCATTTTTGGTCTCGATTTTAGGAAAAAGTCATACATCTTCACCACTTTTAACAATTATTATTACTGATTTGCACTTCAACGAAACAAAATTCGACATAAAACCTCTAATTTTTCAACACAATTCAAACTATGGAAATCAAGAATCTTGAACCAAGAATCTTTTGGGAAATCTTCGATGCCATCACCAAAGTGCCTCGTCCGAGCAAGAAGGAAGGCAAGATCCGTGCATGGCTTGTCAACTTTGCCAAAGAGCACAACCTCCAGTGCAAGGTCGATGAGACCGGCAACGTACTCATCAGCTGCCCTGCCACCCCAGGCCGCGAGGACCGCGAGACGCTCGTCATGCAGGCACACATGGACATGGTGTGCGAGAAGAACTCCAACATCACGCACGACTTCGAGAACGACCCGCTCGAAACCTATATCGACGGCGACTGGGTGAAGGCCAACGGCACCACCCTCGGCGCTGACGATGGCGCAGGCATCGCCCTCTCGCTCGCCGCCATGACCGACACCACCTACGAGCACGGACCCCTCGAATTCCTCTGCACATACGACGAGGAAACAGGCATGACGGGCGCCAACCTGCTCAGCGAAGGCTTCATGAACGGCAAACTTCTGCTCAACCTCGACTCCGACCTTGAGAACCAGATCTTCATCGGTTGCGCCGGCGGCATGGACACCGTTGCCCTCTGGCACTACACCAAGCAGCCTGCTCCCGCCGAATACTATTTCGCCCGTGTCTGCGTGGGCGGACTTCTCGGCGGCCACTCGGGCGGCGACATCCACCTCGGACGTGCCAATGCCAACAAGTTGCTCGCACGCTTCCTCTCCACCCAGCCCGGTCTGCTGCTTGCCGACATCCACGGAGGCAACCTCCGCAATGCCATCGCGCGCGAGGCTTACGCCATCATCGGTGTGCCCGCCGCACGTCGCGACCAGCTCGTGGCTGACCTCAACAACTTTGCTGCCACCGTCGAAGCCGAAGTGGCAGGTGTCGAGCCATCGTTCAAGATGACAATCGAGACTGCCGACACACCCGCCGAGGTCATCGACCCCACCGTAGCCTGCCGCCTCATCCAGGCACTCATCGCTGCGCCCCACGGCGTCATCGGCATGAGCCACTCCATGCCCGGACTCGTCGAAACGTCCACCAACCTCGCCTCTGTCAAGATCGTCGAGCCAGGCACCATCCGCGTCGAGACAAGCCAGCGATCCAGCGTCGAGAGTCAGAAGCGCATGATCGCTCAGATGGTCAAGACCGTCTTCGACCTTGCAGGCGCCGAAGTCACCCAGGGACAGGGATACCCAGGTTGGGCTCCCAACCCCAACAGCCGCATGGTCAAGATCACCGAAGCCGCCTACCGCAAGGTATTTGGCTCCGAACCCGAGACGACAGCCATCCACGCCGGACTCGAGACGGGCCTGTTCCTCACCAAGTATCCTTGGCTCGACATGGTCAGCGTAGGCCCGACAATGGTTGCCATCCACTCGCCCGAAGAGAAGCTCTCAATCTCTTCGGTTGCCAAGTTCTGGCCTTACGTCAAGGAAATTATCTCCTCCATTTGACCTCTATGAGCGGTCGATGAATCACTCTATCGGGTGATTTACGGACTAATTCGTCTAAAAATTGCATTTTTTCGGGCAAATATTTGGTACTTTCGCAAAAAATACCGATATTTGCCCGATAATTATATAACAAACAAGGGAAATGAAAGGTCCAAAAGGATAGTTATCACCCCATTGCACTAACGTCCCTTTTACTACCCATAATTACCCTTTTACTACCCATAATTACCCTTTTACTACCTTTTAACTACCCTTTAATTACCCTTTTACTACCCTTAAAAGCTTTTAGAAATAGTATGAAATTCGAAGTTCTCAGTTCCGACCTCATGAGTCATCTGACAGCCATCAGCCGCGTGCTGCTCAGCAAGAACCCCATGCCCATCCTCGACAATTTCCGTTTCGACATCGGTGAGGAGAGGCTGACAGTTACCGCCAGCGATGGCAGCACCACCATGATTACCTCCATCGCCATCCAGTCCGTCGAGGGCAACGGTTCCTTCGTCGTCCCCGCCAAGACCATCATGGATCCCCTCAAGGAGATGCCCCAGCAGCAGCTCACCATCGAGGTCGATAACGGCAACTATGAGGTCATCGTCAGCTACGCCAATGGCAAGTACAACTTCATCGGCGGCAATGCCGAGGAATATCCGCGTGTCAAGGCACTCGAAGAAAACACCTGCTCGTTCGACGTCAACGCCCAGGCGCTCCTCAACGGCATTCAGAGCACCCTCTTCGCCACTGCCGAGGACGAGCTTCGTCCCGTCATGAACGGCATCTACTTCGACATCAAGGCAGACCGCCTCATCTTTGTAGCCTCCGACTCCAAGAAGCTCGTCCGCCTCATCAACGAGACCACCGCGCCAGGATTTGAGGCCAACTTCATCCTGCCCAAGAAGCCTGCCAACCTCCTCAAGAACATCATCTCGAAGGACCAGCTCCTCTGCACTGTCAGCTTCGACTCCAAGAGTGCGCGTTTCCAACTCGGCGACTATGAACTCATCTGCACCCTCATCGAAGGCCGCTATCCGCGCTACGAGGTGGTAATCCCCAAGAACAACAACAACCGCCTCACCATCGACCGCCAGTCGTTCCTCTCTGCCCTGCGTCGCATCGCCGTCTTCGCCAATAGTGCCACCAACCAGGTCAAGTTCGACCTCGAAGCCAGCAGCCTCACCATCTCTGCCCAGGATGTCGATTACTCCACCTCAGGCACCGAGACGCTCACCTGCTCCTACGAGGGCACACCCATGAGCATCGGTTTCCGTGCCAACTTCCTCATCGAGATCCTCAACACCATCACTGCGCAGGATATCGAGATGTTGCTCTCCGACCCCGCCCGCGCCGGTCTGGTGGCTCCCGTACAGAACAACGAGGGAGAAAAGCTCCTCATGCTCATCATGCCGATGATGCTCACCGATTTCTAAGTCTTCATCCCTCTCATGAAACTTAATCTCAAGAAACCGCTCATCTTCTTCGACCTTGAGACCACGGGCATCAGTGTCACTCAAGACCGCATCGTCCAACTGGGCTACATCAAGGTCATGCCCAACGGCAGCGAAGAGCAGGGCAATTTCTTCATCAACCCCGGGATGCACATTCCCGAACAGGCCTCGGCCATCCACCACATCACCGACGAGATGGTGGCCGACAAGCCCACGTTCAAGCAGATGGCAGGCCGACTTGAGCAGATCTTCAAGGGCTGCGACGTGGCAGGCTACAACTCCAACCGTTTCGACGTCCCCCTGCTCGTCGAGGAGTTTCTGCGTGCGGGTGTCAAATACGACATCAGCAAGGTCAGGTTCATCGATGTGCAGAACATCTTCTACAAGAAGGAGCCACGCACCCTCGTCGCCGCCTACCGCTTCTATTGCGGCAAGGAGCTCGACGGCGCCCATTCTGCCGATTGCGACATCCGCGCCACCTACGAGGTGCTCCAGGCCCAACTCGACCGTTACGACGATCTGGAGAACGATGTGGACTGGCTGCAGGACTTTACACGCATGAACCGCAACGTCGATCCCATGGGAACTATGGTCTATGACGACAAGGATCGCCCTGTCTTCAACTTCGGCAAGTACAAGGGTCACCCCGTCACCGAGGTATTGACCAGAGACCCCAGCTACTACTCCTGGATGATGAACGGCGACTTTGCCCTTTCCGCCAAGCACGTGCTCACACAGATCAAGCTGGGCATGATGAAGAAGAGTTGAAAGGTCACACAGAACTCACGGAACTCACAGAAAGGGTAAGGTCTATATATATATATCTGTGAGTTCCGTATTTTCTGTGTGACAAATAAAACGAAGCATAAGCCACACAGATCACACAGATTGACACAGATAATAATGTGTCACGATCTGAAGCCTAACAAATAATTTGTGTTATCTGTGACATCTGTGTGAGATATAAAGCCAGACCCATCAAAACATTTCCGCGATATCTGTGTGAGATATAAAATGAAACCACTTTATAAGATTATCGGTATCTTCGTGCTCCTACTCCTTCCCTATTGTGGAGGGTCAGTGAGAGGCTACGCCCAGGAGCTCAACGCTACGGTGACCATCAACACGCAGCAGATCGATGCCTCGCTGCGTCCTCGCTTCGAGACGCTCAAGGAGAGCCTCGAAGAGTTCATCAACAGTCAGCAGTGGACGGGCGCACAATTCGCCACCATCGAGAAGATCACCTGCTCCTTTGCCATCACCGTCAACGAAGTCGTGCAGTCCGATGTCTATAAGGTTTCCATCACCGTCCAGGCTCGACGTCCCGTCTTCAACGCCACCTATCAGACCATTCTCATCAACTGGCGCGACGATGTGGTGACCCTGCCTTATCAGGAAGGCGAGAACCTCACCTACAACGAGTTCAACCTCGACAACGAGCTCATAGCTACCATCGCCTACTACGCCTATCTTGTCCTTGGGCTCGACTTCGACTCATTCAGCAACCTGGGCGGCGAGCAGTATCTGCGCAAATGCGAGAGCATAGTCAGCCAGATGCAGTCGTCCGACAGCAAAGGATGGAAGGCTTTCGACTCGAAGACCAACCGCCACGCCCTCATCACCGCTCTGCTCGACCCCAACCAGCAGGGCTTCCGCGAACTGTGGTACAACTACCATCGCCAGGGGCTCGACCAGATGGCACAATCGGTCGATAAGGGACGCTCCCAGGTCTCCTCAACCTTCGAGCAGCTCAAGGCCGTTCGCTCTGCAGATGCCATGACCCCGCTCCTCGCCCTCTTCATCAATGCCAAGCTGGACGAACTTGTCAACATCTACAGCGAGGCTCCCATGACCGAGAAGAAGTCCATCTACGACCTCCTCTCCGACCTCTTTCCCACCTACTCCCGTCAGCTTGCCCCCATCAAGGAAGAATATAAGGAATAATTTATGCTTCAATTCCTGACCATAGAGAACTACGCCCTCATCGATCACCTGGAGTTCCATCCAGGCCAAGGCCTCACCGTCATCACTGGCGAGACGGGAGCCGGCAAGTCCATCATCATGGGCGCCCTCGGCCTCATCCTCGGCCAGCGTGCCGATGCCAAGGCCGTGCGCAGCGGAGCCAGCAAGTGCATCATCGAGGCACAGTTCGACATCTCGGCCTATGCCCTTGAAGGCTTCTTTGACCAGAACGACCTCGAGTACGACGCCAGCGCCACCATCATCCGACGCGAGATCTACGCCACAGGCAAGAGCCGCGCTTTCGTCAACGACACACCCGTGCAGCTGCCCCTCCTGCGTGAGCTCGGCAGCCACCTCATCGACATCCATTCGCAACATCAGAACCTCCTGCTCGGGCAGGATGCATTCCAGCTCTCGGTAGTCGATGCCCTTGCCCACAACCAGGCCGAATATGCCAGCTACCGCGCCGCCTACGACCAGCTCAAGACCCAAGACTCAAAACTCAAGACCCTAAAGGCGCAAGCCGAACACGATGCACAGGAAGCCGACTACCTGCGCTTCCAGTTCTCGCAGCTCGACGAGGCCAACCTTGTCGAAGGCGAACAGGTTGAGCTCGAAGCCGAACACGATCTGCTTGGCAATGCCGAGGACATCAAGGCCAGTCTCAGCATAATGTACGATGACCTCGAAGGCGAAGACCTTGCCGTGGTGCAGGTGCTCAAGGACGTCACTCAGCGCGCCCACGAACTGAGTCGCATTTACCCCGACATCGCCGAGATTGCACAGCGACTCGAAAGCGACTACATCGACCTCAAGGACATTGCCAGCGAAGTGTTCAGGCGCTCCGAGGACATCATCTACGACCCGATGCGCCTCGAGCAGATTGAGGACCGCCTCAGCCTCCTCTTATCGCTACAGAAAAAGCACGGAAAGACCTCCGTCGAGGAACTCATCCAGTTGCGCGACAAGCTCTTCGAACGCATCCAGCACATCGACGGCAGCAACGAGGAGATTCTCGAACTTGAGCAAGAGGTACGAAAGCTCACCGCCCAAGCCACCCAGCGGGCAGCCATCCTCACCGACACCCGCAAGAGGGCAGCCCAACAGCTGCAAAAGGACCTCATCGCCCGTGTCACCTACCTCGGAATGCCCAACCTCCGCTTCCAGGTCTCCATCACACCTCTGCACTCAACCCCCTCAGACTCCTCAACCCCCTCAAACTCCTCAAACCCTTCAAACTCCTCACACCTCTCCCCCACGGGCTCCGACCGCATCGAGTTCCTCTTCTCAGCCAACAAGAACCAGCCTCTACGTCCTGCGGGCGAAGTGGCTTCGGGCGGTGAGATCAGCCGCCTCATGCTCGGCATCAAGAGCCTGGTGGCTTCGGCACGCACCCTGCCCACCATCATCTTCGACGAAATCGACACGGGTGTTTCCGGCGACATTGCTGACCGCATGGGCAGCGTCATGAAGGAGCTCTCCCGTCACCTGCAGGTCATCACCATCACCCACCTGCCGCAAGTGGCTGGCAAGGGCAACCAGCATTTCCGCGTCTTCAAGGCTGACACCGACACGCAGACTATCACCCACATCGAGCAGCTCACGTCCGAACAGCGTATTCAGGAGATTGCCCGTATGCTCAGTGGCTCCGACATCACGCCCGAAGCCCTCGCCAATGCTCGGACGCTCATCACCGAATGATATTTATCGTCTTTTCCATCATAAAGCACTATCTCGCGCGGGATAGTGTTTTTTCTTATAAAAAACGGGAAAGAGAGCAACAATGGACAAGCAACATTCAACAGGTTCACTCAAAACACAACACAGCTTTCGCGTCTGCGAAAGCTGTGTGATTTATTTTGCCGTAAAAGTCCCAGCAGATGCAGGGGCAGCGATGTCGAATCAGAGGAATGCGATGGTGAGACCTGCCATGACGATGCTGACCATCGACATCAGCTTGATGAGGATGTTGAGCGAAGGACCGGAAGTATCCTTGAACGGATCGCCCACGGTGTCGCCCACGATGGTAGCCTTGTGGCAAGCAGAACCCTTGCCACCGAAGTTGCCTTCCTCGACATACTTCTTGGCATTGTCCCATGCGCCACCTGCATTCGACATGAAGACGGCGAGCGTGAAGCCCGAAGACAGACCTCCGACGAGCAGACCAAGCACACCAGCCACACCGAGGAACAGACCTACGAGGATGGGGATGATGATTGCGAGCAGGGCGGGCACAATCATCTCATGCTGGGCAGCGAGGGTCGAAATCTCGACGCAACGGCTGTAGTCGGGAGTGCCCTTGCCTTCGAGGATGCCCTTGATCTCACGGAATTGACGACGCACCTCCTCGACCATCTTGCCAGCTGCACGACCTACGGCACCCATGGTAAGACCGCAGAAGAGGAACGCTGCCATGGCGCCGATGAAGATGCCGACGAGCACCTTGGGGTTCATCAGGTTCACCTGGAAATAGTTCATGAAGTCGGGGATGTTGGCTTTGCCTGCCTCGATGGTGTTGCCAGCCACGTCGGTCATGGTCTTGCCCACACGATCCATGGCAATCTTGACCTCTTCGATATACGAAGCTAAAAGTGCGAGGGCGGTGAGGGCAGCCGAACCGATGGCAAAGCCCTTGCCCGTGGCGGCTGTGGTGTTGCCCAGTGCATCGAGGGCATCAGTGCGATGACGCACCTCCTCTCCCAGTTCGCTCATCTCAGCGTTGCCACCCGCATTGTCGGCAATGGGGCCGTAGGCATCGGTGGCGAGGGTGATACCGAGGGTCGAAAGCATACCGACAGCGGCGATACCTATGCCGTAGAGACCCAGCTGGATGCTGCCTGCACTCATGCTGAAGTCAAAGCCATTGGCGCAAAGGTAGCTCAGGCAGATGGCCACAGAGATGGTGAGCATGGGGATGCAGGTCGAAATCATGCCTGTGCCGATGCCCTTGATGATGACTGTGGCAGAGCCCGTCTTTGAGGCAGCGGAAATCTCCTTAGTGGGCGAATAGGATTGAGAGGTGTAATATTCGGTAGCCTGGCCGATGATGACACCAGCAGCCAAACCACTGATTACCGAAAGGCTGAGTTGCCACCAGTTCTCGAAGCCCAGGGCATAGAGAATGCCGAAGGTGCAGACGGCGATGAGGACAGCTGCAGTGTTGGTGCCTACGCCAAGCGAATGGAGCAGATCCTTCATCGTGGCACCTTCCTTGGTGCGAACGAGGAACACACCGAGCAGGCTGAGGAACACGCCCACAGCAGCAATCAGCATCGGGGCGATGACTGCACGAAGCTGCATATCGCCAGCCGAATAGGCGTAAGCCGTGGCACCCAGGGCAGCGGTGCTGAGTATCGAGCCGCAATAGCTCTCATAGAGGTCGGCACCCATGCCAGCCACGTCACCTACGTTGTCGCCCACATTGTCGGCGATGGTGGCGGGGTTGCGCGGGTCATCCTCGGGAATATCGGCTTCGACCTTGCCCACGATGTCGGCACCCACGTCGGCAGCCTTGGTGTAGATGCCGCCACCCACACGGGCAAAGAGAGCCTGCGTGGATGCGCCCATGCCGAAGGTCAGCATCGTGGTGGTGATGGTGATGAGCGATGTAGAGTCACCATGATAGAACTGGTTGAGCACAAGGAACCAGATGGCGATGTCGAGCAAGCCAAGGCCCACTACGGTGAGACCCATCACGGCACCCGAACGGAAGGCGATCTTGAGGCCACTGTCGAGTCCCTTGCGTGCTGCATTGGCGGTACGGCCCGAAGCGTAGGTGGCGGTCTTCATGCCGAAGAAGCCTGCCAAGCCGCTGAAGAAACCTCCGGTGAGGAAAGCGAACGGTACCCAGGGGTTCTGGGCATTGAAGCCGTAGGCCATGATGGCGAAGATGACGGCGAGGATGATGAACACGATGAGTACGACCTTGTACTGCTGCTTCAGATAAGCCATAGCGCCCTTGCGGACGTACTCTGCAATTTCACGCATACGAGGGGTGCCCTCGTCTGCCTTCATCATGCTGCGAAAAAATACCCATGCCATCACCAATGCGACGATGGATGCGATGGGCACGATCCAAAAGACAACGGGAATGTTTTCCATAAGATTTTATGTTATAGAATAAAAGGAAATGATTAATTTCTTGCTATCGTAATTTCGGTATTCCGACATTCCGTTATACCGAAATTACGAAATACCGAAATACCGAACCTCTCTTAACCGCTACTTCAAGAGTCCCTTGAGGATTTCCTGCGTGATCTTGCGGGTGGCAGTGGTGGTGGCACTCTTGGCGGCCTTGCCAAGGATGTCGCCTGAGGAGCTGCTCTTCTTGGACTTCGATGAGGAGGACTTCGACTTGGAAGTGCCGGAGATGGTCTTGCCGACGCTGTTGCCGACACTGTTGCCGATGCTGCGTGCCACACTGGCGGTGACTGCGCCGATGAGCGTGCCGAAGATGGTGCGCGAGAGGCCTGACGACTTCTTCTTCTCGGCAGCCTTGCGCTCCTTCTCCTCGGCCTTGGCTGCACGTTCGGCCTCCTTGCGCGCCTTCTCGTCGGCCTTGGCCTGCTCTTCGGCAGCCTTCTGTTCGTCGGCAACCTTGCGCACTTCGCTGAGCACCTCGTAGGCACTTTCGCGGTCGAAGTAGTTCTTGTACTCCTTGATGTGGTCGGGCGCGGCATTCATGATGTCGAGACGCTGGCCTGCGGTGATGGCACCTATCTGACTGAGCGGGAAAAGGATGCGCGCACGCTCGACCATCGTCGGGGCACCCTTGGCATCGAGGAACGAGACGAGGGCTTCGCCCGTACCCAGTTCCATGATGACCTCGGCTGTGTTGAACTCGGGATTGGCGCGGAACGTCTCGGCAGCAGTGCGCACAGCCTTCTGATCCTTGGGGGTATAGGCGCGCAGGGCGTGCTGGATGCGGTTGCCGAGCTGGCCGAGGATGTCCTGCGGGATGTCGGTAGGCGACTGCGAGATGAAGTAAATGCCCACACCCTTCGAACGCACCAGACGGATCACCTGCTCGATCTTATCGACAAGTGCCTTGGAGGTGTCTTCGAACAGCATGTGCGCCTCGTCGAAGAAGAACACCAGCTTGGGCAGTTCCTGATCGCCCACTTCAGGCAGGTTAGCATAAAGCTCGGTGATGAGCCAAAGGAGGAAGGTGGAATAGAGCTTGGGCTTGAGCATGAGCTTGTCGGCACAAAGCACGTTCATGACACCACGGCCATTCTCCTGTGCGATGAGATCCTGGATGTTGAACGCAGGTTCGCCGAAGAACTGCTCGGCACCTTCCGATTCGAGGGTCATGATGGCACGTTGGATGGCACCGATGCTGGCAGACGTCATCATGCCGTACTCGGTGGTGAGCTTCGAGGCATTCTTGCCGCAGAAGTCGAGCATCAGGCGCAAGTCCTTGATGTCGATGAGCAGGAGGCTGTTGTCGTCGGCAATACGGAACACGATGTTGAGCACGCCCGTCTGCGTTTCGTTGAGACCAAGCAGGCGCGCCAGGAGCTGCGGACCCATGGCCGAAACGGTGGTGCGCATGGGATAGCCTTGTTCGCCGAAGACGTCCCAGAATCGCACGGGGCATGGCTGGAACTGCGGATTGTCGATACCGAACTCACCGCAACGCTTCTGGATGAAGCTCGACATCTGACCCGTCTGACTGATGCCGCTCAGGTCGCCCTTCATGTCGGCCATGAAGCACGGCACGCCGGCCTGGCTGAACGTCTCGGCCATTACCTGCAGCGAAACGGTCTTGCCTGTACCCGTGGCTCCTGCAATGAGACCGTGGCGGTTACACATCTTCCCTATCAGGTGGATAGGGCCATTGGAGGAATGCGCTACATAGAGCTGCTTGTCGCTTGTAAACATGATTATAAGATGATTAGATTTTCAAGATAACATGTGAATTCGTCTTTTATTGGGGGCAAATATAGAGATTTTTTGTGAAACGACCAAATTCTTCGACCAAAAACTATAAAAAAACAGGCGAAAACCTGCACATTACAGATTTTCGCCTGATTACGGACCCATATCTCACTTCACTTTCGGAAGTGCGAAAGCGGATGAATCGTCAGATGGCCTGCTCAACAGGGAATACGAAGGCACGCAGACCCAACATCGGACGATCGTGATCGATTTTCTTCAGACGGTCGAGAATCGTATCGACACGTTCATCGGGACAAATGGTGATGATTGCACTGTTCGTGCCAGGCCATGCATGGCTTCCCAGATGCGGTTCACCCGTGTTACTGCCACGGCCAGTGGCATCGGGTATCATCGTGAAACCGCGCTGCATACAGCTGGCAAGGCTTGCAATGACATCATCGCGGTGTGCCTGGTCAAAAGCTATAAATATTCCTTTCATAGTTGTATTTGAATCGTTTATGATACGCTTACTTCCTGCGATGACGCCTGAAGGTGTGCTTCTTCTTGTTCCATTCTGCCTCGACGCCGAGCTGGTTGGCCCACTGGCGGCGAGAAGCATTGATCTTGAATCCCTGGACGATACAATAGATTGAAGGAACAACGACCAGAGTCATCATCGTAGAGACGAGCAGACCGCCAATGATAGCGATGCCGAGAGGTTGCCACATTTCGGAACCCTGACCCGAGCCGACAGCCATCGGGACCATACCGAGAATGGTGGTCAGCGTAGTCATCAGTACGGGACGCAGACGGCTGCGACCGGCATGGACGACAGCGGAAATCACACTCTCGCCACGTTCGCGAAGCAGATGGATGTAGTCGATGAGCACGATACCATTCTTCACCACAATACCTATCAGCATGATGCAGCCCAGCATCGACATGACGTTGAGATCGACACCTGTGATCCAGAGGGCGAGAATCACGCCGGTGATCGTGAACGGAATAGATACGAGCATGATGATGAACGGGTCGGACCAGGACTCAAACTGTGCCGCCATGACAATGAACACGATGATGAGGATAAGCGCACCAAGGGTGCCGAGGTCGCGGAAGGAATCCTGCTGGTCCTCATACGAACCGCTGACCATAATATCGACATCACCCGAAAGGTAACCCTGATTGCGAAGCTCCTCGATATAGTCCTTGCCGGCATTGACGACAGAACCCAAGTTGGACTCATCCTCATTGACGACGCACGACAGGGTGTTGATGCGCTGACGATCCTTACGCTCGATGGTAGGCAGCGTCTCACGCTCGACGACCTCACCAATATCACGGACACGCACCGAACCCGTAGGTGAAGTCAACAGAATATTCTCGATGGTCTTGACATCCTCGCGCACCTCGGGAGTGTAACGCACAATGATGTCGTACTCCTCGCCATCCTCGCGGAAATAGGAGGCAGTAGTGCCATTGAATGCCGACCGGAGGAAAGCACCGGCAGTGGCAGTATTGAGGTCATAGCGAGCCAGCTTGCCACGATCCAGATCGACCTGCACCTCGGGCTGACGGGCAGGACGGGAAATGTTGATCTGACTCACGCCACGTACCTCCGACATATAACGCTGCATCATGCTGGTGAGCGAATCGGTGTAGGCAAGGTCGTAGCCGTAGATTTCAAAGTCGGCCGTGGTCTGGCCACCCATGCCTCGCTGACCACCTTCAATGACCTGAATCTTCACAAGCTCGGGATATTTCTTGAGATCCTTGCGCATCATGTTTCCGACATCGTACATCGACAACTTCAGATTACGCTCATTGACCTTGTAGAGTGCGATGTTGAACGAAATGATGTGGGTGCCATTGTCCTGCATCGAAGCAAACATATTGTCGGTGTCGGCCTGACCTGTAGTGAAGTTACAAGCCTTGAGAACCTTCTGCTCGGGTGTACCCCAGCGGCTCATCCAAAGGTTCGACAGCTCGTTGGCAATTTCCTCAGCACGAGCCTGACGTGTACCGATAGGCAGCTCAAGCCTCACGGAGATACGTCCCGAATCGGACTGCGGGAAGAAGCCCGTGCCAATCAGACCCATTACAGCAGGCATCACCGAAAGAATGAAGAAGAGGATAATGATGCCTACCATGGTCTTGCGGTGACGCACAGCCCAGTTGATGCGCTTGGAATACCAGTGGTCGAGCTTGTCGAGCATACCACGCACGATGAAGTGATCGTACCAGCGGCTGAACCCGTTCTCACGCTTCTTGAGACGCAGCATCTGCGAGCAAAGCATTGGCGTGAACGTCAGCGCCGAAGTCGTCGAGACGGTCATGATGACGCACATCATCCAACCCAGCTCGCGGAACAGCACACCCGTCATGCCTGGAATCATGGTGAGCGGGAAGAACACGCCAATCATGGTGAGCGTGGAGGCGACAACCGAGATGGCCACCTCGTTGGTGCCATGGATGGCTGCCTGCTTCGGGTCGGACCCTCGTTCGATGTGGTTGGTGACATTCTCCAACACCACGATGGCATCATCGACGACGTTGCCTATCGCTATGGAGAGACACGACAGCGAAATCATGTTGATCGACGAGCCGGCAATGGCAAGATAAATGAACGACGACACCAGCGACAAGGGAATGGTGAGCACGATGACCACCACTGCACGCCAGCGGCCAAGGAAGAGGAAGCAAACCAATGCCACGAACAACATGGCGTAGGCAATCACCTCTTCGAGCGAGTCAATAGTGGCGTAGATGTTCTCCGACGTATTAACGATTACGCCGAGGGTCACATCAGTGGGCAGCGTCTTCTGAATCTGCGGAAGCATCTTCAGCACCTTTTCGGTGATTGCCACCGAGTTGGCGCCCGACTGCTTCTGTACGATGATCATCGCACCCAATTCGCCGGAATATCCCTTAGGGTCATTCTCGTTGGTGAAGAAGGTGGTGACCTTCTGAGCGCGTTCCTGCACGCCATCGACCACGGTGGCTACATCGCGCAGATAGACGAGCTGGTTGTCACGATGCCCCACCACGAGGTCGAGCATCTCCTTGGGGTCATCGAACTCGCCTTCGATACGCAGCGTATAGGCCTTGTTGCCCGTATCGAACGAACCACCAGGCACATTGATGTTCTCAGCGCCGATGATGCCTGCAATGCCATTGATGGTAAGGCCGTAGGCTTCGAGCTTGTTGGGGTCACAATATACATAGATGGTACGTTCGGCTGCACCAGATACCGACACCGAACCTACGCCGGCAATACGAGCCAGCGGGTTGGCCACCTGGTCGTCAAGAATCTTATAGAGGGCAGGTGTACTCTCGCGAGCCTGAGCGCTGAGGACCAGGATCGGGATCATGTCGCTCGAGAACTTGAAGATGATGGGTGTGCCGGCCTCCTCAGGCAAAGCCGAGCTCACCATGTCGAGCTTATCGCGCACGTCGTTGGTGAGAGCATCGATGTCGTGTCCGTATTCGAACTCCAAGGTGATGATGGCATAGTTCTCGCGCGACTGCGAGGTGATATGCTTCAGGTAGTTCACCGAGTTGAGTGTGTTCTCAAGCGGACGGGTGACGTTGTTCTCAATGTCTTCAGCGCTGGCGCCTGCGTAGGTTTCCATCACCATGATCATGTTGGTATCGATATCCGGCATGAGGTCGATAGGCAACTTGCTCAAGGAGAAGAGACCAAAGATCGCAATGGCTACGAACACCAGCGTGGTCATAATCGGTCTTCTGACCGCTCCTTCGTAAAGTGTCATGATTCGTTAAAAATTATTTGAGCACATGAATCTTTCGGCCATCGGAGAGCAGGGTCTGTCCGAAGACGACCACGGAAGCGCCCGATTCGACACCCGAATTGACCACATATTCAGCACCCTCGCGGCGACCCAGATCGACGACCTTGCGTGTCACGGTGCTGTCGGCATTCACTACATAGACGAAACGCTCGCCCGAACCCGTCTGCTTGCAGATCGACTGATCGGGAACCATCACCCTGTTCATAACACCGAAGTTGAGCGTCACGCGGGCAAACATACCGGGGCGAACGCGCTGGTTGGCATTGTTGATGGTCACCTCGACGGGGAACGTGCGAGTGTTGGCATCCACTGTGGGATAAACGATCGACACCTTGCCCTGGAACGTCTCGCCCGGATAGGCATCGAGCGAAATGTTGCTGATGGGCATACCCACCTTCACGTTGCTCACAAACGACTCGCTGACGTTCAGCATCAGCTTCACGGGATTGGTCTTCTGCACCACGAGCACGGGCAGCTGTCCATTGTAGAGGTCACCGTTGTCATAGTTGCGTGCAGTAACCACGCCGCTGATGGGGCTCACGAGGCGTGCATTCTCGGCAAGGTTCTCGTAGGCACGGCGCTGCTGATCGACGCGGGCCTTCTGCGCATCCCACGCACTCTTCGAGATGCCGCCCACCTTGTAGAGCTCGTCGTAACGATTGAACTCCAACTCGGCATTGTCGAGCTGGATCTTTGCCTGCGCCAGGGTGTTGTCGTCGAGCACGACGAGGGTCTGTCCCTTGGCCACATGATTGCCCACCTCCACGTTGATGCGGCGGATGCGCACAGGGCTCTGGGGAGCAATGTTGTTCACCACGTCAGCCTCTACGGTTGCCGTGAATTCCTGGATCTGATCTACTTCGCGCTCATGCACGGTCTGCACCTTCACGCTCACTGCTTCAAGCTCCTCGTTGGTCCTGAAGGTGGTCTGTGTCTCTTTCGACTTCGTGCACGAGGTGGTGCCCAGCACCAGCACGGCTATCGAAGCCATCATTGCAATTTTCTTCATATTTCTATTTAATATATTATTGTCTTTTCTCTCCCGATAATATTTTTTCTTTTATCAAGAATTATCTTTCCTTCTTTATCACGAATTTGCGAATTGTCATATTTCGAATTAGCATCTTTCACTAAACAAAAATTCTCTAATTCAATAATTCGTGATAGAAAAACTTGTCAAGAATTCTCTAATTCGTGATGAAAAGGACCTCTAATTCTAGTCCATGATGACCTTGCCGAGCGTCTTCTCAAGCGTAGCACGGTTGCTCAGGAAGTCGTAGATCGACTGCACATACTGCAGACGTGCCTGCAGCAGGTTCGACTCGCTGCTGTTGCGTTCGAGCTGAGTGCCCGAACCCACCTCGTAGCGCTTCTCCGAAATCATGAATGCGCGCTCGGCGGCATAGACGTTCTCCTTGTTGCTCACCACCTGCTCGGCAGCCGTCTCGATGCTGTTCAGGCTGGCAGCCACGCTCAGCTCCAGCTGGCGCAGGGCGTTCTCGCGCTGCTGCTCCAGGTTCTCGAGGGTCAGTCGGTTCTGACGGGTCTTCATGTACTTCTGCAGGCTGTCGAAGATGGTCCACGAGAAGCTCAGTGCCAGCGTTGAACTTCCGAAATAGGTAGCCTTGAACGGGTTGAATTCCTGGGGCATGGCGGTGTAGCCACCCGAAAGGGAGATTGCCAACGTCGGGAGGTAGCCCAGCTTGTTGATCTTCTCGCTCAGACGCAGGATGCGCGCATTGTAGTCCAACTGACGGATGGCCGAGTTGTCGCTCAAGTCGGTGTCGGCCTTCAGGTTCATGAGGTCGGCAAAGAGACCTTCCTCATAGTCCTCCAGACGGCCCGTGAAACACATGGGTTCGTCCACATCCACGCCCATCAGCACCTTCAGCTGCATCTCAGCCAGCTTGATGCCGTTCTGGGCAGCGAGGAGGTTCGGCTTGATGGAGGCCAGCTGCACGTCGGCAGTTAGCTTGTCATATTCGCTCACCAGCCCCTGCTCAAAGCTCTTCTTCGTGTCCTCCACGTTGCGTTCGGCGGTCTTGTAGCCAGCCATCAGCGCCTCGTAGCTCTCGCGGGCAAGCAGCAGGCTGTAGTAGGCATTCTTCACCGAAGCTATCGTGTTGATCTTGCTCTCGCGAGCCTGCTCCACCGCAAGCTTCACCTGCTCCTCGTTGAGCGCGATGCTCTTCCAGAGCTGTGGAGCGATAAGAGGCATGGCCCCTTGCAAGGTAGCCGCGTAGTTGTAGGGCTGGCCCATGTGGACCCTGATGGTTTGGTCACCCATGTTCATCACCATCGTAGCCACCTTCAGGTTCTTTACGCCTTGGGCAGTGAGGTCAACGGTCGGGAAGAGTCCGGTGATGGCCTCCTTCTTGGCATACTTCTGAATCTCGATTGTCCTGTCGGCCACCTGGATGTCCGGATTGTCCGAAAGGGCAATCTCAAGAATCTTGTCCAAGTCGAGCGTAACGGAGTCCTGCTGGGCCTGAGCCATCGTCCGGCGTGGCATCATCAGGCCAACTGCAAGCAGTGCTCCGAGCACAATAAACAATTTCTTCATACTATAGTTCGATTAAAATTTTGTTTTCTCTCTTTTGCTTCCGATTGTTCGAAAAACGCGACGCAAAGATACATATTATATTATTAGTAGGCAAAACCTATTCAACAAATACATCAAACGATTCACCATATTTCCCACCAACATCCGAATTTAACGAATTATAACACTTATTTCGCCCCCTTCTCTTGCAAATCTCATCACTAAAGCCTATCTTTGCACGCATGAAAACCCAAGTTATGCAAACCGAAAAGACCTCTACCCGCAACAGCATACTGGCGTTCCTCGGGCAGTACAACAAGCCAGTCCTCTGGCTGCTCATCTACCTCACCATGGCGCTCCTCCTCGTCCGAACATTCGGATGGGCTGTCGCCTTCCGCAACGCCACCGCCACCATCCTCCCCATGCTTCTCTGCTGGGCCATCCACAACTACCTGCTGCTCCCCCGCCTCCTCCATCGCAGCAAGGTAGCCTACTTCCTGAGCAGCCTCTTCCTGCTCATCGTCCTCGTCCCCATTGCATCGCGCAACGATGCCTACATCCATCAGCATTTCGCAAGCCCCTCCGACGCACTTCCGCCCAATGCCGAACCCCTCCCCTACTATCTGCTCCACGTCAAGTACTCCATCCTGCTCATCCTCACCACAGCAACCACTGCCATCAACTTCCTCATCGATGAACGCAAGCGACAAGCAGCCATGTTCCGCGAACAGCAGATGCAGGACCAGCTCAAGTACCTGCGTGCGCAGATCAACCCCCACTTCCTCTTCAACGCACTCAACTGCATCTACGCCCTCACGATGATGAAGGACGAACAGGCACCCTCCTCCGTGCTCAAGCTCTCAGAGATGCTGCGCTACGTCATCGACGACTGCCGTTCGGACAACGTGGCACTCAGCAAGGAGGTCAACTACATCCAGAACTACATCGACTTCCAGCGCATCCGCATGGGACGCGAACCCGACCTCACCTTCGACGTGCAGATCACCGACCCCAACTACACCATTCCGCCCATGCTCCTGCAACCCATCATCGAGAACTGCTTCAAGCACAGCCGTCTCATCGACGACACCAACGCCTGGGTGCGCATCTCCATCCGTCAGAACGACTCGGGGCTGCTCGTCATCTGCGACAATTCCAAGCCCTCGGCCACCAACTTCTCACGCCAATCTGCCATCAAAGGCCGGCAGGACGAGGAACGCACGGGTATCGGCCTCATGAACGTGCAGCAGCGCCTCGACTTCCTCTTCGGCGACAAGTGTTCGCTCAAGGTCATCGAGGACCACACCCACTACAAGACCGTTTTGCATATATGAGTAATTCTAAGGGATTTTAAGGGTTTCTAAGGAATATTTGGGGATATTAAGAGATTCTAAGGGATTTTAAGGGACGTATGTTTCTTGGGTCTTATTCTCTACAGGCGAAACTATCGTCCCTTTTACTCCCCTTTTACTCCTCTTTTACTCCCCTTTACCCCAGAAAGTATCGTCCCTAAATATCCCCAAATATCCCTTAATATCCCCAAATATCCCTAAGTATGTATCAAGTACTAATAGTAGATGACGAATTTCTCGCCCGCAAACTCCTTCAGGACTACGTCAACAAGATTACGGAGCTTCAGCTGGCAGGCACCGCACAGAACGCATTCGAAGCCTACAGCTTCTGCAAGGAGAATCAGGTCGATATCCTCCTGCTCGACATCCACATGCCCGACCTCAACGGCATCGAGCTGGCACGCACCCTCAAGGACGTGCCCTGCGTCATCTTCACCACTGCCTACAGCGAGTATGCCCTCGAAAGCTACGAAGTCTCCGCCGTCGATTATCTGCTCAAGCCCATCACACTTCCACGCTTCATGCAGGCCATCGAGAAGGCCATAGCGCGTCTCAAGGGTCTCGCTCCCTCCACCGAAGTCCCCGAAGCCTCAAATTCCGCAAACACTTCGCTCCAGACTCCCCTCGCTCATACTGAAGGTGGCGACCTTTCGAACCCGTCCTTCCTGATGGTGAAGGCCGACTACAAGCTCTACAAGATTAACTTCGACGACCTCTACTACATCGAAGGACAGCACGAATACGTGTCGTTCTACACCAAGGGCAAGCGCATCACTGCCCTCTACAGCCTCAAGTCGCTCGAAGAGCTGTTGCCGCGCGAGAAGTTCGTCCGCGTTCACAAGAGCTACATCGTCTCCATCGACCACATCTCCGAGATTGACCAGGTGTCCGTCACCGTAGCAGGCCAGAAGATCCCCATCGGCGGCAGCTATCGCGAGAGCCTGCTGGAGAGATTGGGATAGAAGTCTTATAATAAATTATTGAGGAGCATCCTTCCCCAAGAGTTCACGATATTTGGAGATTGCCTCACTGTTATGCTCGAAGTAAGCGAGGTTCAAGGCTCGCTGTAAAAGGCGCTTGTTGGGCTTTTTTGTCCGCTGCAATGCCTCATCGATGAGCGTATGTGCCAGCAGTGGGTCGAATTGCTCTTCCCTATTTATCGGCTCATGGAACCTGCTCGGCATGGCTTTGAAGAGCCGGCAAATCACCCTGTCGGCAAGCGAAGGAAGCCATATATCATTGATCTTTGTCGCTTTCCAATCCTCCTGCCGCAAATTCCCAGGCCCCCACAGACGGAAGAATGCCGTAAAATTGAAGTCCGGAAAGTTCGAATAATATTTGACGACCTGGAACATGACCAAAGAATGCAACAACGACGGCTTCTCAATGTCGTTCAGCTTGAGATATTGAGCCAATAATCGGCGCATTTCAAGCGACGACACCGGTTCGACCTTCGAAGCCGACTCCCATGGCATAAGATCTTCGACCGACGAATCAGACGCATCTTCATCCGATGAATCAGCAGTTACTAAAGGACAGCCTTCCTTTAGCCTTTTATAAATGGTCCAACCCATTCGATTGGCGTTGTCCCTAACTTTTTGTGTATCTGTTTCTCTCACCTCATTCTGCCCCTCAAAATGAAGCACACTCACATTTCGTATGCCCAAAAGCTGGCGAGCCAGATTTCCATTCTCGGTCATGAAACCGACAACGATGTGTGTCGCAATGGCAATCATCAGCAGGTTTCGAGCTGCGGACGTCTTTCCCGATGGACACTTGATTGTCGCATCAGTAACTGGTGAAACGACGACCATGCGACCTGTCTGCACGGCAGTCATTTCCTGCGAAGAGAGCTTCAATTCGGAAATGTCGTCAGGTATGGCATTTGCCAAAGACAGCACGACAGGAATGCCGCGTTCGACGAGTAAACGGCACATCAAACGTTCTTCTCCTGTAAGGTTGCCACAAACCACGCATGTATTGGCCGAGTCGAGGCCATTGACCCACTGACGAATAGCATCCACTACACCTTCAGGCACACGATGAGAGCAAAGGAAGGTCGTCAAAGGGCAAAGCAATATCGATGCATCACCCAAATAGCTCAAAGTCTGGTTTTTGATAATGATGGTGTTCATAATTTTTGCATTAAATGATAACAAAATTAGTGGAAATGAAGAATGGTGGCCTAATACTCGTTGGAATCATCTGCGACCATCGAATAGGAAGAGTCCTCGCCCTCATCCGAGAAATAGGGCTTTACAGAAGCTGGTTGAAACCCATCGACAGGAGTGGCTTCGGGGACGGAAGAAGTGTCGCTGTCGGAAGCGTTTCTCGACACACGCTTTCGTTGCGACTGTTGCGACTGGATGAATTGTGCCAACGTAGCAGGATCAATTTCCTTCTCTTTGAGGAATGGCTCAATCATATCCAAACGATTGAGTGCCTTGAGCACCTGCACAAGACTCTGAACGGAAGTGTTGTGCCCCGTCTCCATCTGACTGATTGAAAACATCGAGAGGCCGCTCTTCTCCGCCAGTTCCTTTTGTTTCATGTTCTGCTCCAGCCGGATTTCCCTCATCCTTGCTCCAATCTTCTGCAGAATCTCAATTGCTTTCATTTCATTAGTGTTCATATTCTTATACAGCTAAAAGTAAATCATAATCATCGTCACAAACCACAGGAATCATGGGCGAAGAGGCGACACCAGCACACACAGGCTCGTGGACTTCCGCTTTGCCATTGTCGAGCACCTCGAAGTCCCGTTGATGGAGCAGATGCTTGAAATATCCGCCTTTGTCATTGCATCCAACTACGAAACGGCTGCCCACCCAACGCATCCAATAATTTCGGATCAGGATTGTATGTCTGGTGGGAGTAGACACAGACACATTCTCGGTAGAAGCCACCATCAGAAGACGATGTTCGGCAAGCGCCTCGTCAAGCAGTTCCTGAGTCTCCTGCTCTGTCAGTTTCCAACCGAGGTTCAGCTCCTCCAAGCATTGGGGGATGACGGTTGCCAAAGGCAGGATCACTGAGAACTTCTTTCTCAGCAGAAGACGAAGCGTATAACGTTCGATGCCTGTGGAATTGCCGCAAACGACACAATCCCTCAGCGGATCGAGGGTCTTAATCCATTGACGAATTGACGAGAAGATTGAATCTGGCACATCGTACGGGCAAAAGAATACGGTTTTCTTCTCCTTCAGGAGTGCTTGTTCACCGAAGTAGGTGAATAAGGTGTTTCGGGTTACGTTCTTTTCCATAGTAATTAATATTATAGACACTTAATGTTGGTTATATCTTATTTTCGCTGCAAATATACAAGATAATTTTAGATATTTCAATAATTATTGGAGTATTTTTTCATTTTATCTGATTTTTTCAAATAAAAACACGCAATTTGCAATATTTATATCACAAATTACGTGCTTTAATTATAGATTTATCTAATATTATTCCGCTTATTTCATCGTTTCCACCCCATCAACCACCAGCCGAAGAAGATGGAGACGAAGAAGAGAAGGGTATTGAGGGCGAAGATGCGGGCGAAGTCCCAACCGGGGCGGAAATGCGAGACGCGCTCCTCCTTGGGAGGATAATAGACGCGGATGGGCACAGTGTCGATGGCTACCCCATGCCACGCCGCAAAGACCAGCAGTTCGAGTTCGGCCTCATAGCGCGAAGTAATCAGATTGAGTCCATGCAGATGATGCAGAGGATAGAGGCGATAGCCGCTCTGCGTGTCGGGAAGATACTGCCACGTCTGAAACGCAAACCAGAAGTTGGCAAGCCGTGTGGCGAAGATGGACCACCGCGACTTGTTCGCGTGTTCGAGTTCACGCCGCCCCACGATGATGGCGGGCTGCTGCAGTTCCTTTGCCTTGCTGAAGAAAAGGGGCAGATCCTCGGGGTAATGCTGTCCGTCGCTGTCGATGGTGATGGCATAGTCGTAGCCCATCCTCATGGCTTCGCGGAAGCCAGCGACCAAGGCATACCCCTTGCCGCGATTCTTTGTGTAGGAGATCAAATGGATGGGATGAGGATAGTGATGCAGGATCTGGAGCGTCTCGTCGGTCGAACCATCGTTCACCACCAGAATGTCGTGCGTATAAACCCACAGGCGGTCGAGAACCGTCTTTAGCGTCTTCGCGTTGTTATAGGTGGGAACGACTGTGATGCTACGCATTAATTATCAATATCTGCATTTTACAGGCGCAAAGATAATAAGTTTTTTTGAAACCACAAAATTTCTCCTCACATTTCTCTCTCTGTTTTCTCCTTTGTATCACAAGTTGTCGATTTCGTTACAATCCATCACACGTAATCTATCCTTTCCTACTCCTTCCTTATATTGAAATTCAGCCAAATTCGGGAACAAATTACGGCCAAATTCGGTATTATTTGAAGAAAAAGTTTGAAAATTAATTGATAGACAGATGCTGTTCAATCCTGAGTAAACACGGTCTGAATGGAGAAATTATATCTTCGACAAAGAGGATTTGCTATATTCTGTAGAAGCAAGTACTCTGTCGGCCGTGAGAGTGTTATTTCCGAGAGGAAGAAGCACTCTGTCGGCCGTGAGAGTGCTATTGCCGAGAGGAGTAAACACTCTGTCGCCCGTGAGAGTATTATTTCCGAGAGGAAATGGTACTCTGACGGCCGTGAGAGTGTTGTTTCCGAAAGGAGGAAACACTCTGTCGGCCGTGAGAGTGTTGTTTCCGATGGGAGGAAGCACTCTGTCGCCCGTGAGAGTGTAATTACCGAGGGGAAGGAGCACTCTGTCGGCCGTGAGAGTGTAATTGCCGAGGGGAAGAAGCACTCTGTCGGCCGTGAGAGTGTTATTGCCGAGGGGAGGGAGCACTCTGTCGGCCGTGAGAGTGTAATTTCCAAGAGGACCAAGCACTCTGTCGCCCGTGAGAGTGTAATTTCTTTTGTAGCAAGCATTATGACGGCCGTTAGAATGTTTTATCCACCCATTCGATGACTGTGCAACTGCAATAGCGTTCGAAGACATTGGACATCACCCTTTCGGTTCGCCATCCGCAGCGTTTTGCCACTTCGGAAAGGATTTTCCTGATGGCTGGCTTCCCTGGTTTGTCGGGAAGATAACTGTCCATCTTCTTGCGTATTGCATCCTGTGCCTGCATCAGTCGCCATTCAGTGATCACGTCGATAAGACGTGTTCCGGTCAGCATAAACCATGCAGAACGAAGGTCTCGCACCTTCACATCCATCAGCAGTGCGACATCCTCAGGATAAATCAACTTGTAATGCCGAAGGATGTTCAGCACTTCATCGACAATCACTTCGCCAAAAGGCGCTTTTGCGTGGTACATCTCCTCCACGCTTTCTACAATGTGTTTCATAAGTTTTAATATGAAGTTTATTAATAGGGAATATAATCACTGGATGCATAACGGGCATAATGAGACTGGTCCCCATGCCTCTTTCTCAGCCAGGATAAAGCCGTATGGTAAGCACTTCGCTTACTTCGAACAACATTCGTATCGTTTTCCATATCGAGCAAAACATCTTGAATCTGCGTATCTGTGTAATTATTCTTTAGCCAGCCATATTCTGTCATTGTCAGCGGTTGTTCCATTTCAGATAAATGAGGACAGTTCACTTTCAAGAATGATTCAATCAGCAGATCTTTTGCTATGTCTGGCCTATTTTTATTTAAAGCCTCCATGACTCGTGAAGCCTCAATTTGTGAGCCTTTTTCTGCTTTACTCTCAATTATATTAATGACTTGGGAGTCATTAATTTCTTTTTCTTTATTTTCTTTAAAAGAGGAACGGGCGGGTGTATGCGCACCTGATGACGCGCCTGATGACGCGTGTGATGACGCGCCTGACTCGTGTGACGCATCTGAGGCGCGCGAGGAAGAACAAAAAAAAGAGAGGTAGCTTTCGAGCGATTTTTCACCAATGCCGTTCCCTTTGTCAATCTTCAGGGTTACATAGTTGTTTTCATCGACGACAAACAGATCATAGTCGTTGAGGATTGCTTTGACTACATTGAAACTGATAGGTGGTTCTCTCAAAGACAAGATGGTATTGAAATGCACCTTGATGGGGCATAGCATAAGCAGCTCGACCACCTTCCAGTAGAAGCCGAGTCCAGCCAACTTGTAATCGGCATGCAATTTCTTCAGTTTTTCAGCATCACTTGCTTTCGTAGTGTGAATAAAAAAGTCCATAGTTTTATTTGTTGTTAATTGGTTAATGATTGATTGCAAAAATTAGTCGCAGCCCAGGTTATTCTGAACTGCGACGCAAATATATACAAAATTTTTCGGATAATTGCAAGTTTTGGGTCAAAAAAGACAAAACTAAACGCAAAACTAAAGAACTAAACGAGCCGAAACTAAGGAACTAAAAGAATTAGGAAATCGGCGAGACATTCGATCAGGTTGGTTTGGAAATAGTCTGCGACCATCGAGTAACCATTGAATGTCTTTTCCTGAGAGCCACCAGCCTTGTAGAAACTTTGGATGTCCCAGGGATAGTTCTTCTCGTCGCGGAAATAGCTGGGTGGAGTATCCAACGCGCCTTTATCGCATGGCACACTGACAGGTTGGATGTTGTCATTCACCCACTTGACAAATTTCGGTCTTGATGCAGGCAGGAAAATGGGTGAGCCATCCAACTGTTCCAATTTCTGCCGCAATACGATGTAAATCGAGAGCCAATAGCTTTTCTTGTCAAAATAATTTGACTTGTGAGAACCATCGACATAATTCTTGATGAGGTCAATCAGCTTTGCTTCGTCAATCCTCTTGTTGATGATGCCATCGGACACCTTTGATGACTCTGTAGTTATTTGGGCTGGTATCTGAGGAGCAGCATTTGTTGCCACATCTTTTTCATCCAATCCATTGAGGAACTTTTGATATTGCTCTGCCAAGCCATCGTACAGTTCGCACTTGATCAGATTCTCCCTGTGGACTCGATTGAAGAAGAAATAGACATTGTCTGTGTTTAAAAAAGGATGCATAGAATAATGCCGCTCGAACAACACATCCCAGTCAAACAGAGCCTCTGGATTAGCGATTTCTCTCAGTTCGGACAAGATTTTCTTATAATGTTTCAGCTCCATCATATCGTAAACATCATAATAATCCTTGTAGGCATTTTCGTCAAACGTTTCGCCATTGATGACCTTCTTGACAATCTCATCGTCAAGGTCAGCCAGTTTAGCCCAATGGATTCGGGAAAGCGGCTCCAACCGGTCGTTCTTGAGTTTCAGGGTAGAGGTCCTGAGTTCCTGCTTGAAGTTATATTTTTCATCAGCGGCAAAGCGTCGGAATTCCCGGATGATGAACTTCTTCAATTCCTCATCGGTCATCAATTCATCTCCTATATAATCAATGTTTTCAAGAACATCCATACGCAAGGATTCTGCCAAATCAATCATGTTGGAGATTGCTTCGATATTTCTATTTTTCAAGTCATTGAATGATTGTAGATATCCATTCAAATTAGCACTTTCACTCTCATTGAGAAAATGGAACATCAAGTAATCTGCATGGTTATCAAAAGCATCGAATTCCAATTCCTTATGATGATCCTTAATACGCTTCAACAAGTAGGCAAATCGATCTGTAACAGTTCCGAAGTTGTAATAGACGTCCAATAGTGCCAAATAATTCGAGATATCGAGATTGGAAACATCTACATCCGCGCATTCCCGCTCGGTGAGTTCACAAGCCTTTAAGAACTTACCTATCATGTCCGTTTCATTAAAAAGGGATATTATGTCGAAAGAATCTACTTTTTCGAAACGGTCCATTTCCTCATCCAAGGCCCATATTAAATCTCTTGAGCCTTGAAAAAGATATTCTATATCTTCAAGATAAATCATGTCGTTAATTACAATAACAATAGTGGTGTAACCAATGGTCGGCCAAATTTTGCCCGCAAAGATACACTTTTTTACCGACATGGCCAAATAAATAAAAAAAATAATTCAAATAGGCAGGTTTACCCTTGGATTTCATAAAAATTGTGCTATATTTGCAGCGTCCATTTCGAGGAATCGAAAACAAAAGCGGATAATAACAAAGGGGTCGCTTCGCTCAAAATTATAGAAAAATTAAATCAAAAAATTATAATATAAGAAAAACGGGTCGAGATAGGTCACGGGCTTAGACCACTTTCTTTTGAAAATTTTTAAAATCAATTTTCTTATAATTTTGAGCGAAGCGACCCCAAAACAAAACTCGATTAGCTGGGGACATAGTGTTTTCGTTGATTTCGATGTTTTCGTAGTTTTCGGAATCCGAAAAAACGATGGGGGTTATTCCGAAAACATCCGAAAAAACGAAAAGGACGAAAATTGGATCACGGATCTTGAGGATTCAACGGAGGATTGTCCGAATAAGGGCACACAGATTCGCACAGATTCACACAGATTTTTGCTTGCGCACGTCAATGATTGTCCTTTCCTCTACGGATTTCTCGGATTGAACGGATTTATTTTTGACCGAGCCGCTAATCTGATAAATCTGTGAAATCTGTAGAGATGTAAGGACACAGACTTT
>CAJOLH010000004.1 GCA_905235375.1 uncultured Bacteroidales bacterium
TCATCTGAAAGCGAGCTTTCTGCTGCTGACGCTATGACATCCACCACCCTTTCAGGGATACATCATTGTAAATCGAAAATCGTTTCACAGAAAAATAATTTTAAAATATTTGTTCGACCGTAAATATTAAGGTGGGGATAGAATATATTTTTTAAGATTTTGCTGCGATAGCGATTTTTAGGCATTAGGATATGACACCGAAGGGGTGCGGAGTGGCTTAGAACTGGCAGACAGGAGCTCGCTCTTGGATGACGGTTCTAAGACAAGCAGCAGATGCGTCATCGGACGCATCTTATCCTAATGGCTCATTTTTCGCCTTATAAAATAAAAGATGAAATATTGCCTGCGGCAAGAAAGCGAGTCCGAACTTCGACACGCAGGATTTTAAGATATTTACATCTCTGACATCGACAGACCTATGTACGAAAAAGAATAGCCTCGGAACTCATGGGTTGCCCTAAGGAATGCCTCAGCTCGTTGTTTCAAGACATTTATGCTGATATCTTCCTTCTGCCGTTTTATCTCAAAGAATTCTGCCATATTGGACAACTCATCCTCTGCTATCATGTCTATCTCGTTTTCTCCTCTGCGGTCCCACCAACGGCCTATTCGTGTATAATTGCCACTTTCGATGGCCACACGGTGAAAATACTTTTCTAGCATAAGCCCGCTGAAAGTATTATAATCGCGCTGGATAATGTCTTGCAGCTTGCTGTAGTTCTCTATCTCGAGAATGTAATTGTATTTGAAGATGAAGCGAAACCAGAAAGAGTAGAACACATCGTCCAATTCATAACGCACATTCTTCATTGAACTCTTCTCAAAGAGTGGCTGTCGTTTGGCAATCAGTTCGTACTCTTTTTCCAGATTGGTCAGGTAGCCTCCTACCTCTTTACCTATCACATCCTCAATTTCATTGCGGGTGTTCTTGCCTCTTGCAATGCAGGAAAGAATGGAGAAATACACGCCGTAATCCTTGCCAAACTCTTCGATCAGATTATTCTTGCCTTCTGTAAGGAAAGTGGAGTTGGCGCTCACTATCTGACGTATCATTTCTTCTCTATCCAATGCACCTCCATCAACGAGTTGACTAACGTATTTGGCCACACCTCCCGTAAAGGAGAAAAGGGCCAGCAGGTCTTCATTGCTATAGCCAGGTTTTGCATCGGCCAATATTTGTTTCAACACTGAGGGACGAAACGGCTTTAACCTCAGTTCGCCTGTGTTTCTCGCGTACAATGGTTCTTTCTTGTCTTTGAATAGCTTCTGCATCATCGAGAAGATACTGCCACACACGACAAGGTTGATGTGGGATGTCTTCTCGTATTCGTCCCATATATTCTGTATCTCGCTGAATACGGCCTTGTTTACACGATAGAAGTCCTGGAACTCATCTATCACCAGCGTGAAGCTCTGTGTCTGCGAAAGCTGCATCAGATAACGTAATATCTCGCTGAACCGACGGCTGGTACCTAAAGTGGGTATGCCGAGTTTCTCATTGATTTCTTCGAGGAACACTTCACATAGGTCGGGCTCTGCCTTTCTTGCTACAAAGAAATAGACAAAGGGCTGGTCTTTGTACGCTTCTCGAATCAATGTGGTCTTGCCTATGCGTCGGCGACCAGTCACAACTGTAAAACGGGCCACTTTCTTCGCAGTTTCCCTTGTCTTTTGCAGGTAAGCAATCTCTTGTTCGCGGTCGTAAAATTTCATATCTTATGCCTTTGATTTTCCGAAACGGCCATTTCCGAAACAACCGTTTCGCTAAAGTTTATGGTGGTGCAAAGATAGGAGAAAAAAACGAAACGACAAAATAATGGATGAGAAAAAATGATAAATGTTGAGTTTTTAACGTTAATGGCCGTGTAATTGGTCGTTAATGAGCATTAATGATAATTTGAAAGAAGATGAAAATGGATTTTGAAAGAAGATGAAAAATGGATTTACAATGATGAGTGGCTCTGATGAGCCCCTTGGTGACTGCCATAGTGTCATCATCTGAAAGCGAGCTTTCTGCTGCTGACGCTATGACATCCACCACCCTTTCAGGGCTATATCATTGTAAATCGAAAATCGTTTCACAGAAAAATACTTAAAAATTCGCCTAGACCGTAAATAGTAAAGGCGGAAACAGCTGTAAGGTGTTCAGCAGATAAGCGACGGATATATGATTTGTTATATGGAAAAAGACATCTTCAGTAAGCAAAAACAATAAAATGAGCCTAATTCACCTTATTTAATGGAGTGAAGTAGGCTGAATTATTAGGAAAATATGTTACTTTGCAGCATCAATTTCGGATGTCCGAATAAGGTCACACTGATTCCTCAGATTCACACAGATTTTGCTTGCGCACGCCCGGCGTTCTATTTTATTGAACACGGAATGCACTGGAAAATGGTGGATCCCAATGGAGACCTGAGTGCGTTTCTGCGTCGCACTCAGGACGGAATCCACTGATGTTTGACGCGAAATACATTCTGTGAGATTCGTGTGATCCGTGATAGATACATCCTACGTTCTTTTTTATCGAACACGGAACTCACTGAGGACACGGAAATTTAGCTGGTTCTAATGGAGGCCTGAGTGCATTGCTACGTCGCACTCAGGACGGAAGACACTGAGGCTTGACGCAAAATGAACTCATTGGACTTTAAGGACTTTTGCTTGCGCACTCCAGGGAGAGTAATTCCGTAAATGTCCGAAAAGACGAAAAAGGACGAAAATAATTTGTAGTTATTTCCGCGTTTTTCGATGTTGTTATATAGAAGCCAAATGAAACACCTACTTCACATCCTCCCATGCTGCGCCCTGCTGCTGCTCTGCAGCTGCACCACTTCGCGCAAGCAGGTCGCTCAGCGAGAGCAGACCACCTTTCAGACTGCGGGCCACTGGAAACCCGCAACGGATATCCGCTCGGACCTCGTGATGGTCTATGGCGCCAACGACCGCCCAAGAGAGACTTTCAGCCAGCGCGTGCAGTCGTGGCGCGACCGAGGCTACACCACTCACTTCATGACCGGCATCGCCTGGGGAGAGTATCAGGACTACTTCACGGGACGATGGGACGGCCAATGGCACCTCGACGAGGGACAGAAGCAGATGAACGGCGACACCATCTGGCACGGCCACCTGATTCCGTATATCGTGCCTACGCACAACTACCTGAAATACTTCAAGGAACGCCATATCAAACCCGTCATCGATGCCGGCATCAGCTCGATCTTCCTCGAAGAGCCTGAGTTCTGGGCACGCAGCGGCTACAGCGAGGCTTTCAAGCGCGAATGGCAGGAATATTACGGTTTTGCGTGGCGACCGCAGCACGAGTCGGCTGAAAACACCTACCTCTCGAACAAACTGAAATATCACCTCTACTACCGTGCGCTCGACGAGACCTTCACCTACGCCAAGCAGTACGGTCAGCAGCAGGGCATGGAGGTGCGCTGCTACGTCCCCACCCATTCGCTGCTGAACTATGCCCAGTGGCAGATTGTCAGCCCGGAAGCGTCGCTGGCTTCGATGAAGAACTGCGACGGCTACATTGCGCAGGTGTGGACAGGAACCTCGCGCGAGCCGAACTTCTTCGACGGCAGGATGAAGGAACGCACCTTCGAGACCGCATTCCTCGAATATGGATGTATGTATTCGATGGTGGCTCCCACCAACCGCAGGGTGTATTTCCTCACCGACCCCATCGAGGACCGCGCCAAGGACTGGCAGGACTACCGCCGCAACTACCAGGCCACGTTCACCGCCCAGCTGCTCTATCCCGGCAATAACTTCTATGAGGTTATGCCATGGCCCGACCGCATCTATGAGGGGCATTACCGCAAGAGCCTTGACAGCAACGAGCGCATCCGCATCCCGCGATTCTACAGCACCCAAATGCAGGTGATGATCAACACACTGAACGATATGCCCGTGAGCGACAACCAACTCAGCGGCACACAAGGGGTGGGCATCCTGATGTCAAATTCACTGATGTTCCAGCGTTCGCCACGGCCCGTGGAGGGCTATGACGACCCGCAGCTGAGCAACTTCTACGGGTTGGCTCTGCCACTGCTGAAACGCGGCGTACCCGTAGGCATCGTACACCTTGAGAACACCGGCTATGCCGACACCTGGAAGGGCGTCAGGGTGCTGCTGATGAGCTATTCCAACCAGAAACCCATGACGGCTGCCGAGAACGAACACCTCGCCCACTGGGTAGCGCGGGGTGGACACCTCATCTACGCTGCGCGTGACAACGACCCCTTCCAGCACGTCCTCGAATGGTGGAACCAGGGCACGATGAACTACCAGGCTCCTGCCGACCACCTGTTCGAGTTGATGGGTATTCCTCCTGCAGCTCCCGAGGGCACCTACCACTACGGGCGCGGCTCAGTGCAGATTATCCGCAGGGATCCCAAGGAGTTTGTCATGCAGCAACAAGGCGATGCACCCCTGCTCACGGCTGTGGGCAATGTGCTGAAGGACATCAGTTTCAAGAACCATTTCCGTCTCACACGCGGCGCATACGAGCTGGCGGCGGTGCTTGATGAGGACGTTGTGAGCAATGAACCGCTCACCCTGCAAGGCTGCTTCATCGACCTCTTCGACCCCCAACTGCCTGTGGTTCGACAGAAGACCGTGCGCCCTGGCGAACAGGCTTTCCTATATAATATAGAGAAGGTGCGCAAGCAACGCCGCCCGCAGGTGCTCGCAGCCGCCTCGCGCCAGTCGGAAGAACAGGTCTCTGCCCACTCCTATGCGTTCACTGCCAAGAGCCCTGCCGAAACCACGAACGTGATGCGTATCCTCCTGCCTTCCGAACCAAAGCGGGTCACGGTCTCTGCAGACAGCGAAAACCACTGGGACGAGGATAGTCATACCCTCTTCCTTACGTTCGAGAACCAGCCTGATGGTGTCAGGGTGGAGATAGATTTTTAACCCAAAATTGCCAAAACTGTAAGGTTTTGAGGACCGATGAGATATTTTCGGAGAAAAACTGGACAGAAATTTGGATGTTTTGGCATTTTGATTTATATTTGCGGTGTCCATTTCGACTTATCGAAAACAAAAGCGGATAATAACTAAGGGGTCGCAGAGCTCAAAATTAATTAAAAGAAAAACGGGACAAGATTGGTCACGGCTTTTTAGATTAGCTTCTTTTGATAATTTTACAATTAATTTTCTTATAATTTTGAGCGAAGCGACCCCTAAAAAACTCGAAAAATGAGACAATAAAGGTTTCGTTGGTTTCGTGGTTTTTCGGAATCCGAAAATACGATGGGGGTAATTCCGATAATGCTCGAAATAACGAAAAAGGACGAAAATTGGATCACGGATCATGGGGATTGAACGGATGTCCGAATAAGGGCACACAGATTCCTCAGATTCACACAGATTTTTGCTTGCGCACTCCCGAGTAGTCTGCGAGTCGCCAAGGAGTTTTTTTCTCTACGGACTCATTGGACTTTAAGGACTTTTGCTTACGCACGGCAGGTTTATTGCATTTCTAAATAATATCATTTACTAACTTACTAAAAAAAACGAATCATGAAGAGATCTTTATTAACATTTCTGAGTTTCGTAGTCTCTGCGCTAGTTGTGGCACAGACTACAGATGAGAAGCCGATACTGACTATTGGCTGTATTTCCGACTTCCACAACGAGAAGAGCCTGGTGCAAACCAACGACCCGTCGAAGGTGCAACTACGAGGTTCTGTGCCCATCATTTTTGAGAAGATGGCTCAGGAAGAGGATGTTGACGTAATCCTTGTGGGCGGTGACTGCACCAGTGAGGCCGAGGTGAGCGAGGAGGTATGGATGGCAGTGAAGACATTGCTGCACAACACCATCCGAAGCGGATTCAAGGCAGACAAACCAACGCCAGTGCTTTACGTTGCAGGCAACCACGACTACGAGCTGTCGGCCAGGAAAGACGGTGTAAGAATCTTCAATGCTGCCGACTACTACACCTATCCCATGAAACAGGATGTGGGCGAGTTGGCTGAGGGCGAATACACCACCGAGAGCCTTACATTCAGCGACGGTCCAAAAGACGTGATGAGCGCGTACCACTACAACGTTTACGGATTCGACTTTGTAGGTCTCAACTGCGGCAAGTACAGCTTTGACTGGTCGGACGACTACCAGTATCCCATCGCATCGGTGGAATGGGTGGACAAGAAGCTCGACGAGATCTACGAGGATGACCCCGACAAGACGGTATTCTTCTTCCTGCATATTCCGTTCAACGACTCCAACAGCCTGCGCTTCTACGACAAAGGCCTGAAGGACAACGAGTCGTCGCAGAAGCTGAAGGCTGCCCTGAGCAAGCACCCGAACCTGATCATGCTCTACGGTCACGACCACGGCGGCGACCGTGCCTTCACCCGCCGTACCTCGGCACAACGCGTGACGCTGTACGACAGCAACGGCCGCGTCATCCCATCATTTGACAAGACACACGTGAAGGGCGCTACAGCAGATCCCGAGAACGATGTCTGCGACGAGGTTCAGGAGTTTGCACTCTACAATGCCTATAAGAACAAGTACTTGGGCGACCTTCCTGACAACAGGCTCCAGCCTATCGACACGAAGAGCTTCAACGTGATCTTCACGCGTAACACGACGGGAGGCTCCTACACCGTTTCGATCGATGACTGCGCCCTGCACAACGGATCGTCGGCTGCCAGCTTCTCCGAGCAGGGAGCCACTGCCATCCTGATGTACAAGGTGGACGGCTATGAGGACGGAAAGCTCGTAGCGCACAAGACCAACGACCTCGTGGAGGGTGACGACTACCTCGTGGTGCGCTACCCCGACGCAAAGGGCTACTACGTGATGGGCTGCAAGTCGGTGGAAAATGACAAGTGCATGGCAAGCATTCATGTAGATAACAACGAGGACGGCAGCATCCTCTACATTCCCGAGAACAGCGCGCCTGAATGTGTGTGGACGCTCGCTACCCCCAAGAGAGATGAATACTACTATATCAAGAGCTCGCTCACAGGCCGCTACCTGGACTGCAATGAATACAACCTCACCACGCTCGAAGAGAAGGGACGCTGCACGGTGCAGAAGATTGCCGACGGAGTGCCTGCCTACCACATCGCCACTGAACATGCAGGCAGGGAGAGCAACTACCAAAGGAACCTGTTCTGCGGCTCCAACGGCTACTTCTCGACCAACATTGTAGCTAATGACATTTACCTCTACAAGGTGACGGATCTCACAGCTGACAACGAAATTACTGCCGTACGCAGCGACAAGGTGGAGCTTGGCGAGAAGTATGTGATTGTGGGCAACTGTGACAAAGACAAGTCAAAGTGGTACATCCTCACCAACAAAGACTATATCAAGCCCGACGATGGCGGCCACCGCATGGTTCCTATTCCGGTTGACCCGACGGAGACCATCTCTCTTACTGACGACCCCGACAAGTCATGTCTGTGGGAGTTTGAGGATGCCACACCGGAGAGAGGCACACCGAGCTTCTTCTCCTCGTTCATGGGCAGTGCCCGCCACTACCTAAGCGGCATCGACCCTGGCACGCTGGACACGGGTACTCCCAACATCATTCAGGGCCTCATGATTTATGTCTATGCTGACAGAGTGGTGCTTCAGATGAAGAACTACCATAAGACAGGCTATATGGCTGACAGCGGTATTACCGTGAACGAGACGCTGGGCACCTATACTTCCTACCGCACGGTACAGAAAGTTCCTGTTGGCATCAAAGAAGTGGAGCTGAAGGACGCGTTCTATGAAGAGAAGGACGTGATCTACAACCTTACAGGTGTGCGCGTGAACAATCCTTCCCATGGCATCTATATCAGAAACGGGAAGAAGATGGTGGTGAAATAAGTAACTCAGATTGTCGATAACAAAACGATGTTTGGGGGTCGCTTCGCTCAAAATTATAAGAAAATTAATTTTTAAAATTATCAAAAGAAGATGGTCCAAAATTGCCGTGACCAATTTCGACTCGTTTTTCTTATAATTTTTTGATTCAATTTTTTGGAAATTTTGAGCGCAGCGACTGCCCACATTTTCGAACACGGAATGCACTGAGGACACGGAAATTAGCGGGTCACAAAGGAGGCCTGAGTGCGTTTCTTCGTCGCACTCAGGACGGATGCCACTGAGGCTTGACGCGAGACGTGTTCCGTGAGTTTCGTGTGTTCCGTGGTAGAATTCGACAATTCACGATAAAGGACAAGGGCACCAAGGAGTTATTATTCTCTACGGACTTTTGGGACTTTAAGGACTTTTGCTTGCGCACTCCCGGGATTAAAGGGCACACTGATTCCACTGATTCACACAGATTTTCGCTTGCGCGCTTCGAGGATAGGCAGTGGCTCTTCAATCTATCACGAATTGGCGAATTAGCAAATTTCTCTACGGATGTCTTTTTCTCTACGGACTTCAGGGACTCTAAGGACTTTTGCTTGCGCGCGCCAATGATAGTCCATTATGTCAGACTCCATAGAGCCAAAGAAATCTGTGGAAATCTGTGAAATCTGTGTGACATGTGCCGATGTTCTGCCGCACGGAGTGCAGGGGTTAGGTCACACAGATTTCGCAGATGAACACAGATTTTTGCTTGCGCACTCCCAGCGTTTTTTATTATCGAACACGGAAGACACCGAGGACACTGAAATTAGCGGGTCACAAGGGAGGCCTGAGTGCGTTTCTGCGTCGCACTCAGGACTGAAGCCACTGATGCTTGACGCGAAATATATTCCTTAGAGAGAAGAATCGGACAGACCTCAGTGTCCTCCGTCCAGTGGACAATGCAGCGCTGTCCACTGGTCTCCCTTGGACGCATAAGATTCCGTGTCTTCGGTGTATTCCGTGGTAGATAAAAATTGTTCTGCAGCAGAAAAAAAGTTCTGTAGTAGATGCCTCCAACATTCTTTTTTTCGAACACGGAATGCACTGAGGACACTGAAATTAGTGGGTCCCATGGAGGCCTGAGTGCGTTTCTGCGTCGCACTCAGGACGGAAAAACATCCGGAAGATTTACACGTATAGTTGGAACACTACATGATCGTTCTTTTCCATCCTGAGCTTGATGCTGTCGAAGATGCTTTTATGATCCTCATTCAATTGGTCAAGAGGGATGGAGTCGAGTACCTGCCGACACTCTTGCATCTTGTTGGCTTCCCGATATAACTCTGCCTTCATCAACAGATCTACTGCTGAGTTAAAATTGAACGAATCGTTCAATTCGACAACCGTTTTCGCGAAGAACTCAAAATCTTCATCTGAAGGTTTGTGGACTTTCTTGCTTCTATAGAAATAGTCGTTATAGGATTGGATTAACCAGAATCGGAGATTATTAAGTGTTCTATCGTCCACTCCTTCTGCCTGGATCTGGACGTACGCTTCTTTCCACTCGGGGAAAGTCAGTTCGCCAAATGCGGATGAGTAGCTGTCACCTTCTCCGCACCAATTTTTATATTCCTCATAATATTTGCCACAGTTGGGGCATTTCTGTACTGGAGATACCATTGGAAGCATTGGCGCAATCCTTTTGTTATCGGACCAAAAGGTGGCGCCGCAGGTATTCCCTGATGCCATTGTAAACAGTTCTTTCTTCGTCCCACAATAAGGGCACTTCACGATTTTAGCTTTTCCTGGAGTCATAGTCTGTACTATTTTAAATAAACTTTTTGTTGTAAATTTTTGTTGTGTGCAAAATTAAGACCAAAAAATTGGATTGACAAGATGTTTGGGATTTTTTTTCACGATTTTTTGGAAAAAGAGTTCATAATATTTGGAGATTTGCAAAATAAATAGAATGATATTATTGAAAGGCATGCTACACTAACCGAAAGTCCGTCGAATTATAAGGGTGAGATTAATATTCCCGAGTATGTCGATTTCGAAGGCGACAAGTATTGTGTGTATTGTATTTACAGTTCGGCTTTCGACGGAAGCGAAGAATTGACTAAAGTGACCATCGCGAAAACAGTGGAGTATATCGGCTTTGCGGCTTTCGCCCACACAGGCTTGACTTCTGTGGAAATTCCGGAAAGCGTGACGATGATCAATGCTTGCATTTTCGCTGAATGCCTTAGTTTGCAATCGGTTACTATACCGAGCAGCGTAGAAAAAATTTCAGATTATGCCTTCGATAATTGCACTAGCTTGAGAAAGATTGTTATAAGAAGGACTACCCCTCCGTCTTTGCATGAAGACGCATTCGCAGATGTCGATAAATCGAAGATCACGGTCTATATACCTAAGGGCAGCATGAAATACTATAATAATAGAACATGGAAAGACTTCATCCTCGTTGAGGAATAAGGGAAAAATATTAAGAAAAAAGGCTTCGCCAGAAAAAGCCCCGGGCTCGATGCTGGACGAAAAAGGCTCTGTAGATTTGCTCAGATTAACCGGATTTTCCGCTTGAACCGACATAACAGAAATCCGATGAATCCGAGCAAATCCGTAGAGTTTTTTAACGTTAATGATCGTATAATGAACCGTTAATGGTCATTAATGTTTTGATGTAGATGATTTGAGATTAGAAGCTGATGAGGAAATCGACGAGGTTCTGGTCGGGGGAAAGGGAGAACTTGCGGCGGAGACGGAGGCGGGCACTTTCGACGCCACGTACGGAGAGGTTGGTGAAGGTGGCGATCTGCTTGGTGGAGAGATTGAGGCGCAGGAGGGCGCAGAACTTCAGGTCGCTGGCGGTGAGCGAGGGGTATCGCTCCTGCAGGTTGCGGAAGAAGTGTTCGTGGATGAGGTCGAAGTTCTTCTGGTAGATGCTCCAGAACTCGAGGTTGCCTTCAGTCTGCTGGATGCGCTTGAGGAGGGCATTCATCTCGCGCACCGAGATGTTGCCCTTTTTCTGTTCCTCCTGCATTGATTCGCGGAGGTTCTCGATGACCTTTTCCTTCGAGAAGACATCCATGGCCAAGGTAGCAAGATCCTTGGACTTGGAGGAGAGCTCGGTTTCGAGTATCTGCCGCTGCTGCTGTGCGATGCGCTGTTCCTGCTCGAGCATGATGATGCGCTGTTCGCGGCTCTCCCGTTCATGCTGATGCTGCTGCAGGAGGATGGCACGGCGCGTGCTCCATCGGGCATAGATCCATGCTACAATGCCGATGATGCCAAGATAAAGAAGGATGGACCACCAGCGGAAATACCAGGGTTGGAGGATGCGGAAATGCAGCTGGAGCGTATCGAGGGTTTCCCCTGTGGCACCAAGCGCCTCAGCCTGAAGCGTATAGGTACCGGGGGTCAGATTGTTGAGCGTCAGCTGCCGGTCGGTGATTGGAATGTCGCGATTGGGACCTTCGGGGATGGAATAGCGGAACGAGATGCCACTCCCGTTGTAGTCGGGATAGGAGAAGATGAGGTTGATATTGGGTTCGATGACGGGCACACCATCGATGAGCTCCTGATGCGAGATGTCCTGTCGCTGTCCGTTGCTCTTGTTGAAATAGGACGTGGAGACAGCAATGCGTGGCTGGATGAGCGAAGCGAAATGACGTGCAGCGAGGTCGTATCGCACCACGCCGCCCGACATGTTGAAGTAGGCACAGTCGCCGAACTGAAAGACGTTGGCGCACCTGTCGCCCGCCAACATACCGAGCGAAGAGACGGGGATGTACTGACGCAGACAAAGGCTGTCGGCCTGCTTGTCGATGAGGGCATAGCCCTTCTGCCCTGCCAACCACACGCCGTAGGAGCCAGCATCGGTAGCGTTGAAGACATCCTGCGTACTGGTGAGAAGACGGTTGAGCGGTTCGTAGGGGACGATGCGCTGCGAAAGGTCGTCGTAGGTGTAGAGCCGCTGTTCGTCGCTCAGCACGATGTTCCCGAAGAACTTCATGACATGGCAGGTGGAAGCTCCTCCCTCCTCACCGTCGAGGCGTTCGAACGAGCGGAGGTGCTGGACGGCACGCAGGTCGCGATCGAGCGTGATGCAGAAGACTCCCTTCTGCATATTGACCGCCCAGATGTGCCCCTGGTGATCGACCTCGAAATGACGGATGGGTGACGAGAACCCTTCGACATTGTGACTGAAGACCCACTTGCCCTGATGCTGACGATAGATGCGCAGACGGGTGTAGGACGATTCGACAAGAACATCCTGGTCCCAAATGCGGCATTGCTGAAGGCACGTGCTGCTGGCATCAGTGTCAGGTACGGGATTGAGCTGATAGCCGTGGTCGGCATCGACCATGAACGTACTGCGATTGCAGCCGAGAAAAAACTGATCTCCAATGCGGGTGATGTGCCAGTTCTGCCCTTCAGTGTTGGGCACAAGGGTCGCCTCTCCCTGACGCTCGCCTTTCGCTGAGGAGATGGAGTCGGCATCGATGGGGATATGGTAGAAGCCCTCGTTGGTGGCCATGAGAAGTTCACCCTGATGGAGCTGAAGCCCATAGACGGTGCCGATGGACTGATGGACGGGCGAAGGTCTGAGGCAGGTGATGGGGAAGCCGCAATGAATGAGGGCTATGCCGTTGTCGAGACAAGCCCAGACGTTGTTGTCGGCATCGCAGAAGAGGTTGAGCACCGAGTTGTTGACCAATCCGTCAGCGACGTTGTAATGCCAAAGCAGCTTACCACTGAGGTCGAGACCGTAGATACCATCGCGGATAGTGCCGATGACGAGCGTGCTGTCGCGGGTGAAGACAGCACGGTTTATGGTGGCACGGCGCAACTGTTCGTCGATGTTGGTATGGTAGGGAATGGTGAGCCCGGAGGCGGGACGATGCAGATAGAGCGCGGCATTCTCGGTGCAGAGCAGCATATCGCCAGTGGAACGAAGCTGAAAGCCTGCCACGATGCGACTGTTGCCATAACGCGAAGCGGGAATGGCGGGTTCGTAGTCGTGCCCCGTGAAGCGATAGTAACCGCCTTCGATTAGTTGCGCCCACAGCTGTCCGCCTATCTGATGGAGATAGAGCGGATGCTTATCGCTGACGTTGATGGGGCTGACACTGCCCTTTCCATCGTTGGCATCAGGGTCGTAACGGAAGATGGAGGCAAAGGTCTGGAAGTAGATGACATTGTCCTGCTGCAAGATGAACCAAGGCTCCTCGTGTTCGATCGGGAAGTCACCGATGAGGGGACGCAGCGAGGTGTAGATGAAATGCCCGAAGGTATCGCGTTCGAAGTAACCGAAATCTTCGTAGGTACCTACATAGATGCGGCTACCTACTGCCTTTACCGTACGGATGATGGTATTGTCGGCGATGGAGGCAGACGACCACTGGAAGCCGTCGTAAACCAGAAGACACTTATTGGTGGCAAAATAGACGATGCCGTTCTGATCCTGCGAGCAGCACCACACCTGCGAGCCGATAGAGAGTCCGTAGTCGGCAGGCGTAAAATTGGTGATGACGGGTCGGAACCCTGCAGCCTGCATGACCATACATACGGGCAGGAGCCACAAGAGGAGGAGGAAACGGAGCTTCATGGTGGATAAAATATTTAGAAAGAGGGTGCGTTTTCGGGCACAAAGATACGAATTATTATTGAAACGTGGAAATTTTTTTATAATTATTTCATTATTCAACTCAATAATTAACAATAGATTGTAAAAAAGAGCGTAGGAAAAGCGTAGTAGAAGCAAATCGTAGCGTAGTAGATTCGTAGTATAATATTTGGACGTAAGGTAGAAAAACCCTATCTTTGCAGCGTCCATTACGAGAAATCGAAAACAAATGCGAATAATAACAAGGGGGTCGCTTCGCTCAAAATTCTCAAAAAATTAAATCAAAAAATTATAAGAAAAACGGGGCGAGATGGTCACGGCTTTTTAGATCACCTTCTTTTGATAATTTTTTATAATATTGAGCGAAGCGACACTAAAACAAAACATCGAAAAACCTGGGACAAAAAATTTTCGTTGATTTCGTGGTTTTCGTGGTTTTTCGGAATACTAAAATACGAGGGAGGTAATTCTGAAAATGTCCGAAAAGACGAAAAAGGACGAAAATTGGATCACGGATCATGGGGATTGAACGGATGTCCGAATAAGGTCACACAGATTCCTCAGATTCACACAGATTTTGCTTGCGCACACCCGTGATTGTCTGCGAGTCGCCAAGGAGGTATTTTTCTCTACGGACTTATTGGACTTTAAGGACTCTTTGCTTGCGCACTCCAGGGAGAGTAATTCCGAAAATGTCCGAAAAGACGAAAAAGATCCGAAAAGACGAAAAAGGACGAAAATGGTTTGTAGTCATTTCCGTGTTTTTCGAAGTTGCCATGAAGCGAACATTCCAACAACCTACACATCTTATATATTATTAATCCACAAAAACCAAATCCAATTAAGTATGAAAAAGCAAACACTTGCATTATTGCTTGTCCTTGCAATGGTTCCCGTGTCGTTGTTGGCACAGAGCTTAGGCAAGGTGAAGGGTCGCGTGCTCGATGAGTTCGGCGAACCTCTGTTGGGTGCTGTAGTACGCGTGGCGGGCACCGACATCGTCACCACCACCGACTACGACGGCAACTACGAACTCGAAGGTGTGGCATCGGATGCCACATTGACCTGCTCCTACCTTGGCATGACGACAGAGAACGTGAAAGTGAAGGGCGGAACGATGAACTTCAACATGTCGCCCGACGTACAGAACCTTGAAGAGACCGTGGTGATAGGCTACGGCGCAGCCAAGTCGAAGGACCTGACCGCACCCATCGAGACCGTGAAGGCAGCCGACATCGTCAGCGTACCGACCTCATCGCCCATGGCAGCCCTGCAGGGCAAGGTGGCTGGTGTGAACATCGTGAACAGCGGTGTGCCTGGCGGCGGACCTACGGTGACCATCCGTGGTCTGGGATCGTTCAGCAACACTACCCCACTCTATGTGGTGGATGGAATGTTCTACGACAACATCAACTTCCTTAACAACAGTGACATCGAGGAGATGAGCATCATGAAGGACGCCAGCGCCAGCGCCATCTACGGTGTGCGTGCCGCCAATGGCGTGGTGATCATCACTACGAAGAAAGGCAAGAACAACGAACGCGCCAAGGTGTCGTACGACGGCTACGTGGGTATGCAGAAGGCCACGAACGTGCTTGAGATGTGTAATTCGAGCCAGTACGCACAGATGCTGCGCGAGAGCGGTGTGGACGAATACCTGCCGATGCTGAAGGCCAGTGTGGAAAAATACGGTGGCAACTTCGAGCAGAACCAGTACAACTCGGACACCGACTGGTACGACGAGCTGCTTCGCACAGCCGTGATCACCAACCACAGCCTGAACATCAGCGGCGGCACCGACAGGGCCACCTACGGCGTGGGCATGAGTTACCTCTACCAGAACGGTATCATGGATGCCGACAACGACTATCAGCGTCTCAACTTCCGTGGCAATCTGGAGTACAAGGCGTTCAACTGGCTCACCGTGGGCATGAACGGCGTGTTCAGCCAGAGCACCCAGCAGCTGCCAAACAACGCTGCCTGGCAGCAGGCATTCAACATGCCCGGCATCTTCCCCGTGTTTGACAAGACAACCGCCGACATCTACACCGACGGCTATGCCAGCCCGAACACCATCGGCGTAAGCAATAACTTCTACAACCCTGTGGCTACGGCTGCATTCTTCGACTCGCAGAACAAGAACTACCAGGTGCTGAGCAACTTCTATGCACAGTTCAACCTCATCCCTGAGAAGTGGAACTTCCGCACCAGCTACAGCTACGACTATTCGACCACACGTGCAACGGCATTCACGCCCCAGTACTACCTGGGCAACGTGCAGCAGACTTCGACCACCAGTCTGACCAAGACCGACAGCAACTACAACAACTACGTTTGGGACAACACGATGACCTACACCGACCAGTGGGGCGACCACCGCTTGACTGCCATGCTCGGCACCTCGCTGCGCCAGGAGCGTTACGACGGCCTTTGGGGCACTGCACAGAACGTACCCGAGGGACAGGACAGCTGGAAGTACCTCTCGCTGGGCGACAAGGAAGGCATCACCCTGGGTGACGGAGGCTACCGCTACCGTGCCCTCTCCTACTTCGCACGTTTCAACTACAACTATGCCGACAAGTACCTGCTCATGGTAACCCTCCGCGAGGACGGCAGTTCGAAGTACAACGAGCCTTGGGGCTTCTTCCCCTCGATAGGTGCTGCCTGGGTAATCACCAACGAGGACTTCATGAAGGATCAGGACATCTTCCAGTACCTGAAGTTACGTGCCAGCTGGGGCAAGCTCGGTAACGACAAGATTGCCGCCAGTGCAGGTTATGCAGCCAGCTCGACCGCACGTGCCGTCTTCGGCACAAACAATGCCCTCGACGGCTACATCAACGGTTCGACCTTCAGCTGGCTCAGCTGGGAAACCGTCAACGAGACCAACATCGGCCTGAACTTCACCACCGCCCACAACCACCTCACCGGCGACATCGACTGGTACTATCGCATGACCAGCGACGCCGTGATCAGCCCCGCACGCCCGATGCAGAACACCACCGTGGCAGGCAACTGGGCAGAAATCCTCAACATGGGTATCGACCTGACCCTGAACTGGAACCAGCGTCTCACCAAGGACTTCAGCTACCAGGTGGGTGCCACCCTCGGATGGCTGCACAATGAGGTGAACAGCCTGAAGGACGGCGTGAAGCAGGTGCAGACCAACGGCAAGGTCTATCAGATTGTGGGCGAAAAGATGAACAGCTACTATGGCTACAAGGTGCTGGGCGTCTATCAGAATGCTGCCGAAATTGCAGCTGACCCTGTGGCCGTTGCCAACGGCCTTGAGCCCGGTGACTTCCGCTATGAGGACGTGAACGGCGACAACGTGATCGACGGCAGTGACAAGCAGGCCCTAGGCAGCTACGTGCCCGACATCACCTACGGCCTGAACGCAGCCGTACAGTGGCGCAACCTCGACTTTGCCATCAGCTTCTACGGCCAGGCAGGAGGCGAACTCTGGAACCGCAAGCGCGCCCTGCGCTATGCTGCCCAGAACTACAACTTCGACCTTGCCCAGTTTGAGAACCGCTGGCATGGCGAAGGAACGAGCAACTCCGATCCTTCGGCCAAGGCCCTGATGAAGAGCTGGAACGTGGGCGACAGCCAGAATGCCAGCTACTTCGTCGAAAGTGCCAACTACTTCCGTCTGCAGAACGTTTCGCTCGGCTATACGTTCAAGAATATCGAAATGGGCGGCTACACCCTGCCCAGCGCACGCGTCAGCCTCTCTGCCGACCGTCCTTTCACCTGGTTCTCGGCCAACTCCTTCTCGCCTGAGGTAAGCGATGCCGACGGTTGGGATTGGCAGGTCTATCCACTCTCCGCTACCTATACCCTGGGTGTGCAGATTAACTTCTAACCCATCACTCATTACCCATAACATACAATCATCAAGTTATGAAAAATATGAAGACTTTATTATACGTACTCCCTGCTGCAATGCTGGCACTGACCAGCTGCAACGACTACATCGACATTGATGCGGAGAACTCTATCGACGTGGATGCCATCGACTACACCGATGCGAGCACCATGCACGAGGCTGCCACAGGTGCCTACGCCACCATGCGCACACAGGGCATCCACTGGGCCAATGCCATGATCTGGCTGGGCCGTGACGACGACATGTCGTCGGGACGCGCCGATGACCAGGGCGATGCACTCAAGTTCGGCTACCCCGGCGGTTACACCAACCCGAATGCCTTCTGGGCAGTAGGCAACATGTGGAGCACGATGTACAACATCATCATCGACTGCAACTCGAACATCGATGCGCTCGACCAGTATGCCGAGAACCTCAGCACCGGCAGCGCAGATTACCAGAACTACCTGCAGTACAAGGGTGAAGTGCGCGTAGTGCGCGCCTGGGCCTACTACCAGCTCGTCACCAACTTCGGGCCCTGTGTGATCTATCGCGACAACACGCAGAACTCGTTCCGCCGCAACATCGTGGAGAAGGTCTATGACTACATCATCACCGAGCTGCAAGAGGCTGCTGCCGGCATGGAGGCCAAGCGCCCCAACCAGATGTCGCGCCCCGGAGCATTCACCAAATACACAGCCGAGGCACTTGCCGCCCGCACGGCGCTGCTTGCCGGTAACTATGCACTGGTGGAGACACTCACCGACGACATCATCAATGGTGGAGGCTTCGAGCTTTACCCCGACTACTACAACCTCTTCAAGATCCCCGGCAAGCTCTGTAACGAAAGCCTCATGGAGGTGCAGTGCTCGGACTTCGGCACAGCCAGCGGCGACTATGTGGGCGTTGACCAGTGGTTCAACTTCCGTGGCGCAGGTCTCACCCTCTACGACGAGGCCGGCAACTGGAGCAACGGCATTGGCGGCTGGACGTTCATGCGCTACAGTCCCAAGTTCCTCCAGCTGATGGAGAGCCGTGGCGAGACCATTCGCTTGGAGACTTCGCTGCTTGTGGCTGGCACTACCACACGCGAGGGCTGGACTATCAACGGCGACCTGGACCGTACAGCCGAGATAGCTCAGATCTACGACGGCAAGGGCTATCTTCCCTTCGAGCAGATGACTGCTGGCAACAGCGAGTGGGGACGCAACAACAACGTGCGCATCATCCGCTATGCCGAGGTGCTGCTGATGAATGCCGAGGCCAAAGTGCGCTTGGGCAAGAACGGTGATGCACCATTCAACCAGGTACGTACACGCGCTCAGATGCCAACGGTGAGCGGCGTCAATGTAGATCAGATACTGGAGGAGCGCCGTGTGGAGCTCTGCGCCGAGTGGGGCCTGCGTTACACCGACCTCTGCCGCACCGGTCAGGCAGCCAGCGTGCTTGGCAAATATGGCTGGAACGAGGGCAGCCGCTATATCCCTGTGCCTTCGAACCAGATCATCAATACGCCCGAACTGGGTGAGGATCCCGAATAATTCTTCTTTTCTATCACGTTTTTTCTATCACGAATTAGAGAATTTGAGAATTATTATTTGTGATGGCTTTGGTCAAGACTTAAAAATTCGATAATTCGATAATTCGTGATAAAAAAGAAAAACACGATAATTCGTGATAAGAAAATAACGTGATAAAGATAAAAAAGTCACTCAACATGAAACATTATCACAAATCACTGATAGGACTGGCAAGCCTTGCACTGCTCGTCTGCTCGTGCAACAGTTCGAACGAACAAACGAACCAAGAGGGCAGTCAGACAATCCAGCTGAGCGACAACGAGCTGCTTGACCTTGTGCAGCAGCAGTGCATGAACTACATGTGGGATGGTGCTGACCCGACCTCCGGACTTGCCTACGAACGCATCCACCTCGATGGCGTTTATCCTGCGAACGACAAGATGACGATTACCACGGGTGGTTCGGGCTTCGGTGTTGCCGGCCTGATAGTCGGCATGGATCGCGGCTGGATCAAACGTGCGGATGGCGTGGCTCGACTGACCCGCATCGTCGATTATCTGGCAAAGGCCGACCGCTACCACGGTGTCTGGTCGCACTGGATGGACGGTCCTTCGGGCAAGACCATCCCCTTTGGCACGAAGGACAACGGAGGCGACCTCGTGGAGTCGTGCTTCCTGATGCAGTCGCTGCTTTGCGTGCGCCAATATCTGAAAGCTGATGTCGAAGCGGAAGCCTACGTCATCGACAAGATCAATGAGCTATGGAAGGCCATGGAGTTCGACTGGTACACACGCGAAGGCCAGCACGTAATCTATTGGCATTGGAGTCCCAACTATGGCTGGGAAATGAACTTCCCGCTGGAGGGCTACAACGAGTGCCTTATCACCTACATCCTTGCAGCTGCCAGTCCGACACACACCGTGCCTGCCGAATGTTATCACGAGGGCTGGGCACGCAGTGGCGGCATCAAGAGCGATGCTGCTCCCTACGGCTATCCGCTCGACGTGAAGCACAACTATGCCGAGGCGAACGGCGGTCCGCTGTTCTGGGCACACTACAGCTGGATTGGACTTTGTCCGAAGGGGCTCAAGGACCAATATGCCGACTATTGGCACGTGACGGCTAATCATGCCCTTGCCAACTATGCCTACTGCGTGGATAATCCCAAGGGCTACAAGGGCTACAGCAAGGATTGCTGGGGCCTGACCGCCAGCTATTCGCCCGACGGATATGCAGCCCACGCTCCCAACCAGGACCTTGGCGTCATCACGCCAACCGCTGCCCTTTCGAGCTTCCCCTACACTCCCGAACAGAGCATGGCCGCCTTGCGTCATTTCTATTCGATGGAGTCGTTCCTCTGGGGCAAATACGGGCCGTTCGATGCCTTCTCGCTCGATCCTTCGTGGACCCTTCCACGTTACCTTGCCATCGACCAGCTCACCATTGCACCCATGATCGAGAACTATCGCACAGGGCTGCTCTGGAAACTCTTCATGAGCTGTCCGGAAGTGCAGGAGGGACTGACGAAACTGGGGTTTACAATTAACAATTAATAATTAACAATTAATAATTAATAATTAACAATTAATAATTAACAATTAATAATTGGATTGGCTATGAAGAAAACAATATGGGGATTGGCCCTGATGCTGGGCTTGGCAAGCTGTTCGGGCAACAAGTCGGGAAGCGAGATGGATGCGTTCATCAATGACCTGATGGGCAAGATGACCCTCGAAGAGAAGTTAGGCCAACTGAATCTGCCTGTGACCGGTGACATCGTGACCGGAGCTGCACAGTCGAGCAATGTGGCCGAGAACATCCGTGCAGGACGCGTAGGCGGACTCTTCAACCTGAAGGGTGCCGACCGTGTGGCTGAACTGCAGCGGATTGCCGTCGAAGAAAGCCGACTCGGAATACCTTTGATCTTCGGCATGGACGTAATACATGGCTATGAGACCGTCTTTCCCATCCCGCTGGGACTTTCGTGCACCTGGGACATGGATGCAGTGGAGCGTTCGGCACAGATAGCTGCACAGGAAGCCACGGCTGATGGCATCTGCTGGACCTACAGCCCCATGGTAGATATCTGCCACGATGCACGCTGGGGCCGCATCTCGGAAGGCAACGGCGAGGATCCCTACCTCGGCAGCCGCATTGCCGAAGCGATGGTGCGCGGCTATCAGCAGGGCGACCTCGCAAGTGCCAACACCATGATGGCATGCGTGAAGCACTTTGCCCTCTATGGAGCACCCGAGGCAGGTCGTGACTACAATACCGTCGATATGAGCCTCTGGCGAATGTATAACGAATACTTCCCGCCCTACAAGGCCGCCTGCGAAGCTGGTGCAGGGAGCTACATGGCCAGCTTCAACATCGTCAACGGCGTACCGGCAACAGGCAACCGCTGGCTCCTGACCGACGTGCTGCGCAAGCAGTGGGGCTTCGATGGCTTCGTGGTGAGCGACTACACAGGCATCTACGAGATGATCGCCCACGGCATGGGCGACCTCAAGGAGGTGAGTGCCCTGGCCCTGCACGCAGGACTCGACATGGACATGGTGAGCGATGGCCTGGTAGGCACGCTTGCCGAGAGCCTCAAGGAGGGACGTACCTCACAGGCAGATATCGACCAGGCTTGCCGCCGCATCCTTGAGGCGAAATACAAGCTGGGACTCTTCGATGACCCATACCGCTACTGTGACACCACACGTTATGCCAACGAGGTCTATACCGAAGAGAATCGTCGTGAGGCACGCAGGATTGCCAGCGAGAGCTTTGTGCTGCTGAAGAACGAGGGCGACATCCTTCCCCTGAAGCGTCAGGGCAAGATTGCCCTCATCGGACCTTTGGCCAACACCCGTGCCAACATGCCAGGCACCTGGAGCGTAGCTGCCACCAGCGAGCGCTACAGCACCGTGGTAGAAGGACTGCGGCGTGCCGTGGGTGACAAGGCACAGGTGCTCTATGCCAAGGGCTGCAACCTGATGTACGATGCAAAGGCAGAAGCCGATGCCACCATGTTCGGACGTGAGATGCGCGACAGCCGCAGTGATGCAGCCATGCGTGCAGAAGCACTGGCCATTGCGCGTCAGGCCAACGTCATCGTCTTTGCCGGCGGTGAGGCTTCGGAGATGGCTGGCGAATGTTCAAGCCGTGTGGGCTTAGAGATGCCCGATGCACAGCATGACCTCCTCGTTGAACTCGTGAAGCTCGGCAAACCCATCGTGCTGCTCAACTTCTCGGGTCGTCCGATGATCCTGAACTGGGAAACCGAGCACATCCCTGCCATCCTTGAGGTATGGTTCGGTGGCAGTGAGGCAGCCGATGCCATTGCCGATGTCGTCTTCGGCGATGTAGTTCCTTCGGGCAAACTCACCACGAGCTTCCCACGCCACGTGGGCCAGTTGCCGATGAGCTACAGCCACTACAACACGGGACGTCCCGTGCAGGCCGATGCGTTCGTGAAGTTCCAGAGCTGCTACATGGACGTGAGCAACAAACCGCTCTATCCCTTCGGCTACGGGCTGAGCTACACCACCTTCAGCTATTCGCCTGTCACCTTGAGCAGCAACGAGCTGACGAATGACGGCAAGATCGAGGCCAAGGTGACCGTGAGCAACACCGGCTCATGCACCGGCACCGAAGTCGTACAGCTTTATATCCGCGACCTCGTGGGCAGCGTGACCCGACCGGTGAAGGAGCTCAAGGGCTTCCAGCGCATTACCCTGAAGGAGGGCGAGAGCTGCAACGTAAGCTTCACCATCGATGCCGACTTGCTGAAGTTCTACAATGGCGACCTCGAATACGTTTGCGAACCGGGCGAGTTTGAAGTGATGATCGGCACCAACAGCGCCGATGTGCAAAGTGCAAAGTTTGCGTTGAAGTGACGCGGGAATATTATTAAAAAGCATCGCCAGAAAAGCCTTCAGGCTCGATGCTGGACGTAAGAACTCTACGGATTTTCTCGGATTTACCGGATTTTCTGCTTGAACCGACTTAACAGAAATCCGATGAATCTGGAAAATCCGTAGAGTTTTTAACGTTAATGACCGTATAATGGGCCGTTAATTACCATTAATACTGTTAAATCGATGTATTTGTGGGTGATTGTTATGGTTTGATTAAACCTGAGAGCGAAAAGAGAGTCTATAAAGGCGGATATGAAGATTTATCAATCGTTCCCATTGGGACGCAGATTGTTACTCCTCTGCTTCATCCTGCTTGGGTGGAGCAGTTGTGTAGTGTCGTATGCGTTCAACATCACTGGACGCGTGGCTTCGGCGACCGATGACACACCTTTGGCAGGGGCTACCATTCGACTGCTGACACTTCCCGACTCGACCTTCATAGTGGGCACGTTTGCTGACCGAGAAGGCAACTTCATCCTACACTCATCGCGATTGGACGGGATGCTCAGAGGAAGAAAGGCACAACAGCGCGTACTGGTACACTTCACCTACGTGGGTTTCCAGGAGACGCTGAAGACGTTCACGCTGAATCACCGGCAAAAGGCATTCGCGCTGGGCGACGTGTTTATGCAAGAGGAGCATCGCCTGTTGGGCGAAACCGTCGTTTCAGCCACTCCTCCACCGATGGTGATTCGAGAGGATACCATCGAATACTACGCCAGCAGCTACCAGCTGGAACCCGATGCCACCGCTGAAGACCTGCTGAAGCGTCTCGCCGGCATAGAAGTCAGTGCCGACGGAAGCATCACCGCACAAGGCGAGACGGTGACGAAGGTCTATGTGGATGGCAAGGAGTTCTTTGGTTCGAACATCCAGGCTACGACGAAGAACCTCACAGCCGATATGTTCGAATCGGTGCAAGTGGTGGACATGAAGACCGAGGAGAGCCGTCTCACGGGCATCGACAACGGTGAACGCGAGAAGGTAATCAACTTCAAGCTGAAGCCGAAGATGCGACGCGGATACTTCGGCAATGCAGCAGGCGCTTGGGGAGACGGCAGCGGCATTGACGAGCGCTTCGAGACCAAAGGTATGTTGGGATACTTCAGAGGCAACAACCAGAACGCGCTGGTGGCGAATGCGAACAACACCAACAACACGGGCTTCGGCGACATGGGTGAAAGGGTGATGCGCAACTCGTCGATGCGCGGCAACCGTAACAGCGGACGACGCGGTGACGGACTGAACACCTCGTGGAGCACGGGACTCAACATCAACTACGACAAGGGCAACCGACTGCGCGACGAGAACACACCCTTTGCCATCGGCGGCGACGTACTCTACGGTGGAGAGAAACAGAGCGAGCAGTCGTCGTCGCACCGCATCAACTACCTGAAGTCGGGAAATACCGGCACAGACACCGAACAAACGGGTGACAACAAGGGACAGAACGTGCAGCTCGACTTCAAGTTCGAAAAGACTTGGGGCAAAGTGGCCGACGGCGAGCACCGGCTGCAAATCAATCCCGAACTGGCCTTCAACAAGACAGAGACCGACGAACATTCGACAAGCCGAAACTACCACCTCGACCCAGATGCAGAGGATGAAATCACAGCTGACCCCACGACCTACATCAGCCAGACCCAGCGTGCAAGCAACATGAAGCAGCAGGGTGTGACCTATGACATTGCGCTTACCTATTCGTATGCCAAGAAGACCTCACGAGGCAGACGACGCAGCAGCATACGTGTCAGTCTGAACGGCAGGTACAACGACGGTGACCACTACACACAATCGTTCACCAGTTACGACAGCCTGCTCGTCGATAACCCGAGCCTTTTGAACGACACCACCATCAACCAATGGCAGGAGGAGCGCCAGAACTCCTTGACGTATCGCCTGCGCCTGACCCATGTGGAACCCATTGCCGAACATCACTTCATCGAAATGGGCGCGACGGGCAGTTTCACACACAACAGTCATCGCCAGCTCTACCACTTCTGGGACAATCAGCGCGAGCAGTACGCCGACACAGTCAACGGACGTTCGAACATCGACTACAGCACCGACTCGCGCACGCAGCAGAACAGCTACACGCTGTCGGCCAGCTATCGCTACGTCACTGAGCGCGTCAACGCTTCGTTGGGCATGGATCTACTTCCCAACACCCAGGACTACACCGATTATTACGACCGCACACGCGACTATAGCCGTTCGTACATGAACCTTGCGCCACGTTTGGAATACCGCTACAACTGGAACCGCAGGAAGAACCTGCGCATCACGCTGAACGGCAGGACGACGCAGCCTTCGATCAACCAACTGCAAGCCCGCAAGAACCAGACATCGGCTACCCACGTGACTTTGGGTAACCAAGACCTGGAACCCTCCTACCAGACCAATATGCAGATACGCTATCGTGCCAACAGCAGAGAGACGGGTCGTACGCTGGAGGCTTCGGTCAACGCCAGCGCCCAATTCAACACCTTGGCATCCAAGCGCTGGTACAGCGCCGACCTCCGCACGGACACGACGATGACGGTGAACCTCGACGGACTGGGCGCATGGAACGTGCAGGGCGAATTCCGGGGTTCGTTCCCCTTTGCCGACAACCACTGGTATGTAACCACGCAGACCACCTTAGGCTACAGGGAGAGCGTGGGATATGCCAACCTGAAGAGCACCGACACACAAGTGAACCATATACACAACATTACGGCAAGCGAACTTGCGGGTATCGCTTACCGTAACGACAAGCTCAACGTGGAGCTGCTTGGAAATTACAACCTCGGGTACAGCGAGGCGACAATAGTCACGTCGGGGAACTTAGGAACGACCCACCAGTTCGGCGTGCGGAGCAACATCAGTGCCCGTCTGCCATGGAACCTGAGTTGTTCGACCAACATCGCCTACACCGGACGACGCGGATATTCGGCAGGCTTGACACGCAACCAGACCATCTGGGACGCGCAGCTCTCGCGTGCATTCCTGAAGCGCAAGAACCTCTCGGCCTTCGTGAAGGTGTTCGACATCCTGCATCAGAAGACCAGCATCTGGCGCACCATCTCAGCCACGTCAATCACCGACCGTGAAAGCACGACACTCAAGCAATATTTCCTCGTGGGATGCAGCGTGAGGTTCAATCAGCGGGGCGGTCGAGGTCAAGGAGGTCGCGGAGGACAAGATGGACGGGGTATGCGTGAACGCCGTCAGGAATAGCTTTTATCTTATCACGAATTAGAGAATTTGAGAATTAATAATAACTCTACGAATTAATCGGATTAAACGGACATTTATCGTCGAGACGAACAAATAATCTGTTAAATCCGATTAATTCGTAGAGAGTTCAAAAAAATCGCTAATTCGATAATTCGCGATAAAAGAAAACTCGGGATAAGATTAAGATATTATTCTTCGAGAACAGAAATCTGCATCGTGATGTCCTCGACGGGACGGTCACCAGGCTGGGTCTTGACAAGCTGAATCTTATCGACAACATCCAGTCCCTCTTCGACTTCGCCAAAGACGGTGTAGTTCTGATCGAGGAAGGGCGTGCCACCGATGGTGGTATAGACCTCACGCTGCTCGGCACTGTATTTGGGTTCGCCCTGTTCCTTGGCCAGCGCGTAGGTCTTTTTCTGCAGCTCTTCCTGCAAAGCCATCAGTCCTGCATTGTCGCGATTCTTGCGCAGTTCGATGATGCGGTTGCGGTTCTCGACCACAAGGTCATTGAAGATGTTCTGCAACTGCTGCTGAGCCAGCTGACGCTCAAGCTGGGTAAGTTTTCCGGCACTGTAAATCTCGCCAGTGACGATATAGAACTGACTGCCGCTGGAACGCTTCTCAGGATTGACCTCATCGCCCTGACGGGCGGCTGCCAACGCTCCCTTCTTGTGTATCAGCGCCTGATTGAACTCGGCAGGGATGGTATAGTCGGGACCACCGGCACCGAGATGTGCAGTGGGTGAGGCACCACGAGAATCGGGATCGCCACCCTGAACCATGAAATTCTTGATGACACGATGGAAAAGCGTTCCATTGTAATAGCCTTCACGAGCCAACTTGAGGAAGTTATCGCGATGAAGGGGTGTCTCGTCGTAGAGACGCACGGTGATGTCACCGAGACTTGTCTTGATTAATACTTTTGACATGTTATGGGGTTATGAGGGGTTGTGCAAACCATTGCATTTGCAATAGTCAGATGGCAATAATATGTTTTTCAACATATTTTTCCTATAAATATGAAGTTTTCTATCGAATAATTTGCTCAAAAGACCAAAAACCCATATCTTTGCATCGTGTTTTTCATGGTATTAGATTTTAAGGTTAATGCAAAGGGTCGTTGTGAAACGCCCCTTTCGCATTTTTAAACCCTTTATTCGTACTCGAACACTCCGTTTTCAGTATGGAGCGTGACCTTGGCACCCTCGGAACGTGCTTCGACGTGACCGATAATCTGCGCATCGATGTTGAAGCTGTGGGCAATGTCGATGACCTCCTGGGCATATTCGGCAGGCAGATAGACTTCGAGCCGATGGCCCATGTTGAACACCTTATACATCTCGGACCAATCGGTAGCCGACTGCTCGTGAATGGTGCGGAACAGCGGCGGGATGGGGAAGAGATGATCCTTGATGACGTGCAGATTCTGGATGAAGTGGAGCACCTTGGTCTGTGCGCCTCCCGAGCAGTGTACCATGCCGTGGAGGATGGAGTTCAAAGAGTTTGAGGGGTTCGAGGGGTTCGAGAGGTTTGAGGGGTTCGAGGGGTTTGAGGGGTTTGAGGGGTTCGAGGGGTTTGAGAGGTTTGAGAGGTGAGAGCGGAACACATCGAGCATCTTCTTGACCACTGGGGCATAGGTGCGCGTGGGACTGAGCACGAGCTTTCCGGCATCGAGAGGACTGCCCTCCACCGGGTCAGTGAGACGAAGCTGTCCGCTATAGACGAGCGATTCGGGCACTGCATGATCGTAAGACTCTGGATATTTCCCGGCAAGATACTTGGCGAAGACATCATGACGAGCCGAGGTCAGACCGTTGGAACCCATGCCTCCGTTGTATTCCTTCTCGTAGGTGGCTTGTCCGAAACTTGCGAGGCCGACGATGACGTCTCCAGCAGCGATGTTGGCATTGTCGATGACGTCAGAGCGCTTCATGCGACAGGTGACCGTGGAATCGACGATGATGGTGCGAGCCAAGTCACCGATGTCGGCAGTCTCTCCACCTGTTCCATAGACACCGATTCCCATCTCACGCAGTTCTGCCATCAGTTCGTCGTTGCCATTGATGATGGCGCTGATGACTTCGCCCGGGATGAGCATCTTGTTGCGCCCAATGGTCGATGAGACAAGGATGTTATCAACAGCACCCACACAGATGAGGTCGTCGATATTCATGATGAGAGAATCCTGTGCAATGCCCTTCCAGACGGAGAGGTCGCCTGTCTCCTTCCAATACATGTAGGCCAAAGACGTCTTTGTGCCTGCACCATCGGCATGCATGATGTTACAATAGTCGGGATCGCCTCCGAGGATGTCGGGAATGATTTTGCAGAAAGCCTGTGGATAGAGGCCCTTGTCGATGTGCTTGATGGCGTTGTGCACATCTTCCTTGCTGGCACTTACGCCGCGCATCATATATCTTTGGTCAGCCATAGAATTACGTTTTAGCGGGTGCAAAGATAGTGATAAAAAACGAACTCACCAAATTTTACCCCTTTTTTCTTACTTTTACCAGTTAAAAGCACTGGGCAACGAGTGCATCAGCGCAGCGACCGCCATCCATAGCCGACGAAACGATGCCGCCGGCAAACCCTGCGCCTTCGCCACAGGGATAGAGGCCTTGCACGACAGGATGACAGAGCGACAGCTTGTCACGTGGTATGCGAACGGGTGACGAAGTGCGTGTCTCGGTGCCCACAAGCAAGGCTTCGGCAGTAAGGAAGCCGTGTGCACGCCGACCGAAGTAACGGAGCCCCTCCTGCATACGCGCACTGATGAACTTAGGCAGCCAGAAGTGCAATGGACTGGCCACGACACCCGGGGTGTAGGACGAAGCGGGAAGGTTGGCCGACAACCTGCCATTGACAAAGTCGGTCATACGTTGGGCAGGAGCCACCTGCGTGCGTCCACCATTGAGCCAACATTGATGTTCGATGGCCTCCTGAATAGCCATCATCGCAAGGGGACTGCTGACATCGATGTCGAGATGAAGCTGACTGGCAAGCAGCGGGATGTCGTCGGTACGAATCTCGGTAACCATGGCAGCATTGGCCCAACGGCCGCCACGCGAACTGGCGCTCATACCGTTGACTACAACCTGATCGGACTTCGTGGCAGAAGGGACGATGACTCCACCGGGACACATACAGAAACTATAGACACCACGACTGTCGCACTGCGTGACAAAACTGTATTCGGCAGGAGGCAGGTACTGGCCCCTCCCCTCTTTGGAATGATACTGTATCTGATCGATAAGTGTCTGTGGGTGTTCCAAACGGCAACCGATGGCCAGTCCCTTCGCTTCGATGAGGATGCCTTCTGCATGGAGCATCGTGTAGATATCGCGTGCAGAATGACCCGTAGCAAGGATGACGGGACCCATGAACTCACGTCCATCGAGGGTAGTGACACCTACCACCTTGTTGTCGGAAAGGATCAAACGCGAGACCACTGTCTCGAAATGTATCTCGCCTCCACAAGAGAGGATGGTCTCACGAATGCTGGAGATGATGGTGGGAAGTTTGTCGGTGCCGATATGCGGGTGCGAAGCATCGAGGATGCCCGTATCGGCACCAAACTGGCACAAACCTTCGAGCACGCCCTGTACATTGCCACGCTTCTTCGAACGTGTGAAGAGCTTGCCGTCGGAGAATGCCCCTGCCCCACCTTCGCCAAAGCAATAGTTGGAGTTTGGATTGACGCACTGCTCGCGGGTGATGAGGGCTACGTCACGACGACGGTCGCCCACCATGCGGCCACGCTCGATGACGATGGGACGAACGCCCAGCTCGATGAGCCGAAGGGCAGCAAAAAGTCCACCCGGACCCGCGCCTACGACCACAGCCTGATGGGCATGAGGCGGCAGCTCACGGTATTCCACCATGCGATAAGTCTGCTGCGGAGGTTCCTCATTGATATACAGATCGACATCGAGCTGCACCATCACCTGACGCTGGCGTGCATCGATGCTGGTGTGCTTCATGCGCACGCCACGCAATGCTTTCCGGCTGATGGCAAGCTCACGGCAGATCTGGTCTTCAAGCTTCTCTGCATCGCGCCACACCTGTGGCAGTACACGAATTTTGATATTCTTGATCATTTAAATAAGAGTCGGAATGCCTCATCAACACGGGCGACGGGACAGATCTGTATCTTGAGCGCCTTTGCATCGATGCTCTTGAGTGCAATGTTTGGAATGAGAATACGTTCGAAACCAAGTTTTTCGGCCTCACGGATGCGTTGCTCCAGACGCGCCACAGGGCGTATCTCGCCCGAAAGACCCACTTCGCCCGTCATGCAGGTGAGCGTGGGGAGCGGCATATCCAGATTGGAGGAAAGGATAGCCGCCATCACTGCAAGGTCCATGGCAGGGTCGGAGACACGCAGACCGCCGGCTATGTTGAGGAACACATCCTTCTGCGCCAGTTTGAAGCCGACCCGCTTCTCAAGGACAGCAAGCAGCATGTTCAAGCGTCGCTGGTCGAATCCCGTGGTGGAACGCATCGCAGTGGCATAGACGCTGGTACTGACGAGTGCCTGCGTCTCGATGAGGAAGGGACGCATACCTTCGATGGCAGCAGCGATGGCAACACCCGAGAGGTCCTTGTGGTCGGAGTTAAGCAGGAGTTCGGAAGGATTGGTCACTTGCCGGAGACCCGTGCCAAGCATCTCGTAGATGCCCAGTTCGGAGGTCGAACCAAAACGATTCTTGATGGCACGGAGGATGCGGTACATATAATGCTGGTCACCCTCGAACTGAAGGACAGTATCGACGATGTGTTCGAGCACCTTCGGTCCAGCAAGCGAACCCTCCTTGGTGATGTGGCCGATGAGGATGACGGGGGTACCCGACTCCTTGGCGAACTTGAGGATTCGCGCAGCACATTCGCGCACCTGACCGACACTGCCCGCACTCGACTCAAGGTCATCGGTGGCGATGGTCTGAATGGAGTCGATGACAAGGATATCAGGCTCGACATTCGCTACATGAGTGAAGATGGCATCAAGATTGGTCTCGCAAGCAATGAAGACGGAGTCGAGGGGGGAGGCATCCAAAGATGGCTGCGACTGAGACACGGCAGAAGGTGACGATGATAAACGGGTGGCGCGGAGTTTGAGCTGATAGGCAGACTCCTCGCCCGAACAATAGAGAACCTTACGGTCACGTATGTTCATCACCGTCTGCAGAACCAGCGTTGACTTGCCGATGCCGGGGTCACCGCCCAGCAGTACCATCGAACCAGGCACCAGTCCACCACCCAGCACTCGGTTGAGTTCGTCGTCGTGCATATCGATGCGCTGCTCCTCGCGTGCCTCGATTTCGGAAAGACGGCGAGGACGTTCGTTCTGTCCTGGAAGACCTAACGTGCCTCCATGACTCCACTGCACGCCACCAGACTTGCGGGAAGCCTTGCCGATGGCTCCCGTATGCGTATCGACAATCTCTTCGACACAGGTACCCCATTCGCCGCACGACGGACACTTGCCGAACCACTTGGGCTCTTCGCAGCCACACGAGCTGCAAAAATAGGCGGTCTTCTTCTTTGCCATATCTTATGAAAAACTATTTACGGCGCAAATATAGTGATTTTTTCGATAACTTGTATAAAAAATGCCCAAATAACCGCAAATTCCTTGCTCACTTGTGGAAAATGACTTATCTTTGCAGCGTAAACGAAGAAACGGGAAACAATATGGAACAGAAACGCGCAATCATTATGGGAGCCACCTCGGGCATCGGATATGCCGTGGCCAAGCGGCTCAGTGCCCAAGGCTGGCAACTAGGCATCGCCGGTCGTAGAATGGACAGACTCATCGAGATGCAGCGCAAGGACCTCAACATCGTCGCCACGCAGCAGATCGACGTGACGCGGGACGAGGCCTCGCAGCAACTGCTCACGCTCATCGGTAAGATGGGCGGCAACATCGACCTCTACTTCCACAGTTCCGGCATCGGGTACCAGAACCCCGGGCTCGACACCGACAAGGAACTATCGACAGTGATGACCAATGCCCTCGGGTTCACTCGCATGGTGGTGACAGTGTTCAAATACTTCGAGGAGCGCCCCGAACGGGAGGGACAGATTGCCGTCATCAGCAGCATCGCAGGCACCAAAGGATTGGGGGCAGCCCCCGCATATTCGGCTACAAAGCGCTACGTCAATCACTATCTGGAATGTCTCACCCAGCTGAAGCACATCAAGGGCCTCAGGCACCTGACCATTTCGGATATCCGTCCGGGCTTTGTCAAGACGCCCTTGTTGGACGACGGAGGCCGCTACCCATTACAGCTCGACGTGGACAAGGTGGCAGCAGAGATTGTCGAAAAAGTGGAGAAGAAAAAGCAGATCATCACCATCGACTGGCGCTATCGCATATTGGTCATGTTCTGGCGGCTGGTGCCCCGATGGCTATGGGTGAGGATGCGAATAGTGTCGAAGGACGCATAATCGAAGACGTGGCAATTTGCGCTTGAGAGCACAAATTGCCACGTCGGGTTATATAATAGTAGTATGTGTTTGAGCAGAGAAATCAATGCCACTCCTTGGCGACCTTATCGCCACGCACAACGATATTCAACCCATGTACGGGTGATGCGGAAACTCGTCCCGAAGCATCGTAATAGCGTGGAGCGGCATCATCGTTCGAAATCGAGCGAATGCCCTCGTCGTCTTTGCCGAACTGTGCAGCGGTGATAGCCATCGTATTGGCCACCTCGCACTTGGTCTTGTCGCTGGGGTCGTAATCGTGGACGAAAGCGAGAATGCCGAGATTCTCGAAGACGTAGTTATGGTTGTAGGAGATGACACATTCGTAGGTGTAATCATCACCCTCCCATTCGATGACGTCGCCCCAGGTGCTGTTCACGCGCCTTCCCACATTGTAGTGGATATACTCGCCGCTTGCACCCGCCTGGCTGATGGCAGGCAGATTGGTCTCGGTGAGGACTACGGTGATGCGGGCGGGCTGTCGTGTGAAGTCGGCCTTGGCACGCGAACCAGTTACGCGCACCTTGATCTGAAGGTTCTCCTTGTCGGCCTCGGCAGTTACCTTGAGGCTCACAAAGGACGTCTCGCGCATACGCTCACGGATGAGGGAGTACATCTCCTGCTTGCTGCCAGGATTGCTGACGGGCGTAATCTCGCCAGGCTGGGTATAGCGATCGTACATCACCGCAGGGGCATACTGACTGTCGTAGAACCAGCACCAGTCGGTATCGAAGCGGGTGGTGAAGTTGTCAGTGTAGTAGCCGGCATGATGCTCGATGGTGAAGAGGCGGCCCTCAAACTCAGGTTCGTTCACGGCATCGTGAATGTAGCTCGCCACACGAGGACAGTTGACGCACTTCTCGGTGGTGAACTCCTCAAGCAGGACATTACGCACGAAGCTGTGGAGCGTCACGTTGAAAGTACCTGTCATCGAGTTGTCGCTCATGTTCTCGTCCTTCCCCTCATTGAGGTTGTCGATGGTAAGGGTGAGCGTGCGCTCGGCAGGATCCATGGTCTGAATGCCCGGGAAGTTCGCAGTGAGCTTCACGGTCTTCGACTCGCCGTAGGCTATGACGGAATCGCAATGAACAGCATAAGTGTCGGCAATGCCCTCGATGGCACAAAGCACGTCGAAGCCCGTAATCGTCATGGTAGCATTGTTGCGCACCTGCAACGAGAAACTGAACGTTCCCTCATCCACCACGAAATTCTTCTGAAGTGTAATGCCTTCGAGCGTGAGGTCGTACTTGGGCAGATTGTCGCCATTGAAGACGGCTTCGACACAAGTAGTATAGTTCTCACTATGGTCAGTCCATTCATCGCTGCCCGACTGCACGAAGCACGACAGTCCGGGCACGCCCTTCTCCAAGGCACTCATCGCCTTGCAGGTACTCTTCTGATGATAGGAATAGCCGACATAGAGGGCACCGGTTTCTGCAGTGATGGCAAGAGGGGTATCGAGGGTGACATCGTTCCAATTCTTCGAGACACTCTCGGCAGTTCCCTCGGCGAGGTTTTCGCCGTTGAGGTCACTGCGCACCCAGACGCGCAGTTCATCGACATTCAGTCGGGAGGCAAGGGCTGCACTGACTTCACGCAGTTCGTTGCCTGCAAACATCTTCACCTTGTCGGCAGAAAGCAGGATGGCGGCACTGGTCCATGTGTCTTTCTGCGTAGAGACATTGGCGAAATATTCGTCCGACGTCGAGGGAAAAGGTCCCATCTCGCCAAGGCAATAACCCACATGGAAACCCGATGTCTGAGCATTGCCCACCCCGATAAGAGTGAGCAATGCGGTTAGGATTAACGTAATACGTTTCATTGATCAATGTTTATTTCATGACCTTCTGGACGCTGACACTGCCGTCGGCATTGTTCCTGCGAACGATGTTAACGCCATTGACCATACCGTTGGCCTTGCGACCGTCGATGGTGTAGATCTGAGCGGCATTGGCAGCCTCGACAGCTTCGATGCTGCGGATGGCATCGGGCTGCTTGACGCTGACGATGTTCACATCATCAAGGCGGATGATGTACTGACCGTTGCAGTCGTGGTGGCGGAACAGGAGCAGGATATCCTTGCCCATGTAGTCAGCCATGTCGAACTCTCGGTACTGCCAACCATCCATGGCACCAGCCTCTTCGAGGAGCGTCTCGCTGCAGACAGGCTCGGTCAAGGCAACCTGCTGGACGTCGATTCCTGCCTCAGCATCGTACTCAGCAATGTAGAGGCTGTAGTGCTCTGCCCAGCGGTAGGGGCTGAAGGCGGCCACATAGTACGAGAGTGTTGCACCGCCTTCGGCAGGCATGGAGATGACGGGCGAAAGAGTCCAGTTGTCGGGTTCGATGGCACCGAGATAGTTGCTGAAAGAGATGGAGGCCAGACACTGGCTGCCGCTATGGCAGTATTCAGGACGATCGCCCCAAAGGTTAGAGCCAAGATCCCAGGTCTCACCGTCGCCATCAGGATCGGCAGTGGCCCAACCAGCTGCATCGTCCTCGAAGTCGCCAAGCAGGATGAAGCCTTCAGCAGCAGGGTCAAGGGCTGTGCCGTGGCAGATCACCTCAACATCGCCTGCACTGGTGCTGATCACCACCTTGCCGTCGTAGGTGCCAGCCTCCTCAGGATAGAACCAGAGGGTGACATCGATGGTCTTGTTGAACTGGGCAGTATAGGTGGTCTCGATGCCATAGAATGGAGCTTCGCCGGTGATTTCACCTACGCTGAGCGTGTTCGAACCCGTATTATGAAGGGTTACGGTGGCAGTCTTATAGCGATTGTAACCTACGTATGTATCCTCGAAGGTCACTTCCGGATTGAGCACCTCAACGCCATCGGGGTTGAAGTCCTGCAGCTTGATGCGGATGTTCGAAATCTCTACCTTGTCGCCCTCGGGCACGGTGCCGTCACCATTGTGGAACCAGCCCCACTGATAAGAATGGTTGCCGGGGATACAGGCGAGGTAATCAGCCCAGAATTCGTCATTGGCAAAGACATCCGAGCTGGCATCAGCGCCATCCGAACCGTATGCCTGCTTCGTGCCGGAAGTCATCGGGTGAGAAGCGGTGATTACGGTATAGCTGCTGTAATAATGGTCGTAGGAACCTTCCACGACAGGACGTCCCCACATCTGTCCATCCCATGATACGTAGGCAAGCTTGCCCTCAGGAATCGAGAGGTTCATCTGGAAGGAGGCGGTGGAGTATTCGCTGTTGTCGCCGGCATTCTTGTTGGTGGCCTTGCCATCGACAATAACAAAAGGATAAGCCTCGTTCACTGACCATGAGGTGATGTATTCAGCTCCCTCGACCACAAGGCTGCCGAAGTCAGGCATATCCATCACACTGGCAGTAACCTGGGCAGTGAATGTACCTGCCGAAGTGACGATGGTGTAGGTAGCCGTCTTTTCACCCGATACCTTGGCCTCCATAGCAATCGGGATGTTGACCTCCTGCATCGTAGCAGTACTGGCGAGTCCGCTGATGTCGGCGGTGAACTCCTCATTGTCGCTTGTGACGCTGGAGATGACAAGGTCGTTGCCGCCGAGGTTCTTGAGTGTGATGCTGCCATTCTTTGCTACAGTGCCTCCAATGGGAAGGATGGCATTGCCGAGCGATACCTCTGGCGTGAGCAATGCAGCAGAGTCAGCATTAAGCACAGCCTCCGTATATTCAATGTCATAGACGTAGAGGCGGTTTTCGGCAAGACCTGAGTAGTAGCTGCCGTCATACTGGAAGCGGATGAAGTGCTCGCCTGGAGCAAACTCCCAGTCACCCGACATGTCTTCGTCAGCACCCGTGAACGAAGCCTTGGCTCCATTGAGCGTGTCGATGAAGTAACCACCTGCATTGTAATACCAGTAGCTGACATTGTTCGAAACACCCTTCCAAGCTACAGTAGCAAGCTTGCCCTCGGGAACGGAGAAGGCAAGGTTGAGCCACGACGATCCGTAGGCGCCATAGGTGGTAGAGGTGGCTACCTGGGTGCCATCTTCGAGGGTTACAATCTCAAACGGATACTCAATGCCGGTAGTTGCCGTGAAGTTGCCGCTCTTGATGACAGGGCTGTAGTCGGGATAATCCTTGGCCGCACCGGCAAGGTCAACCACGAGCGTAGATTCGCCAGCTCCGTTGTCGTAGGTGATGGTTACGATACCCTCGTATTCTCCAGCCTTGTTGGCAAGGAAATCAAACGAAAGGTCGAGTGTGCACTGAGCAGGAACGGTGCCACCGGTAACGGCAGATGTGAAGGCATCGTCCTCTGCCTCAAGCTCGATCACGAAGTCGGCATCCTTGCCGCCTGTATTGATGAGCTGGAAGCCCTTGGAAGCAGATGTGCCCACAAAGCACTCGCCGAAGTCAATCGACTCAGTGAAGGTGATGACGTTAGCCACCTCGGGATTGGGCAGCACGGCAGTGAACGACTTATAGACGCGGATGTTGCCGTAGGTATATCTTGCAAGGAACGCTGTACGGCTGGTGATGGTGGCAATGGTGCCATCCTCGTTGATGGTAAGGTCGAAAACAAGCTCCTCGGCTGGAGTCAATGCGCCCGTTTCGCTCACCGTTCCAGCTACCAGCATAGCGGTGTAGTAGCCGCCCATGTAGTTACCGCAAGCCACACCAGCTGTTCCAGTAGCAATAGTTATGGTCTTGGCTTCGGCATCATAGACGCCATCCACCGGATAGTCGTACGACTGGAAGTACGAACCGGCTGACGATGCCTCCATATCGAAAAGGTTGGTGAACGTGGCTTTGGTTCCATCGAGAGCAAGACCGACGTTATAAGTAAAGATGTCACCACCCTCATAGTTGAACGTATAGCCGTTATGACACGATTGCGCTACAGCGAAGTAAGGCACCGTATCCACTTCAGCGGCATCAAGACGAGCCAATGGCGCACGACGGGCAGGACGGGTTGCTGCGGGAGCTGCTCCGTCAAACAGACCTTCGACGGTGTTTGGGGTGGCCAGGAAGGTCACATCACTGGGGTTGAGCGTTGCTTTCAACTCTGCAGCGTTGATTTTCTGCTGTGGAACGAGCTGCTGCGCTTCAGCAGTAGCTGTCAGGCAGAGAACGGCTGCCAAGGGGAGTAAGATTCTCTTCATAATTTTGTTAGGAATTAAATTGAAAAAAGATGAATTCTTTGCTTCTAAATAACAACATCGAAAAATGCGGAAATGACTACAAAATATTTTCAAATTCGTCTTTTCGAGTTTTGTTTTGGGGTCACTTTTGTTTTCGATATGTCGAAATACTCGCTGCAAATATAGCGGAAATCTGAAAATACAGCAAGAAAAGTGGCTTTCCGATTCGTCATTTTCTTGAAATTGATTAAAAAAAACAGATTTCTCATCAAAAATCTTGCTTTTTGTTCGTTATTTATGCCAAAATAAAGTATCTTTGCAATCGATTCAGTACGAAACCGACTCTATTGCTCATCTGATGAAGCGTATTTTTATACTTCTGCTATTCATATACCTCATCCTGCCTCTGTCCGCGATGACCCATCGCGAGGAAGCTGACAGCCTTGTTGCCGTAGCTGGCCGGTGTTACAGCGAATACCGCTATATGGATGCCCTGGATATTTTGGCAAAGGCGGTCAGTGTGGCAGAAAAAAACCACAACGAACAGGCTTACCTGAATGCCCTGCTCTCGATTGGCAACATACATACCATATTCAAGGACTACGAACAGGCCCTGCATTACTATTCGCAATGCTACGACCGCTCCGTTCAGTTAGGGCTGGATGTCATGCGCTCCCGCGCAGGCAACAACATGCTGATGTGCTATTGCATGATGGGCAACAAAGCCGAGGCGCAACGCTGCTACGAAATGGTGCGCGAGCTCAACCTGGAGGACTCGGACCTGAACCGCTTCTACGGTTTCCTGAACCAGGGTCTGCTGGCTCGTGTCAAGAAAGACCTCCATGCAGCCATCTTCTTCCACACACAAGCGCTCGAATATGCACAGAACCACGAGATGGACGGGCATTTTGCAGCATCACAGATGGGACAGATAGGAACGCTCGAAGAGGAACTGGGCAACGACGAACAGGCGCTGAAGTGGTATCTCGACTGCGAAACATTCTCCAAGCAGAAAGGCTACATGAGCCCACTGGCAACCAGTTACGAACGCCTGGCAGGGCTCTATCGCCGGCAACACAACGATTCAGCCTCGATGCGTTACCAAAGGCTCTGCGTCCAGCTCACCGACTCGCTTTTCAACGAACGTGAATTCAACAGCAAACGCGGGCAGATAGTCGATTACGAGACACAATACAACATCCACAAGATTAGCTCCCTCACCCGCAGCAACCGCGCCCTCATCATTGGCATATCCATCATCGGCATGATGCTCATCGTGCTCGCGTGCCTCATCATCTACATCTTCAGGCAGAACCGCCAGCTGGTCACCACCCAACGCTTGCTTATCGACAAGCACAACGAACTGAACCAGCAGCTCGAACGCGAACGGCGACTGCGCGAGTATTTGACCGCCGACACGCCAGCCGACGAGCCTTTCGACGACACCGCCACCTCCGAATCCGCCTCCGATGCCCCTCCCCTGCTCAGCAAGCAGCAGACCGACCTGCTCCTGAAGGCCATCGCCACCGTGATGGACGACCAGACCGTCATCAGCGACCCCGACTTCAGCCTGCAGGCCTTGGCAACCCGTGTCGATTCGAATACGAAATATGTGTCGTGGGCCATCAATGCCACCTACGGAAAGAACTTCAAGACATACCTCAACGAATATCGCATCCGCGAGGCTGCGCGCCGGCTCGCCGACCCGCAGCGTTACGGCAACCCGACGATGGCAACACTCGCCGAGCAATTGGGCTACAAGTCACCCACCAGCCTCACCCAGGCCTTCAAGCGCATCTTCGGCATGACACCTGCCGCCTACCAGAAACTTGTAAAATTACCTGAGGATAAAGAACGATAAACACACTAATCACTATGACCAAACAAATCAAAACACTATTTGCTGCAGCATTGATGATTGCCTGCTGCACATTTACGCTGTTTGCCCAGGCTCCCTCCAAGACCTGGAATCCCAACCTCAAGAACGGAATGTACCGCAATCCCGTCATCGATGCCGACTACTCCGACCCCGATGTCTGCCGTGTGGGCAACGACTACTACATGACTGCATCGTCGTTTGCCTGCTTCCCCGGCCTGCAAATCCTCCACAGTACCGACCTGGTGAACTGGGAACTCATCGGCCATGCCTTGACCGAAGACTATCCCGTGCTCCCCGAATACGAGGGCACCGACCTTGACTGGCACAAGAAGATACAGCACGGCAACTACGTGTGGGCACCCGCTATCCGTTATCACGACGGGTGGTTCTACATCTATTGCGGCGACCCCGACCAAGGTCTCTTCATGACCAAGACACAGGATCCCGCAGGCACTTGGGAGCCCATCGTATGGGTGAAGAAAGGCAAGGGACTGATCGACTGCTGTCCGCTGTGGGACGACGACGGCAATGCCTACATCTCGCACGGCTGTGCCGGATCGCGTGCCGGCGTGAAGTCCGTCCTCTTCGTGGCTCCAATGTCGGCCGACGGCACACGGGTGACCGGCCCGTCGCGTATAGTCTATGACGGACACGAGGACCAGCCCACCATCGAAGGCACAAAGTTCTACAAGCGCAACGACTACTACTACATCTTCAGCCCCGCCGGCGGCGTGAAGTACGGCTGGCAGGTGGAGCTTCGCAGCCGCAGCCCCTTCGGCCCCTACGAGGAGTATGTCGGCTTGGCTCAGGGCAAGTCGAAGGTCAATGGCCCTCACCAGGGCGCATGGGTCGATACGCAGAACGGCGAGGACTGGTTCCTTCACTTCCAGGACAAGCACGCCTACGGACGCGTGGTACATCTGCAGCCTGCACGCTGGGTGAACGACTGGCTCGTGATCGGCGAAGATAAGGATGGCGACGGATGCGGCGATGCCGTGGCCCAATGGAAGAAGCCCAACCTCCCCTCTTCGGGCGAATTCCAGCCTGTCGAGGACGATGAGTTCGATTCTCCCGAACTTGGCCTGCAATGGCAGTTCGAAGGCCCCTACAGCCACTACTGGTACTTCTGCGATGCCAACAAGAGCAAGCTGCGTCTCTACGGCGTGCAGCGTCCCGACGGCTTCAAGAACCTCTCCGACCTGCAGAACGCACTGCTCCAGAAGTTCCCAACCGAGAACTTCACTGCGACCGCCAAGATGCAGTTCATCCCCAACCCCGAATACAAGGACAAGGGCGAAGAAGGCGGCTTCATCATCAAGGGGCAGGACTATGCAGCCATCAAGATTGTCAGCACAAGCGACGGCTGTGAGTTGCGCTACGTCACCTGCACAGATGCCATGAAGGGCAAGGCCGAGAATGTCGTGGAAAGCGTTGGTCTGGAGATGTCGAAGCAGAAGGCGCCCTACACGCAGAAGTATGCCGTCGATGACATCCCACAGGCACGCATGGCTTCACAGGATGTGTATGTGCGCGTCGCGGTGAAGAGTGAAGGTATAGGCAACGCCATCCAGTCGAAAGCACAGTTCTACTATAGCCTCGACGGAAAGAAATATAAGAAGATTGGTGACGTATTCACCGTGAAAGAAGGCCGCTGGATCGGCGCAAAGCTCGGTTTCTACAACGCCCGTCCTGGAGTGAAGAATGACGGTGCCTTCCTCGACATTGACTGGATCAGATTCGAAAAGTAGTCTTCTTAATCCCTTGGTCCCTTTCAATCCTTTCGAACCCCTTGAACCCTCTTAACCCCTCTTAATCCCTTGAACCCCTATATTGTACTGGGTGTCATCGCCCTTTACTTCCTCATGGTGTTCGGCGTCAGCTGGTGGACTACCCGCCGTCGTGACCGCGACACCGAAACCTTCTATCGTGGCGATCGCAAGAGCCCCTGGTGGGTGGTGGCGATTGCCATGATTGGTACGTCCATCTCAGGCGTGACCTACGTCAGTGTGCCCGGCATGGTCGAAGCCAAGCAGATGAGCTACATCCAGATGGTGCTGGGCTTCGTCTGCGGATATTTCGCCGTGGCCTACATCCTGCTGCCTCTTTACTATCGCTTGGGGCTGTCGAGCATCTACGTCTATCTGGAGCAGCGCTACGGACGCTATGCCCACAAGACGGGTGCGGCGTTCTTCCTCCTGAGTAAGTATCTCGGCTGCGCAGTCAGGATGTATCTTACCGCCGTCGTGCTGCAGCTCGTGCTCTTCGACCAGCTGGGCGTACCCTTCGGACTTTCGGTGGCGTGCATCATGCTCATCGTCTGGCTCTATTCGTTCCGGGGTGGTGTGAAGACGCTTGTCTGGACCGACCTGCTGCAGACACTCTGCCTGCTTTCGGCGATGATCGGGTTCGTGATCTGCATCAGTTCCGCCATGGGGTTGGACTTCACGGGGCTATGCAGCACCATTTCCGACAGTCCGATGTCGAGGGTATGGTTCTTCGACGATGCCAACGATACCCGCTACTTCTGGAAGCAGTTCCTGGGCGGTATGTTCACCACCATCGCCATGACCGGTCTCGATCAGGACATGATGCAGAAAAACCTCTCGTGCAAGTCGCTGAAGGAGGCACAGAAGAACATGGTCTCTTACGGTTTCGGATTCCTGCCCGTCAACATCATCTTCCTTTCCTTAGGTATATTATTATATATGTACGCGCGCGAAGTGGGTGTTGATAAGAGTGGCGACGAACTCTTCCCCTATCTTGCCACAGGCATCAATCCAACCACGGGACAACCTTTCCTGCCCCTCATTGTGAGTGTGCTCTTCGTCCTTGGATTGGTGGCCGCTGCCTTCTCGTCGGCAGGTTCGGCAGTCACTGCACTGACCACCGCCATAATGGTCGATTTCCTGCGCAAGACACCCAATGAGGAAGGAGAGGGAAGTTTGAAGGGTTCGAGAGGTTTGAGGGGTTCGATAGAAGGCAAGCGTTTCCGTGTCCACATCATCAATTCCATCATGATGGGGTTCATGATCTACCTGTTCCATCTGCTGTCATCGGGCTCGGTCATCAACGCTGTCTATGTGGTGGCATCCTATACCTACGGTCCGCTCATCGGACTCTTCTTCTTCGGCATGTTTACCAGACGCAAGGTGAATGACGGCTGGTGGATACCTGCCATCTGCATCGCTTCGCCTCTCCTCTGCTGGATTCTCGACCAGCACTCCGAAGCATGGTTCAATGGCTATAAGATCGGCTACGAGATGCTGCTCATCAATGGTGCTCTGACGGCTATAGGACTGCTGGCAGCATCTTTGAGGAAAAATTGACCCCCAGCGCCCTTTACAGAAAAAACGAACGACCTAACTTTCCCAAGTGAGGTCGTTTTCAAAATACTACTATATAAAAAAAATTCTATTCTGAGCCGAAGACGGGACTCGAACCCGTGACCCACGCATTACGAATGCGTTGCTCTACCAACTGAGCCACTTCGGCAATATTATCTGAAAAGCGGGTGCAAAGATAGCGTTTTTTTGTTATATCTCCAAATTTTTCGGGAAGAATTTGTCGATTTGGACAAAAATTCAACAATTTCACTTAGAAATAGACATCGAAATCGAGCAAAATAGGCAGATGGTCACTATATCCGCCCTCGTATTGATAGCCATAATAGCTTCGCGCAGGGCGATGCCCCAGATGGCTGACATCCTCGGCAAGCATAAACGGGAGACAGAAAGCTCGGGCATGGGCTATCGAGCAGGAGGGCGAGGATGCCGTGTTCACAACGAACTGGTCGAGGAAGCCCCATTCGCCCTGATACTTGTGGCTGCCGTAAGCCGAGGGATGCCGCTTCAACGCCTTTTGTAGCGGGCTCATCAGATTCACATACTCCCTGCCCCACCATGCCTTTGACTCACGCGCATAGTCGTTCATGTCGCCCATAATGATGAGGGTGGGATGCAGACGGCAGCGACGGATGCTGTCAGCCACGTGCATCACCGTATGATGGGCGGCATCGCGAGCTGGCTGCGACCGCTTGGCGCCTCCCATTCGGCTGGGCAGATGGCAGACGATGACGTCGAGTGTGTCGCCATTCACCACACGCCCTGCGGCATGGAGTACGTCGCGCGTCGGACGGACACCCTCGGGCACAGCTACGCGATGGAAGTCGGCATGGAGCAGCTTGAAGTCGGTAGGCTGATAGAGCAATGCCGTCTGTATGCCTCGCACATCGGGACCGTCGCTCACGATATAGTTGTAATGCAGATCCCAAAGGGGTGTGGAGTGCGTCCAATAGTGCATCACACTGTCGCCTTCGATTTCGACCAACCCCACAATCATGGGAGCCTTGCCATCGCCGGCAGCAATGATGACGCGCGACAACTGCAACAGCTTCTGACGCAGACGCGAGCGCGTCCAATGACGAATGCCCTCAGGCGTGAACTCGTCATCCTGATGGAGCGGATCATCAGAAGGCCAGAACGCATTCTCAACATTCCAGAACATGATACGCTGATGCTGCACGTTCACCCTGTCCTGAGCCATGGAAAGGGCAAAGGAAGAGAAGAGGATAGATAAGGAGAAAATGATTGCAAATCGCATGTGAAAAGAAAAGATGCTAAAAAACCGGACCATCAGGACGATGATCCGGTGTGCCTTTATCGAAACTCAATTAAGCTTCGGCAGCAGCTTCAGCGGCCTCTGCAGCAGCAGCAGCCTCAGCAGCGGCGGCGGCAGCCTTGGCAGCAGCCTCGGCCTTCTTGGCAGCGAGAGCCTCAGCCTTGGCGTTCTTAACAGCAACCTCAGCGTTAGCAGCTTCCTTCACCTTCTTGGCAGCCTCGGCAGCAAGACCAGAAATCTTGGAAGAGATCTTAGCCTCCTTAGCCTTCGTCCAAGCCTCAAACTTGGCCTGAGCCTGCTCAGCGGTGAGAGCACCCTTCTTCACACCTCCATTGAGATGCTTCATCAGGAGAACACCCTTGTAGGAGAGAATGCGGCCAGCAGTCAGTGTGGGCTGTGCACCAGTCTCCACCCAGTAGAGGGCGCGTTCGAAATTGAGATGAATAGTAGCAGGGTTGGTGTTGGGATTGTAAGTACCGATCTTCTCAATATACTTACCATCACGTGGCGCTCTGCTATCTGCGACTACGATGCTATAAACTGCGTAGTCCTTGTGACCATGTCGTGCAAGACGGATCTTTGTAGCCATTTCGCAAATTGATTTAAAGATGTTAATACTCATGCAATCCTTGGCGGGAGTGGTGACACGTCACGTTCCCCGGTTTTGCGACCGCAAAGGTAGATAATTTATGCTTATAAACAAAATATTTGTGGTGAAAATTTCGCGATTCATCGAAATTTACCTTCCTGACCAATAAACTTTTCGGGTTTTGCAAGGTCAAAAAGACAAAGTTGGTAATTATCAATAAACAAATAACTATTTATTCACCACAAACAAACCACAAGAAAATGAAAAAGATTCTTTTAGCAGCACTCTGCTGCATGACAATGGCAACAAGCATCGTGCTGGCACAGGACCAGTCACAGAGACGAGGAATGCGCGAGGGTAATCGCCAACAGATGTTCCAACTCGCCGACACCGCCATCACCAACCACCTCAATCTCACCACCGCTCAGCAGGTCGAGATTGCCAAGCTCAACGAGAGCTTCCGCGAACAGATGAGGGCAGAAGCCGAAAAGGGCAGGAATCTCGATAGGGAGGCACGCGCCGCTCATCGCACCGAGATGGAGGCAAAGCGCGCTGAAGGACGCAAGCAACTCCGCGCCATCCTAGGCACCGAGCTCTACATCGAATACCTCGAAAAGGCCATCGATCAGCGTCCGATGATGATGGGCGGACAGCGCGGACCACGCCCCGACGGACAGAATATGCAGCGCCAGCGTGGTATGCGCCAGAACGATTTCGGCGGCAATGCCTTCAGAGGCGGCGGCTTCGATGAAGGTGGATTCTAAAATAATCTTTTGTGGTCGCTTCGCTCAAAAGAGCATAGCGACCACCTACTACATGAATATCGAAAATCCGGAAATATCTAAAAATATTTTCGGACTTTTTCGTTTTTTCGGACATTTTCGGAATTACACCCATCGTATTTTGGATTCCGAAAAACCACGAAAACATCGAAACCAACGAAAACTTTATTACTTCGTCCTTTTCAAGTCTTTGGATGTTTATTTCGATCACTGATCACACGAATCACACGGATTATCTGTCGGCACAAAGGAAACCAGTGGTCATTGCTTTGCCGACCACTGGGCGGATAAAACGGATCCTTGCCCGTCATCTTATCTCTATGGTGTTTTTCTTATTTCTCTACGGACTTCAAGGACTTAATGGACTATCCCTGGAGTGCACAAGCAAAAGTCTGTGCCCTTACATCTCTACAGATTTCACAGATTTATCAGATTAGCGGCTCGGTCTTAAATAAATCCGTTCAATCCGAGAAATCCGTAGAGGAATGGGACTATCATTGACGTGCGCAAGCAAAAGTCCTTATAGTCCCGAAAGTCCGTAGAGAATAAATGATCTCCTTATGGTGCGGCATCGAACTGACCGTTGCAGAAGAATGGTAATTTAAGAAAAAGTCCCATTTTTAGCTCAAAAAATTGAGAAAAAGTCCCATTTTTGGCTCAAAATATTGAGAAAAAGTCCCCAAGCTCTTGTTTTTGTTGAAAAAAAGACCTATATTTGCAACCTAAATCAGCGATTATGTTATATAGGAAGTTTACAAGCAAAATCGAAGAGCACCTTCTTCATCAGCCCAACAAGATCTTGTTGGTCAATGGTGCCAGACAGATTGGCAAATCGTACCTGATTAGATATGTCGGACAGAAACTATTCAAGAACTACATAGAAATCAATCTGAAGGAAGACAGCGAAGGACTTAAAATCTTCAATTCTGTCGCCAGCACAGAAGACTTCTATTTGCAATTGGGAGCCATCGCAGGAAACCGATTAGGCAAAAAAGAGGACACACTGGTATTCCTAGACGAAATCCAAAGTTATCCACACCTGATGACCATGCTCAAGTTCCTCAATCAAGAGGGACGCTTTACTTATATAGCAAGCGGTTCGCAGTTAGGTGTAGCTTTGTCCCAAACGGCATCCGTACCCATCGGCAGCATTTCCATCGAAGAGATGTATCCGCTCGACTTCGAGGAATTTCTTTTGGCTATGAACTGCAGCCAAGACACCATCATCGGTATTCGCGAAAGGTTTGTTGCCAAGAAATCGGTGAATGACTCCATCCACAATTACATGATGCAGCAATTCAAGCTGTATTTGTTGGTTGGAGGTATGCCTGACGCTATCAACACGTTCAAGGAGACCCGAAATATTGCACAAGTCAGGAACATACAACGCGATATACATAGGCTTTACAGAATCGACGCATCACAATATGACGAAGAGAGAAAGCTAGTTATTCGAAAGCTCTTCGACCTCATTCCCTCCAATATGGAGAACAAGAAAAAGAGGGTCATAGTGAAACGCATCGAAGAAACAAACAGACACAAGCAATTCAGTGATTATGCTGAAGAGTTCGAATATCTGACCAACTCGGGAATTGCCCTTTCTGTACAAGCCATCAGCAACCCAAGATTTCCTCTGCTCGAATCCGAGAGCAAGAATCTCATCAAGCTTTATATGAACGACGTTGGCCTACTGACCAATCTTCTTTACGGCAACAACATCAATGCAGTGCTCAGAGATGAAAAAAGCATCAACCTTGGTTCTGTCTATGAATCAGTTGTGGCGCAGGAATTGCACGCTCACGGCTTCCACTTGCACTATTATGACAACAAGCAGAAGGGCGAAGTGGATTTCATGGTTGACGATTACAAGCAGCTCACCGTGCTTCCCATCGAGGTTAAATCCGGTAAGGATTACAAAGTGCACAGTGCCCTCGACAAACTCCTTGAAAACCCAGACTACAACATCAAGCAGGCCGTCGTACTCAGCAACAACCAGTCCGTTTATTCAGAGCATGGCATCGTCTATCTCCCCATCTACTATTGTATGTTCTTCGACCAAAATGCCTCTGCCAGTGATGAGTGCATCATCCCGGAGATACGATTGGAGTTGTAAGATTTCTCACTATTCAGAATAGTCAAACAATCGCCGATACCATTGGTCACGCCCAACTTTCCCGCCTCATGCTCCTCTGGCGCGGTGTGGAGCTTGCAGTTGCGGAAGAATGGTAATTTTGAGAGAAAAAGAATAGTTAAAATTAGTTTTCATATTATCTAACAATGAACCCTAAATATTGGACAAGCATAAAGAATGCCATCAAGAGCTTCTGGGCTACTAGAAGTTCTGTCGGTGTTCTGCCAGGCAAGCAGCTTGATGACTTTCTGAAACTAATCAAACAAGTAGCTATGGATGCTAGTGTACCTGAGTCTTGTATATACACCAAAAACAACCGCATCCCAGGTTATTACCGTGCTAGCAAAGACTGGGATCTAATCATAGTCTCTCCACAAAAGAATTTAATTGCCGCAATCGAACTGAAATCTCAGGTAGGTTCTTACGGCAACAACTTAAATAATCGCACAGAAGAATCATTAGGTTCTTCGGAAGATTTCTGGACAGCTTTTAGAGAAAAAGCTTTCCCTTGCAAACAATCGCCCTGGTTGGGATATATGATGTTGGTGGGTAAAGACGAAGACTCCACGCACAAAGTTAAAGTTTCAGAACCTCATTTCTCTGTACGTCCTGAATTCAAGGAAGCCACCTATCTTGACAGATATTGTATCTTGTGCCAAAGACTGATTCTCGAGCACAAGTATAACGCAGTGGGGTTAATCACAACGTCTGGTCCAAATCATTGCGAAAGCATCGCCAACAACATCTCCATCGAATCTTTTCTTGATAGTTTCCGAGGCCATTTATTAGGTTGTGAAGATGAGTTCAAGTAATCTTATATATGGCAAGCGCACAAATGGAGGACAGCAAGGCGACGTTTTTACACATCCATACGTCGTAAAGTACATGCTGGACATGGTCGGTTACAATCCTGACAAGGATTTATCGACCCTATCCATTATGGAGCCATCCTGTGGCGAAGGCGAATTTCTCGTCGAAATCGTGCATCGTCTCCAGTTGTCTGCCGAGCGTTTTAGCTTTGACTTGAACAAAGCATACCACACATGTATCCATGCCTCAGATATCGATGCCTCGAAGATAAAGAAATGTCTGGATCGTCTCAATACCCTCTTTCCATCCATCATTCATCCCGAACAGATTATCAAAACCGAAGATTATCTGCTGAATGACCAGCCCACGGTGGATATTGTAGTAGGCAATCCTCCCTATATTCGTTACGAACAGATTCCCGAAAACAAGTTGCCTATCTACAAAAAGCTGTTCCCCACATTCTATTATAGGGCAGACATGTACGTGCTATTCTATGAGAAGTCACTTCGCCAGCTAAAACCACATGGCCGACACTGCTTCATTTGTTCCAATCGCTGGATGCGCAATCAATATGGCAAAGTGCTTCGCAAGATGGTCGCACAATCCTTCAGAATAGAGAGAATCATCAATATGGAAGGAGCAGATGCCTTCCAAGAAGATGTCTTGGCTTATCCTGCAGTAACGTTGTTCTCCAACAACAAGCAAAGCGACAGCTATCTTTACGCTGAGATTTCGTCGGTGAGCCAATTACGTAATGAAGAAACAATTGAACGTCCTTGCCCCAATGACGAGGATTGGAGCCGTATGTTTGCCAAGGATTCTTTACACGACTTATTCCCACTCATCGAAGAACAGGGGTTCAAGATCGGCATTGGTGTAGCTACAGGAGCTGATAAAATTTTCATCTCCCATGATTTAAGAGGTAAAATCGAAGACTCTCTACTTCTGCCTGCGATACATGGGCAAGACCTCCGAGCCAATAAAATGAACTGGAATGGGAGGATGCTATTCAATCCCTACGACAAAAATGGGGAGCTCATCAACCTTGACTCCTACCCTCTTTGCAAATCATATCTGGAGAGTCATCGCAAAGCATTATCAAATCGGGCCAAGGCAAAGCACAACCCATCCAAGTGGTATGGAACCATTGATAGAATCTATCCTGCCCTCCAACATGAAGCCAAGATACTTCTGCCTGATATTTCGGGCAATTCCTTCATTTTTATTGATGAGGGTAACTATTATCCGCTACACAATATATATTATATCATTGGTGGCACGACAAAACAACTCTATCTGTTGGCAGCTATTCTGATGTCTGATTTTGCACGCGGTCAGCTTGCAAGCCTTACCAATCACATGAATGGAGGCTATCCTCGCTGGCAGAGTCAATACCTCAAGAAGTTGAGGATTCCTGTTATTAATTCTATTCCCAAGGATCTTGCTGACAAGCTTCTACATTCATACCGAACACGAAATAATGACGAAATCAATTATTATGTTTCTCTAATAATCGAGAATGGCAAGCAAGACTCAAAAGGAAGAATACACAGAAAAAAACCGATGCAGTTGCAATTAGTTTTTGATTGAATAGTAAAATTTCTCGCAGACGCAGTCAAGACCCATCAGGGTTAAGACCAAAAGCCCGTTTCCGCCCAGCATGCAGACAAGGAAAAGCAGGGTTAACTCATACAAGTAAAGTCCTGCCAGGGTTAAGACGAGAAGTAGTAAACTCTTTGTAGGGGTAAAGTCTAATTCCAGTCAAGTTATTTCAGGGAACTACAGAAGAATTCTTCTTATTTTCGAAGCATGACCATTTTGCGCCAAGATTGGGTATTCTTCAATCGCGGCATACCCTTTCTTGGCCAACTTTGGTTATGCTCCAAACGGATAAAGCACTCTAACGGCCGACAGAGTGCTTTTTCCAACCGAGGAATACCCTTTTTTAGCCGAAATTGGTCATGCTCCTGTCGCGGCATACCCTTTCCTGGCCAACTTTGGTTATGCTCCAAACGGAAAAAGCACTCTGACGGCCGACAGAGTGCTTTATCCAAACGAGGAATACCCTTTCTTGGCCGAAATTGGTTATGCTTCTGTCGCTGCATACCCTTTCTTTGCCAACTTTGGTTATGCCCCAAACGGAAAAAGCACTCTGACGGCCGACAGAGTGCTTTTTCCAACCGAGGCATACCCTTTCTTGGCCGAAATTGGTCATGCTCCAATCACGGCATACACTTTTTTGGCCAAGATTGGTTATGCTCCAAACGACGACTGTATTTCGAACACGAATAGCACGAATCATACGAATAAAAAGAAAGTTTTGATAAAACTTATTCGAAAGATTCGATAGATTCGTGTTCCTTCCCCAACAATACTAAGCTTCAAGCATCAGCATTATACGTTTTTGGGAGCAGCGAAAAGTCTCTCAGATAAGTCAGAGGTTCTTCTTGAAGTAAGAGCAGACTTTCTTGTAGATGTGGACGTTGCTGTTGCCGCCTTGGATGAAGTGATTGCGGTTGGTATAGACCATCATGTCGAAATCGAGGTCATTCTGGACGAAAGCTTCTGCCACTTCGTAGGTGTTCTGTGGATGCACATTGTCGTCGGCTGTGCCTGTGACGATGAGCAGCTGGCCCTTGAGATCCTGGGCGCGACTCAGGACGGAGCTCTTGCGATAGCCTTCGGCATTCTGCTGCGGTGTGCGCATGAAACGCTCGGTATAGATGGTGTCGTAGAACTTGAAGTCGGTGACGGGAGCCACTGCCACACCTGCCTTGAAGACATCGTTGCCGCCACACATCGTCATCAGCGTATTGTAACCGCCGAAGCTCCAGCCCCAAATGCCGATACGACTGGCATCGACGTAGGGCAGCGAAGCAGCATAACGACCAGCGGAGAGCTGATCTTCAGCTTCACGCACACCTAATTCGCAATAGACCTGACGCTCCCACTGCGCACCGCGACATGCCGTGCCTCGGCCATCGACGGTCAAAGCTACAAAACCCTCCTGTGCTAAATACATCGGGAAGCCGAACTCCCAACGGTCTAGCACCTCCTGCGAGCCAGGGCCACCGTATTGCTCGAGCACACACGGAGCCTTGCCGCTGACATTGTTCGGACGGATGACATAGCCATTGAGCTTGTCGCCACGTTCGGTGGTCATCTGGAAGAACTCACGCTTGGGCTGACCAGCCACTTCCTTGCGAAGAGCGGCATTGTCCTCCAAGGTCTTAATGACCTTCAGCGTCTGCACACTTTCGAGCGTGACGCGGGTGGGCGTTTCGGCATCACTGTAGTAGTGCTGCATATAGATGAAGCCACGGCTGAAGGCTGCACTGTGCGTACCTCGGCAACCTGCCCCATCACGTCCGCCATTGAAGAGAGGCACCATCACACCCTTGGCGTCAATCTTATAGATGCCACGGGTCAGTTCGGAGGGGACTGACGAGCCCTTGCCGACGTAAGCCACCTGCACGTAGGCGCAACGCGAAACGGGGTCGTAGCCATAGACGTTGGTCAGGTCGAAATTGCCCTTGGTGAGCTGACGCTGCTGCTGACCCAACATATTATAATAATATAGGTGTCGCCAACCCGACCGTTCGCTGGCAAAGGTGAAGCCATTCTCGTCGAACTGGATGGCATCGAGGTCAGCCTCGGCGATATACTGGTCGTTGGTGTCCTCAAGGATGAGCTTGGATACGCCACTGCGGGGATTGACGAAATAGAGTGACAGCTTGTTCTGCAGGCGGTTCATGGTCACAACTGCCAGCTTTTCCTCGTCCTTGGTGAACTGGATGCGCGGGATGTAGCCATCAGCATCAACGGGCACTTTGAGTTGATTGAGTTTCTTCGTATAGACATCGTATGACCAGGCAGAGATCTTGGAATTTACTTCGCCTGCCACGGGATATTTATAGACATACTGACCCGGGTAGAACTCATACTCGGGGTGTTCGGGGAACTGGCCCTTGTAGGTGGGCAGGTAATATTCCTTCACGTCGCTCTCGTCCCACTTGAGGAAGCAGAACGTCTTCGAGTCGGGACTCCAGGCAATCGCCCTGTCCATCGAAAACTCCTCCTCATAGACCCAGTCGGGCACACCGTTGATGATCTTGTTGCGCGCACCGTCGTCGGTCACTTGCCGCTCGGCGAGGTCGATGCCTGCCGACATCACGCGCACATAGAAGAGATTGTTGTCGCGCATGAAGACGAGCTGACGACCGTCGGGAGCCATCGTCACCGCCTGCACCTTGCCTTCGGTGAGACGCTTGAAGGTCTGACGACGCACGCCACTGGCTTCGATGACATAGTAGAAATAGTCGGCCTTGTAGCTACGGCGATAGATCGACTCACGATTGCTCCACACGAGGAGACGTTCCTCGTCCTGTGAGAGTTCGTAGCCCGAAATCCTGAGTTTGCTGACGTCGAGCCCCTCTTCGGGCTTCACCTTGTTGAGATTGAGCAGCGTATCGACGGCGTGACCGTTGCTGTACTGATATTTTACGATGGCACGACCATCGGCTGTGATGGCGGTGTAATGCTTGCCGTCAGCTGTGCTACGGAAAGCAGGCACACTGTTGCCGCGATAATGTCCACCACGGACAGCTTCCACCGTGATAGGTTCAGCTGCATTGGCTGCAACCGAAAAGGTCATGACAATCAAGCCAACGAGCAAAGAAAGATGCTTTTTCATATCAATCCATTCTATTTTTATAATCTTCGTAATTGTATTCACGCAAAATATCAATTGAACCATCCTCTCGGAAGAAAGCGATGGCGGGATGGGCAACACCATTGAACGTATGCGTCTTGACCGTAGTGTAGTGGATCATGTCCTCGAAGAGGATATATTCGCCCACCTGCAACTGGTGGTCGAAACGCCAGGAGCCGAGGAAGTCGCCGCTCAAGCAACTGTTGCCTCCCAAGCGATAGACATATCCACGACCATCGGCATCGTCAATCACGCCATGGTCGGCTGCTGCATCGTCGGCTGCCGACAGTGGCAGCGACTGCGCACCACGCACTGCCGGCTGATAAGGCATCTCCAGGCAGTCGGGCATGTGACAGGCGAAAGAGACATTGAGAATAGCCGTCAGTATGCCATGATTCTCGACGACATCGACCACCTGACTCAGCAACGGGCCGGTCTGCCAGGCAAAGGCACTGCCCGGTTCAAGGATAATCTTGAGCCAAGGATAGCGCTGGCGCAAGCCTCGGAGCAGACCAACGAGATGACGCGTGTCGTAATCCCTGCGCGTCATCAGATGACCTCCGCCCAGATTGAGCCACTTAATCTGCGGGAACCACTTCGAGAACTTGTCCTCAAGGTGTGCCAAGGTTCTTTCCAGTGTGTAGGAGTCGTCCTCGCAATGGCAATGGCAATGGAAGCCTTCTAAGCCTTTGGGAAGTTCGGCAGGAAGGTCATCAGCGAGGACACCGAACCTCGACCCGGGAGCACAAGGATTATAGATGGCGGTTTCGATCTCGCTATATTCCGGATTGACCCTTATTCCACACGACGCCTTCCCCTTTGCCATGGGATAGAAACGGCTGAACTGGGCCATGGAATTGAAGGTGATGTGCCCCGAACAACGCAGGATCTCGGCGAAGTTCTCATCCGTATAGGCAGGGCTGTAGGTGTGAGCAGGCGATCCGAACTCCTCGAAGGCAAGACGCGCCTCCCACACCGACGACGCCGTGGTGTGACTGATGTATTCGCGAAAGACGGGAAACGTACGCCAGAGGGCATACGCCTTGAAGGCAAGGATGATCTCCACCCCCGCTTCGGTCGCCACATCACGAATCAGCGAAAGGTTCCTGCGCAGCAATTTCTCTTCAAGGATATAGCAGGGTGAAGGGAAACGACGATAGTCCGACTCACGGAGATAAGATTCGATGGAATTATGAATCATCTTGGGTCTTATAGGTTGTATTTCGGCTGCAAAGTTAGGAAATTATTCCCACATTTTAAAATATTTGTCCAAATATTTCGCCATCTTGCAAAAAAAAACTATCTTTGCACCCGCAAAAATATTTGATATTTGCATCTCCCTGCTAATGGTTGCGGGGTTTATGTTGAACGGATAATTGTAAAATTGTAAATTCAGATGAAGAAATGGCATATTGAGGACTCTGCGGAGCTCTACAATATTCATGGATGGGGTGTCAACTATTTTGACATCAACGAGAAGGGGCACGTAGTGGTTACCCCGAAGAAGGACGGTGTGCAGGTGGATCTGCGCGAAGTGATGGACGAGCTGGCGCTGCGCGACATTCAGGCGCCGGTGCTGCTGCGTTTCCCCGACATTCTCGACAACCGCATCGAGCGAATGTCGCAATGCTTCCAGCGAGCTGCCGAGGAGTACGGCTACAAGGGGGAATGTTTCACCGTCTATCCCATCAAGGTCAATCAGATGCAGCCCGTCGTCTCGGAGATGGTGAGCCACGGCAAGAAGTTCAACCTGGGACTGGAGGCGGGCTCGAAACCCGAGCTGCACGCCGTCATTGCCGCCTGCACCGACTACGACTCCATCATCATCTGCAACGGCTACAAGGACGAATCGTTTGTCGAGCTAGCCCTGCTTGCCCAGAAGATGGGCAAACGGATCTTCATCGTTGCCGAAAAACTCAACGAGCTCGAAACCATCAACCAAATTGCCAAGCGCCTGAATGTGCATCCTAACATTGGCATACGCATCAAACTGGCCTCATCGGGTTCGGGCAAATGGGAGGAGTCGGGCGGCGATGCCTCGAAGTTCGGATTGACCAGTTCCGAACTGCTCGAAGCCGTCGAATACCTGGAATCGCATGGATTGAAAGACTGCCTGAAGCTCATTCACTTCCACATCGGCTCACAAGTCACCAACATCCGCTATGTCAAGACCGCCATCCGCGAAGCCTCACAGTTCTATGTGCAGCTCCGCAAGATGGGCTACGACGTGGAGTTTGTAGATGCTGGAGGCGGACTGGGTGTAGATTACGACGGCACACGCAGCGCCTCGAACTGCTCGTCGGTGAACTATTCGATCCAAGAGTACATCAACGACATCATGTACCAGATCATGGACGCGGCCGACAAGAACGAACTGCCCCACCCCAATATCATCACCGAGTCGGGACGTTCGTTGTCGGCCCACCATTCGATACTCGTCATGGAGGTACTCGAGACTGCCACACTGCCCGAGATGCCCGAAGAGTGGGAAGTAGGACCCGAAGACCACGAACTGGTGAAGGAACTGTACGAGATATGGGACACCCTGACACAGCGATCGGCCCTTGAGTCGTGGCACGATGCCCAGCAGATACGCGACGAAGTGCTCCAACTCTTCAGCCACGGCATCATTGACCTGAAGACACGCGCACAGATCGAAAAACTCTTCTGGAGTGTCACACGCGAAATCAACAATCTCATTTCGGGCATGAAGCGTGTGCCCGAAGAGCTGCACAACATCCCGAAGCTCCTTGCCGACAAGTACTACTGCAACTTCTCGCTTTTCCAATCGCTGCCCGACATGTGGTCCATCGACCAGATATTCCCCATCATGCCCATCCAGCGTCTGAACGAGAAGCCTGACCGCAAAGCTACGCTGCAGGACATGACGTGCGACTCGGATGGAAAGGTGCAGAGCTACATTGCCGAAAACCAGATCGTCAATGCCATGCCAATCCATTCGCTCAGGAAGAACGAGAAGTATTACCTCGGCGTATTCTTAGTGGGAGCATACCAGGAGATCTTAGGTGACCTCCATAACCTTTTCGGCGACACCAACGCCGTGCATATCACGGTCAACAAGAACGGCTACGAGATAGACCGAACCATCGATGGAGAAACCGTACAGGATGTGCTGCGATGGGTGGAGTACGACACCAAGAAAATGGTTCGCATCCTGGAGACCTGGGTCACCAAATCGGTCAAGACGGGCAGCATCACGCTCGAAGAAGGCAAGGAGTTCCTCAACAACTACCGAAACGGTCTGTACGGATACACTTACCTCGAAAGAGACTAAACTAATAACATTACCCTGATAAAAGCGAAATGCAATCGTCATCACGACGACTGCATTTCTTTTTGCCTTAATAATTAATTACACATACAATTTGCTATTCACTAATTAAGAGTAATAACCTTTATAAAGATTTATAAAGAATTGCTTCAAAATCACGGTGCAAAGATACACGTATTTTGTTAAGTTGCCAAATAATTTTGTAACATCAATCTTTTGTATTGTTCCATAAATTGAAAAAAATACAATTTTTATATAATTCTGGCAGAAACAAAGCCATTTTTGACAAAAAAAAGGACGTTTTAGACAAAATCAAGAACGATTGCAACTCATTTTTCGATGTCGAACTCCATAACATCTGCCAATCCATTGGTACAAGCTCGCCACTCGGGCAACCCTTCGCCATTGGGATTTCCCGTCTTCATGAAGTTAGTCCAATAGTCAACCATCCGCTCACTGAGTGCCTCGTCGGCTTCGCCCAAAGGACGCCAGCAACGCTTGACCGTGTTGAAAACATACCAAAGCTCGGAGGAATGGAAAGCACCTGATCCATTGCCAGGCAAACGGCGGCGGAACTCATAGACGTAGGGAGCTTCGCCCTTTTCGGCAAGTCGGGAAGCGAGATATGCGTAAGACTCGCCCATGCGGGTGAAAGCCATATCGTCGAGTGTGCTGCCCATCATGATGGGAATATGCGGGACGAAATCCTTTTCGAGGCAAGCAGAGAGACCGCCTTCGAGCACCTTGCCATCGACATTGGGCTGAAGCATGAGGAACGGCAAATTGTGAGCGGCAGTGTATCGTCCGATAACCTCCTGCAACTGGTCGTAGCTCATCTGGCGCAAATCGCGGATGCTCAGATCGCCCATGAGGGTCTTTCCCAACTGTTCGTATTCAGCGAGAGGCAAAGCACTCATCCCTTCACTGCCATCGGGATTGATGGCACCACCGCTTTGGATGATGGCCTTGGCAATCTTTCCCTTGGTCATCGGAGAGCAAAGAAGATTGCGGACACTCATGGCACCTGCACTCTGCCCGAAGATGGTGATGTTGTCGGGATCCCCTCCGAAGTTTGCGATATTTTCGCGTGTCCAGTCGAGCGCCTTGATCTGGTCGAGCATACCATAGTTGCCGGAGATGTGGTCGGCATTTTCAGCAGAAAGGTCGGGATGGGTCAGGAAACCAAATACGCCCAGACGATAGTTGATGGTGACAAGGATGACTCCGCGTTTGGCATAGGCATCGCCATCGAACTCCTTTTCGTAGCCAAAGCCTGCGATGAAGGCACCGCCATGAATCCAGAATGCAACGGGGAGCTTGTCGCCCTTCTTGGCATCAGCAGGTTTCCATACATTCAGATAGAGACAGTCCTCGCTCATCTGGGGATCGCCTTCGGAGAAGAACTCCTTCACATAATCCACTTGGCCGTATTCGCTGATAACAGTGGAATCGGGACCTGCCACGTGGGGCGGCTGAAATGAGATAGGGCCAAAGTGATCGGCAAGCAGCACATTATCCCAAGGAAGAACCGGCTGCGGTGCCACCCAGCGCAACGCGCCAATGGGAGGCGCAGCATAAGGGATTCCCTTAAAGACGATGACATCAGGATCATCGGAAGGAATGCCCTGAACCTTACCTCCAGTCACTTCACATACCAGCGGACTTGGAGTTTCGGTGGTGCACGCAGTCAGGCAAAGCACCATCATAGTGGTTGCAATTAAGTTTTTCATATAATATATTATAAATAATTTGAGATGGTTTTCAGCGTCTATATAACATCCTTGTTTGGGGTCACATCGCTCTGCTCTGCGACCCCTTTGTTATTATCCGCATTTGTTTCCGAATAGTTCGAAATGGGCGCTGCAAAGATAGCAATATTTTGGATAATTACCAAAAAAGAATGAATTTTCTTTACACCAAAAAACAAGAAAACACAAAAAAAGCCCAGACTTTCACAAGCCCGGACTAATCAGATATACACACACACTTATGAAAAACTAACCAATAATCTTAAATTTCCAATTTACTAACATATCATTTTTTTACGCTGCAAAGGTACGGCAAATTTCTCAATTACGCAAGAGGCGGTAAATTACGAGGAACTTGTATCAGAAAAAACGATATTGATTTTCAGCATCTTGTACGATTTTACTCCTAAATAAATGTAGATATACAGGGAAACTGCTTATTTCACAGATTTACCAGGAAATTACAAATCTGGCACGATTTCGAACCTGTTCGATTGTTCAAAGCAAGAAGTGAAGACAACCATTGACATAAAAACCGTAGGCTGTCTCACGACAGCCTACGATAAAAAATCATTCACTTATTGTTACCATTTATTGCCTTATGGTGCAAAGATATAACATTTTAAAATACAATCCAAATATTTTGAGCATCTATTTTCCTATTTCATAACGAATCGCCCAATTTTCCCCATAAAAGCGCCAACGAAGAAACGAAAAACAGTATAAATCTGCATGGTGAAGCCTGATTTTGACCCGACTCTTGTTTCTCGCTTGCGAAACTTGTTGATTCTATGGGACTCCAAGTAACTTTAAGGGCAAGATGGGACGAATGATTTTCGGGGTTCATTCTTTCTACAAGCAAAAATACGTCCCTTTTGAGACTCAGATTGAATACTATGCATATCAATCTTATCAATTACGGCCTTGGTTTGGCAGAAAAAATGACAAATAAGACCGACATTTGAAAAAAACACGCTATATTTGTAAACTTTTTATCAAGACAGACTACATCTGATTATAAAAATAGACTACATCTGAAAACAATTATCCGATTGCAGGCATTATGATTTTCTTAGATCGCAATGAATTCAATTTCGAACCTTCGCAGAAGGTGATTGATGCTGTAAAGAACTTTAACCCCCAGGAGCTCTGCTTTTATACCCGCATTTACGACCAAGGCAAAAAGAGCGTCGTGTCGGTTCGACTGAGCGAAATTTATGGAGTGCCGGAGCAGCAAGTACTTTTGGGTTATGGTGGCGAGGACATCCTCAAGAATGTCGTCCACTACTATCTCACCAAGGGTGACAACCGTTCCATCCTCATTCCAGAATTCTCGTGGTGGTACTACAACCGCATTGCCAGCGAATGTGGCGGCGAGACACACATGTACCCCCTCCATGAGCAGGAAGACACATTTGCATACGATGTTGATGAAGTCATCCGCTATACTTGCGATGTGCATCCGCGTATGCTCCTCATAGCTTCGCCCAACAATCCCACCGGCAACAGCCTCACACCCGATGAGATAACACGCATCATGGAAAATATCCCAACCGACACCATGGTGCTCATCGACGAGGCTTACGCTTCGTTCATCTCTGCCGACACCCAATATATCGCACCTTTAGTAGAACGGCACAGTAACCTCATCATTTCACGCACACTCTCGAAGTTCTATGGACTTCCCGGTCTGCGCATGGGTTTCGGATTCATGGGCAAGGGTCATGACGGTTTCCTCAATTATGCCAACAAATACCTTGGATATAACCGCTTCTCGGAGGCAGTGGCACTGGCAGCACTTGAAAGCGACGATCATTATCGCGAGGTAGCCAATCAGATGCAATGGGATCGCGACCTTTTCAAGAAAGAGCTGGGCCAACTCCCCGGGTTCAAGGTTTATAAGTCGGTAGCCAACTTCATTCTGATAAAATATCCAATCGAGATCAAAGAGGCACTGCAAGAAGCCTTGCGCGTGCAGGAATACAAGATCAAGTTCATGTCGGACAAGGGCCTCGAATCCTGCCTCCGTATCACATTGGGTCGCCCCGAACAAATAAAGGTGGTGGTAGAAACCATCAAAAATGTATTTCTTTCACGATGAAAGCCCTCATCCTTGCCGCTGGCACGGCTTCGCGTCTGCGTCCGTTGACCAACGACACCCCGAAGTGCCTCCTTCAAGTGGGTCAGCGAAGCCTGCTACAGCGTTCGATGGACGCATTGCTGCAGAACGGCATCCGCCAGTTTGTCATTGTCACCGGATACCTGCACGAGAAAATAGAGCAGTTTGTGAGCCAGCAATATGGCGACAGCATTGAAGTCACATTCATCCACAACGACATCTATGCTTCGACCAATAACATCTATTCGCTTTGGCTTGCACGTCCAGCGGTGGAGGGCACAGACTTCCTCCTGCTCGACAGCGACCTGCTCTACGATGCTCAAATCATCACACGCGTACTTGCCGACGACGAACCGAATGTGCTGACACTCATTTGTCATCCGCTGGGCGAAGAAGAGATGAAGGTGGTCACAGTTTCCAGCCGTGACCACACAAAAGGAGAGAATGCAGGAACCATCCTCGATATCAGCAAAACCTGCCGTCCCGACGAGGCAGCCGGCGAAAGCCTTGGCATCGAAAAGATGAGCCCGACCTACAGTCGAGCCCTCTTTGAAGAACTTGACCGAATGATGAACCGGGAACATCTTGAAAACAAATTCTACGAACTCGCCTTTGTGCGCCTTATCCAACAAGGTCATACCTTCAGCGTTCTTGATGTCTCCGACCTCTTCAGCTGCGAACTGGACACCGTGGAGGACTTCGAGAATGCCAAGCTGAAGATTCCTGCATCGCTCTACTGAAATGGCCACCTACGACATTCGCCCTCTTCAACTGCGTATTCTGCGCATTCTCCTTGCCGTCCAACAGGTCTGCGAAGAGCACGACCTGCGCTATTTCATCATCGCCGGCACCCTTCTTGGGGCCGTGCGTCACAAAGGATTTATCCCCTGGGACGATGATCTCGACATCGCTATGCCGCGCAAGGACTATGACCTGTTGTGCCAACATGCCAGCGAGTGGCTTCCCGTGCCCTACGAGCTGGTAAGCTACGAAACCGACCCCGAAAACTACCCTCTCCCCTTCGCGAAGGTACAGGATGCCAGCACCACGCTCATCGAACGTATGCACCTCAAATACCTCGGTGGAATCTACATCGACCTCTTCCCTCTCGATGGAATGCCACAGAGCGGGATACGTCGTCGCCTACACTTCATGCATTACGAATGGTATAAGCGTGCCCTCTACCTCGTGCATCGTGACCCATACAAGCACGGACATGGTCCATCGTGTTGGATTCCCCTACTCTGCCGAAAACTCTACACGATGCAGGAGATCCAAGAGAAGTTAAGGCAGTTGCAACGCCGTTGGGACTATGATGCCAGCGACTATGTGGTGGATCATGACGATGGATTGAAGGGAGTGATGAAGAAGTCCGTGTTGGGCAAACCGACACCTATTGCCTTTGAGGATGCCACCGTCTGGGGTGTAGAACATCCGCATGAGTACCTTTCGCAAAAATATGGAGCGTATATGGTCATCCCTGACGGAGACCACCAGCGCCAACACAACTTCCATCTTCTCGATCTCGACCTTCCTTATAGGGATTATTTGAAGGAATAATTATTTTTTGGGGATTTTAAGGGATTCTTAGGGATATTTAGGGATTTTAAGGGACGTTACTTTTGGCTATAGAAAATAGACCCAAGAAACATTTGTCCTTTAAAATCCCTAAGAATCCCTTAATATCCTTAAATATCCCTAAGAATCCCTTAATATCCCTAAAATCCCTTAGAATCCCTTATCGAATTCCATATAGGTAAGCCAGGAGCATCATTTTGCCACGCATCGTCTCACGCGGCGTGAACTCTGCATTTACCCACATATAACGCTGATTGAAATAGGATTCCTGACGCGGCCAATTTTCAGCCCACGAGGGATAGCACCGATTAAGGAGAATACGCGCGTCACCGCCATTATCAGGAGACCATACTTCCGTGCCATTGAAAGGTGTCTGACCTGGATGACTCTCAGGAGTGCCATCGTTGCGACCGGTCGTATAAATGTCGGTAAGATGACGCTGGCCTAAGCCTGTCATTTCAACAATATTTCCAGGATTCCTGCCCAATGCCCATCCTGCTTCGAGGTATAGAGCACGTTCGAGCTGCTGGCGACGTGCCTTGGTATAGGCGATGTGATGCGCCAGGACTACAAGATGCAGGTTCTGCGACGTCTGCCACCGTGCATCGTTGGCTGCACGACGCGATGGACGCTGATCGACATAGCTGACGTTGTAGGCATCGGCATGACGGTTGAGGCTTGACTTCAAGTTGGCATAAAGCTCAGGATAATGACGTTCGCGCGGACAGCACAGATAGGCAGCAGCAGCATAGAACTGGAAATATCCCACTTCACCTGCCTTGAAGACATTCGTTACATTGGCGGCAAAGAGTCCCTGCCTGCCCTTGTTGAAGAGCGGCGTATCGCTGTTGGTAATCATGTTCTCCGAAGCAAGGACATCCTCCCATTCCCTTTCGCCCGTGACATTATAGAGGAAGGCAGCAGCCATCTGACGGAAGTCCCGTCCACGCATACTGATGCTTCCGATATCCTGCATATCGTCGAGCTGAGAGTTTTCCTGACGTGAGGCATAGCGGAAAGCACGGATCGCTTCCTGGGTGTAATAATTGCACAATGAGTCATTGCCCTGAATGCGGAATGCTTCAGCAGTGATGGCACAGTTGGCGGCATTGGCCCATGCTGCCATCGTGGTGCAACCCGCCTGGAACATGATGGTCCATTCGGACGAAGGATTGGTGACACCCTGCGAATAACCTTCACCATCGCGTATGCTCAAGAAGAAGTCCACCTCATTGCGGGCTTCGTCGATAAGGTCAGGCAGACCATTACCGCTCTCGCGAATGCCAAGGTTATCCTCTGACAAACGTCCCTCAGTGAGAATATAGGGCAGCAACAGGTCATAGATGTTGGAGACGTGAGCAAGATGACGATCCCAGTCGAACGCATCAGAATGTCCGCCCTTTACATCGACAGCCACTGGATTGCCAGGCAGACGATGCTGCCAAAAGATGGAAGAGAGCGCCGGTTTGAAGTGTGGTTCATCCCAAACGTCGGTGCGCAATGCCCTCCATGCAGGATCCCACGGCTGGAAATCGGTCTTGTAGATGGTAAATCCCTTCGGATCGACCTCTGGAATGAATTGTGGCTGACGTGGCACTGGGGTGACGTGCACGGGGTCAATGGGTTCGCCCAAACGCATATAATAGTAGCCGCGCAGTGAATAACGATAGGGCTGATAGTAAATATCGGGATTGACATCGAAGTCCATGCTACAGCCAACGTCCTCGACGACGAGACGATAACGCCCTGGGGCAGACACCTTGAAATCGACATTCCACACATCAGTACCAACAAGATTCTTCTGACCTGCCTCATGGGACGAAGCGGAGGCAGACTTCCAGAAACGCACATTACCCACCGCCTGTTTGCGACGTGTGTTTACGTTGTAGAGCCAAACCTTCTTTCCTTCGAAGGTCTTGTAGTCACGCTGACCACCATCGCCAAGCCACATATAGAGATCGGCAGCCTTGACCATCTCGGCAGGACTATATCCAACGATATTGACATGAACGGCCTCAGACTGTGACGTCCAGATATCGTACTTCACGGAAGTGGTAGTCTGATCAGACCCCAGACCAACAGGAATATTGACCTGATAGGTACAGCCCTGACGCATGGACTGCGGCAGTTGGAGGAAGAGCCAATGGTCGAGCTCTGACGTAAGCGTATGATCAAGGTTCATGGGTTTGCTCTTACGATAGACGGCTTTGGGCGACGACAACGTGAAGGTCTTGTCGTCGGAAGAAGAGACTTGCCATAAGGCAGCCTGTGAAGCTATCGCGGCATCGAGGCGAGGGCCAAAGACGAGAAGCGTATCATCGCCATCGGCAAAACTATGCCCCAAATAAGCACTGGGTCCCGTGGCATCATCGCGATAGCGAACCTCGCCATCGCGGAAATGAAGCATCAGGTAATCCTTGTCAACCACTTGAATGCCAATGAGCCGACTTGCCAAGGCGCTGGAAGAAACAAGGACAGAAAAAAGTGTGATTAGAATTGATAAACGTCTCATGATATTTATAATTTAGGATTAAGTCTTGTCTTCACTTATAACACATCATCTTATTGACTAAAGCGACCAGCATTGAACAGGCCAATGAGGTGCTCTATTGATAAAGCGAAGCCATTTGAGCCGTAAGGTCGCGCATCTGATCACGCAGTGATTGAGGGGCAAGAACCTCGATGCTGGGACCATACTCCAGGAACTTGTTGATCAGGTCGGGGGTGACAGCAAGCTCATATTCGAAGACGCTACAGTCGGTGTGCGTCTCAACCTCTTGCTGGGAAGGATGTAATGGCAGAGTTCGGAAATAACTGCGCCAGAAAAGATTCACCTTGATCCGTATGTTCTCGATAATCGGACTGATCTTGGTATATGCGCCAAAATAATGGGCGAAATAGTCCTTCGATGAAAAATATTCAGGAATCTGGAAATCCACATTCTCAAGGATACGCAGCTGCTGCATACGATCGAGGGCGAAGAGCTGTAAGTGCGAACTATGATCCTTGCGTGCCAACAGATACCATCGCTGCTGCGAAAGCTTCACACAGTAGGGTTCCGCGAAGCAGGTGTAGGGCTTGCTGTCAGAGAACTTCTTGTAGTCGAGTTCTATCGCCTTGCCCTTCGACATTGCTTCAATGATGGTGGGCAAGAAGAACTGGCCTGAAGGAACCTCTTCGAGCAAAATCCTTTCACGAACGGCAGTTTCCTCGCTCATCAGGTGTTTGATGGAGAATGACGACAGCATCAACTCCGTGGCCTTCATGCTATTGTCACCCGCGATATAATAACGATAACGATCCTTCACATCACATTCAATCGAGACACCCAGCACATCAAGGGCAGAACTAATGGCACGATTCAGCTGATTGCGAGTCAACTCCTCCCCTCCGCTCAGATCCACATTATGCACCCAAAGCTTATTCAGCTCCTCCCTGTTGAGCTTTTTATAGTTCAGCAGCGTATTCACGAGCCACATTCCATGCCGAAAACGCAGATTTTCCATAAAAATTCGACGAATTAACTATATTTAACAGAGGTGTATCAATGCTGGCAACACCCTGACCCGATCTTTGCAGTGTGAAAAACAAGAATAATCACACAAAAAAAGAATAAAACAATGAAAAAAGCTGCAATCATTATCGTCATCGTCGGCATGGTAGTTCTCGACCTTATCCTTTCAGGCATGAATGTCATCCTGGGACTGTTGCTCATCGTTGGAGCAGGAATGTTCGCTTATCTGATGGACTCGATGAATCACGAGCCTCGGCGCACCACCAGCATCACACGTGCGGCACGACAGAGCCGCGAGTTGCAAAAGACTACATCGAAGGCCGAACTAAGCATTGCCGTCTGATCACTTGATGACGCGAATCTTCATGCGCACGTCGGTCTTTGGGCGATTAACGGCATTGCTTTCGAGGGCAGCAATCTTCGTAATGACATCAAGCCCCTCGACAACCTCGCCATAACACGTGTACTCACCATAGATGTGATAGGCACCACCTATCGTACTATATGCTTCACGCTCAGCAGGAGTGAAGAAACGAGTACCAGGCATAGTGCGGGCGATGCTGTCGATATCGTGGTTGATGCGACGAGCCAACTGATTGTATTCGGCTATGCTTGTAGTCTTGAGCATCGCCAGCGAATCTTTCACAGCCTGGGTCATCACCTTGCGTTGGGCGGCCTTGCGTGCGTCTGCATTGTGGGTCTTTTCCCAATTATTGAGCGTGGCTTCGCTCATCACGTAGCCATCGACTATGAAGAACATCGACATGTCGGAATTGACCACACCTTCACGATGGGGAGCACAGAGCGCGCCCTTCTTCGGAACGTGGTTCTTGCGAATCTCGGCGGGTATCTCTTCGCTGATGTCACCCCATCCGATACTCTGTCCGGGCAAGGCAGTCTTCGAGTCGGGCGCACCTCCCTGAATCATGAACGTGGGCATGACACGACCAAAGAGTGAGTCGTCGTAATATCCTGCACGCACCTTGCTCAAGAAGTTGGCCACCGTGCGAGGACAGTCGTCATAAAGCATCACACGCATATTGCCCATGTTGGTGGTGATAAGCACTTCATGAGTTTGTGCCTTGGTCGTTTGACCAGTAACACTTGGCAAAAGGACCGATGCGAGCAGCGTAAGGAGAACTGATAGTTTTTTCATGAACAAAAATTGAAAGGTAAAAGCCCTTCCCTCCAAACAGAGAGAAGGGCATTTTGATTATTGTATATGACCACTGGAGATCGAACGTCATTCCCGGGAATTACTCACCACGGCTGTAGTTAGGAGCCTCCTTGGTGATGGTCACATCGTGAGGATGCGATTCGAGAATACCTGCATTGGTGATACGTGTGAACTTCGAGGTTGCATGCAGTGTCGGGATGTCCTTGGCGCCACAATAACCCATGCCGGCGCGCAGACCACCCACCATCTGATAGATTACCTCATTGACATTACCCTTGTAAGGAACGCGGCTGACGATTCCTTCGGGAACGAGCTTCTTAACGTCAGCCTCGCCCGACTGGAAGTAGCGATCCTTCGAACCAGCCTGCATGGCATCGAGTGAACCCATGCCACGATATCCCTTAAACTTGCGTCCGTTGAAGAGGATGGTCTCACCAGGAGACTCTTCGACGCCAGCCAGCAAACCACCAAGCATCACACAATAGCCACCTGCTGCAATGGCCTTGACGATATCGCCGGAATAACGGATGCCACCATCGGCAATGAGCGGAATATTGGTACCACGGAGCGCCTTGGCTACGTCATAGACGGCTGAAAGCTGTGGCACACCGATACCTGCGACGATACGTGTGGTGCAGATGGAACCGGGGCCAATACCGACCTTTACCGAGTCGGCGCCTGCATCAACAAGATACTTGGCAGCTTCGCCTGTCGCAATATTACCTACTACAACATCAATGCAGTCGTAGGTGGCCTTGATCTTCTCGAGCACAGCAACAACACCTTTAGAATGACCATGAGCCGTATCGACCACCACAGCATCGACACCGGCTTCGACAAGAGCAGCCACACGCTCCATCACATCGCCAGTGACACCTACACCTGCAGCAACGCGCAAACGGCCACGGTCGTCCTTGCATGCCAAAGGCTTGTCCTTGGCCTTGGTGATATCCTTGTAGGTAATCAAGCCGACCAAGCGTCCTTCGACATCTACAACAGGGAGCTTCTCAATCTTGTGCTCCTGAAGGATATCCTCAGCCTGTGCGAGTGTAGTACCCACAGTGGTGGTAACAAGGTTTTCGGTAGTCATCACCTCGGAGATCTGACGGTTCAAGTCCTTCTGGAAACGAAGGTCACGATTGGTGACGATGCCAACAAGACGGCGGTCAGCACCCACTACTACGGGAATGCCACCAATATGATATTCGGACATCAAGGAAAGGACATCGCGTACGGTAGCATTAGGCGTGGTGCAAATGGGAGCGTATATCATACCATTCTCGGCACGCTTCACCTGGCTGACCTGATGAGCCTGAGCCTCGATGCTCATATTCTTATGGATAACGCCGATACCGCCTTCACGTGCCATGGCAATAGCCATCTTGGCCTCGGTCACCGTATCCATGGCAGCCGAGACAATGGGGACATTGAGCGTAATATTGCGTGAAAACTTGGTGCTCAAATCCACGGCGCGTGGCAGCACCTCACTGTACTGGGGGACGAGGAGGACATCATCGAAGGTCAATCCGTCCATAACGACCTTGTCGGCAAGAAAACTCATAACTTTATCCTTTTAAAATTACAATCAGTGAATTATAGCGTTTGAATTTTATTGCCCGCAAAGATAATTGTATTTTTCGAGAAAAACAAATAAATCAAAGGAAATTTTCGTTTTCGGTCGAAATTTCACTCTTAATGCGAATGATTGAAATCTGTGATATGAGATTAAGCGTGTTAGGAGGTTCTACGAAGGATTAGCCTGCAAGCCCTTCTTGACGAGTGGAAGGAACTCTTTTTCGAGCTTGGCATAATTTTCGACAAACCATTTGTGCCAATAGCGCGTCATCTCTCCACGAGTCTGTCCCATGATGCCTTCATCGAACGACACACGCTTGCCGATCTCGATGCACTCCGGACCGGGATTCAGGCAGAAATCCCGTTTGGGCAGCAGATAGCCGGTACCGAAAATGGTGACAGGAACAATGTCGCATTTCAGCCGTTCGGCCAGATGAAAAGCGCCACGACGGAACTTATGAATCTGGCAATCTTCGGAGCGTGTGCCTTCAGGGAAGACGAGCACCGAATAGCCGCGTTTCATGCACTTTTCGATATGAGCCAGCATCTCATCCATTGGCATAGTAGCCGGGAAGAAATCGGCAAACCGAACCACATGTCCGTAGATTTTGCTGTCCCACACCCACTGACCTGCCATCACAATCAATCGGTTGGTAAGCATCAGCGTTGCAGGAAGGTCGAGCAGCGACTGGTGGTTGGCAATGATGAATGCGGGCTTCTTGAATGTCTCTCCATACGGGTTGCGCAAGGTCGGGTTCACTCCGGTCACACAGTGAAAAGTATAGAAACGACAGAACCTGCGAATATGGCGATGCAGACGGTATCGCACACGCTCATTATCGCCAAACCAAGCATAAATCCTTGCCAAGGGAGCAATGATGAAGAAGATGTATCCGACAAGGATGCCAAAATCAAGATAGGTAATGATAAGTTTGAACCACCGTGGCATAATGTTCTAAGGATTATGAAGGGTTATGAGGATTAAAGAAGGGTTCTTTAGAATCTGACACCAAAGAAGAAACGCGATGACCAATCCAAAGTATAAAGCGAAAAATTGCTTTTCCCCGGGAAAGAGTCGATATTAGCCATAGCCATCACCCCTGTCACATAGCGACTGAAGTTATAGACAAAGCTCGAATGAATCGTTCCATTGAACGTCAGCTTTTGGCCTATGGCGATGGAATGTGACTGGTCGTGCCAAAGTTGTCCATCGCCGTCCCAAAGGCGCACGTCGTAGTAACGACGGTTGCGATGCCACAATGAAACCATCGGCATGGCAGAGATGTGAAGCAAACAATGAGCATCGTGGAAGATGAAGTTGTAGGCATAGCCGCCACCCACACTAAGCTGCGTCTGTGACAACTTTCTGAACTTCGCATCGCCCGTCATTCCTTCATCTATCACGTCGTTGCCAATCGGGAACGCCAACGATTCGTCATCGACCATTGTAGCCGAATGCCAATAGTTCACAATAGACAACCAGGAGCCGCTGCTCCGCTTCTGAATGATGGTATGCGACATGGCGGCTGGTAGCGAGAAACGCTTGTGGTCGAAGACATAATAGAAATTGCCCAGCATCATACGCTGATGCAAGTCGTTCGCCTTGATGTGGAATTCACTTTCGACACCCGCAACATCGATGTCCACTACTCCGCTGAGCGAATAAGAATTGTGCTGACGCAACTCCAGTCCGTATCCCTGTCCATAGGAACAGAACGACCACTCTGAGTCGCTATGACCTGACAGGTCCTTCGAATAGCTCAGACCCCATCCGCGATACGAGATGCCGACCGACATGAGCGTTGCCACTCGCGTACTGAGATGACTCTCGACATTCACCGTACCTCGCTGCGTAAAACCCTGGTCATAATTCAGGTAAGCATTCGTACCCGCCAGATAGACATTGCCGTATCCTATAAAACCTTCATTGGGCAAACGCAAGTAGGTGGTATCGCACCCTTTGATGTCAGCACTGTCCACCCAGTTCTTGAGTGCCCGCCAGAAATCCTTCGCCTCCATCCGACCGGTGAAGGAACATAGCATGACAACAAGGGATAGACGGGTAAAGCTGGAATATGACATAGTCAGTTAGGGGGAATAATAAATTATGCACACGTCATGGAATCTACCGCGAACTGATGTCCTCGAGTATCGATCGAAGCTCCGAATCGCTGGTGACCAGCACGGCACGAGCCTTCGAACCACTGTATGGTCCCACAATGCCGGCTGCTTCCAACTGGTCCATAATGCGGCCAGCCCTGTTGTAACCAATCTGGAACTTTCGCTGTATCATCGAAGTGGAGCCTTGACCCGTGGCGACAACGAGTTCAGCACATTCGTTGAAAAGCGGGTCGAGCTGATGCAGGTCAACAGCCTCACCATTGCTGTCGGGAGCATCACCTTCCTGAATCTTCGGTTCGGGCAGAATGAGAGCCGTAGGATAGCCCTGTTGTTCGGCGATGAACCGATTGATACGATCCACCTCGGGTGTATCAACGAAAGCACACTGGACGCGGGTAGGCACACTGCCCGTCGAGAACAGCAGGTCGCCACGACCAATCAGATTCTGCGCACCCGGCTGGTCAAGGATGATGCCCGAATCAATGCCTGATGCCACACGGAATGCCATCCTGGCAGGGAAGTTGGCCTTGATGATGCCGGTCACTATCTTTGCCGAAGGACGCTGCGTGGCAATAATCATGTGAATGCCCACGGCACGTGCCTTCTGAGCGATACGGGCAATGGGAAGCTCCACCTCCTTGCCTGCAGTCATGATGAGGTCGCCGTACTCATCGATGATGGCGACAATGTAAGGAAGGTAGCGGTGATTGGTGCCTTCGCGACTGCCGATGGGGGCAGAAATATGCTTGCGGGGATTCAGCTGGCGATGGATAAACTTGTCGTTGTACTCCTTGATGTTGCGCACACCTGCATCCTCCACCAGTGCATAACGGTCCTCCATCTCCGCACAAAGCGACTTGAGGATATCCACCGTCCTGGTGACATCGGTAATGATGGGATTGTCCTGATCGGGCAGCTTGGCCAGATAATGCTTCTCAATGCGCTTGTAGATGCTGAACTCCACCATCTTAGGATCGACAAGCACAATCTTGAGCTGCGAAGGATGTTTCTTGTAGAGCAACGAGGTAATGATAGCATTCAGACCTACCGACTTGCCCTGACCTGTTGCACCAGCCACAAGGAGGTGCGGAGCCTTGGTCAGGTCGAAGGTGAACACTTCGTTCATAATCGTCTTGCCAAGGGCGATGGGCAGATCGTACTTCGACTCCTGGAAGGCCCGTGAAGCAATACAGTCGCGCATCGACACGGTCTGTGGATCGTTGTTGGGCACCTCGATACCGATGGCCGACTTGCCAGGAATCGGCGCAATGATACGAATACCCGACTTCGAGGCTATCGACATGGCTATCTCATCGCTCAGGTTCTTCACGCGGCTGATCTTGGTACCGCTCTCCAGCACTATCTCAAAAAGCGTAATCGTAGGGCCTACGGTGGCAGAGATCGACTGTATCTCGATGCCATAGTCCGACAGTGTCTGACGTATCTTCTCCTTGTTTGACGTCTGTTCGTCCATGTCAATGGGCGAATGGTTCGGATAGGATTTCAGCAGGTCGAAAGTCGGGAACTTGTAGTGACTAAGATCAGCTGTGGGGTCATAATCAGTCTTGGGGAGGTCATTGGTTGATTCTGCGACGGGAGCCTTCACTGTGTCAGTCTTGCCCGTCTTGACCACAAAAACCGGGTCATCGGCGTCATTATCCTTTTCCTTCGGCTTGGAATTGTCAGCTTCCTTCGATTCATTGCCGAAAGCAATAGCCACCTGACCTGTCTCGTCCTCGGTGGTCGGAATGGGTTCATCGGGTTCGATGCTATCAGTAGTGGGGTCATCTATCGGGAGGACCGGGGCGACGACCTCCTCATCAGGCACGTCATCATTCAGTTGAGCCACACGTTCAGCCTCCAGTTGCGCCTGTCGTTCCGCTTTGCGTGCAGCTTTCTCCTCCTTGCGCTTATCCAATCGATTCTGGAGCCAAGGGATCAGACCAAACATCGTGCGGGTCTTTTCGATGGTGCTGTCAAACAAGAAGGTGGACAATATCAGTCCCGACACAACGAGCAACAGCGTCAGTCCGGGCACATGCAGGTTGGCGATGAGCAGCTGCGTAAGCTCATAGCCATGCTTACCGCCCAAATAGATGAAATTCGACTGCAGGCTGGTGCCGAACATCGTGTCGAGGATATAACTCATTGCACTAAAAAACAGCGACAGCCAGATCACCATGAAAGATGTGCGCACAAACGAGCCCAGCAGATGAGGCATCGGGTTCGATGACATCAGTCCCTGTCCGAAACGGAATAACAGAACGATGAAGAGCAGGACGGGTAGGCCGAGCCAGCGATTGACACACCATTCCGCTGAGAAGGCACCAAACGTTCCTACCCAATTATGTATTTCGTTGTTCGGCGAGAATATCTCATACCAGGTCAGATTCTCCAATATGGCCTGATCGTCTTTTCCCGTGACGATGAACGACAAGAAGCCGATGCCCAGCAGTGCTGCGAACAACATAATAAGTAAACCTGCGACGAACCTGGTCTGTTCGCCGCGCATGAAGGCCATGAAGCGCGATGGCTGCTTCGGCCCCTTTCCCTTTGCATTTTTCTCCTTGGGAGCAGTAGTGTTCTTTTCTTTGCCCATTACATTATTATTTTTTCCAAAACATTGGTGTGAAGATTACCATGACAGTGAATATCTCAAGACGTCCCACCAGCATCATGAAGCTGAGGTACCATTTTGCCCCTGCAGGCAGCCATGCCCATGTAAATGCCGGACCCGTGTCTCCAAGTGCCGGACCCGTGTTGCCCAAGGCTGAGACGGCTGTACCGATAGAGGTTTCGAAATTGAGGCCAAAGCATTGCAGGATGAAGATCGAAATCACCAGCAGCATCAGGTAAATCGACAGCATGGCGAGTATCTTGAAGACGGCATCGTTCGACAGAGGATGTCCATTGAGCCTCACATTGCTATAGGAACGCGGGAGCAGGGCGTGCAGGAACTGGTTGCGCCCGTTCTTGATCAAGACCACGAATCGGACTACCTTCAGACCTCCGGCAGTACTCGAAGAGCACCCGCCCATCACCATCATCAGCAGTGTAGGGAGCCAGAAGATCGTGCCCCAAAGGTTGTAGTCGAAATACTCGGCTTGATAACCCGCACTCGAGATGATGCTCAGCGTATGGAACATCGAAGCACGCAACGTACATTCCAACGAGCCGTCGCCCAGCGCTGCCAACTCTTCGGCAGGCATCTGTCCGTTCAGGCGTGTCAGGGTATTGAGCACCATGAAGAGCACCGTGAACCCGATTACCGCCCCAGTAAACCATCGCAGTTCCTCGTTCTTCCAGATCATGCCTATATGTCCTTTCGTGAGCATATAGAACAGATTGAAGTTGACCGATGTAAGGAAGAGGAACACAATGCAGACATATTCGATATAGGCCGAATGAAAATGGCCGATGGAGTCGGAATGGGTCGAGAATCCACCCGATGCCAAGGTCGAGAACGAATGGCAGATGGCATCGAACCAATCCATGTCGCCCAGGCCATAGAGCACGGCACAAGCCGTGGTCATCAGCACGTAGATTCCCCAAAGGCGACGTGCCGTTTCGTCTATCTTCGGGCGCAGTTTATCCACTGCGAGTCCATTTGTCTCGGCACCAAAGACCTGCGTGGCACCCGCACCAATCAGAGGCATCAATGCCAAACTGAAGACCACAATGCCGAGACCGCCCATCCACTGCATCAGATGACGCCAGAACAAGATGCCATGCGGCTGCGATTCGAGGTCGAGGATGGTCGTACATCCTGTTGTCGTGAATCCCGACATAGCCTCAAGGAAGGCACTCGAGATGTCGCCACATGCACCCGACAACCGTAGGGGAATCATGCTGAAGAAGCAGAAGAACAACCAGGACAGCGAAACGACCAGGAAACCCTCTCGTGTAGTGATTCTGTTGGAGTGTTCACGACTGCTATACCACGTCCCGAATCCTGCAGCAGCTGTCACCAATGTGCCCAACAGCAGCGTCCACCAGTCGCTCTCGCCCGCAGTGGAGCGATAATAAAGGGCAACCACAGTGCTCAAGCCCATGAAGCCTGCCTCCATGAGCATCAGGACACCGAAGATGTAACGGATCAGCCGCCAGTTGATTTTCATTGTTCTCTTTTATCTCAATAGTTACTATAGCGGATATAGTTACTATACTGTGCCCATTCACCTGGTGAAAAGCTCCTGTACGGCAGCTATGCTCTCATTGGGACAGATTACCACCACCTGGTCACCAGGTTGGATTTGAGTCTGTCCTGTGACCGTCTGTCCCACGCCGTTGCGTACCAGGCCTCCCAAAGTTACTCCCTTGGGCAGACGCAACTCCATCACAGGTTTCAGCGTGATGGAAGCATTGTTTTGGGCGGTAAGATCGACCACCTCGGCATCTATCAGGCTAAAGCACTTCGCGTTTGTCTTGTCCGAATCGAGCAGAATCTGATAGATCGAAGCAGCCGTAAGCGACTTCTTGTTGACCGTCGATCCGATGTTGAGGTTTTGCGCCATGGTGACCTGCTCCACATCGCTAACCTCAACGATGCTCTTGCCTACGCCCATCTTCTTGGCAGTCAGACAAGCCAGGATGTTCGAGTCGGAGTCGGGGCCGACAGCTACAAAGGCATCGTGTTCGCTGATACTGAGGTCCTGCAGCGTCTCAATATAGTGCTTCATGCCCTTGATGACCTTAGCCTGGGGCACATTGTCCATCACATGATTGGCATTGTGCTCGTCATCCTCGATGAAGACGATATCATATTTCTTCTTCAGGTAGTAGCAGAGCTGAATGCCCAAACGGGTACCACCTAACACAATGATTCGCCTCAGGTCACGGTTCTTCTTGCCGCAGGAGAAACGCACGACATCAGCCTTGTTGGGCAAGGTGACGAAATAGACCAGGTCTTCGTTCTGCACCACATCGTTGCCTCGGGGGATAATCAGATCTTCATCGCGCTTGATGGCAGCAACGTGAAACGCCTCGTGATGCATCCTTCCAATGTCCATGAGCTTTTGTCCAACAATCGGTGCGCCATTGCGTACCTTCACGGCAAGGAGCAGCAGGTTGCCATCACACAACGACACGCTCTGACGAGCCCACGGCCGGGAGATGGCAGCAGCGATGAACTGACCGCCCAACATTTCCGAATAAACCAGATCGCTTATGCCGATATGCTTGTAGAACTCTGCCGAATCGGCCTTCTGCATCTCGTAGTTATCCACACGAGCCATCGTCCTGCGAGCGCCCAAGTTGGCGGCAAGGATGCAAGCGTGGATGTTGGTACTCTCGTCGGGCGTGACCGCAATGAAAAGATTACAATCTGGCACACCAGCCTCTTTCAGCGAATTGATGCTGGTGGGCTTGCCGACCAAGGTCATCAGATTCATGAATGTCAGCTGACTGATGAGGTTCGCATCCGAATCCATCAGTACGACATCATGATTCTCCTTGGCCAACAGTTTGGCAAGATGTGTGCCCACTTCTCGGGCGCCAGCGATAACGATTTTCATTGTCTTACTATCGATTATCAGATTTTCTCGAAGGGAACGGAATTCCCGCAGGACTCGGATTTCCCTGAAGGCCCTAAGTCCTTTACCAATGCCTTGGCGATGCTCAAGACATCAATCCCGCATATCTGGTGCAGTTCGCTCACTGCACCCTGGGTGATGAACTCGTCAGGAATGCCCAAGCAATGAATCTTGCCCTCGTAGCCCTGACGATTGGCCTCTTCGAGCACGGCGCTACCGAAACCTCCGGCCAAAGCGCCATCCTCGATGGTGATAATACGCGCGTACCTTTTAAATATATACGCGAGGAGCTCCACATCGAGCGGCTTGCAGAACACCATGTCGTAGTGCGCCACGCCCCTCTTGGTCACCGTTCGGCCATCCTCCAGGTCCAAGCCTGCCTCAACCCTATCGATAGCCTTCTCAGCTTCGATACCTATCGGGCCGAACGAGAGGATGGCTGTGTCGCCGCTACCCTCCCGCAGGCAGTAACCTCGACCTATCTCTACTGCTTCGAGCTCATTCTTCCAGTTTGGATTGCCCTCGGCATCGGTACCGCCGATACTGCCACGCCCGCGCGGATAACGTATCATGAAGGGGCCATCGGCAACTTCTACTGCTGTCACCATCAGCTTGCGCAACCAATGCTCATCGATGGGCGAACAAACCGTCATGCCCGGAATGGCACGGAAATAGGGAATGTCGAGCACACCGTGATGCGTCGGGCCATCGGAACCAACCAGCCCCGCACGATCCAGACAGAACACCACGTGCAGATGTTGCAACGCAACGTCATTCACCACCTGGTCGATGGCACGCTGCATGAAGGTTGAATAGATGTTGCAGAAGGGCAGCATACCCTCCTTGGCCAAACCTCCGCTGAAAGTCACTGCATGTTCCTCGGCAATACCCACGTCGAAGGTGCGATCGGGGAATCGATCCATCATATAGGTCATCGAACAACCCGTCGGCATGGCTGGAGTCACGCCCACTATCCGTTGATTCTTCTCTGCAAGCTCCACCAACGTCTTGCCAAAGACATCCTGGAACTTGGGCGCCAGTCCTTCGGTCTGTTCCTTGATGCGCACACCGGTTACGGGATCGAACTTGCCGGGGGCGTGCCAGATGGTGGCCTGTTCCTCAGCCTGCTGGAATCCCTTGCCCTTGATGGTGCAGACGTGCAGCATCTTTGGTCCGCCAAGGTCCTTGATTTTGCGCAACGTCCTAACAAGCGATATCACGTTGTGGCCATCTACGGGACCGAAGTAGCGAATGTCGAGACCTTCGAAGATATTCTGCCGATGCGAGAAGAGCGACTTCACACTGTTGGTGAATCGTATCAGCGCGCGACGCAGACTATCGCTGATCAGTCCGTGACGCTTCAGCGCATTGTATGCCTTGTAGCGCAACAGGTTGTAGCGCTGGCTGGTGGTGATGCGCGTCAGGTAATGATAGAGTGCGCCGACGTTCTGGTCGATGGCCATCTGATTGTCGTTGAGCAGGATGAGCAGATCGTTCGGATGCGACGATGCATTGTTCAAGCCTTCGAAGGCCATGCCTCCACTGATTGAAGCATCGCCGATGACAGCCACCACCTTCCGTTTGTTGCCCTCCAGATTGTTTGCCACTGCCATACCCAATGCCGCCGAAATGCTGTTCGAAGCATGACCCGTCGAGAACGTATCATACTCGCTCTCCCGTGGATTGGGGAATCCGCTCAAACCTCCCAGCTGGCGCAGGGTGGGAAACGTGTCGCGTCGGCCTGTCAGTATCTTATGGGCGTATGCCTGATGACCCACATCCCACACCAGACGGTCTTCGGGCGTGTCATAGACATAGTGCAAGGCCACGATTATCTCGATGGCTCCCAAGCTCGAAGCGAAGTGCCCGGGGTGGACACTCACCTGCTCGATGATGAACTGTCGAAGAGCCTGACAGACATCCGGCAACTGCTCGATGGGCAGTTTTCTGAGGTCGGCAGGACTATCGATGCAGTCCAATATGTTTTTATATTTTTCTTCCAAAGTTGTTTTCTTATTCAATAGAATCTATATAGCTATAGCATCTATATCCTTGTGCCCTTCATATTCTCAAGCACGAGCACGGCTTCAGGCCCCATATTGAAAAGGAGATCCAGAATACTCACGTCCGGCATGAAGGGTTGACGGCCTTCGACACCTGCCACCTGGTAATAGGTAGGCACCTTCCCTAACGGGAGCAAAAGGCGTTCGGGAAGGAAGGCTCCATTCGAAGCCACACATTCCAGCGGCCCCATCCATTGTTCCGAATAGCGAACTTTCGGCTCGAATCCTATCTCTCGGCAGATGTGCTTTCGCAGGGCTTCGTTCATTCCGAAGAGTGTGCCATCGTGACCATGGAGAAACGTCTCACGCAGGTCGTCGATGTAATATTCGTAGAAAGGCGAATTTCCGTAGTAGGTTGCCCACGAATAGAGGTGTTGGCGTTGCCAATCGCCATGACTGCTCAAACGCACCTCACGGATGGGCATCTTCAGCTTGTTCCCCTTCTCAACATTCACCGAGAGTGTCTGCTGACCTTGGTCGGTGGCTATGGTGCAGCGGGTGCGAAGTGTCTGTTTCGCGTAGTGCTCGTGCGCCTCAATCACCACTTCGTCCGCTGCATAGAGCACAGCATAGTACGAGACGGGAGCCAGATAGGCCGTAGGAAGTACGAGCTGCGACATCAGAGACCCTTCACTTTCTTCAGCCAACGGTCCTTGCGCCATTCGCCTGTCTCCTGGTTGATCGAGAACCAGACGAAGAGTGGAGTGCCCACGATGTGGTCTTCGGGAACAAAGCCCCAAAAGCGCGAGTCGAGCGAATTGTCACGGTTGTCACCCATCATCCAGTAGTAGTCGTAGCCGAAAGTGAACTCGGCGACCTCCTTGCCGTTCAGCTGGTACTTGTCCTTGCCGAGGCGGATCAGTTCGTTGCCCTGTCCGTTGCCTGTAGCCTGGTTGGGCTCATACACTCTGATGCAGCGACCATAGAGCTTCACGTTCTCATCGGTCAGCCGTATGCTCTTGCCTTTCTGGGGAATCCAAAGCGGGCCGAAGTCCGAACCTGTCCAATCCGACAGTTCATCCTGCGGATACACCACGCCGGGAGCCTCTTGGTAAGGTGTGTCCTTCACCCATTCCACCTTGCCTGACTTTTCGAGCTGCTCCACCATCTCTCGGGTCAGATTCGCCAGATAGAGAGGTGCATAACGCCCTGTGATGCTGTCGGGACGGATGTCATAGTATTGGTAGAAAGACACATCCTGAATCATCGTAACGTCGGCACCCACCGTACCGTCTTTGCTTCCCTTGGTATATACACCCAGCTTCTTCCATTCCCGCTCGGTGATGAGGCCACCCTTGGTCAGCACGATGTACTTGTGCTGCAGGTACTGCGGATCCTTCAGCTCCTTGCCGTCGATGAGCACCTTGCGGTCGATGATCTGCAGCGTCTCGCCTGGCAAACCGATGAGTCGCTTCACGTAGTTCTCACGACGATCCACAGGGCGGGCTATCACTTCGCCGAAGGTCTTCTGGTCGCTCCATACCTTGTCGCGTCCATACATCTTGCAAAGCGTGTAGTAGTCAGGGTTCTCGCATTTCACGCAGACGGTGTCTCCGTTCGGGTAGTTGAAGACCACGATGTCGTAGCGCTCCATCTTTGTCAGGCCCGGCATACGCTTGTAGTTCACCTGCGGATGGGTGATGTAGCTCTTGCCTAAGCGTGTCGAGCCTATCGAAACCGTGTGCTGGAACAACGGCAGTGACAGAGGGGTCATCGGCACGCGCGGGCCGTAATGATATTTCGAAACGAGCAGGTAGTCTCCTGCCAACATAGTCTTTTCGAGCGATGTGGTGGGAATCTGGAAGTTCTGGAAAAAGAAGTTCTGCAGCACCCAAACTGCAGCCAGTGCGAACACGATGGCATCCACCCACGACATCACTCCGCGCAGGAAGCCGTTCTTGATGCTCTTCCACCAATCCCATTTGATGAATCGGGTCCAATACACATCGACCACAAACGGAAGGACGAGGAATGGAACGAAAGAACTCATCCAAAGGGCGAACAGCACTATCACCACAATCCAGATGACCAGCCAGACCTTGTCGCTGTTGGTCATCTTGCGGCCAAAGCCGCGTATTTCTTTATCTTTATATTCTGCCATTTTATTTATTTTATCACGAGCTGGGGAATTAAAGGATTAATTGCCAAATCGCATCATATCTTCCATTGTGAACACACCCTTTTTACCATCGTTCATCCACTCGGCAGCGACCACGGCACCAAGGGCAAAGCCACGGCGCGACTTGGCGGAATGTGTCATCGTGATTGTATCCACGTCGCTGTCGTAGGTAACCGTATGGATGCCCGGCACCTCGCCGCGACGGAAAGCCACGACCTCCAGTTCATCATCGCGGTGCGAACTGAATGTCGTGCCCACCTCTGCATTGCGAGGCACATCGACGCTTCCATCCTCATGTTGCCAGATGGCAGCTGTCTCTTTCCACGTCTGCTTGCGATCGAGGTTACCAGTGATGGCACCAGCAATGGTGATGGCGGTGCCGCTTGGAGAGTCGAGCTTGTGAATGTGATGCGTCTCGCTCAGCATCACATCATACTGCGGATAGTTGTTCATAATCCGGGCCACATACTTCTGCATGGCTACGAAAATATTCACGCCGATCGAGAAATTTGAAGCCCAGAAGAGTGCACCATCGGCTTCTTTCACCTCCTGCTCAACCTTCGGCAATTCGCTGTACCAACCCGTTGATCCCACCACGACGGTCACACCTCTTTCGAGGCACTTGCGGATGTTGCCGATGCAAGTCTTCGGGGTAGTGAACTCGATGGCTACGTCGGCTGTGCGGAAAGCCTCGCTGTCGAAGTCCTCCTGGTTCTGGATGTCGATGGCACAGACCACTTCGTGTCCGCGACTCTTGGCTATCTCTTCGATGATATGACCCATCTTGCCATATCCTATCAATGCTATCTTCATATTGTTTCCTTGTTCTGACCGGCATTGAAGTCTTTTATTGTCTGTCATCAATGGAACGGTCCAATATATCGGGGCAAATATACGCATTTTTTCTGACATAATGGAAATAATTGCCGAAAATTATCATTATTTTGAAGATTTTTGCTATTTTTATGTGTCCATATAACAGAAAATTATTATATTTGCGCCATACAATTTGCATTATCAGTTCACGAAACGAATAGAATATGCCTATGGAGGAACTCATGTATTTTGTGTGGCAGCAGCGCCTCTTCCTCAATATCGAGACGACCGATCACCAACCGCTCGACATACTTCACCCGGGGCTCCGCAACTACGATGCAGGTCCCGACTTCTTCAATGCCAAGGTCAAGGAGGACGGCATCGTCTGGGCTGGCAACGTGGAAATGCACGTCAAGGCTTCCGACTGGTACCACCATCATCACCAGGACGATCCTGCCTACGACTCGGTGATCCTCCACGTTGTCATCGATCCCGACGTAGAAGTGCGGATGCGCAATGGCAAGGCGGTCAAGACCGTGGTGATGCACATCCCTGACGACCTGATGAACCGCTACCGTCAGCTGTGCAGCGGCAGGGCAGCTCCGCTCCTGCCCGGCCAAGTGCCGAGCTACTCGTCCATCTCCTGCTCCAGCCGATTGAACCAGGTGCCACGCGTCGTGTTGCACGATTGGATCACTGCCCTGTGTACCCAGCGGATGATTGAGAAGCTCGGACGTGTGCGCGACCTTGTGGAAAGCCAGCTCAAGGCATGGCCCGAAGCGTTTTATGTGGTGCTCACCCGAAGCCTCGGCACGGGAGTCAACAGCGACATGATGGAGCGGCTGGCACGCAGTCTTCCCTACAGCTGCCTGCTGCACCACAAGGACAACCTGCTGCAGTTGCAATCCCTTCTGCTGGGTCAGGCAGGGCTGCTGCAAATGCAGGATGCCACGTCGAAGGAAGCCGACGAGCAGGAGGAATGGCGGCTGATGCAGCGGGAATACGCTTTCCTGCGGCAGAAGTTCAGCCTCACCCCTCTCGATGGAAACTATTGGAAAACCGGACGTGTACGTCCGCCCGCTCAACCCGAGGCACGCCTGCGCACCTTGGCGAAACTAATCTATACGCACCAGGACCTCTTCGACGAAGTCCTTGAAGCCCGGAACCTCGAACAGATGGAAAAGATTCTTGGCGTGAAAGGGCTTGGACAGCAGACCATACGCAGCCTCATCATCAATGCCGTTGTCCCCCTACTGCTCGCATACGCCCAGTGGCAGGGCGATGACGAACGTTGCGAAAAGGCGCTTGATCTGCTCGAAGAGATGTCTCCCGAGAATAACCGATACATCAACCAATGGACAGAGGCGGGCATTGCCTCGAAGTCCGCCATGGACACCCAGGCCCTGCTCCACCTCTTCAAGAATTATTGCCAGCCCCACAAATGCCTGCGTTGCCGCATCGGCTGCTGGCTGCTGAAGAATTTTAGTGTGTGATAGGATTAATCAGAAATGGCCCGTGTAGAAATCGGTGATGCGGCGGATGGCGCGGGCACAGACGGGACAAAAGTCCTGCACTTCGTTGATCTTCATGCGACATTCCTGGGCAGGGCGATAGCAGCCCTTGCTCTGGTAGCCTGCACCTTCGAATACACCCACCACCTGCGTGGCGGCATTCAGTTTCGCCAGGGCATCGGGGTTCTCGCGCGCCGTGCGATAGTCAGGTACGTTGGGGTCGAGAGGTGTGGGGATGGGCTGTCGTTTGGGCATCATGTCGGCCCACTTGCTGCCGAAGTTCTTCAATGTGGTCACGTTGGGTTCCCAAGGCTCCACGTCGGCAGGGTACCATTCGGTGTCCATGTCGTCGTACGCATATTCGTCGGCAAGTCCTCCATACGAGTGGCCGAACTCATGCACGAAGACCTCTCGGAACGTAGGATGGTCGCTTGTGGCGAAGGTAATCTGATTATAGATGCCTCCCCCACCATAGGTATCAGAGTTCACAAGCACCATGATGTGCTCGAAGGGAACACCCGACAGGAGGTCGTAGATGGTGTGCATGTCCTGCGAAGTCAGATAGCGCTGGCTGTAGAAGGTGTCGTAGTGGGTGCGCACTGCCGTCTGTTTCCACACGCCGCGATGCGGCACCGAAGGTCCTGCCTCGGGGCTTGGAGCAGCCACAGCCACCACATTGAAGCGATCCTTCAGGCTGGCAAAGGGTTCCCAGGCGAAGAGTGCATCCACGGCACGCTGGCAGTCGGAGTAGAACTTACCCATCTGCTGCTCAGTGTAGCCCTCGGCAAGGATGGCGAAATCGATGCAGTCGGCGACGTTCACATCCTCGAAGGGGTCGTACGGCGTAGCTTCGTAGTTACGCGAAGCCCGCGACTTCTCAGGCTTCCCTTCCTTGCACCCACCCTTCCACACATAGTGGAACGGGATGCCGTTGTCGCCAATGGGACGGATGAGAATGTCGGCAGGATCGACCGTGTGCGTGAGTGAGGCAATGACCTGCTGGTGATGGTTGGTCAGCGTGACCGAAACATCGACCTTCGCCTTCGGATAAGGGATGTTGTAGCTCGTTTCGAATGCACGGCTCAAGGTCTTCGCCTCGTCCTCGAGCAGCCACTCCTGAAAGAGGGTCGAGAACGTCCACACATAAATCACCTCCTGCGTCACATGGTCGCGCACAGTGAGCTGTCCGTTACCGTTCAGGAACTTCTCCGCGAGGCGGTTCCGTCGTCCTGCCCAGCGAGGCTGCTTGTAAAGTTGCTCCAAGTAGATGTGCTGCTCGCTGCTGTTGCCCGCAAACACATAGTCGAGGCGTAGTGTGTTGTCCTCAAAATATTGGTCGAACGACTGCGCGCGCACCTCTGTGAAGAGGCACGACATAAGGAATGACATCACGAAAAGCAGCAGAAATGGGCAGTTTTGTTTCATTTTTTGTGGTAATTTTGTGTGCAAAGATAGGTTTTTTGCTGCGATAATCCAAATATATTTGAGCCATTTTCTGCAAGATTTACATCAAAAACGAGCCGTTTTTTATCGTAAAATATTAAAATCCAATATCCTATTTTAGTACAATTATTGATTATCAGCGCATTACGAATTATTATAACAAATAAAAATGAAAAAATGAAAAAACAAATTTACAAAAAAACAAAAAAACAAATTTACAATTTTTCCATCCTTCTCACTTCGTCAACTCCTGATACATCTCGAAGAGGCGGGCGACGCAATCGGATTCGGTGAAACCTTTGACGGGGAAGCCGTAGGCGGCCATGACAGCGCGGTCGTTGTCCTGATGGGCTCGACGCAGTTCGGGGGGCATGGTCACTTCGTCATAGAGGTCAGCCAATGAACTGTCGGGATAGAGGGCGCGGGCGTCGAGGATGGCGCAAAGATACTTCTTTTTTAATAATTCTCCTTTTTTATGTTCTGTTTCTTAGGATGTAGAAGAAAGGCAAAATATTTTACTTGTTTTAACACTTTACAAGCTTTATCACTTGCAAAGTGTTAAATACATATACCGCTCGTTACACAAGGAATGCTGCCAAGTCTATCTTCAGGACAAGAATCCCTAATGACAAGGCAATTGCCAGAGACAACAATGTTCCCGCCAAAACATATTCGGATTTTTCTCCTTCGGTAACTTGGCTAAAGCGTAAAATGGATTTTGCAGCAACAAGAAATCCGAGGGCTTCATATTGTGATATGATTACAAAAGCAAGCATAAGTGCGCGTTCCACACAACCGATAAGGGCACCAGAGTGGAAATTACCATGCTCATCTTGATTATAATGGCTGCCTCCATCGCCATTCTCAGTTACTTCGCCTTTAATTGACGGATCTAGAGTCGTCGAAGGAACATTCACCTTGCATGCCTTCAAAATAAGTACCAATAGGATATTAGCTGGGCGTAATGCCAACAACATTGCAAGGCCTGTTTTCACCCACAACGGGTGATTGGTGCACAAATCTGTCACCCAAGGAAACTGCATCCAACAACCATTAACTGAAAACCAAAGATTAGCGACTACAATGATTACAGTGGAATGTAGGATTTGGTCACCCAAAAAAAGTACAATTTTGGAAATACAACACTTATTTTCCAAATAAGATTTGACCCCATCAATTACGAAATGGGATATGGCGATGATAAGAGCAAGCCACCAGGCACATCGACTCCATACTGCCAAAAAAGACAAGACAAGTATTATTAGGAAATGCAGATATAATAATTTGCTCTTGAAATGTCGCAACATCTTATCCTTGCACATGCTGTCCCATTGCAAGTAAAAGTCCCCCAATATGTGGGCTACAATGAGGTTCAAAATCAATGGATTGATCATAAAAGTCTTGTTATTTTACGATAATACATAATAGCCTGTTCAATCGCATTCCAGCCAAGTGCATTTAGGGATTGATTGACCGCCGATACGGTAATTCCCATTTCTTCAGCTGTCTTTTTAGAATCCCCAGCCAAGATTCTTTTATACAGTGTCTTGCATTTGCTTGGAGTTGAATTATTCAAAAGAGAATTGACCAATGCAAGAATTATGTTTAATGGTTGCCTCACCTCATTATTTTTCATAGATATGGTCAAATAATATTTCTCATGCCCAACGAGGTTGTTCAATCCATGTCCGGAACGATATATAGCTTCACCATCCATGATATCCAATTCTTTATTGATCGTTTTCATTTCGCCTATGCCTATAGCGATTCTTAGACCATACCTCTGGAAACGTTCCTCAATAATATTATCCTTGGGTTCAAAAGCCTTGGTCCATGCTTTTAATATCAGAGCCACCTCAAAAGCATCTTCCGGATTCTCAAGGATGCATTCGATAGAGTCTCCTCTAACAATCCTTCCCCAGAACCCTTGGTATTTATTATCAAGTTGTAACAGGCATTTCTTTAGACCGATGTTATATTCTACCATCGACTCACTTGATAGAGATCTGGAAGAAACTACATCAGCTGATATTGCAGCATACATACTCTATATTCAATTTAGAAGTAAATTAAAATTATTCGTTCAGATGCAAGCAAAATACTTGTATTAACACTTTACAAGCTCTAGCGCTTGCAAAAATATAAAATTTATTTATATTTTGAATAAAATCAATACAATATTTAACAATATTTCACCGAAATTATATATAAATATATATTCTTTAACCATTGTGCTTCCGTTTCTCTCACTCCTTCACCAGGAACAACAGTTCGGCTTGAGCAACAATATCCTTGCAGATCTATTCGATGAGCACCTTGGTGGGATGATATAGGCATCGATGAACGAAGATTGCGTAAGAGCTGCACCTGGTTCTCGAAAGTGAGGACGTCGAAGGGATTTTCCACTTCTCAGCGAACGCCTTTGCCGCTATCTTCTGCTTACTATCTTGCATAATGGTATGATTTAATTAACGCCGCAAAGATACGAAATTTCAGCAACAACACCAAATAAACGAAACAAATTCTTCAGTAATTAGTGCATTTTTCGATTTCTTATTAGAGATTGAGCAAATAATCGCAGCGTTGCAACTACATAAGGTCTATATAGTCTAAGTGTATGTAATAAAGCTATTTAACAATTAAGTAAAGACAGTTTCATCCATAAGGGCCAGCCTGTTTTTTTGTTTTTTTGTAAATTTGTTTTTTTGTTTTTTCATTTTTTCATTTTGGGGGGCAAATTAGTCTTAGGGGGGGTGCGTTTTAATGCAATAAATTTTAAATATTAAATATAATATATAAATTTTATATATTAAATATCGCGCGCGATGGCGAAAACAAGAAAACAAAAAAACAAAAAAACAAAAAAACAAAAAAACAAAAAAACAAATTTTTTGGGCAATATATAGTAATATGTGGGTCGTGGGAATGAGAGGCAGGGATATCGTGATATGGGCAAAACGAGGGGTGTTTTAGCAACATATTGTCACAACTTTTGTTAAAATGAACGATTTTGGGGGGTATTTTGGCGAATATGCCACGGATAGTGCGTAACTTTGCACTGCGATTTCGGAGAAACACGAATTATCACGAATGAACACGAATTGATTCTGCAAAGGCGCCTGCAGAATGATTAATAAAACCAAAGAAACTATGCATACAATTATCTTCCACGATCACCAGGCTCAACAATGCAAAGGGGAGCACTCTTCCGACAGACAAAGCTCCTCTTCCTTTTGCGGGAACATTGTGACAGCCGACAGAATACTTCCGCGAAAGGATGAAGAACTCTCACGCCCGACAGAGTACCCGATGCTACGGGATAGAATACTCCATCGCCCGACAGCGTACCCGATGCTACGGAATGACGTACTCCATCGCCCGACATAGTACCTGCTTCAACTGCGGAAATACGCTAACGCCCGACATGGTACTTCCGCAATTCGCGCAAATATCGCGACAGCCGACAGAATACCCGATGCTACGGAATGGTGTACTCCATCGCCCGACAGAGTACACGATGCTATCGGATGGAGTACCCTCACGCCCGACAGAGTACATGCCACAACTGCGGAAACATTCCGATGGCCGACAGAATACTTCCTCAGTTTGCGCAAGCATCGTAACAGCCGACAGCGTATTTGGTCCAATTTGTCACACACGACGGACAAAATGGCAGAAGAAGGGCTGTGGCACATGAATTGCTTTTAGATGGGTGTGAATGGAATGTTGAAAATAATAATCATTAAATATATACAACTATGGCAACAAACATGAATTACCCAAACACCCAGCAGCAGGGTGAAAAGGCGCTGGACAAGTATGCCCAGAACCTGTGCGAGCTTGCACGAAAGGGAAAGCTCGACCCCGTGATTGGTCGTGACGAGGAAATCCGACGTGTGCTGCAGATCCTGAGTCGAAGGACCAAGAACAACCCCGTACTGATCGGCCAGCCTGGCACAGGCAAGACCGCCATTGCGGAAGGCCTGGCACAGCGTATCGTACGCGGTGACGTGCCCGAGAACCTGAAGAAGAAGCAGATCTATTCGCTCGACATGGGCGCACTGGTGGCAGGTGCAATGTATAAGGGCGAGTTCGAGGACCGATTGAAGAGCGTCATCAAGGAGGTGCAGGAAGCCAACAGCGACGATGCCACCGGCAACGACATCATCCTCTTCATCGACGAGATCCACACCCTGGTGGGCGCCGGCGGCGGTCAAGGCTCGATGGATGCCGCCAACATCCTGAAGCCTGCCCTGGCACGTGGCGAACTGCGTTGCGTGGGTGCCACCACCCTCGACGAATACCAGAAGTACTTCGAGACCGACAAGGCCCTGGAGCGCCGATTCCAGAAGGTGATGGTCGATGAGCCCGACGAGACGGCTGCCATTGCCATCCTGCGTGGTCTGAAGGAGCGCTACGAGAACCACCACCACATCCGTATCAAGGACGAGGCCGTGATCCAGGCCGTGCGCCTCTCGACGCGCTACATCACCGACCGCTACCTGCCCGACAAGGCCATCGACCTGATTGACGAGGCTTCGGCCAAACTGCGTATGGAGCGCGATTCCGAGCCACAGGCTTTGGACGAAATCCATCGTCAGATCATGCAGCTCCAGATCGAGCGCGAGGCCATCAAGTGGGAGAAGGACAAGGCCAAGATTGATGACATCGACGAGAAAATCAAGGCTTTGCAGGCCGAAGAGAAGAAACTCAACGACCAGTGGAAGAAGGAGAAGCAGCTCATCGAAGTCATCCAACGCAACAAGGAACAGATGGAGCAACTGCGCTTCGAGGCTGAACAAGCCAAGCAGCAAGGCGACTACGGCAAGGTGGCAAAAATCCAGTACGAGACCATCCCGGGACTGGAGAAGCAGAACGAGCAGATCTCGAACGACCTGCACCAGCAGGTGGGCGAAGGCAATGCCCTGATTCGCGAAGAGGTCACTGCCGAGGACATCGCCGAAGTGGTAAGCCACTGGACGGGCATCCCCGTGAACAAGATGATGACCTCGGAACGCGACAAGCTGCTCCAACTCGAGACCGAACTGCACAAGCGCGTAGTAGGTCAGGATGCTGCCATCGAGGCAGTGTCGAACGCCATCCGTCGCAACCGAGCAGGCCTCTCCGACCCCAACCGCCCCATCGGCTCATTCCTCTTCCTGGGTCAGACGGGCGTGGGCAAGACCGAGCTTGCAAAGGCCCTGGCAGAGTTCCTCTTCGACGACGAAAGGATGATGACACGCATCGACATGTCGGAGTACCAGGAGAAGTTCGCCGTAACCCGTCTGTTCGGTGCGCCTCCAGGATACGTGGGCTACGAGGAGGGTGGACAGCTCACCGAGGCAGTGCGCCGCAAGCCCTATCAGGTGGTGCTCTTCGACGAAATCGAGAAGGCTCACCCCGACGTATTCAACACGCTGCTGCAAGTGCTCGACGAGGGTCACATGACCGATGGCAAGGGACGCAACGTCAACTTCAAGAACACCATCATCATCATGACCTCGAACCTCACCGAAGAACAGCTCTACGGCAAGCAGGCCATCCTAACGGCTGAAGGTCGCCCGATGCAGCCCATCCGTCGCGAGTTCCTCAACCGCATTGACGAGATCGTGAACTTCAGTGCCCTCACCGAAGATGACATTCGCCGCGTGGTGGATATCCAGCTGGAGCGTTGCTACCACCAGCTGAAGCAGAGCGACATCGAACTGCGTGTGACCGACGATGCGCGCCGCTTCCTTGCCAAGGAGGGCTACGACCCCGAGTTCGGCGCACGTCCCGTGAAGCGTGCCATCCAGCACCTGGTGCTCAACGAACTGTCGAAGACGCTCATCGGTGGCAAGGTCAATCGCCAGCAGCCCATCATCGTGGATGTGGCCGACGGCGCAATCACGTTCAGAAACTAATGAAAATCGGGCGCCACACAGAATGGGGCGCCCGATTTTGTGATTTTAAGGGATATTTAGGGATTATAAGGGATTATAAGGGACGATACCTTCACTTTATTGGTAATGGGACCCAAGAAACATTCGTCCCTTCATATCCTTTAAAATCCCTAAGAATCCCTTAATATCCCTAATTTTAATACGCGAACAGCGGATAGTTTGCCATTTCGGCATTGACCTCAGCGCGAACCTTGGCGATGACTGCCTCGTTCTCGGGATCGTTGAGCACCTCCTCAATCCAGGCGGCAACTTTGACCATGAGGTCTTCTTTGGCACCACGGGTAGTGATGGCGGGAGTGCCGAGACGGATGCCGGAAGTCTGGAATGCCGAACGGGAATCGTAGGGCACCATGTTCTTGTTGGCAGTGATGTCGGCAGCAACAAGCGCCTTCTCAGCCACCTTACCAGTGAGTTCGGGATACTTGGTGCGGAGATCGACGAGCATCGAGTGGTTGTCGGTGCCGCCGGAGATGATCTTGAAGCCACGCTTCACAAGTTCTTCGGCCAGCACAGCAGCATTCTTCTTGACCTGCTGAGCATACACCTTCCACTCGGGACGGAGAATCTCGCCGAAGGCAACGGCCTTTGCTGCAATGACGTGCTCCAGAGGACCGCCCTGGGTACCTGGGAATACGGAGCTGTCGAGACAAGCCGACATCATCTTCACGACGCCCTTGGGAGTGGTGAGACCCTTGGGATTGGGGAAGTCCTCACCCATCATGATGACGCCGCCACGAGGACCACGGAGCGACTTGTGGGTAGTGGTGGTCACGATGTGAGCATACTTGACAGGATTATCGAGCAGACCTGCGGCAATGAGTCCTGCGGGATGAGCCATGTCGATCATCAGAATGGCACCCACCTCATCGGCAATCTTACGCATACGGGCATAGTCCCATTCGCGGCTATATGCCGAACCGCCACCGATGATGAGCTTGGGCTTGTGTTCGAGGGCAAGACGCTCCATCTCATCGTAATCGACACGGCCTGTATCTTCGCGCACATTGTAGGCAACGGGCTTATAGAGCAGACCCGAGCTGTTGACAGCCGAGCCATGAGAGAGGTGACCGCCGTGGGCAAGATTGAGGCCCATGAAGGTATCGCCGGGATTGAGCACTGCGGCGAGTACAGCCTGGTTGGCCTGAGCTCCCGAGTGGGGCTGCACGTTGGCCCAACATGCTCCAAAGATCTCCTTCAGGCGATCGATAGCGAGCTGCTCCACCTTATCGACAACCTCACAACCTCCATAATAACGCTTGCCTGGCAGACCTTCGGCATACTTGTTGGTAAGCACCGAGCCCATAGCCTCCAGCACCTCGTCGCTGACGATGTTTTCGGAAGCAATCAGTTCAATACCCTTCATCTGACGCTGACGCTCCTCGGCTATCAGGTCAAAGATCACATTGTCTCTTTTCATAAGTTCGTAGTTTTATTTGAATTAAGTATATAATTACTCAGATTGTTGATAATAAAACGATGTTTGGGGTCGCTTCGCTCAAAATTATAAGAAAATTAATTTTAAAAATTATCAAAAAGAAGATGGTCCAAAATAGCCGTGACCAATTTCGACTCGTTTTTCTTATAATTTTTTGATTTGATTTTTTTATAATTTTGAGTTCTACGACCATTGACGCGATATGACGTTACACAAATAATTCATGTAAATTCATGATAATTCGTGTTAAGAAAAGCCACATATAATTATCGTTAATTTTGGTTGCTTACTTATCTAAGTAGTCAATCATATTTATTGGGAGTTAAAGAGCATTACAACCTGACGTAATGCACTTCAAACTTCACCGTACCATCAGGTTGAGGCACCTCCTCGACAACGACTTCATAACGAGGTGCCTGTTCGGCAGAGGCTTCGACAGCAGGTTCGCCAACAGGCTCGACGGGCTTTTCAGCGACAGGCTCGACGGGCTTCACAGCGACAGGCTCGACGGGCTTGACAACAGGAGCATCCACCGTTTCGGCGACTACGGAAACGGCAGGAACCGCTTCGAGCGCCTCAATCAGATCCTTCTCAGGGTCGATGTCCAATTCGCCATCCACGACCTTCGGCTTACGCTTTTTCTGAGAAGTCTGCGCCAGTCTTTCGGGTCGCACATCGCCCGTAGTCCAATAGGGAAGATCGGGACGCTGGGCATTGCTGGCGATAAGTTGAGCAACACCTTCCTCGGGACCGATGATGACGGGCATACCCACTGTCACACGCTGCTCAAGTGCCTCAAGGTTGCCATTTTCAAGACGGATACAACCTTCGGTGGCACGGGTGCCGATGCTGGCGGGATCGTGCGTGCCATGTATTCCGATGCCCTGAAACCCCGTCAGCAGACGCAGGAAATAATGTCCGTAGGCATGCTTGATGAAACCCTTGCCATCGTGGAAATCGTGCCCCCAGTTGGAAGAATCGTGTATCTTCTCGAGCTTGAAGTAACCTTCGGGAGTCTTGTGGTCGCCCGCTACACTCTTCTGTCCGCGATTCACTCCACAAGCCATCGGATAGGTAACGACAACTTTGCCCTGGCTGTTCACTAAGGTCAATGTCATATCCACCTTGCTGATGAAAATGAATCCGTTGCTCATGTCGGGCTTGTAAAACCTCATGACAGACTGCAAGTCCTCGGCTGCAACCGACCACGAAAGAGCAAAGGCAAGAGCCATGCACAATATCTTATTATACATGCTGCAAAGATAGGGCATTTTTCGTTTCAAAGCATTATTTTATATCAAAAATTTTGAATTTTGTCGAAATATCGCTATCTTTGCAGCCGATTCATCACATTTAAATGCTAAAAAGCGTGCAATGACAGGAAATAGAGACATACGCGAACTTGCCCTTCAGTCGCTGGGTTTCGATTCGCTCAACGCGATGCAGGACGATACGCTGCGCCTCTTCCCCGAGGGCCACGACATCCTGCTGCTTGCGCCCACCGGCAGTGGCAAGACCCTTGCCTACCTGCTGCCCCTCTGGCAGGCGGGAGGCAGGACGCTCATCATTGCCCCAAGCCGTGAGCTGGTGCAGCAGATTGCCGAAGTATGGCAGCGACTGCATACCGAAATGCGTTGCGTAGCCTGCTACGGTGGGCATGACACGCGCGTGGAGCAGCAAAAGCTGCAAGGACTCTTCGACCCGCAGGCAGTCGGCGAGAATGTCCTTGTGGTGGGGACACCAGGCAGACTGAAAGACCATATCGAACGCGGGAACATCAGGCCCGAAACATTTACCTATCTCGTAATCGATGAGTTTGACAAATCTCTGGAACTGGGCTTCGAGGAAGAGATGCACGCCATCATCAACACCCTGAGCGGCATCCGTCAGCGCATCTTCACTTCGGCCACCCATGCCGTGCCCATCGCGCCCTGGACGGGTTTCCACGATTATGTGCAGCTCGACTTCGGCAGCGACCAGAAGGAGCCCGAGCGACTGAAGATGTACCAGGTGAAATCGCCCATTCCCGACAAGCTCGAAACCCTCGACGAACTGCTGCTCTGCCTGCTTGGACCGCAGAAGGAGGGATCGGCGGAGCAAGCCATCGTATTTGCAAACTATCGGGAGGCTGCCGAGCGAATTGCGCACCATCTGACTGCCCAAGGCATCGAGAACGCGCTCTATCACGGCGGTCTCGACCAGGAGATGCGCGACAAGTCGATCATCCGTCTGCGCGGAGGCTCCATCAGCGTACTCATCAGCACCGATCTGGCGAGTCGCGGATTGGATTTGCCCGACGTGGCGCACATCATCCACTACCACTTCCCGCAAAGCCAGGAAGCCTATACCCATCGGAATGGACGAACGGCGCGAGCAGGCGCATCAGGCACGGCCTACGTCATCGTAGGGCCTGAAGAAACCCTGCCCGAGTTTTTCCCCACGAAGTTGCCGTTCTATTCAATTAAAAAACACCCCGAAAAGATTGGGCCCGCACCGATGGTAACCGTCTATATCGGACGCGGCAAGAAGGAAAAGATTTCGAGAGGCGACGTGGTGGGATTCTTCACCAAAAACGGCGGATTGGCGGGCGCTGACCTGGGGCGCATCGACATCATGGATCACTGCTCGTATGTGGCTATTCGACGCGACAAGGCAGAGGCTGCGTTGGCAAAAGTGAAAGGTCTCAAGATAAAGGGAGAAAAGACCCATTATCTGATTGTGACGGGCAGTTGACGGCATTTTTCGGCAAACGAATACAATAATTTGACGTTTCGCACGTTTATTTATCTAACGCGAATTACCATTAATTTACACGAATTTCTATTGAATTCGAAATACAATAAATAATTTATGGTAAATTGACGATAATTCGTGTAAAAAAAATATAATCATCAATAATTTTTGTTATAGTATGGAAAAACTTGTAGAACGATTCATCAAATACGTGAAGGTATTCACGACGAGTAACGAAGAAAGCGGGGTGACACCAAGCACTCCTGGTCAGATGGTCTTTGCCAAGCAGTTGCGCGACGAACTCGTGGAACTGGGCTTCGAGGACGTGGTGCTTGATGCCAACGGCTACCTCTATGCCACGCTGCCCTCCAACCTCGATGGCAAGACAGTGCCCACCATTGGCTTTATCGCTCACATGGACACGGCTCCCGATGCAAGCGGAGAGAATGTGAAGCCCCGCATCATCGAGAAGTACGACGGCAAGGACATCGTCCTCAATGAGGCTTCGGGCATCGTAATGAAGACCAGCGTCTTCCCCGAATTGCTCAACCACGTGGGCGAAGACCTGATTGTGACCGACGGCACCACTCTGCTCGGCGCTGACGACAAGGCTGGCATTGCCGAAATCATCACCGCCATGATGTACCTGCGCCAGCATCCCGAAATCAAGCATGGCAAGGTGCGCATCGCCTTCAACCCCGACGAGGAGATTGGTCTGGGTGCCCACAAGTTCGACGTGCCCCTCTTCGGCTGTGACTTTGCCTACACGATGGATGGTGGCGAAGTGGGCGAACTGGAGTTCGAGAACTTCAACGCTGCTTCGGCAAAAATCACGTTCAAAGGTTCGAACGTACATCCCGGCACCGCCAAGGACAAGATGATCAACGCCTCGCTGCTTGCCATGGAGTTCCTGGAGCAGTTGCCCGAAGATGAACGCCCCGAACACACCGAGGGCTACGAGGGATTCTATCATCTCATTGCCATGTCGGGCACTGTGGAAGAAGCCAACCTCGCGTTCATCATCCGCGACCACAACCGCGAACTTTTCGAGGCACGCAAGGAGAACATCCAGCGCATCGTCGATAATATCAACGCCCAGTACCCCGGCACCTGCTCAGCCGTGGTGAAGGATCAGTATTACAACATGCTGGAGAAGGTGCAGGAGGCCGACGCTGTGCTTTCGGCTGGTGGACGCACCTTGCCCAACGGCCAGCCTTACAGCATCACAGAGATTGCCAAGCAGGCCATCCTCGATGCTGGTGTCGCACCTGTGGTACAGCCCATCCGTGGCGGCACAGACGGCGCACAGCTTTCGTTCAAGGGTCTGCCCTGCCCCAACATCTTCGCTGGAGGCATGAATATGCATGGCAAGTTTGAATATGTGCCTATCCAGTCGATGGAGAAGGCGATGATGACGGTGGTCAACATCTGCCGGATTGTGGCGGAAGCATAGGGAAGGTTTGAAGGGTTTGAAAGGTTTGAAAGGTTTGAAGGGGTTGAAGGGTTTGAAGGGTTTGAAGGGTTTGAAGGGTTCGAAAGGTTTGAAAGGTTTGAAGGGTTTGAAGGGTTCGAAAGGTATGCGATATTTAGTTACGGCACCGGATAGGCTCACACAACCACTTTGTATTGGACTTCCAGCATCGAAGAGCCTCAGCAACAGGGCGCTCATCATGCAGGGACTGTGCCGTGACCATTGCAGACTCACGAACATCAGCGACTGCGACGACACGCGGGTTATGCTGGCGGCTTTTGAAAATGACGGGGCACGCATTGTGGACATCGGAGCCGCAGGGACCTCGATGCGTTTCCTTACTGCATTTTTTGCAAGCCGGGAAGGTGAAGAGGTCGTAATGACCGGTTCGGAGCGTATGAAGCAGCGTCCTATCGCCTTGCTCGTCGATGCATTGCGCACGCTGGGTGCTCGGATAGATTATGTCGAGGCAGAAGGTTTCCCTCCCCTGCGTATCCATGGCCGAAAGTTGAAGGGAGGTGCTTTGAGCATCGACGGCAGCATTTCGAGCCAATACATCTCAGCCCTGCTGATGATTGCCCCCACGCTAAGCGAAGGACTTCGACTGAAACTGGAGGGCAACATCACTTCGACGCCCTACATCGAAATGACCCTGGGGATGCTCAAGCAATTTGGCATCACTTCGACATGGGACCATTCCGCACAAGTGATCAGCATTGCTCCACAGCCTTACAAGGCGCTCCACTACCACGTTGAAAGCGACTGGAGTGCGGCCAGTTACTGGTACGAAATTGCTGCTTTGGCTGCCCGAGTCGGCAATCACGAAGCAATAGCCTTGGATGGACTGCACGCATCCAGTCTTCAAGGCGATGCTGCCATAGCAAGCCATTTTGAGACCATCGGCGTAAAGACTGACTTCAAAAGCGAAACTGTGACATTGAACGCCCAGGAATCGACTGAGGGCACATCCCTTCTTGAACTCGATTTGAGCGCACAGCCTGACCTCGCACAGACGTTGATTGTGACGTGCTGCGCCTTGAATGTTCCTTTCCGTTTCACGGGTCTGCATACCCTTCGCATCAAGGAGACTGACCGCGTGGCAGCACTCGAAACCGAGTTGAAGAAACTTGGTTATGTCGTCACTGACCGTCTGGTAAAGAAGCACCTTGCGGAAAGCACTTCGAACAGTACGAACCCTAACGACACAACAATCGAGATGTGCTGGGACGGCACCCGTTGCGAAGCCGAAACCAATCCCGTCATCGCCACCTACAAGGATCATCGCATGGCTATGGCTTTTGCACCTATGTCACTTGTCCTGCCTTCGCGCAGCATCCTCATCGATGACCCCGGCGTTGTTTCGAAGTCCTATCCCAACTATTGGGATGACCTTCAAAAGGCAGGTTTCAGCATCAAGGAGTTTTTATTTTAACCACCCCTCAACCTCCTCAAACGCTCAAACTCCTCAAACCCAAAATATGATTTATCTCATTTCCGCTCTCGTCATACTTGTGCTCATCGTGGCCATCCCTGCTTTCATTGGCGACAAACGCTACAAGAAACGCGTGGCTGAGGGCACCGCAAAACCCGACGAGACATCTCCTCTTGAAGTCACCAAGGACGTACCCCAGGAATGTTGCGGACAACACGCCACCTGTGAGCGTGATTCGCTGCTTGCAGCCGTTTCGAACGAAATCATCTACTACGACGACGAGGAACTCGACCAATACAAGGGTCGCAACGCCGAGGACTACTCCGATGAAGAAGCCGAAGAGTTTGCCAACGTCTTCTATGAACTCAAGGAGATAGAAGTGGCAGGTTGGGTGCGTTCCCTCCAACTCCGACAGGTCGCTTTGCCCCTGCAACTCATGGACGAAGTCCTTCTGGTGGTTCGCGAACGTCGATTCCAATCGGTTGCTGCCGATGGCGTTGACCATAGCAATGAGAAGGTTAAGAGGGGGTAAGAGAGGTTTGAGAGGTTCGAGGGGTTTGAGAGGGTTCAAGGGGTTTAAGAGGTTCGAGAGGTTCGAGAGGGGTGTGAGGTTCCGTTAGTTTTCGTTATGACGAAATCCCGATATAACGAAATCCCGTAATCACGGAATATCGTTATTCCGTTATTCCGAAATTCCATCATTCCGAAATTCCGTAATTCCGAAATTCCGCCCCCCAAAAAAGGATAAAAAAACATTGAAAACCCAACGTCATCATCCACTACATTTGATTGTCACGGCGTGCATCGCGGTGCTGCTTGTTGTATGCCTTAGCGCATGCAAGAGCAACACCAAGCTGAACCGTGGCATGAAGGCGATGACGACAAAGTACAATATCTACTTCAACGGCAACGAGGCGTTCAAGGAAGGGCTCACCGCGATGGAGAACAAGCATGACGAGGAATTTGGACAGCGCATCCAGCTCCACCCCGTCTATAAGCTGACCGATGCCAAGGAGCCACCCGCCAATGCCCAGTTCGACCGCACCATCGAGAAATGCAAGATTGCCGTGCAGCGAAGGAGTATATCCAACAAGCCCAAACGTCGCGGCAAGAATACTCCCGAATACAAACTCTGGCTCACCCACGGGGAATTCAACCCGTTCCTGCACAATGCCTGGATGCTGTCGGGCAAGGCACAGTTCTACAAAGGCGATTTCAATGCAGCAGCAGCAACCTTCACCTACACCGCACGTCGCTTCTGGTGGCGCAAATACACCGTGGCCGAGTGCCACATTTGGGCTGCGCGTGTCTATGCCGTGCAGGGCTTCAATTTCGATGCCGAAGCTGAACTTGGCCTGGTCATCCCCCAAAAGCAATACAACAACCAGAAGGAACTGAGTGCCCTGCCTGCCTATAAGGATCTGCCTCGTTCCCTTCAGAAAGCTTTCTCACTGGCACAAGCCGAGATTCTGCTTTGTAAACCCGAAACTTCGCTCGAAGCCATCGACTACCTGCGCAAGGGACGCAATGCCTCTCATTCGAATGCCCAAAAAATACGCTGCAACTACCTCCTTGCCCAATTGCTCGAGGAACGTGGCGACTACCAGGAGGCTTACAAGATCTTCGGGCGATTGGGTCACAGCGGCGACAACTACAAGACACAATTCAATGCCAAACTTGCACAGACCAACGTCCTTTCGAAAATGGGTGGAACTTCCCCAAAGAACCTCGCCAAGATCGAAAAGAAGTTCAACCGTATGCGCCATCAGTTCCGCAACGAAGAGTATCTTGACCAAATCTACTACGGACTTGGCAACGTGGCGCTGCTGCAACAGGATACCGCCAAAGCCATCAGACAATTCGAGACCGCTCTCGAAAAGAGCACTCGCAACGGCATCGACAAGGCCATTGCCGCACTCCGACTGGGCGAAATCACGTTCATTCAGGAAGACTACGTCAAGGCCCAGAAAGCCTACAGCACAGCTATGGGCATCATCGACAAGGAATTCAAGGGCTACAAGGAGATACAGCGCCTGAGCGGTGTACTCGATGAACTGCAGACCCATGCCGAGACAGTCCAGCTGCAGGACAGCCTGCTCAAACTTGCTGAACTGCCCAGGGAGGAACTCGACAAGGTCATCGCCCGAATCATCAAGGACCTCATCAAGGCCGAAAAGGAAGCCGAGGACCAGGAACGCCTTGCAGAATATGAGGCCAACAAGTCGTCAAATGCCGACCCGTTGGCAAGCAATGACGAACAGCCCACCGTGGGCAAGCAGGACAAGTCGTGGTACTTCTACAACCCTGCACAAGTGGCAAAAGGAAAGACATCGTTCCAGCGCACATGGGGTGCCCGTAAACCCGAGGATGACTGGCGTCGAAAGAACAAGACCGAAACAGTATTCTTCGACAACGACCAGGACGATGGCGATTCTGAATCGAAAGACCAGCTTGCCGAAGAAATGCCTGCCGACAGCCTTGTCACCGATGCCCCGGATGGAGCTCCTTCGACCGGAGAAGAAGCAGCCGAGAACGAGGATGTCAACGATCCACACAAACCGGATTACTACCTGGCACAGATTCCATTCACCGACGAGCAGAAACAAACTGCCAACGAGCTCATCGAGGAGGGGCTCTACAACGAAGGCGTCATCATCAATGAGAAGCTGGAGAACTTCCCGCTTTCCATCAAGACATTCCGACAGCTCGAGACGCGCTATCCCGAGAGCCAGCATCGTCCCGACATGTACTATGCCATCTATCTGATGTATATGCGCATGGCCGACATGGCTCAACGCAAGGGCGAGACGACCCGTCAGAACAAGATGCTTGCCGAAGCCGAACTTTGGCGTCGCAAACTGATGGATTCCTATCCCGAGAGTGCTTACGGCGTGGCTGTCAGCGATCCCAATTACATCGAGACGCTTCGGGAAATGGCCAAGGGTCAGGATTCGCTCTATATCCACACCTACGAGGAATATCTGGCAGGCAATACCAAACTCGTGCATGACAACTACAACTTCGTCCATGAGAAGTGGCCGCTCTCGAAGCTTATGCCGAAGTTCCTCTTCCTCCATGCACTCAGTTACGTGCAGGATGGCGAGAGCCAAAAGTTCAAGGAGGCACTCGAACAACTCACTGCCACCTATCCCGAGAGCGATGTGTCGCCACTCGCCAGCCTGATGATCAAGGGCTATCGCGAAGGTCGCGAACTGCAACTTGGCTCAAAGGTACGCAGCATGATGTGGGGTACTTCCCTCAAGCGTGGCGATGGCGACGAGGCAGGAGTCGATGAGTCGATGCAGTTCCTCGACGATGACAACGTGCCGCACGTCCTGCTCCTCGCCTTCAAGACCGACAGTTTGTCCAACATTCAGAACAACCTGCTGTTCGAGATAGCCAAATTCAACTTTGAAAACTATCTCGTCAAGGACTTCGACCTTGAGATCATCGACACAGGAGGTGGTCTGTCGGTGCTCGTCATCAGCGGATTTGACGACCTCGACGAACTGCTCGATTATCACGACCGCATGGATGCCAGCGACACCTTCGAGCTTCCCGACGGCATCACCCAAATCGACATCAGCGACCCGAACTTCCGTCTGTTGCTCCGTGGCAAGACCTTCGAAGAATACTTCGACTGGGTACAGGCCACCTACGGAGGCGATGAGATTGAAGCCTGGAGTGCGGGTGATGAAGGCGAAGAAGGCATGACCACCATCGAAGTACCCGCCATAGACCCTGGAAACTCCGAGCCTTCCGAGAACTCCGAAAGCTCCGAGCCTTCCGAGAACACCGAAAGCTCCGAAAATTCCGAGAACTCCGAGCCTTCCGAAAACCCCGCCCCCACCCCCGAATCCTCCGAGCAAGAAAATGAATAATCCACAGATACTCTGGGCCGACGACGAGATAGATCTCCTCAAGCCCCACATCATGTTCCTTCAAAAGAAGGGCTACGACGTCATCACAGTCACCAACGGGCAGGATGCACTCGATTATGCGCGTGAGCATCCCGTGGATCTTGTCTTTCTCGACGAGAATATGCCAGGCATCTCAGGCCTCGAAACCCTTAGCCTGCTCAAAGAGAGCCATCCATCGCTTCCCATCATCATGATCACCAAGAGCGAGGAAGAGGACATCATGGACCAAGCCATCGGTTCGAAGATTGCCGATTACCTCATCAAGCCCGTGCTTCCCAATCAGATGCTGATGAGCATCAAGAAGAACCTCCATGCCCGCGAAATCACGCAGCAACAGCAGACATCGGGCTACCAGCAGGAGTTCGGCAAACTCTCGATGGCCATCAGCGATGCCCACACGTTCAACGAATGGGTGGACGTCTATAAGCGACTCGTGTTTTGGGAAAACGAATTCAGTGCCAACTCCGACCCTCAGCTCAACTCCATGCTGCAGATGCAGAAGGAAGAGGCCAACGCCGCTTTCTACAAGTTTGTGAAGCGCAACTACCACGACTGGGTGAAGGGGCTTATCAAGAAAGCCTCTCCCTCCAACACGGGAACTTTGTCCTACACGAAGAATGAAACCAACGACGATGCGCCCCTGATGTCGCCCTCTCTCTTCAAGGAACGTATCTTCCCACTGCTCGATGCTGGCGAGAAACTTTTCCTCATTGTCATCGACAACTTCCGTCTCGACCAATGGAGGGCTGTGCAGCCGCTGCTCTCTCCTTATTATAATATACAGGAGGATGTCTATTGTGCCATGCTGCCCACTGCCACTCAATATGCCCGCAATGCCATCTTCAGTGGCCTGATGCCCGATCAGATTGCACGTATGTTCCCCGACCTCTGGGTCGATGAAGACGAGGAGGAAGGCAAGAACCTCAACGAGGCACCCCTCATCCAGACGCAGCTCGATCGTTTCCGCAAACATTACGAATTTTCGTATCACAAGATCAACGAGAACAGCTATGGCGAAAAGATTGTCGCAGGGCTGAAAGGCCTCAAGCGCTATCCGCTCAACGTCATCGTCATCAACTTCATCGATATGCTGAGCCATGCCCGCACCGAAATCAAGACCGTGCGCGAACTGGCTCACGACGAAGCCGCCTACCGCGCTTTGACCCGCACCTGGATGGAACATTCCTCGACCCTTGAACTTTTCCGTTCGATAGCCGAGATGGGCTACAAGGTGATTCTGACCACCGACCACGGATCGATTCGCTGCGACAATGCCATCAAGATCATAGGCGACAAGAATGTCAACACCAACCTTCGCTACAAGCTCGGCAAGAACCTCAATTCGCAGTCGAAGAACATCTTCTGGATTGAGCGACCACAGGATTACGGCCTGCCCATCCTGAATGTCAGCACACAATATGCCTTCTGTGGAGGCCACGACTTCTTTGCCTACCCCAACAACTACAACTACTACGTCCAGTACTACAAGGACACCTTCCAGCACGGAGGCATCTCGCTCGAAGAGATGCTCATTCCGCTAGTTCTGCTCACACCAAAAGCGTGAGCAGAGGTTTGAGAAGTATGAAAGGTTAAGAGAATGCTATACGCAGACATAATACTACCGGTTCCTTTGAACCAGACATTCACCTACATCATCCCCGACGAGTTGGAAAAGATGGTGCAGATAGGTCAGCGCGTATTGGCACCTTTTGGCCGAAATCACACCTACACCGGCATCATCGTAGGCCTCAACCCTCACCGACCCGAGACAGGCTACGAACTGAAGCCCATCCAACAGGTTCTCGATGAGGGTCCCATCATCCGTCATCCGCAATACCCGCTCTGGCAATGGATTGCCAGTTATTACATCTGCCCCATTGGCGACGTGATGAAGGCTGCCTTGCCCAGTGAACTCAAGCCCGAAGAAGGAAAAGAAGGAATCGTCCGCGAGGACTTCCAGCCCAAGATGCGCACCATGGTGCAAATCGCCCTGCCCTGCATCGAAGACACTTCATCTCCGATTACTCCGACCATTCCGACCACTCCGACCGCCCCCAGCACCCCTCTCGAAAGAGCCTTCAAAGCCCTACAGCGCTCCCCGCAGCAGCAAGCGCTCTTCATGAAACTGCTCGACATGAGTCATGCGCTACAGAAGTCCAAGGCCGACCCCGTGCCCAAGGACGTGCTTCTCAAATCGTCCGGAGTCAGCACCGCCATTTTCAACGAAGTGCATAAGAAAGGCTTGCTGACCACCTTCGAAGAACCCGTCTCACGCCTCGACACGCGCGACGATCCCTATTTGGAGCAAAAGTGCGAACCAATGCATCCGCTCACCGAGATGCAGACAGTTGCCTATCGACAGATTTGCCATTCGCTGCGCGATCACCAGGTCTGCCTGCTGCAAGGCGTCACTTCAAGCGGAAAGACCGAGATCTACATGCACCTCATTCAGGAAGTGATTGACCAAGGTCGGCAAGCCCTGCTCATGGTGCCCGAAATAGCACTCACCACACAGCTATGCCAACGTCTGCGCCGCGTCTTCGGCAAACAGATGCTCGTCTATCATTCCAAACTTTCCGACACCGAACGTGTGGAGATTTGGAAAGCCATGCTCGACGACTCGAAAGGTGCCGTTCAAAGTTCTCGCCTCATCGTCGGTGTGCGTTCCAGCATCTTCCTTCCCTTCCGACAACTTGGACTCGTCATCGTCGATGAGGAACACGAGCCAAGCTACAAGCAGCAGGATCCCGCACCTCGTTATCACGGACGCGACACGGCCATCATCCTTGCCATGCGCCATGGTGCCAAAGTGCTGCTGGGCAGTGCCACGCCAAGCCTCGAAAGCTTCTATCTTGCCAAGCAGGGAAAGTACGGATTGGTGCGACTCACCGAACGTCATGCCGGTGTTTCCTTGCCCAAAATCACGCTGGTGCCTACCAAGGATGTATTTTCGCCCGAACTCATCAAGAAAATCGGACATACGCTCCAGCAAGGCCAGCAGGCCATTCTTTTCCAAAACCGCCGAGGCTACTCATCGCAGATCGAGTGCGTACAATGCGGCTGGACTCCCCACTGCCCGCGTTGCGATGTCACGCTCACCTACCACAAGCGCTCGCGTGCCCTCGAATGTCATTACTGCGGCTATCGGATGCCCTGGCCACAAATCTGTCCGCAATGCGAAGGCCGTCAACTCGAGACCCAGGGCTATGGCACGGAGCGCATTGAAGAAGGCCTGCAGCGGCTCCTCCCCATCGCACGTCCCATCCGCATGGACACCGATTCGACAGGAACCCGAAAGAGCTACGAGCGCATCATCCAGGACTTTGAGCAAAAGAAAAGCAATGTGCTCATCGGCACACAAATGGTCACCAAGGGATTGGATTTCAGTTCGGTGCAGACTGTTGGCATCCTCAGTGCCGACGGACTGATGAACTTCCCCGACTTCCGAGCCCACGAACGCGCATTCCAGCTCATGGAACAGGTGGCAGGACGTGCAGGCCGACGTGAAGGTCAGCAAGGCGAAGTCATCATCCAGTGCCGTGACCCCAAGAACCCGCTCCTTCAGCAAGTGGTCAGTCATGACTATCTCGCCATGGCCGAAGCCCAGCTCGAAGATCGCCGTCGCTATGGATATCCTCCCTTCACACGTCTCATCATCATCTATATGAAAGGGCGATATGATGACCGCCTGGATGCCTTGGCAGCACAGTATGTCCAGCAACTGCGCTTTACCTTCGGCGAACGTGTACTCGGTCCGGAAGCTCCTCCCATCGGCCGCGTCAAGAATATGTTCATCCGTCAGATCCTGCTCAAAGTGGAACGCGAGGCTTCGACCAGCGAGATACGCCGCCTGCTGGGCATCATCCAAAGCAAACTCTCGCAGGACATTCAGGAGTTTTCCCGCATCGTCTTCTACTACGACGTGGATCCCATGTGACCAAATGGTTCGTGGCTCTTGGTTCATGATTCATAGTTCGAGTCCCGCAATAATTGTTAATTTATAAATTATTCTTTGTTCATTGAAAAAGATAGCAATCATCAACGACATCTCAGGCTATGGACGTTGCAGCATCTCTGTCATCCAGCCGATTGTCAGTCATCTGGGTGTGCAGGGTTGCCCCTTGCCCACTGCCATCTTCTCCAATCACACAGGCTTCCCCTCGTTCTATCGCGAGGATTTCACCCGTCGTATGCCTGCGTATATCGAAGAATGGAAGAAACTCGACCTGCAGTTCGACGGCATCATGACCGGCTTCCTCGGTTCGGCACGACAGATTAGCATCGTGGAGCAGTTCATCAAGGATTTCCGTCGTCCTTCGACCATCGTCCTCGTCGATCCGGTGATGGGCGACAATGGCCATATCTACCCCACCTATACCCGCAAGATGTGCCGCGAGATGAAACGACTCATCCAATATGCCGACATCATCACGCCCAATCTGACCGAAGCCTGTTTCCTCACCGACACGCCCTACAAACCCAGCGGTTGGCGTCATACCGAACTTGTGGTCATGGCGCGCGAGCTGATGGCAATGGGAGCCAAACGTCTCGTCATCACGGGCATCATGATGGGCGAAAACTTCATCGGCAATGTTGTGGGCGAACAGAATGGCGACGTGGAGTTCCAACGCCAGATGATTGTCGAGGAAACCCGCTCGGGCACAGGTGATGTCTTTGCTTCCGTCCTTGGTGCCGATGCTGTCAATGGTGTACCTTTTGCCCAATCGTCCAAACGAGCATCCCACTTCGTGCGCCAATGCCTCATCGAAACACTCCGCACCCCCGGCCCCGCCAACATCGGCATCGACTTCGAATCCTGCCTCTGGCAGCTCCGCAAGATCTGACCCCGCGTCATCACCACCCTCCCCACGTCTTTTGTGTTAATGCGGCTGCCATCCATGGCTGCCCAAAGAAATATCAACCCAACAACAACCCAAAATGGAACAAAACAAACCCACCCAAGGTCTCCCCGAAAACGCCATGCGTCCACTCAATCCCGGCGAGGAGTACCATCCCCTAATGCCTGCCAAGGCCAATCCTCGCGAAGTGACCACCTGGTCGCTCGTGTGGGGTCTTCTCATGGCTGTCATCTTCAGTGCTGCCACCGCCTATCTCGGCCTTAAGGTCGGACAGGTCTTCGAGGCAGCTATCCCCATCACCATCATCGCCGTCGGACTTGCTTCAGCCACCAAGCGCCGCGACCCCCTTGGCGAGAACGTCATCATCCAGTCCATCGGTGCCTGTTCGGGCATGATTGTGGCAGGTGCCATCTTCACCCTGCCTGCCCTCTACATCCTCGACTCGAAGTTCCCCGATGCCAACATCAGCGTCAGCTTCCTTGAGGTCTTCCTCGCTTCGCTGTTGGGCGGTGTCATCGGCATCCTCTTCCTCATTCCTTTCCGCAAGTACTTCGTGAGCGACATGCACGGCAAGTATCCTTTCCCCGAAGCCACTGCATCGACCCAGGTGCTCATCTCGGGCGAAGGCGAGAGTTCATCAGCCAAACCGCTCATCATCGCCTCAGTTCTGGGTGGTATCTACGACTTCCTTGTGGCTACTTTCGGCACATGGGCTGAGAACTTCACCAGCACATTCTGCTCCTTGGGCACCACGATTGCTGCCAAGGGCAAGATCTTCCTGAGCTGCAACACCTCTGCAGCCCTGCTCGGCATGGGATATATCGTAGGTCTGAAATATGCCACCATCATGTGTGCCGGTTCGATACTTATCTGGTGGATTGCCGTTCCTGCCATCGCCTTCATCTGGCCTGACCTCGAAGTCGGCACTGGCATTCTGGCAGGTGATGCCATGCCCCAGCAGATCTTCCAGTATGCCAAGAGCATCGGTATCGGCGGCATTGCCATGGCTGGTATCATCGGTGTCTGGAATAGCCGCAACGTCATCATGGGCAGCTTCTCGCTCATCCAGCAAGCCTTCGGCGGAAAGAGCGCCGAAGCCACTGCTGCCAATGTAGCAGTTCCGCGCACACAGCGCGATCTCAGCATGAAGACCATTGTCCTTGCCCTCATCATCGCCCTGCTTACCACTACCCTCTTCTTCTACCTTGACGTGATGCATGGCTCGCTGCTCTTCACCATCGTAGCCCTCATCATCGTCTTCGTCATTGCCTTCCTCTTCACTACCGTGGCAGCAAACGCCATTGCCATCGTAGGCAGCAACCCCGTGTCGGGCATGACGCTGATGACGCTTATCCTTGCTTCGCTCATCATGGCTGCTGTTGGCTTGAAGGGCACTGAAGGCATGGTGGCTGCGCTCATCATGGGTGGCGTGGTCTGCACGGCGCTCGCCAGCGCCGGAGCCTTCGTCACCGACCTCAAGATTGGCTATTGGCTTGGCACCACCCCAGCCAAACAGGAGGGATTCAAGTTCATCGGCATCCTCGTCAGCGCTGCCACAGCAGCAGGTGTCATCATGATCCTCAACCAGGCCTACGGCTTCACTCCCGACAACTCCGACGTGATGGCAGCTCCACAGGCCCGTGCCATGGCTGCTGTCATCGAGCCATTGATGATGGGACAGGGCGCACCCTGGCTGCTCTACGGCATCGGTGCCATCATCGCCCTCATCGTCAATGCTTGCGGCATCTCTGCCCTCGCCTTCGCCCTCGGTATGTTCATCCCGCTCCAGCTCAACCTTCCGCTCATGGTCGGTGGCGCTGTCAACTGGTATGTCACCTCACGCAGCAAGGATCCGCAGGTTAATGCTGCTCGCGGTGAACGCGGCACGCTCCTCGCCTCGGGCTTCATCGCTGGTGGTGCTCTGATGGGTGTAGTCAGCGCAGGTCTCGTCTTCGCTGGTGCCGACTGGCAGATTGCAGGCGGCGAATGGGCCACCAGCTTCGGCGGTCAGCTCCTCAGCCTCGTGATGTACATCGCACTGATCGTCTTCCTCGCCAAGGCTTGTTTGAACACCAAGAAGTAAGGATTATTAGATCTCAGGTTATAAAAAAAGGGTTATGGATGTTGCCTGCGTTTGGCACTTCCATAACTCTTATTATTGTTTCCTATCATTTCAGCAATCTCAAAACCTGTTTCTCGGTTGCCATTGGTAACATCTTCAAAAGTTGTTCGACAAGCCGTTGTCGCGACTCCTCAGGCGAACGCTGGCCAATGACCGAGCGTACAAAGTCTTCGCCATACATCACCTCAGGCGTGGAGTATCGTGCCAATCCCCAGCCATAGCGATTGCCGTGCTGGTCAATGTTGTATTCAAAGTCTGAGATACAGGCCCACAGTCCCATCTGGAGTTGTGCAATATAGCGTTCGAAAGTCGATTTGAGCTTCATGCCGAAGAGTCCTACCTCGCGCTTCAAGTCACGCGAAAGCACATCACGGTCGAGACATAGCACTTCGTAAATGAGACGTTCGGGAGCCTGCGAGTCTTCTGGTGGCAAAGGATAGGCAGCACGTCGCAAGTTGACAAGATCAGGCAGCCATTCCAAAGATACCCAACCCGCCTTGCGATTGAAGAACTTCCCGTAGGCGGTATGTCCCAACTGGATGATGGGTCCTTTCCATTCCCACGGGCCGTCCTGCTCGTCGCTGAACCACAACTCCGCCGGTGTATGTTCGGCCACACTGAAGCCCGGGATGTCATTTTCGAAGAATGGCAGCATCCCGACTTCCAGCACCGCCTGCTCAATCTCTGCAGGATGCCAGAACTTTATATGAGATTCTAACGGATTACTCATAACCATAATAGCAAACATGCTGTATTTTTCGGGCACAAAGATAAACAAATAATACATTTCTCCCAAATTATTCACCCAAATTCTTGCTTTCTTCATCAAAACACCTTATATTTGCAGCGAGCATTAAGAACAATTTGAAAACAAATATACTATGAACGAGGCATTGGGCAAACTACTCGGTTCGTACATGACCGAAAACATCCCGTTGATGACCAGCATTGCCATCCGTCTCGGATTGGCACAACATCGTCTGGCCCGCTATTATGTCTCCGAACTCCGCGTCCATGAGGGCGGCATCATCCTCCTGTCGCGTCACGGAGAAAAAATGAACAAGGCGTACCGTTGGAACGAGATACGCCGTGTGTGGTTCGAACGCTTCGAGACCGCCAAGGATGGCAAAGGTGAGTTCAGCTTCCGCATCGACATCATCGCCCCCAACCTCGATGTCATCTTCAGCATGAGCCAAAACGGATGCACCCCCGACACAAAAGACTATCAGCTCATGTCGCAGATCTACGAACGCTGGCACAAGGCAACATGGCGTCACTATGACGTTGTGGCAGCCATCATCCATGTGGTCAAACCCGGTGAACCCAATGTCCTGTCGAATGACACCCGTTTCCTCTGTATGCAAAAGGACCAGACGCGCCACCATTACACCAGCTTCCATTGGGAGTTCCCTGGCGGCAAGGTGGAGGATGGTGAGAGCGAAGAGGATGCACTGGTACGCGAACTGGAGGAAGAGATGGATTACGAGGTAACCATCGACCGCCATTTCATCACCGTCAATCACGACTATCCCGACTTCTCCCTCACTCTCTCGTGCTACCTCTGCACAGGCAAGGACGAGCAATTCACACGTCGCGAACATCGCGACCACCGCTGGCTCACCCCCGAAGAAATGAAGAGCCTCGAATGGTGCGAAGCCGATGCCGAGGTGATTGAGAAGCTGAATCAGTTATAAAGGGATATTAAAGGGGAGTAAAAGAGTAGTAAAAGGGTAGTAAAAGGGACAATACCTCCGTCTAATCAAAACGGGTCCCAATAAACATTCGTCCCTTTTACTACCCTTTTACTCCCTTTTTACTACTCTTTTACTACCCTTCCCCTTTCACTACCCTTTTACTACTCTTTTACTCCCCTTTTACTCCCCTTCTATTCCCTTTTTATCCCTATATTTCTCCCACACCGGCGAAGCGAAGAAGGTGACGAAGAATTTGGTCAGTCCTGTTCCGACGCCCTTGCTTCCTTGAATCACTACTTCAGGCAAGTTCTTCATCGAATCCACCACGGCCTGACGCTTCACATTGCGTCGGGCCGTGCTGTCGTGCATGGCAACGGCACCCTCCATAAGGAATGTGCGAGCTACATAACCGATACGCAGCGTCATCAGTGCATTCACCGCGCCGTCGATAGCAGGACCAGCGATGATGCCTGGAATCTTGAAGTTACGCAGGATAGCTCCCAATGAGAATCCCGACTCTGCCTCCGGGTCGATGTCGCTTGCATCTACCACTACGTCTGACCCATCGACAGCCACATCGGCACCATCTACAGTGACCTCTGTGCCATCAGCGACCTCTCCCACATTCATATCAGCACCATCCACACCACCCGCAAAGAGCGAGAACGGACGGATGTCGCCCACTCCATGCAAAGCCTCCGATACGCACCACGAAAGCACGGCCGTAACGAGGATGCGCCAATAGAGGCGAATCAGCTGCGAATACGTAGGACGGTAACCGGTAGCCAGTATCAGCTCCTTCACCATCGTATAGTCGAGCACAAGGCACGAGAGCGTATCGACCTTGCTGCTCGGCGAAACAGCTGTTACCATAAAGACCGTCTGTGCCCATTGCCTCACCAGCGGATCGATGCCGCGCACACCGAGTGCTGCATCGCCATGCAATCGCAGCTGCACCTCGCGGTCGATAACCACACGCAGGTTCTGTTCGTCGTGCCATTGCTGCACGTCGCTGCGCAGCTGCAGCTGATGATCCACGCGCATCTTTTCGTCCGCAATATAGTTGCAGTTCTCGGCCAGGCGCGCGCCAAATTTCTTCAGCTCCACTACGTTGTTCAATCCCTCATGATGCAGGCTCGGCAATTCGGGAGTGCGATGCAGCTTGACGATGGGCCTTATCACCAGCCAAACGAAGGCAGCAAGGATGAGTGCATAAAACGCATATTCCATCCACCATAGGTGCGTCACCCTTGCCAGCTTCTCGCCGATGGTGATCACGTCACCGATGAACATCAGCACGATGATGCCCAAGAAGATTGCCAATGTGATGATGATGTTTCGTTTCATAATTTTTCATTTAAAGATTCTAAGGGATTCTAAGGGATTTTTAGGGACATTATCGTTGCCTAAAGAATTCTGTTCGAGCTGACAATTGTTAATTGTTAATTATTAATTGTTAATTGTTAATTATTAATTGTTATTTAACTATCGTCCCTTAATATCCCCAAATATCTCTAATTATTCCTTAATATTACGTAAACCTGATTCCTTCCAACCTCGTCTTGAGCGTCTTGAGCGCAGTGATGCGGGCCTCCAGCTGGTCGAAGTCTGGGATGATGCCGGCGAGCAGTTCGGCACGTTTCTCTTCAAGCAGCTTCGAATAAGCCTCGCTGCGCCTTCGGATGAAGTGCTGCAGATACTGTTCCACCTCCTGCTGCACACCGGGAAGGATGGTTGTCTGCAGACAGCCACCGATATAGGTGCCGGAAGCAGCTGGCTGCGACATACCGATAAGGGCACACCTGGCATTATTCATCATGCGGTGCATACTCTCATAATTATATCGGTCGATGAGGAAAGTGTCGCTAATCTTCTGCTCCACGTCGTAAGCATCCTTGACGGCTCCCAAGTCAATGGGCTTCGGTTCCTCGTCATTGAAGTCTGTTAATGGCTTGAATTGCATACCGCCCACACGGTCCAGCGCATTTCGAATCTCCAGATAGCGGCTCTCGGTCATCGCATCGATCTTGGCCAAATAGTCCGACATCGACACGTGGCTATCGACGTATTTTCGGATGGTCTGCTCAAACAGCTCCAACATCGATGTGACAATGCCACGGGCAGTTGCTCCATTATATTTGGTGCCCAAGGTCAGTTGCTGGCTCATGGACACATTAGCGATTCCATCGAGGCTGCTCGCAAGGTCGTCGGCTGCAAAATGCAGGGGGAAGGCTGCTCGCGAATAGACGAGCTGCCGATCTTCACGGATGGCATCGAGTTCTTGCTCGGCGTTATGGTATCTTTCACGAGCGACTTCTGACTTTGCCAGTTGCTCATCAATCAGCTTGCAGAGCGACTCCTTCTCGTAACGGATACGACCCAGGCAGTTATTCAGTCGGGTAGTATGCTGGCTGCGGATGACGTGCTGATAGAGTTCTTTTTCAATCTCGCTGAAGGAAGCTGTCGCCGCCTCCAGTTCGGAACGATAATCAGGAACGACCTCCTTGCCGTACGCCTCATCGCGGTTGTCGGCAACCTTGCCTAAATTGATTGAGAAACAGTTGGCATCAGGCAGATTGAATCCGCGCTGACGGATGATCTCCTTCGCCTTCTCCATCTGCCCACGGATGGCGCGCTGCTGTTCTTCCTTTGTGCGCCAATAGGCAGACTCGAAATAGTTGTGAATCAGGCAGACGGGAGCCGAACCATTGCCAGCACGGAGGATGTCGAAGAAGTCGCTCGAAATCTTCGAGATGGCAGAATTGGAACTTTGGATGAAGATGACGAGGTCGGCACGATGCGTGATGATTGGATAAGCCTTGTCGTCGAGGTTGGCATTCAAGCCGTCGAAACCCGGCATATCCACAAGGAAGATGTCACGCCCCAGAAAATCGCCACCCGGGGCTGTGATAGATGTCAACACATTGTCGGTAGCAACGCGCACCACCTTCTGATCGATGGGCTGTTCGACGTATTCGGTGAGGTTTTCCTCATTGAGGGGATAATGCTGCACCTCAAGTCCCGATAGGTTGGCATAGCTCAGACCCTTGATGTAGTCGATGATGGACTCCACGTGTTCGGCTTTCGAAACTTCGGGGTCGAGCTCGGTCAAACGGAATGTTGTGATGCGGCACTCCTCTCCCGTCTTGCATTGTGAAATGACCGAAGGACGAACCGTACACTCCAGAAAATGTGTAGGGCTGACGTGGGCATGAGCCAGTGCATTGACGAAGGTGGATTTTCCGGACTTCACGGGTCCCACCACAATCACCACAAAAGCTTTGCTATTCACCTCCTCTGCACGATTCAGCAGCAGGTGCATCTGGGCATCGAGCTCCTGATTCCATTTCAGATCCGTATCTTGCGCTATCGTCTTGAGTCGATCGCTTACCCTTGCTGCCGTCTTTTCGAGCAGTTCCAGGTTTGTGCTTGAGGTATTTGCCATTGTTCTGTAAGTAACGTAAATTTCGCAAGTGAGTTGAACATATATATTTCTGCGCAATAACAGTGCCAGGAGTCTTACATAACTCGCGAGGAATTATTGTCCGAAAAAGGGCACACAGATTCGCACTGATTCACACAGATCTTTGCTTGCGCACGTCAGAATGCTTTATCCTAAAGCAGAAAGCATTATGTCGCGCGTCAGAGTGCTTCATCACAAGCAGGAAGCATCATGTCGCGCATCAGAGTGCTTCATCCCGCAGCAGCAAGCATCATGTCGCGCGTCAGAGTGCTTCATCACGCAGCAGTAAGCATCTCGTCGCGCGTCAGAGTGCTTCATCACGCAGTAGCAAGCATTACGTCGCGCGTCAGAGTGCTTCATCACGCAGCAGAAAGCATCATGTCGCGCGTCAGAGTACTTCATTCCGCAGCAGCAAGCATTACGTCGCGCGTCAAAGTGCTTCATCACGCAGAAGAAAGCATCACGTCGCGCGTCAGAGTGCTTCATCACGCAGCAGTAAGCATCACATCGCGCGTCAGAGTGCTTCATCACGCAGCTGTAAGCATCACATCGCGCGTCAGAGTGCTTCATCCCGCAGCAGCAAGCATCATGTTGCGCGTCAGAGTGCTTCATTCCGCAGAAGAAGCATCATGTCGAGCGTCAGAGTGCTTCATCCCGCAGAAGCAAGCGTAGAGACAAGCAATGACTTCCCAAAGCGGTGTGGCCGACTCAGGAAATATGGACACCCTTCTGTTATCAACTTGAAGACAAGTTCCGTCTTGTCGATGTACAAGTATCCATCCTTACGAAGCTTTTGAAACTCTGTATGCAACAGGGTACTTTCTCTTCTTTATTGTTGGGCCAAGGAACACTTTTATTCTTCAAACTTCACCAGTATGCGGAAGACCTTTCCGGGAGCTTCGGCCCAGGCTTCGAGCGCCTGCTGTGCCTCTTCGGGCTGGATGATGCCGCTAATGAAGGGCTCCATTTGCATCTGTGTGTGGTGCATATAATTCAGGACGGCGCGGAAATCGTCGGGTGTGGCGTTGCGCGAACCACGGATATCGAGCTCCTTCTGCACAAAGAACTTCGTCTGGAACGATACGTCGCTCTTGGCATAACCAATGCAGACCACGCGACCTGTGAACGACACGGCATCGATGGCAGAAACGTAGGTAATCGGCGAACCGACAGCCTCAATCACCACGTCGGCACCCATGCCGTCGGTGTATTCCATCACCTTGGTGAGGATGTCCTCCTTTGTGGAGTTGATGCCATAGGCAGCACCTGCCTTCATCGCTAGATCGAGCTTCTCCTGACTCAAATCCACAGCGATGACGGTGGCACCACGCTGCACACTGCGGATGATGGCACCCAGGCCGACCATGCCACAGCCAAGCACCAGCACTGTGTCGATGTCCGACACCTGGCCACGGCTCACTGCATGGAATCCTACCGACATAGGCTCGATAAGTGCAGCATCACGCGGAGTGACTCCCTTCACAGGGATAATCTTCTGCCAAGGAAGGGCAATATATTCGCGCATCGCGCCATCGCGCTGCACACCGAGCGTCTCGTTGTTCTGGCAGGCATTGTAGCGACCGTTGCGACACGAAGCGCAATGTCCGCAGTTGGTATAGGGATTGACGGTGACCACCTGACCCACATGAAGATCGGCGGGACAACCCTCTCCAAGTGCCTCAATCACGGCACCAATCTCATGACCGGGAATGACGTTGGGTTTGGCCATGGTATTGCGGCCCAGGAATGTATTGAGGTCACTGCCACAGAATCCGACATATTTGAGCTTGAGCAGCACTTCACCTGCTCCTGCCACTGGCTTTGGGAGGTCAACGACCTCAATCTTCTGTAATGAAGGTATGCGTAAAGTTTTCATTTTATTAAAGGGAAAAACTATTCTGACATATTCTTAATGTACGGCAGCTCGGGTATCTTGTTGAAGCCGTAAAGTTTCTGCGCATTGAGGCCGAGGAACTTCTGCTTCTCCTCCTCAGTGAGCAAATGCTCGGGGTCTTTGAGCACAAAGTCGTACGACATCTTATAGGTGATGGCAGTGATGGTGCGCGGATAGTCCGAGCCCCACATCAACTTGTCGGCTCCCACCAGATCGATGGCCTCGCGGATGGCACGCACAGCGCCACGGAATGGATAGAACTCAGAATTGAAGAGCCACGTGATACCACCACTTTCCACATAGACGTTCTTATATCGAGCCAATTTAATCTGCTCCTGCCATCCCGCACGGGTTACCATACCGAAATGTCCGATGACGACCTTCAGTCGAGGACAAGCCTGTATGATCTCCTCCATTTGCTTCACGTGATATTCGCCATCGTAAAGACAAATCGAGAGATAGCCCTTGTTGTCCTGCAGATAATGAAAGACATCCATCATCTCGGGACTGTTAATCTCCAGTTCCCCGGGTGCAAACAGACGATGTCCAGGCAATGCAATGCCACGGAAACCGTTCTCGAAAAGCTGTTTGGTCTGCGTCAGTGGATCCATAAGGCCCCGCGCACGCCGCTGCGCAGGCCGAAGCTCTGGCATTCCGTAGCAGAAGAAACGATTGGGATAGCGCTGCAGCACCTCAAGCAGGTAGTCGTTCTGCATACCGTCAATGATCTCCTGCACCACCACGGCACCGCCCACCCGCGCATAATCCATGTTGCTGAGGAAGATCTCGGCACTGTTCTGTCCGTCAATCATGAACGGAGGAAGCATCTGCACCTCTTCGCCAAAGAATGTGCTGCGCGAGCCATTGGGCGAAAGGGTGCGTATGGGCTGGCCATCAACGATCGTGTTCTGGCGCATCCACAGGTGGCTATGTGCATCAATAATTACCATGTCTTATTATTTAAGCCGTTATTCCGTAATTCCGGTATTCCGAAATACCGAAACAACGAAAAGAAATCATCAACTGTTCTTCCAACGCACGCGCATCTGATTACCGATAATCTTCTGCACCTCGCCAACCAGTTCCCAGTCAATGGGTTCGAGGGCATAATGCCAGTTCTTCTCGACATTGGCAGGATTGGCCGACGAGAAGAGCGTCGTGGCAATTCGGGGTGAAGAGATGGCATACTGGATGGCCAGCTTCTCAATCGGATAACCCTTGTCATTGCAATGGGCCACCGCCTTCTGGCAAGCCTCGACAAGTGCCTTAGGAGCGGGATGCCAGTCGGGCACGCCTCGTGTGCTCAGCAGTCCCATCGAAAGCGGAGATGCATTGATTATGCCCACATTGTGCTGCTCGAAGAAGTCGAAATATTCGTTCAGAAGCTCATCGTTGAGCGAATAGTGGCAGAAGCAGAGCGTAGCCTCCACCGTTCCGGCAGGCACGTGCCCGATGACCCATCGGATATTCTCGGGCTGCAGGTCGGTGATGCCCACATGACTTACGACGCCCTCGTCACGCAATTCGCAGAGTGCAGGCAGGGTCTCGTCGCAAACCTTCTGCAGTCCGCCTGGCAGCCCGGCCTGGAATTCGATGTCGTGCACATTGATGAGGTCGATGTGATCGACATTGAGACGCTCCATCGACTCATAGACGCTCTCCTTGGCACGCTTGGCGGAATAGTCCCACGTGTTGACACCATCCTTGCCATAGCGTCCCACCTTGGTCGAAAGGTAATACTTGCCGCGAGGTATCTCCTTGAGTGCTTTGCCAAGCACGGTCTCAGCCTTATAGTGGCCGTAATAGGGACTCACGTCGATGAAGTTCATGCCCAATTCGACAGCCATAAAAACTGCCTCAAGGGCATCCGCCTCCTTGACACTATGGAACACACCACCGAGCGACGAAGCGCCAAAACTGAGTTGCGAGACCTTCATGCCGGTCTTGCCGATTTCGTTGTAGTTCATATTTATCTCTTATGAGTGATTGGACTGTAACCTTCCACAGCGGGCGACTTCATGCCGCGCCAAATGAGCCAAATGCCCAGCAGGACAAACGGGATGGAAAGGAGCTGACCCATGTCGAGCAGCATATTCTCTTCGAATGCCTCCTGCACATTCTTCAGATACTCGATGAAGAATCGCGACCCGAAGATGCCCAGCAGGAACGTGCCGAAGATGACACCGCGATGCTTGCCTGCATCGGTGAACTTGTACTGATACCAGCAGATGAAGAAGACAGCGAGATAGGCCAATGCCTCGTAGATCTGCGTAGGATGCGAGGGGTTGCAGAAGATTGGCTCCGCACCACGCTCCCACTGCGGGATGTTCTGGATGAACCGGAAGCCCCAAGGCAGGGCAGTCTCGTGTCCATAGATCTCGTGATTGAAAAGATTGCCCATACGAATCAGACACGCTACAGGAGCCACTGCAATCGACAGGCGATCGAGCAGCCACAGTTTCGACAGTCGGTCCTTGTAGGCATAATACAGCACACACAGGATAACGCCGATGGTGCCGCCGTGCGAGGCAAGACCGCCTTTCCAAGTCTTGAAGATCTCCATCGGATGAGCCAGATAATAATCGGGATCGTAGAAGAAGCAGTGCCCCAGTCGTGCACCTACTATCGTACCAATGAAGGTGGCAAGAAAAAGGTAATAGACTCGCTCGGGATCAAGACCCTCACGCCGATAAATCCATTCCATGATCTTGATGCCGATGAAGAAACCAATGATGAACATCAAGGCATACCAGCGCAAGGAAAACCAGCCGATATGAAAGATGACTGGATGAGCAGTCCAAGTAATTTCTGATAACATTTCTCTATTTGTTTTTCTTAAATTTTGGGGCAAAGATACAGAAATTTTCAGTAATTGCAAAACTTTTGAACAAAATATTTGGCAGAACAAAAAAAATCCACTAACTTTGCCACACTTAATCCAAATTTTAAGGTTTCATCTTTACCATGCTCGAAAAAAAAGTAATCATCAGCCTGGGTCGCCAGTTCGGAAGCGGTGGCCAACAGACAGGCAAACGACTGGCCGAGATCCTTGGAATCGAATACTACGACCGTGAACTCATCGACGAAATAGCGCGCGCCAACGGACTCGACCCCGAATATGTAGCCCAGCATGACGAGAAGGCACCGGGCTTCTTCGATTATGCCTTGGCAGGACGAATAGGTTCACCCCACCTCTTCGGCTCTTCACAAAGTTTTGTGATGCTCAGCGACACCCTGAAGCAGTTGGCTGCCGAGAAGTCGTGCCTCATCGTCGGTCGCACCGCCGACTACATCCTTCGCGAGGAGCCCAACCTCATCAAGCTCTTTATCCATGCTCCCTACAAATACCGCATCCGTTTCCTCTGCAAGGAACGTGGCATCACCGCTGACGAAGCCGACAGCCTGATTGTCAAAAACGACCGCGAGCGTTCGCGATTCTACGACTTCTTCACCGACAAGACGTGGGGCCAGGCCGACTCGTACGATCTCTGCGTTGATGTGACCAAACTGGGCGGCGAGGAGAACACGGCCCAGTTCCTTGCCGACTACGTCCGCAGGCGCATGGAGCGTTTCGAATAATCACCGTCAATGGCTTTACGAGCAACAAAGGAGCAATCGGGAGAGAAAGACCCGTTGTCGCTTCACGAACTCACCCGCCGCATTGCTGCCGTGGTGAATACGAGCTTCGCCGATCCCATCTGGGTCGTTGCGGAGCTTTCCGACGTGCGGGTGGCTGCCAATGGGCATTGCTACATGACCCTCATCGAGAAGGAACCCCGGCGCGGCACCACGCTGGCTTCGGTGCGTGGAATGATCTGGTCCAACCGCTGGTGGCTCCTGCGCGACAGCTTCGCGGAGCAGACAGGGCAACCCTTTGCTACGGGCCTTAAGGTTATGATTCTCGTGCAGGTCACGATGCACGAACAGTATGGTCTCAGCCTCAACATCCTCGACGTCGATCCCACCTACACCCTTGGCGAGATGGCGCGTCGTCGCATGGAGATAATCCGTCAGCTCAAGGAGGACGGCATCATCGACATGAACCGCGAACTTCCCTTCCCCGTCCTCCCGCAGCGCATTGCCATCATCAGCGCCGAAAGTGCAGCAGGCTATGGTGACTTTGTGAAGCAGCTCACCCACAATGCCTACGGACTGAAGTTCTACGCCCACCTCTTCCCTGCCACAATGCAAGGTCAGCAGACCGAGCCGTCGGTCATCTCCGCCCTCGACCGCATCAACGAGGTGCAGGAGCTTTTCGATGTCGTCGTCATCATTCGTGGAGGCGGTGCCACCGTCGAACTGGCATCGTTCGACAGCTATCTGCTTGCTTCCTATGTCGCGCAATTTCCCCTCCCCGTCATCGTGGGCATAGGCCACGACCGCGACGAGACAGTGCTCGACCACGTGGCGCACACTTCGGTCAAGACTCCCACAGCCGCCGCTGCCCTGCTCATCGACACCTTGCTCGCCGAGATGCAGAAAGTCCTCGACTTCCAGACCGAGATCAAGGACCATCTGCAGCAAAAGGTTGACCTTGAGCGCCAGCGTCTGCAACGTTACGGCAACGCTGTCCGCAATACGCACGTGATGCTGACGCGGCAGATCAGCCGTCTGGACATAATCGGACAAAAGGTTCAAAGTGCCAGCAGGCAGTTCCTTGCCAACGGGAACAATACCCTTGAGACCCTGCAACAAGCCATCCGTTTGCTGTCCCGCCAACGCCTACAGCGCGAAAAGGACAAGTTGGAGTTCATCGGCAACACCATCCGTCTGGCCCAACCCGACAACATCCTCAAGCGCGGCTTTTCCATCACCCGCCTCGATGGTCATGCCGTCAAGTCGGCCGCCTCAGTGCCTCCAAGCTCCACCCTGACAATCCAAACCGCCGACGGCGAGCTCACCGCACAAACAAAATAGGCAGCCAAAGATGGCCGCCTGTTTATGTCCATGCAACAGCCATGTTCGGCTGCCCTAATCACCGTTTTCCCCGCTTCCGTCCCTTCTCTCCACGGAACTTCTCGAAAGGCAGGTGCTCGGCTTCGTCAAGACGCTGGGCACGTTTCTTTTTCGAGGGCTTTTCCTCGTCGTGATGCTCCTCATTCGCCGGGCTCACCACCACCTTGCGTCCGTGCCAATCCGCACCATTCATATCCTTGATGACAAAACGTGCATCCTGCTCCGGCACCTCGAAGTACGAGAAGTTGGTGAGCAGGTCGATACGTCCCATCTCGATGCGGTGATGCACGTTGGCATTCATCAGCCCGATGAGCTGCTTGGGGAAGATGCCGTCGCGCTTGCCCAGATTGATGAACAGCCTTGCATAGCCCGGTTCGGCCTGTGTATTGACTCCATTATAGATACGCGCATACGAGGCATTGCGTGCGCCTTCGCCGGTGTGTGCTGCCGCCTTCTTCTCGCGCTTTGGCTTCTCTTCGGGTATATCAAGATTCTCCGACCCCTTGTAGAATTCAAGCATTCGATTGAACTCCAGCGAAACGATGCGCTTCACCAGATCCTCGGCCGAAAGCCATCCGAGCTTCTTGAGCACAGGGTCGAGGTACTTCTCAACCTCCTCTTCGTTCACCACCACCTTCTCCAGTCGGTCGGCCAGTCCGAAGAGCTGCTTTTCGATGATGCGTTCGGTGGTGGGCATCATTCCTTTCTCGAACGTCTTGCCGAGCATACGCTCGATGTCATTCAGACGACGGCGTTCCTTGATGTGAACGATGCAGATCGATGTTCCCTTCTTGCCGGCACGGCCCGTGCGTCCTGAACGATGGGTATAGACCTCGTTGTCGTCGGGCAAACCATAGTTGATGACGTGCGTCAAGTCATCGACATCCAAACCGCGTGCTGCCACGTCGGTGGCGACAAGCAGCTGCAGGTGGCGGGTGCGGAACTTGCGCATCACCAGGTCACGCTGCTCCTGCGACAGGTCGCCGTGCAGCGCGTCGCAGTTGTAGCCCTCGTCCATCAGGTTCTTGGCTATCTCCTGTGTCTCCAGCTTGGTGCGGCAGAAGATGATGCCATAGATGCTCGGGTAGAAATCCACGATGCGCTTCAGAGCAGCATACTTGTCCTTGGCATGGACGAGGTAATAGACGTGGTTCACGTTGGCGGCTCCCTCATTGCGGTGTCCGATGGTGACCTCCACAGGATTGTGCATATAGTTCTTCGCAATCTCTGCGATGGCCTTGGGCATGGTGGCGCTGAAGAGCATGGTGCGATGCTGCTTGGGCAGGTTCGAAAGGATGGTCTCGATATCCTCCTGGAAGCCCATCGAAAGCATTTCGTCCGCCTCGTCAAGCACCAGCGTCTTCACCTCACTCAGGCGCACTGCCCCTCGGTTCACGAGGTCTATCAGTCTGCCTGGGGTAGCCACCACCACATGCACTCCGCGCTTCAAGGCACCAATCTGGCTACCTATCGACGAACCGCCATACACGGGCAGGATGGCAATGCCGCGCAGGTATTTCGAATAGTCCTGCAGGTCAGAAGCAATCTGTAGGCAAAGCTCACGCGTAGGAGCCAGCACCAGCGCCTGTGGCTGGGGCGCATCCTCAGGGTCAATCCATTTGCCGGTCTTGAAATCCTTCTTGATCTGGAAATCGCTGTAAACGGGAACAATGTCCACACTCTGTAGCAGGGGCAGGCCGAAGGCAGCGGTCTTGCCCGTACCCGTCTGTGCCAGGCCCACCACGTCGCGGCCTTCTTCGCTCAGGATGACGGGAATAATCTGCTCTTGGATAGGCATGGGGCGTTCGTAGCCAAGCTCCTCGATGGCACGAAGCAGCGGGAACTGGATGCCGAGTTCTTCAAACGATGCGAATCGGCCCGTTACTTCATCAGTCGTTGTTGTGTTCTGTAATTCTTCCATATTTCTACAAAAAAGAGTCTGGACTATAGCTGTCCAGACTCCTGTAAGGTGGCGGCTTCCTACTCTCCCACTTTCGTAGTACCATCGGCGTTACAAGGTTTAACTTCTCTGTTCGGAATGGTAAGAGGTGGAGCCCTTGTGCTATAACCGCCTTATCTTCAACGTCACTCACGTGACAACTTTCTCTGTTTTAGCGGCGCAAATTTAGTGCAATTTCTCGAACTGTCCAAATTGAGAGCCTACATTTTTCGGGAACGGTACAATTTTCCAAACGCTCCATCGTCATTTGTCATTCGCAGATGGCATCTAAATCAGTCCAAACTCAGGTCTGGAGCATTCGAGGCCTGTTCCTTCAGGTATTCTGCAGTCCAGTACTGATAGTGTTGCGGCAATGGGGTGATGATGCGGTCGATGGCCTCCTGGTCGAGTTTCTTGATAAGCTTGGCAGGCACGCCACCCCACAGTTCGCCTGGTCCAATCCGTGTGCCAGCCAGCACCAGGGCTCCTGCTGCAACTACCGACCCCGAGGCGATATGCACGTTGTCGAGCACCGTTGCCCCCATGCCGATGAGCACATTGTCGGCAATCTTGCATCCATGCAGACAGACGTTGTGCCCCACGGTCACATCGTTGCCAATCTCAATGTAGGCATCGTCCTCGGCACAATGCAGGCACGAGCAATCCTGGATCGACACACGGTCGCCGATGCGAATCCTGTTGACGTCGCCGCGTATCACTGCGCTGTACCATACGCTGCTCTCCCGCCCGATCACTACATCGCCGATCACCGCAGCCGTCTCTGCCACAAAGGTGCCCTCTCCAATCTGGGGCCAATATCCATGAAGTTGCTGTATCATCCTTATCCTTTATTTATTTATGAACATCGGGAATGTGCGCTGCAAATTTAACAAATAATTCGCATCGCGCCAAAAAAGGGAACCACAAAAAGTAAATTGTCCCCAATAATTTGGCAAAATGAGAAGAAATAGCTATCTTTGTCGCCAAGATATGGTTCACAACCCTCATCGCCATGATCACCAAGGAAAGTATCGAAACGACCTATTGCTTCCTGCATCAGAAGCTGCGAGTCTATCTCTATTCGGGTATGGACTGGCAAAAAGACGACATCGAATACGCCATTGCAAACTTTGTCGTCAGCATTCCCAAGGAACTCTACGATGAACTTTCCGAAGGCCGCCCCGACTTTCTTCTCGACCACCAGCGGTTTGCCGACGACATGACCCTCGCCGTCAACCACCTCGAACAAATGCTTTTCTGAACCCAACAAAACCCTCAAACTCTCAAACCCCTTCCCCATGCTCCTAATCATCCTTGCCGGCCTCCTGCCCGCCGCAATCCTCGTCTATCATATCTACAAGGCAGACTACCTGCAGCCCGAACCGCCCGCGCAGATCAAGCGCGCCATCATCTTCGGCATCGGTTCAATCTTCGTGTCGATGCTGTTCAGCGTGCCCTTCGAATCCTTTGGTCTCTTCTCCAACACCTACACCACGATGTCGGGAGCATTCAGGCTCGCCCTCTTCGGTGCAGGCCTTCCCGAGGAGCTCGCCAAGCTCATCATGCTCTTCCTGGTGGTGCGCAGCAACCCCTACTTCGACGAGAAGATGGACGGCATCGTCTATGCAGTATGTGTGAGCATGGGCTTCGCCGGTTTCGAGAACCTGACATACCTCGGCGCTGCAGGGACTGACTGGGTGGGCGTGAGCATCTCGCGCGCCCTCCTCGCCGTGCCTTGCCATTACTACAATGGCGTCTTCATGGGCTACTTCTTTGCCAAGTACTGGTTCGAAAGCGAGAACAAGCTCAGCAACCTCTTCTGGGCACTCGCCGCTCCCGTCATCACCCATACGCTCTACGACTTCACGCTGATGTATATGTCGGTCGAAAGTTCTCCCATCGTCTCAACGCTCCTCTTCGCCTTCCTCATCTACCTCTGTATGCAGATGCTCAAATGGTCAAGCAAAAGAATTTCCGAGCACCTCGATGAAGATGCCCGGAATCCGGATGGTTATCAAAAGTCCGAGAAGTCTGCTCGCGACTTCTACGACCGCAGTGACCGGGTCTGACTTTACGCTTCAGCCCCAATCGACTCGAATGCCCTGGCCTTGATGTAGGGAGCCAGCAGCGAAGCAATACATTCCGACACCGTGGCATTCACGGGAACGTCGGTCACCATCAAGCCTGCATCCGTTCGATTCACCACGATGCGGCACATCTCTCCCTTATCATTCCGATAGAAGTCATTGCGCGAAATCAAGGCATTCTCCTTGCCCAGCAGCCTCTTGATGGATGTGGCGTAAGTCGTTTTGCTGTGGTTGAGCGCCTTGATGGCATATTGCCCCGCTGCAGCTGCCGTGGCAAATTGCTCTTTCTCCATCTTATGGAACTGCAGACCGCACTCCAGCGATTTCATGGCACCTTCGTCCGTGCCGTCGGTCGGGACGAGGTAGCTGCCGTCCGGCAGGTCCAGCCATGAATGTATCGAGGCTGCCTTGCCGCGCTGGATGGTGCCGAACAGATAATCTCCGCTCGCCAGAGGGTCAGGCAGGCAAAGGAAATCCAACCAGTTCAGGAATTGGCCGCCTGTCTTCTCCTTCAGCTCTTGGCCCAATGGACTGTCCATCTCAATTTCGGCATTCCACCGGTCTATCAGATCGACGAATTCGTAGGTGACCTCTATCTGCCGACGGATGGCACCCAGTGTCTTGTGATGAACGGCAATGTTGGTGTTGGCCAGGCCATCGGCTGTTGCCGGCTTCTCATTCACGTCCATCAGATGGATACGCTGGTCCTTATCGACAATATCGATGCCCGAGACAACTCTCTCTCCATCGACTTCGTTCAGCACCAATTCATATTTGTTGGCCGTATTTGTACTTATCCACTGATTGCTGCTAATACGGCGAAGGCCGAACTTGGCCAATTCGGCGCGGAGTTCAGCATTGTAGTTACGTCCTTTTGCGAGGCTTAATAGGTCTTGCCCTTCCATTGTAATTTTAAAGAATGAATGACGATCAGGAATCTCAATTTCCCATGGAACGTATTTAATTGCCGCAAAAATACAGTCTTTTTTTCATTTTTCCAAATATTAGGCATAGAAAAAATCAGTTTTGCAGTCAAAAAATGACAAATAGGGGCATTTTTGCAAATCATATAGGAGAATAAAACAAAAAAAAGACAAAATCTTCCAATAATTTGGTGGTTTTGGAAATAATTAGTATCTTTGCACCCGATATAAATATATGTAAGCAGTTATGATCATCGAACAAGGCAAGCATGTAGCCGTATCCTATAAGCTGACGGGCTACGAAGCTCCGGACAATCCCAACGAAGCACCAGAAATTGAAGAAATCGAGGAGACCCACCCGGGTCAGCCCTTTGAGTTTATCTTTGGAGTAGGGCAATTGATTCCAGGTTTTGAGAAGAATATCGAAGGCAAGCAAAAGGGCGATAGTTTCGACTTCACCCTCACTCCTGCCGAAGCATACGGTGAATACGACGACGAAAAGGTCGTCGCTCTGCCCAAGCACCTCTTCAACGACCCCAAGACAGGCAAGTTCCTCGCCGATATGGTGCAGGAAGGTGCGCAGGTACCCCTCCAGAGCCAGAATGGCGATATCATTCCAGCCACTGTTCAGCAGATTACAGCCAAGGAAGTGATTTGCGACATCAACCATCCCCTTGCAGGCTTGTACCTTTGCTTCAAGGGAAAGGTCGAAGAAGTACGCGAAGCAACCGAACAGGACAAGATCGAATATATGCGTCAGATGACTGGCGGCTGTGGTGGTAATTGTGGAGGCTGCGGTGGTGGCTGCGAAGGCGGCAACTGTGAAGGTGGCAACTGTGAAGGTGGCAACTGCGATGCAGGTGGTTGCTGCTGCAAATAAGGATTGATTACGTGAATACTTTCGGCAACATATTCCGACTGACGACCTTCGGCGAGAGCCATGGTCCTGCTGTTGGTGGCATCATCGACGGCATGCCTGCTGGCATCCCCGTTGATATGGAGTTATTACAAGCCGAAATGGCACGACGTCGTCCCGGACAGTCGGCCATTACAACGGCTCGCAAGGAAGCCGACCAGGTGGAAGTGCTGTCGGGAGTGTTCGAAGGCAAGACCACAGGCACCCCCATTGGATTCGAGGTGCGCAATGCCAACCAGCATTCGTCCGACTACGATGCCCTCCGCGACGTCTATCGCCCCAGTCATGCCGACTACACCTATCAGCAGAAATACGGTCTGCGTGACCATCGCGGCGGAGGTCGCAGTTCGGCACGCGAGACGCTGAGCCGCGTCGTCGGCGGTGCCTTCGCCAAGATGGCGCTTCGTACCCTCGGCATCGATATCAAGGCCTACACCAGCCAGGTGGGCAACATCTGCCTCGACAATGACTGGACAAAGTACGACCTGTCGCTCATCGAGACCAATGCCGTACGTTGCCCCGATGCAGAATGTGCAGCTCGCATGGAGCAGCTCATCCGCGAGGTCAAGGCGGACGGCGACACCATCGGCGGTGTCATCTCATGTGTCATCCAAGGCGTTCCCGCAGGGCTGGGCGAACCCGTCTTCGGCAGGCTCAATGCTGCCCTTGGTGCTGCCATGCTCAGCATCAATGCCTGCAAGGGCTTCGAATACGGCATGGGATTTGCCCAATGCGGGTGTCGCGGCAGCGAGATGATCGACACCTTCCTGCCTGCCTCCACCGGCACCGACGCTGGCGACCCTCAGCCCCTGCTCAAGACGGAGGCAAACCATAGCGGAGGCATCCAAGGCGGCATCTCCAACGGCGCACCCATCTATTTCCGCTGCGCTTTCAAGCCCGTGGCAACCCTTCTCAAGCCTATCCCCACTGTCACCCGACAAGGCGAGGCTACCATTCTCCAGGCGCGTGGTCGTCACGACCCATGTGTCCTGCCCCGTGCCGTGCCCATCGTCGAGGCAATGGCTGCAATGACCATCCTCGACCATTATCTCCTCAACAAGACCATACATATATAATATATAATGTATCACGCCAAGCTCCCTCTCAAACGTCTGATGGCGGGCATTCTTGCGATGCTTGCCATTGTTGCATGTTCGTCATGCCACGACAACGACGATGAAGTAGCAGAACCCGACTACGAGAAAGTCGCCGACCACACCATCCTGATGTATATGGTGGGCGACAACAACCTCTCCTCCCTGCTCGAGAACAATGTTCGCCAGGCCCATCGTGCCATACTTGACAGCGTGGAAGTGGGGGCACTCAATCTCGTTGTCATGAAGGACAACAAGCAGGATGGCGACGACCTGCCAAAGCTCTATTGGGTGCATCGCAATGCTGCGCAGCAGCTCGACACCGTCATGCTGCAGTCCTGGTCCGAGGACATCGACATGGCCGACCCCGACATACTTGCATCGGTCATCAAGACCACGTTCACCCGTTTCAACACGCCCATTAAGGGCATCGTGCTCGCCTCCCACGCCGCGGGATGGGTGCCCGTCACGACCAACCATCACTACGACGCCCCACGCCGCAAGGCTTTCGGTTACGATCAGAACAACCAGCACGAGGTCACCGGCAGCATCGAGCTGTGGGATCTGGCCCAAGCCATGCGCCAAGGCCCCAAGCTCGACTATATCATCATGGACTGCTGTCACATGGGCAATGCCGAGGTGGCTTACGAATTGCGCGACATCGCGCGCTACCTCGTCGCCAGCTCGCTCGAAGTGCAGGGTGCCGGAATGCCCTATCGCAAGGTCTTCACCATGCTTTCGCGCTGCAAGTCACCATCCGACCTTCCCGCTGCACTCGACTATTCCATGCGTTCCTACTACGACGAGAATGCACCCTATGGCAGCTCGAAGAAAGGTGCCAGCATCTCACTCTACGACCTCACCCTCATGACCCAGCTCGCATCAAGCTATCAGCAGCTCATACGCAGCAATGCCAGCCGCCTCGCCAGCCTTTCCGAAGCCGACGGGCCAACCATCGACGACTGGCTCAACTGCTTCCAGCCTCTCGGTCGCGAATCCAGTGGAATCCACTACAAGTACTATTACTTCGACATCCAGGATGTCATCAACTGGCTGGGCGAAACTGATGCAGCCAATGCCAATGCAGCACTGCAGGCGCTGCAGCGCGTCGTGCTCAAGGAATATCACAGTACGCAGTTCTATAGTGAAATCATCATCGACCACCACTGTGGCATGGCTGTCACCCTCCCCGAGACACTCCACCTCGCCAACGAGCCCGGCTATCGCCAGTTCTTCAGCGCCTATGCCAGCAACGCTGCAGGTCTCCTCGCTGCCTACCACCTCACCGCTTGGGGCGGCATGATGGGATATTAAGAAAAGCATTGCTCCACATCGGGGCAATGCTTTAAAACAAAAAAAGGATGAGCTCTTCATATCGCGCCGCTACAACCTCATGCCCTTGCTGCGGTCAAGCCCTGGGGGGATTAGAAGGAGCATGCCGTATGACACTCATCCGACTGCAAAAGTACGCACTTTTTTCGGTTCTGCCAAATTTTTAGGACAAAAAAAGCAAATTCCCACCGAAAATTTTATTTTTCACCCGTATTTTCGTATCTTTGCAGCGCATATTTCGACATTTCGGTAACCAAAATATGAACTCTCTTGCTTCTTTAGTCAACAATTACCTGATGAAGATGGCCGTGCCTCTCGCGGTGTGGTTCATCGTGGAATATCTGATCAGGAACGCCATGTATAGCAACGTCCTGCTCAGCATCCTCATCTTCCCGATGATGCTGGTCACTCCCTTCGCCCTGTGGTGGCTCATCCGCAAACTGCGCAGAGAAATCCTTTTCGACGCCATTCGCGGCATCCAGGCTTGGTCGTTCGGCGTGCAGCTCATGTTCTACGCCAGCCTCATCGAGGCGCTCTTCATCTACGTCTATAATCAGTACATCAAGCCCGGCAACCTCCACGTCATCCAGCAAGCAGCCATCGAGCAGTACGAGAACGTTCGGCAGACGCTCGCGGCAACAGGCAGCTTCGAGCGATACATGCCCAAACTCGACGAGGCTATCGAGGCGTTGAAGGAGGCTCCCGTCCTCACTCCCATCGAGACGGCGATGACCACCCTCTCCAACAACCTCTTCATCTCCATCGTCCTGATGATACCAATCGCCCTCATCGTCCGCAGGCGCCCCCAGGTTCCCTCCTAATCTCATCCTGCCCCTCCCCCCCGTTCCGACTGTTGCGATGCCATCGCTAACCCATAAACCCTCAAAACCCTCCCCCCTAATGCTCGACATATCCGTCATCATCCCCCTCTATAACGAAGACGAGTCCCTCCCCGAACTCGCCGCCTGGATTGACCGCGTAATGCAGGCCAACAATTTCTCCTACGAAGTCATCTTCTGCAACGATGGCTCCACCGACCGTTCCTGGCAGGTCATCAAGCAGCTCCATCAGCAATATCCGCAGATGCACGGAATGTCCTTCCGTACCAACCACGGCAAGTCACCAGCCCTCCATGTCGGCTTCGGCATGGCGCAGGGCGACGTAGTCATCACCATGGACGCCGACCTTCAGGATTCGCCCGACGAGATTCCAGAACTCTACCGCATGATCAAGGAGGAGGGCTACGACCTCGTCAGCGGATGGAAGAAGAAGCGCTACGACCCCCTCTCGAAGACCATCCCCACCAAGCTCTTCAATGCCACCGTGCGCGCCGTCTCGGGCATACACAACCTTCACGACTTCAACTGCGGCCTCAAGGCCTATCGCGGCGAAGTCGTCAAGCACATCGAGCTCTACGGCGATATGCACCGGTATATCCCCTACATCGCCAAGAACGCAGGCTATAATAAGATTGGCGAGAAGGTCGTCCAGCACCAGGCTCGCAAATACGGCAAGACCAAGTTCGGCCTCGACCGCTTCGTCAACGGTTACCTCGACCTCATCACCCTATGGTTCCTCAACCGCTTCGGCGCAAAACCCATGCTCGTCTTCGGTCTGTGGGGCACCATCATCTTCCTCATCGGCTTCATCGCCATCCTCTACATTGTCTGCCATAAGATCTATGTGCTCAGCACTGCTGGCACCGGTACCCTCATCACCTCCATGCCCGCCTTCTACGTGGCCCTCACCAGCATGATCATCGGTGTCCAGCTCTTTCTCGCCGGATTCCTCGGCGAACTCATCTCACGCACTTCTGCCGACCGCAACAAGTATGACATCGCTGAAACCATCTGACACGTCGTCACGTCCACACTCCAAGGCCTTACGCCTCCTGCTGGTTGCCTGCTGCATCCAGGCTCTGCTGTGCGCCTGCGACAACGGTTGTGAACAGGTGCGCGAGGCGTACATGACCACCACGTTCACGTCCACCAGCGGCAGGTCGCTGCGTTCCATCAGCCTCATCTGTCTCTCCGACACCCTGGGCTACGCCGCCACCATTACCCAGTTCGCCGACATCGACCTACAGCTCAACCCCAAGGGCAAACACACCACCATGATCCTCGATTGCTCCTACAGCGACTACGGCGACCTCTACACCTCATCCGACACTGTCGAAATCGACTATACTGTCGAACCCCGGTTCCTCGACATGGAGTGCGGATGCACCGTCCTCTTCCACATCGACGATGTGCGTTCCACCCGTCACCTTTTCAGCAACCTCATCATCAACGACGAGAATGTCGTCGCCGATGGCAAGTCCACCAACCTCATCTTCGAATACTAATCCACGGGAATGTTCCACCCTCACTACGCAATAACGCTGGCCCTCGCCACTCTCCTCGTCACCAACAGCCCCTCGCTGCTGGCTCAGGGACGTTCCATTCCCGTCACATCCGAAGTCAAGGCCGAAGAGCAGAAGGAACTGCCCGACCTCCTGCCCGAAGGACAAAAGTATCGCTATCGCTTCTTCAACGGGCTCAATGTCTCGATCGATATCCTCGACCCCTTGCTCTACACGTTCTACTACGACCATGCCTCCTTCGAGGCACAGCTGATGGCCGACTTCCACCACAGGTACTTCCCCATGGCAGCCATCGGCATGGGCATAGCCGACGAAGACTCCGACAACGGCCTGGAGTATGGTACAGGTGCCAAGCAGGAGCTTAACTTCAAGTCCGACCTCGCACCCTTCGGAAAGATTGGCTTCGCCTACAACTTCGCCTACAACAGCCCCCGTCCTTACGACTACTACCTCGTATTCCTGCGCTACGGTCTGGCGTTCAACAAGGCCGACATCTCCAACCTCTACTATGCCGACGAGATGTGGGGCTCCTTAGGACCCATCTCCATCACCGACCAGGAGTACACCACCCATTGGGTCGAACTGGGCGGCATGGTCAAGGTGCAGATTGTCAAGCACATCTCCCTCGGGTGGAACCTCTACCTCAAGGTCAAGCTCTCGCAGAGCGGAACCCAATACGGCAAACCATTCTTCGTGCCCGGCTACGGTTCCAACAAGTCTCATCTCGGATTCTCGTTCCGTATCTACTACGATATCTTTTAGTCATCAAACAATATGCGCCCCCGCACCGCCAAACTCCTCATCTACATCGTGGCAGCCATCTGTGTGCTCGGCATAGCCATGCACCGGCAGTCGGCACAGCGCGATGCAAGCAACGATCCCGGTGCCTTCATCCAGCTCGAAGGCTCGGTCTTCCACACCGTCTATCACATCCAATACGAAGGCCGCGACGACTATCACGACGACATCAAGCGGCTCTTTCGTGAGTTCGATGGCTCGCTGTCCATGTTCAACGACACCTCCATCATCTCCCGCATCAACCGTGGCGACACCTCCGTCATCGTCAACGACTACGTCCGCACCGTCATCGACAAGTCCCTTCAGGTGAGCCAGCTCACACAGGGTGCCTTCGACATCACCGTCGCTCCCCTCGTCAACCTCTGGGGCTTCGGCTTCAAGAATGCCGAGGGCGTGACGCAGCAGACCGTCGATTCCATCCTTCAGTTCGTCGGCTACGACAAGATCCATCTCACCCCCGACGGACACGTCATCAAGGACGACCCGCGCATCGTCCTCGATGCCTCATCCATCGCCAAGGGATATATGTGCGACGTGGTGGCCGACTATCTGCGCAGCCGCGATGTCAGCAACTTCATGGTCGAGATTGGCGGCGAAATCACCTGCGGAGGCAACAACGCCAGGGGAAAGCATTGGAGCGTAGGCATCAACGAGCCCATTGAGGACTCCCTGCAGACCTCCAACGTCCTGCGCGACATCATGGTCATCACCGACTGCAGCATTGCCACCTCGGGCAACTACCGCAACTTCTACTACAAGGACGGTCGCCGCTATGCCCACATCATCGACCCCCACACCGGCTATCCCGCACAGTACGACATCCTCTCCAGCACCGTCATCGCTCCCAACTGCATCACTGCCGATGCCCTCGCCACTTCGTTCATGGTGCTCGGAAGCCAGCGTTCGCTGCGCATCCTCGAAGCCGACACCACGCTCATGGCTTACTTCATCTGCAGCGACCCCGAGGCCGACCAATACAAGGTGATCTATTCACCCAAACTCAAGAATATGCTCTCCAGCCAAAATAAATCAAACAGAAAATAGTGCATACACTATGCAGAGAAACTTCATTTCCATCACCGATCTGAGCAAGGACGACATCCTCTCCCTGCTCCACGATGCCGCACGTTTCGAGGCCAACCCCAACCAGCGGCTCCTCGAAGGCAAGGTCGTGGCTACACTCTTCTTCGAGCCTTCCACACGCACCCGCCTATCTTTCGAGACCGCTGCCAACCGCCTCGGCGCACGTGTCATCGGATTCAGCGACCCCAACTCCTCTTCCACCTCAAAGGGTGAGACTCTCAAGGATACCATCAAGATGGTGTCCAACTATGCCGATGTCATCGTCATGCGTCACTACCTCGAAGGCGCCGCCCGCTACGCTTCCGAAGTCACCGACGTCCCCATCATCAATGCCGGCGACGGTGCCAACCAGCACCCTTCGCAGACCCTCCTCGACCTCTACTCCATCTGGAAGACGCAGGGGACCCTCGATGACCTCGACATCACCATGGTCGGCGACCTCAAGTACGGACGCACCGTTCACTCCCTCCTCCAGGCGCTCTCGTTCTTCAATCCCCGTTTCCACTTCATCGCTCCCGACCTCTTGCGTATGCCCAACGGCTACCGCGACTTCTGCAACCGTCACAACCTCTACTTCGACGAGAGCGAGGTCTTCGACGTCAATGCCATCGCCCACACCGACATCCTCTACATGACGCGCATCCAGAAGGAACGCTTCAGCGACCTTCGCGAGTACGAGCAGGTCAAGAACGTCTATACCCTGCGCAATGCAATGCTCGCCGCCACCAAGCCCAACCTCCGCGTGCTCCATCCGCTGCCGCGCGTCAACGAGATTGCCTACGACGTGGACGAGAACCCCAAGGCTTATTATTTCCAGCAGGCCCAGAACGGACTCTATGCCCGCGAGGCCATCATTTGTCGAATGCTTAACATTGATCTGAAATGAGCGAGAAGAAAGAATTAGAAGTCAGTGCCATCAAGAACGGCACCGTCATCGACCATATCCCTGCCAACGTGACGTTCAAGATCGTCCAGATCCTCGACCTTTACAACCACCCGGGGGCCATCACCATCGGTACCAACCTCGACTCGATCACCCTCGGTCGAAAAGGAATCATCAAGATTGCCGACCGCTACCTCACCGACGAGGAGATCGGACGTCTCAGCGTAGTCTCGCCCGACGTCACGCTCAACATCATCAAGGATTACCAGATTGTCGAGAAGAAATACGTCAAATATCCAAAGCAGATCATCGGCGTCGTCAAGTGCACCAATCCCAAGTGCGTCACCAATCACCAGCCCATCCCCACCAAGATGGAGGTCTTTGACATGAACCAGAAGTCGCTTCGCTGCATCTATTGCGAACGCGTCATGCAGTATGGCGAAATCGAACTGCTTTAGTCCGTCACGACCATACGGTACAGAAAAAAAGAGGGCCGTCTCACGACGACCATCTTCACTAACCTTAAATCTTATACCATGAAAAACACATTGCAAAAGTAGCCGTTTTTTGCAAACCAGCCAAACTTTTTCGCGCTTTTTTCAGCAGATTGGTCGAAAAAATATGTTTTACAACATAAAATGACTACCATACATAACAAAAAAAGGACTATTGCAACGCTGCAATAGTCCTTATATTTGGTGTTATGCAAATTTACTTTGCCAGAGCGGCTTTAACCTGCTCATTGGGAACCATCTCCTCCTCGAAGACGTAAGCACCGGTCTTGGGAGACTTAACCACACGGATAACTTTGCTGTAGGTACGACCCTCACCAGTCTGGAGAGTGGCCACTGCTTTCTTTGCCATAGTCTGTAAACTTTAGTTTTTACGATTAACTGATATTCTTTGTCCGTAGGATTACTTGATCTCCTTATGGATGGTGTAGCGCTTGAGGAATGGGTTGTACTTCTTCAGCTCAAGACGCTCGGTTGTATTCTTGCGGTTCTTGGTGGTGATGTAACGCGACATACCGGGCACGCCACTCGACTTCTGCTCAGTGCACTCCAGGATCACCTGTACGCGATTGCCCTTAACTTTCTTTGCCATAGTATTCTTGTAGCTTTAGATTATTCAATAACATAACCTGCATCCTTCAGGGCTGCAGAAATACCCTTTTTGTTGATGGTACGGATACCAGCCGCACTAACCTTGAGATAGATATAATCATCAAGCTCAGGAACGTAGAACTTCTTTACCTGCAGGTTGACGTTGAAGATGCGCTTCGTACGACGCTTCGAATGTGAAACGTTATTTCCACTACCTGCCTTCTTACCAGTGATCTGACAAATCTTAGACATTGTTGTTCGTTTTTTTGTTTTTTTGTAAATCTTTTCCCCAACCGCCGAAAGGCGGATGGAAGCCACCTTTGCAAAAAATCGGACTGGTTAATGGAAACCCTGACAGTCGGGCGGTCCAATTTTTAATTGGGTTGTTAAAATCGTTGCGCAATGAGTTTCACCCCTCAAAACGCGGGTGCAAAGATACTAAATCTCACGCGTGTGAACAAATTATCAATTCCATTTTTATTCAATTTGCTGCAAAAGAGTGAGCAAAAGGTCTAAAGCGGCATCTGCGCTTTGCAAAATAACAGCCTCTCTACTCCCTTTGAAGTGGTACGTCGAACTCACGCACTGGTCTTTGCAGATGGCTGCAATGCACACCGTCCCTACGGGTTTTCCGGGTTCGGCACCGCCTGGCCCGGCTATGCCCGTGGTAGCAACCGCGCAGTCGCTCTGCAGCAAGCGCGCCACGCCCGTTGCCATCTGCTGGGCTGTACTCTCGCTCACTACTCCGCCGATGCTCACGTCCACGCCCAGCACTTCCTCCTTCACGCTCACCGCATAGCTCGTCACCGAGCCCTTGAAGTAAGCCGATGAGCCCGGTATCTGCGCTATCATCGACGCTATCGTGCCTCCCGTCAGCGACTCCGCCGCCGACACCGTCAATCCCTTCTCCAGCATTACCTTCTTCAGCCGACGCCCCAGCGTCGAGAACTTCCGTTCTTCCGATCTCTTGTATCTCATATTCTAATATTTAAAACAATGTCTAAATTCCCTTCTATATAACATCATTGTTTTTGGGGTCGCTTCGCTCTGCTCTGCGACCCCTTTGTTATTATCCGCTTTTGTTTTCGATTGGTCGAAATGGACGCTTCTATATAACAACATCGAAAAACGCGGAGATGACTACAAAAAATTTTCGGACTTTTTCGTTTTTTCGTCCTTTTTCGGAATAACC
>CAJOLH010000005.1 GCA_905235375.1 uncultured Bacteroidales bacterium
AAGATTAGGGGGTGGTGAGATAGGGTGCGAAGGTGGGATAGATTTCTTCACCACGGGTGAGGGTGCCGTTGACCACGCAGACGCAATCGACTTGTGCTTTGATACACTGTACGCCGTCGGACTTGCGGTAGATGTCTTGCTCGAAGACGTAGCGAACACCTTTGCGGTAGATGTTGAGGCAGGAGATAAATTCCTGACCTCCACGGAGGGGAGCACGATAGTTGATGGCGACACGGCTGACCATGACGTCGATGCCTTGGCGGTGTAGATCCTCGAAACTGATGCCTACACTTTGGATGAACTCGTGACGGGTGACTTCGAGGTAGTGTTGATAGTTGGCATTATTGACTACTCCCTGAATGTCGCATTCGTAATCACGCGTCTTTAACTGTAGTGTGTAAGTGTATTCTTTCATTTCTTGATTAAAAATCGTGGTTGGAAGATGATGGAAACAAGTATGACGATGCCCAGTCCCATCGGATAATATAGATATGGAACCACAAGCATCGGATTAAGCGGATGGCCGGAAGTGGCTTCGACGAGACCTGCAGCAGTGAGCAGTTGTGCGGAATAGGGGATAAGACCTTGCGTGAAGCAGCTGGCAGTGTCGAGGAGAGAGGCTGAGCGACGCGGGTCGATGTGGTACTGTTTGGCAATGCGCTGAGCAATTGGGCCGGTGGTAATGATGGACACGGTATTGTTGGCCGTACAGACATCAACAAGGCAGACGAGGCTGGTGATGGCCGATTCTGCTCCACGACGACCATTGATGCCTTTGGTAAGCTTGTCGATGAGGTAATCGATGCCACCCATCGTGCGTATCATTTCGAGCATACCTGCCGCCAACATGGCCATGATTATGATTTCGCCCATGCTGTTGATGCCACCACCTAAGGCTCCCATCCATCCGAAGAAGTCGTAACTGCCATCTATTGTGCCAATCACTGCGGTGAGTAAGAGTCCAAGAATCAATACAATCATTACGTTCAGACCGAGGACAGCAGTGATGATTACGACGAGATATGGCAGTACTTTCCACCAACTGACGTCAGGCATTTGCTGAGGCACTACGATGTCGCGACCAATAAAATAATAGAAGGCAACCATCAGCAAGGCCAATGGAAGAACCAGACGCAAATTGACACGAAACTTGTCGCCCATTCGACAGCCTTGGGACTGGGTGGCAGCGATGGTAGTGTCGGAGATGAATGAAAGATTATCGCCAAAATAGGCTCCACCGACGACGATTGCCACCATAAGAGGAAGGCCGACGTTGCTCTCTTGTGCGATGCCCACGGCAACGGGGGTTAGAGCTACGATGGTACCCACACTGGTGCCAATGGCCAAGGAAATAAAACATGCTGCAAGAAATATGCCTGGTAGGAGGAGACTGGCGGGCAGGAGTTGGAGTGTGAGATTGACTGTGGCATCAACTGCTCCCATGGCTTTGGCAGAAGCTGCGAAAGCACCTGCGAGGATGTAGATCCACACCATAAGAAGTACAATGGGGCTTCCTGCACCTTCGGAGTAGCGTTTGATTCGGTCGTTGATGTTCCCTTTACTTAGCGCTATGGCATAAATCGAGCTGACCAGGAAGGCCACGGTCACAGGGACTTTATAGAAGTCGCCTGAGATGATGCTCGCGCCCAGGAATAGAACCAGGAAAAGTATCAAAGGGGATAGGGCTTTCATTGAACGATTGGGCAGCTGATGATAGCTGTTAGAAGAGACATTCTTTTTATTTGTCGGGCACAAAGATAGTCATTTTATTTTACTTGAAAAAGGAGAAGAGGATTTTTTTTCACGTAGAACGTCAAAATTAAGCTGTTTGATGTTGTTTGTCATTTTTGCTTAGTGTTTCGAATGATTATTTTATTGAATAAATGACATTTTCATTTGACTAAATTCGAGGGACATTGTGAAATAAATGGAAAATCTAAAAAAAGGGGGAATATGTTTTGGAAAATTGATAATTTGTTTGTAAATTTGCCCCGAAATATAGCATTATAAAATATAAGATGAAAAAATTTTGTTTATTTTTAGCCTTCGTTGCTATCGTTCTTGGTCTGGCATCGTGCAAGGCACCTGAGAATATTGTTTATTTGCAGGATGTTAAAAGTGGTCAGCGTCTGGAAGGGGCGGATCTTTCCATGATTCGTATTCGTCCGGGAGATCAGCTTTCGATTGTCGTTTCGAGCCGTAATCCAGAACTTAGCGCCATCTTCAACCTGGCTGTTCCATACCGCTATGTGGGTGGTACGAGTTTTACTCCTTCTGGCACTAACAGTCAGACTGCCTATTTCACTGTTTCCAGTGATGGCACGATTGACTATCCTGTGTTTGGAGATATTGAAGTGAGTGGGTTGACCCGTCAGGAACTGTCGAGGAAGATCAAGGATATGATTATTGGCGGTGACTACATTAAGGATCCTGTTGTTACTGTTGATTATGCAAACCTAACCATCAGTGTCCTGGGTGAAGTGACAACCCCTGGCAAGTACACCATAAGCAAAGACCGTATTACCATTCTTGAGGCGATCAGTATGGCTCGAGACTTGACTATCAATGGCAATCGCGAGGATGTGCTGGTACTACGAGAGGAACAAGATGGTTCGACTCAGAGTTATCGTGTAGATATGACCAGATCGGGATTGATGTACAGTCCTGTTTATTACTTGCAGCAGAATGATGTGGTTTATGTTTCGCCCAATGAGCAGCGTCGCCGTCAGTCGCGTGCCACTGGTAATACTGTCATGACTCCGACATTCTGGTTATCGATTACCAGTACCTTGTGTACAGTAGCTACTCTTATTTATACATTAACAAAATAAAAAATGGATAATCAAACCCCCAATATTCCTCAGCAGACCGTTCAGCAGCCTGTATCACAGCCTGCTGCTGCACCCGTTGAGAATGAAGATTCGGAACTTTCACTCACCGAACTTTGGTATCTTTGCATCGGACGGTGGCCATGGTTTGTGCTTAGTGTATTGCTTTGCCTTAGTATAGCAACCCTTAAGTTGCTGCGTACACAAAAGACCTATACTCAGCACATGGAGGTGATGATCAAGTCAGACTCTCGTGACTATAGTGGTGGAACGCTGGGAGATTTTGCCGACATGGGCCTTTTTCAGAGCAATAGTAACGTGAACAATGAGCTTATTGCCATCATGTCACCAGCGCTGTCGCTTGAGGTTGTGAACGAGATGGAGCTCTATACGATGTATAGTGAGCCAGGATTCTTCAAAGATAGAACTCTTTATGGTCGGTCGCTACCAGTGAAAGTTGTATTTTGTGACATTGACAATGAAGATTATGCAGCTTTTAGTATTTCTTTGAATGAAGACGGCAGTTTCACGTTAGGAGAATTCGATAGTCTTGATCTGGAAGATGATGACAAGAACGTTACTGTGGAAGGCACCCTTTCGCAGGATACTATACAAAGTCCTGTTGGCCGCTTGGTCGTCATGAAAGGCATGGGTTATGGTTCATCGATGGGTGAACGTACAATCGATGTTGTACATATTCCAGCGTCGAATGCCGCGAGTGGTGTGCAAGCGGGTTTGACTGCGCAGGTGGCAAACAAGCAAGCTACTGTTATCACGTTGACTTATGTGGATGTGAATCGTTTCAGGGCTGCAGATATTTTGAATACTTTGATTTCCTGCTACAACAGGAATTGGGTGAACGATAAGAATCAAGTAGCTACGAGCACTTCGCAGTTTATCAACGAACGTTTGGCTGTCATTGAGAAGGAGTTGGGCAGTGTGGATACTGACATCTCGCAATATCAGTCGCAGAACCTCATCTCAGACGTGAAAGCTGCAAACCAAATGTATATGGCCCAGGCCAACCAGGCATCACAACAAGCTGTTCAGCTAAACAACCAGCTTTACATGACCAAGTATCTGCGTGAATACGTGAGCAGTGATGCCAACAAGTACCAGTTGCTTCCTGCCAATAGTGGTGTAGAAGATCGTACGATTGAAAATCTTATCAGCACTTATAATGCCAAACAGTTGCAGCGTAATAGTCTTGTTGCAAATTCGAGTGTCAACAACCCTGTTGTACTTGATCTTGACAAGGAATTGTCAGAGATGCGCAACAATCTGATACGCAGCATTGATAATCAGATTACCTCGCTTAATACGCAAATCAATTCAACACGACGTACCGAGGCTCAGAGTAATGCCCAGATGGCTACGAACCCCACCCGCCAGAAATATTTGCTTTCGGTAGAACGTCAGCAGAAGGTTAAGGAGCAGCTTTACCTGTACCTATTGCAGAAACGCGAGGAGAACGAGCTTTCGCAAGCATTCACTGCCTACAATACGCGCATCATTACTCCGCCGATGGGCAGCAAACATCCCTCTGGTCCACGCAGCAAGATGATTTTGCTGATGGCTTTCCTGATTGGATTGGCTCTTCCACTTGCCTACATCTATCTGCGTGAGACGATGACGACCGTAGTGCGTGGCCGTAAGGACATTGACAATTTGAAGGTTCCGTTCATTGGAGAGTTGCCTCAAGGTTTACCTGCTACAGGTAATAAACGTGAACGTATGGCCCAGCGTCACATGCTGGTTGTAAAACCTGATTCGCGCAACCTTGAGAATGAGGCATTCCGAATCCTTCGTACGAATCTCGAATTTGTGGCAGGAAAGGATACTGCCAATCCAGCTCAGACGATTCTGGTTACTTCGATGAATCCTGGTTCTGGTAAAACATATATCAGTATGAACCTGGGTGCGACATATGCTATAGCTGGACAAAAGACGCTGGTCATTGACCTTGACATTCGTAAGAGTTCTGCAAGCCGATACGTAGGTCGTCCGAAGGAAGGTATTACATCTATTCTCAATAAGAATGCGGCTGACTGGCGTTCACTGGTTGTCAACGTGCAGGATCGTAATAATCTGGATGTTTTACCTGCGGGTCGTATAGCTCCCAATCCTACTGAATTGCTGCAGGGCGATGCTTTGAAGCATCTGATTGAGGAAGCACGGACTCAGTACGATATTATCATCTTTGACTGTCCACCATTCAATTTGGTAGCCGATACAACACTTGTTAGCAAGTATGCTGATCTTACGCTTTTCGTGATTCGTTGTGGCATTTTCCAGCGCGCACTCAAGAAGAATGTTGAGCAATTGTATGCTGAGCAGAAATTCAATCGTCTGAATATTGTACTCAATGGTTCGGAAGCAGCAACCAGCAAGTATGGTTATAACCGCTATGGCTATGGTTACGGTTACGGCTATGGTTATGGTTACGGAAGCTATTATTCCACAGATAAGAAGAGATGATGGAGTGATGCTCTATTGAAAAATCCCGTCGCAATGGTAGCGGCGGGATTTTTTGTAGCCATAAGAGAACGCGGAGGGCGCGATGACATCGCGCCATACTGAACGGGGGATGGGGCTAAATTCCAATCAAGCCATAGGCGATGATGCCGATGATGCCGCAAATTAGGGTGGTATAGATGATATTCCACTTTCGCCAGAAGACGCCGCAGAAAACTATCAGGCAGATGAGGATACTGAGGATGAACTGGTTGGTTTGCGATGATGGATGACCGAAGTTTTCGATGTTCATCAGGCTGATGGCAGCAGCGGCCAGCAGACCGATGATAGCTGGGCGGAGAATTGCAAAAATGCTGCGAGTGACCTTATGATCCTTGTGCTTGATGATGATGTGCGAAATCCATATCATCACCAAAAATGGCAGCCAAACCACCGAGATGGTCGCAAGGATACTTCCGAGTATGCCAAAGAGGTGAGTCGCACCCACACCTTGGATGAAAGGGTCATTGACAACGGCACTATATCCAACGTAGGTGGCACAGTTGATCCCGATGGGGCCGGGAGTCATTTGACTGATGGCTACAATGTCGGTGAATTCCGCTTCGGAAATCCATGCCTGTTTGACAACCACTTCCTGTTCGATGAAAGAGAGCATGGCATAGCCGCCTCCAAAGTTGAACAGTCCGATGTAGGAAAAGACGATAAAGAGTTTGAGAAAGATCATTGGGGAGGATGGGCTGAAGGGGTTTTAAGAATGGTTAGAAGGGTCAATAGTGGTTGCGATGGCATCGCAACAGACGGAACTGGCTAAGTAGTTTGGAAGGAGTAAAAAGGGCTATTTTGCTGATGTCTGTTTGTCATCTCTGGTAAGACCATAAAGGAAGCCGGCTACTCCTGCTGCAAGGATGATGAGAGCTGGTGTTACGCCAAAGATGATGAGTGCTGTGGAAAGAAAGGGAATCCACACATTGCTCCATGTCACCTTTGCAGTCTTTGCCATTTTGAACACGGGCACTGCAAGGAGCGCTACAACAGCGGGACGAATGCCCTTGAAGGCAGCTTCGACCCAATGATTGTCGCGGAACCGTGAGAAGATAATTGCGATGATGAGGATGATGACAAGCGAGGGAAAAATAACCCCGAGAGAGGCGATGATACCAGAACGTATGCCTCCTACCTTATAACCAATGTGGGATGCCATATTGACAGCAAAGACACCAGGCGTGGCTTGTGATACAGCCATCACATCCATGAACTCGCTATGGGTAAGCCATTGGTGCCGAGTGACAACCTGTTGCTCCATGAGTGGAATCATGGCGGCCCCACCACCTAAGGTGAAGCCGCCGATTTTCATGAATGTCACAAAGAGGTCTTTGTCGAGAGATTTCATAGTTCTTGTTTGAATTTTGGCCGCCAAAGATGTCTGCTGACTGAAACCTGGGGACAGATAACTGCTCAGAGGGTGTCGCGATGGCATCGCGACATACAGGACTTCGGATTGTGCCGTGAACGCTGGGACTCAGCAGACTTTGGAGCCGTTCTTGACCTTGCTTTCGTTGGTTACGACATGGAGCGATCCATCAAAGTTGACTGCGGAAAGAATCATACCGTTGGAAGCAATGTGTTTCATTATCTTAGGTGCAAAGTTGGCAACAAAGAGTACCTGCTTTCCAACGAGCACCTGTGGATCAGGATAGTGTTGGGCGATGCCGGAAAGGATGGTGCGTGGTTGCCCTGTGCCATCGTCGAGCGTAAATTGGAGAAGTTTGTCGCTCTTCTTAACTGGTTTGACCTCAAGCACAGTAGCTGTACGGATATCAAGGCGTTCGAAGTCCTCGAATGGAACATTTTCCTTGATGGGTTCCGGCCTCCAGTTGCGTTCGGCTTCGGCTCGTGCAATCTTGTCGTTTTCCTCTTTGATGCGTGCTAAGCGGTCGAGTTGCGGTTGGATGTCCTTGTCTTCAAGTTTCTCGAAAAGGAGGACGCTTTCGCCGAGCTGATGTCCAACAGGGAGAAGATCGGTGCGTCCGAGTTCCTCCCACTTGAAGCTCTCCATTCCAAGCATCTTACGGAGTTTCTCGGCGGAGAATGGAAGGAATGGCTCGAAGACGATTGCCAAGTTGGCAGAAATCTGGAGGGATAGGTTGAGGATGGTTCCTACACGCTCCATATCGGTCTTGGCAATCTTCCAAGGTTCGGTGTCAGCCAGATATTTGTTGCCAATGCGAGCCAACTCCAAAGCTTCCTTTTGCGCATCGCGGAACTTGAAGTCATCAAGCAGGGTTTCAACTCGCGTCTTTACGTCCTTGAAGTCTTCGAGTGTCTGACGATCGTAGTCGTTGAACTCTCCACAGACTGGTACCTTGCCATCGAAATACTTCTCAGTGAGTTTCATCGCACGGTTGATGAAGTTGCCGAAGACTGCGACAAGTTCGTTGTTGTTGCGCGCCTGGAAGTCTCGCCATGTGAAGTCATTGTCTTTTGTTTCGGGTGCGTTGGCAGTGAGAACATAACGGAGTACATCCTGCTTGCCTGGCATATCGACAAGATATTCGTTGAGCCAGATGGCCCAGTTACGAGAGGTAGAAATCTTGTCACCTTCGAGGTTAAGAAACTCGTTGGAAGGCACATTGTCAGGAAGAATGTAGTCGCCGTGGGCCTTAAGCATAGCTGGAAAGACTATGCAATGGAAAACAATGTTGTCCTTACCGATAAAGTGCACGAGGCGAGTGTCCTCGTCCTGCCACCACTTCTGCCAAGGACCGAATTTCTCAGGATTGGCATCGCAAAGTTCCTTGGTATTGGAGATATATCCGATAGGTGCGTCGAACCATACGTAGAGTACCTTACCTTCGGCACCTTCGACTGGCACAGGGATACCCCAGTTGAGGTCGCGAGTGACAGCACGTGGTTTCAAACCACCATCGAGCCACGACTTGCATTGACCATAGACGTTGGGACGCCATTCCTGATGTTCGTCAAGGATCCATTTGCGGAGCCAGCCTTCATGTTCATTGAGGGGAAGGTACCAATGTTTTGTCTCCTTCTTGACGAGTGGGTTGCCGTTGACGGCGTTATGGGGATTGATAAGTTCTTCGGGAGAGAGTGATGCACCGCACTTCTCACATTGATCGCCGTATGCTCCAAGACTATGGCAACGAGGACATTCTCCACAGATGTTGCGGTCAGTAAGGAACTCGTGGGTTTCCTCGTCATAGAACTGTTCGGAGGTCTGCTCAATGAACTTGCCCTCGTCGTACAGCTTGCGGAAGAAATCGGCTGCAAACTTGTGATGAATCTTCGAGGTGGTGCGCGAATAAACATCGAACGAGATGCCAAAGTCGGCGAATGACTGCTTGATCAGGTAATGATAGCGATCGACAACTTCTTGCACAGTAATGCCCTCTTTGCGGGCGCGAATGGTGACGGGTACACCGTGCTCGTCGGAGCCGCCAATGAAGAGAACTTCCTCGCCCTTAAGACGAAGGTAGCGGACGTAGATGTCGGCAGGAACATATACTCCTGCAAGATGACCGATATGAACGGGACCATTGGCGTAAGGCAGGGCCGAGGTCACTAAAGTGCGCTTGAATTTCTTTTGTTCCATTGGGTTATTGTTTTTATTGTTGTTGGTTTCTGATGGAAGGCAGCCAAACTTGGCTGCTGGCGTTGACATCCTGTTGAGCCGCTGGCGTTGACATCCTGCTGGGGCTGCTGGCGTTGAAATTGCAGACATTGAGACGGTGGGTGTAGATGTCGGCAATTAGAACTGGAAGTAGATGAATGGTTGCATTTCAGCGGTTACGAACTGGTAGATGATGAAGACGGCGAGGGCGCAGACTATCACCATGATGGGGAGTGGCAGTTTGGCAAACGAATAGCGATAACGTCGCTTCATGCGTTCGGGTATCCAGTGGATTGCCATTCCGATGCAGAAGAGCAGGAAGACTTTCCAGTAGGCAGGTATTACGTCGAGCGGATTAACGGTCCACTCTGTGCCAATACGAGTCATCATTGAGGTGGCGATGTTCCAAGCCGTTTCGTTGGCTACTGCAGGATCGAGGTTTGAACCTGAACGGAAAAAGAGACGTGTGAAGGTGATAAAAGTGAAAGTGACAATCACCGACCATGCTACGTGAGTGGCTTTGGCGACACGGGGCCAGCGGACAAAGTCACGCTGAGAATTAAAGTACTGCCAAACGCACTTGATGACCATGCTGACGAGGATGAAAACACAAAAGCAGAGCAACACATTCCATAAAGCCAAAGCGGGTGAAGCCCATAGGCGGAGCAGGAAGAGGATGCAAACGACATAACTGGTGACGATGATTCGCTTGACAGTATGCCAGTCGCTCCAGAATTTAAAGATGATCATGCCAACACCATTTAAGCCACCCCAAATCATAAAGTTGCACGATGCACCATGCCACAAGCCTCCGAGCAACATGGTGATCATTGAGTTCATGTTGGCATAAATGTGGCGACGTTTATCAGGGAATCGCAGCGCGGTAAAAACGGTTGCCAATGCAACGGTCAGGACGATACCGCCGACAATCCATGAACCGCTGAGGATTAGTGCCGCAATGGTGATTACAAAAATCCAAAACCATGTGCCGAATGAGATATTTCGGTTGCCACCGAGAGGAATGTAGAGATAGGTCTGCAGCCATCGTGAAAGTGAAATGTGCCAACGTTTCCAGAAGTTTCGAGCGTTCTGCGCCTTATAGGGCGAATTGAAGTTTTGTGGCAGGTAGAAACCCATCATGAGCGAAAGACCGATAGCAATGTCGGTATATCCAGAGAAGTCGGCATAGACTTGAAACGAATAGGCAAAGAGGGCTGCCAGATTTTCGAATCCCGAGAACAGATGGGGGTTGGCAAAGACTCGGTCGATGAAGTTGACGGCCAGATAGTCGGACATCACAATCTTCTTAGTCAAACCGTTGAGAATCCAGAACACGGCAATGCCGAACTGGGTACGTGAGAGAGCATAGCGTCGATAGAGCTGCGGGATGAAATCGGAAGCCTTGATGATAGGTCCAGCTACAAGCTGCGGGAAGAAGCTAACGTAAAAGCCGAAATCGAGGATGTTGCGCACGGGACGTACGAGACCTTTATACACATCAGCCGTATAGGAAATGACCTGAAATGTATAGAACGATATACCAACAGGAAGGATGATTCGGTCAACACTCCAGAATGGGCGACCGATGATGTGGTTCCCCAAACGTGCCGCAATATTGGTCACATGGATGTCGGTGCCGAAGATCTGATTGACGATGTCAACGAAGAAGTAGCTATACTTGAAGTAACAGAGAATACCGAGGTCGATGGCTACGGAGAGACATAGTAGGAAAAGCGCCATCTTGCTCTTCCCATATCCCTTGTTGATGGCCCTTTGACGGAACCGATAGATGCCTTTAGCAAGGAAAAAATCGGTGAGTGTGACGAGGATGAGCAGCCCGACAAAGAGGCCTGAAGTCTTGTAATAGAAGAGAAGGGAGATCAGAAACAGGTATCCATTACGCAAAATGCGACGCCATCCAGGAAGGTGGAGACGAGCTCCAGACCGGTTCTTGTGCAATGTCCCTGCGACAATGGAAAATCCTGTGAATACCACAGCAAAGAATGCCCAAAACCGGAAGTGTGTAAATAGCAGCGGTGAATTGGGATCAAATGCAAAGATATTCAAAAGATATTCCTTGATCAGTAATAGTATTTCTTGTATTTCAATCGTCATAATACTTAGCGTAATCTTCGGCTATTGCTTGATAGATTATATTGCCAATGAGCTGATATCCCTCTTTTGTGAAGTGAATATGGTCGCGTTTCATCAGATCCTGTTTAATCCATTTCTCTGCCGACCCAAGTCCACCCATAAGTGCAAATACATCAATGATACCGCCATTATACTCTTCGGCCAGCTCTTTCATAGCGGTTTGTACGCGTGATCCGTTTTGATTGGGTGTGTAGTACCGACGGCGACCACGACCATGACCAATGGCGCAGTCGTTGTTGGTGATCCAGATGAAGCAGCAATCGGGGTTGACCGTTCGAATGCGCTCGACGAGTTGACGGTAACTCTCTTTGAATGTCTCGGGATTGAACTCATTGTATGGCACGTGCGCATCATTTATGCCGATGCCGAATATTACCAAATCGGGCGGCAGAAGCGAGAGTTCCTGCTCGAAATGATAGTTGCAACGAGCCCAACTTTCGAGAGAAGCCCCATTTATGCCTGCTTCGACGTAGGTGATGCCATGACGCAAGCTCGTCGGAATCATGCCACGGAAAATAAAGAAATGTTTGTCATCGAGCGGAAGATAATTCTGGCGCTGGATGTTGGGTTTGACTATCCGTGTCAGACCTTTCAAGTTGAGCGTCACCACGCTGTCGGGGCAAAGCAGTTGATAGACCCAGATGCCATCGACATCAGCCACCTTGCTAAGTATGGGGTCGGCCCAAAGGGTGTCGCCGCGCTGCGTTGTGAGGTAAGGGAAGACCGATGGGTCGCTCGACTGACCGAGCACGATGAGCTGGGAGAAGTCCCATTTCCCATCGTCACGCAAATGCAATGTAAGGGACGCATCCCTGTCGCTTGTGATGGCTGCGGCTCCCGCTAAGCCAAGTTCGGCATCGGGTTGCTTGGCTACATTGCGTGAGCCTTTCCAGATTCCTGTGTAGTCGAAACGATAATTCGCCGGGCTATTGGTGCGGATGGCACGGAAAGGGAAGCAGAGCCCGCGATCGCCTGATGGCTCGAATTGCATACGGATGGTGTGGCTCAATTCTCCGCCCTGCACATGGCTGCCACCGATATGTAGAATATTGACCTCGTCGGGGTGAGAAGGCATTGTTTCGCTCCGCAAGGCATGCAATTTGTCATAGAACCTTTTTAGGCCGTCATTTTTCCCGGGAAATTGCAGATGGGTATGTTTGCGCACGACTACCGATGGATAGTCGTCGGAAGGGGAGATGGCGAACGTCTGTGCCGTCTTCACCAGGTTAGTGGAGTAGCACAGGATAATCGTCAGAAGTATTGTAGTTAAGCGAGTCTTCATTTGCCGTAGGAAGTTCCAGTGTGATGTCGCCGTTACGTAACTTGTAATTTTGATAATAGGTATCGATAGTCTCGTAAAGCAGGTCGCTGACGTGTTCAGCTCCCATGTGGGTGAAATGTACGTAATCTTCGCCAGCCAGCTGAGGGCGGGCAGCCACCCAGCGTACCATTGACCCTGATCCGCCCATGACCTCAAAGAGGTTCCAAAACGATGCTCCACATTCAGTTACATATTGGTCGAGCAGTTCAACGAAGCGTGGCAGAAGGGGATAGGTGCGCATTTCGCCTCCAATGCGAGTGCTCATGTCGGATGGGCCAATATAGAGTATCTTTGCCTCGGGGGCCAATTGCTGGAAGAAACGTATCTGGCGTTGTATCTCTTTGCAGAAGTTATGGAGTGACTTTTCAGTACGTAGTCCTGGTACGGAATTACCACCATATTGCAGAATGATGAGTCGTACATTTTCGTGTTTGAAGAATGGCTCAATCGTATTGCGTGTGATACGTGTGAAGATATTTCCTGATGAGCCACGCATGGGGACATTGTCCATTGAGACACCCGTCTTTTGGTCAAGCAGAATACCGTAGATATTTGCAGGTCCATCGACCGTGACTGTCACCTTGTTGAGAAGGGAGTCATATTCATGGACACAATAATGCAGGCCTGAACCATCGGGATTATTGCGTAGTACGGTCACGCGGTCAAAGTTGCGCACATGCTGGAACTTTTCGTTTTTTGATGTTGAAAAGTAGATTCGGACATTTCCGTAGGCTTGTGCAACTGTAGCCATCGGTCCGTATCCATTATGGTGTGCATGCATTGTCGTCGTACCGTAAGCCACGTAGTAGGTTAATTCAGGGGAGGTGCTCTGGTAGCAAGTGAGTTTGCTGATCCATCGTTGTGCCGGCATCATGCCTGGACCACCGCCGCCGAATTGTGCTTGAAAATGTTCGCGCAAGCCTGACGTGATGCGGTCCTCTTCGATTTGTGAATCGCCGTAGTGGAGTATGCGAACGTGCTTGTGTCGTGCACTGTCGAGCGCCTCGAAGAAACCATCGAAGTAGGTCAGGTCATGTTCCTGCGTGATACTGTCGCGATAGCTCAGCCATAAGGTGTCGGGATTGGCATCATTCTTGAGGCAGGCGGTGCTGTCGATGATCATCTTGATACTGTCGCAGAGACCTTTTATGCTGTCGGATAATTCGGTATATTGTCCGCAGGTAAGCGTATCAACAATACATTGATGCTTGAGTGGCATAGAGATGCGGATTGGACTGTTCATGCAGAAGTCCATGAATGTGGAATCTTGTGCCTGCTTGAGGGCTTCCAATTCCTGTCTTTGTATCTCTTCGGGCGATAGTTCTTCCTCTATCGGATTGTCATCGATTTTGAAGCTCAACACTTCGCGGAGGTCAGGGAATGACAAATGCACAAATCCCAACTGCAAGCCATCCTTTGGGAAGTAGAGCGAGATGCATGCCAAGAGGACAAAAAGAGCGAATATGAATATTAGTGTTTTGAATAGTTTCATATTATGATTGTTTACTATTTTATAAAAATAGCGCGCAAAGATACTGTTTTTTCTTTAAATGACCAAAAAAATCGCTGTTAAAATTATATTTCGTATTATAATCTGATTTGTTTAACAATCGTTAACGTGTATTGGTAACCCAATCCCTATATTTTTTCATGTCAAAATCGGCTTCTGCTGTTTGTTTCTAAATTTTTTGATGCTAAAATTTGGAACATAATAAAAATAGTTGTATCTTTGCCCCCGTAAATAAATGGTAACAGAACGATGTTAGCAATCCATCATCCATCCTTTTTGACTATTTCGATATTTATCCTGATAAGCTGCTCGGCTTGTCGGGACAAGGGTTTGAATGAATATAGTCAAGATGGAAATGGCGTGTCGGACTCTACGATTTCGGTTATTGTTGTCCATCCTGAGACTGATAACGAACATCTGGTTATCGGTAGTGATTCCTATTCACCTTTCATCCTCAAGGATGCAGAGGGTAACATGAGCCATGCGACACGTTCGGTACTTCGCAAGAACAATTTGGTGAAAACCTATTACCAGCGTGTAGGGTGTAATAATGATAGCTGCAAACAGGAGTGGGTCACTTTTACAGCCATACAATATCCTAAGGACACAATCCTTCAGCGTTGGGCTTCCAATGTGGTCGGACAGTTCTATTTCGATGCATCGCGCAATCTTGATATCAAGGTGAACGGACAGAAGAGCGAAACTAATTCCGATGGCGAAATGGTGCTCTTGAATACGGGTTGTCCACCATACAGCGGAGTGCTCAATGACGATGCAAAAGCGATGTTTGACTATTATCAAGCACGTCTTTGGGGCATTGGCAAGCAACGCCTTGAGGAGCATGGCCCAACCGGTCGATATGGTTGTGTACTTTATTGTTGTTGGTTGTCACACGAAGTATCCTCCTATTTTGTTGCCTATTCCACTGAAGTTCAGCAACCATCGGAGCACTATGTGATTAGCTTCGATCGGCAGACAGGCAAGGAATTGAGCTTTGCAGATCTCATAAAGGATGACAATATGGCCGAACTCAACGACCTTATTGTCGATGCTGCTCGTCAGCGTCATAAGGAGCTCTTGCATTCCAAAACCAATGAATTTACCATCGACAAGAACGTAGGTGATTATTCCTCGATGCTGGACATCAATCATGTTGGCCTTGTAGAAGATGGCCTTGCTGTCAGCACAGGTGCTCTGCCATTCGACCAAATGACCCAAGCTACTCATATCCTGATTATTCCTTACGAGAAGGTGAATCATCTTCTTGTGGAACGTTTTCGAAGATAATCCGCGATGGAAGAGTTTCTGAAGACCGTAGCAAGACATTATAAGCAGAAATCGTGTAACGAGGCCAAGCTCACTGGTGAGCCCGTCTCGTTACCGTTGTCGAGATATCTGTTCTGCTTCCCTAACCGACGTAGCGGATTGTTCTTTGCTCGTCATTTGCAGGATGCTTTTAATGAGGGAAACAAGGAAAAGGAGAAGATGCCTTGTTGTGTTCCGCCCATCACGACCATCAACGAACTCTTCAGCCTATTCAGTACGCGTCAAGTCATCGATCGTACGGCATTGCTCTTTTATCTCTACATCATCTATGATGGATTGAGTACGCGGCGCGAGCGTGAAACTTTCGACCAATTTGTCTTTTGGGGCGATATGCTCCTATCTGATTTCGACGATGTTGACAAATACCTTGTCGATGCCGACAAGTTGTTCGCCAATGTGCGTGACCTTAAGGAAATCGATACACGATTTGCAGGTTTCACCGATGAACAGATCAAGGTTATCAAGAGCTTTTGGCAGAGTTTCAATCCCGATAGGACATATCCAGAAGGAGATAAGCATGAGGTTTTCGGACAAACGTGGGCCATCCTTTCACAGCTTTATCATGCGTTCCGCGAAAAGTTGAGAACGCAGAATCTTGCTTACGAAGGCATGATGGAACGAGAGGTTGTCGAACATCTAATCCAGAACGAGAAACGTGAAGTTGCTGTCGATGGCGAAGACGATTCCTTTGCTAAATTGAAATATAATAAGGTGGTCTTCGTAGGCCTCACAGCAGTGAGCGAAGTTGATCGTCGTTTGATGTCACTTCTCAAACTGCATGGCAAGGCGGAATTTTGTTGGGACTATGCCGACCCGCGTCTTCAGCCCGTTAATTCCATGGCTACGTCGGCTGCCTATTTTACCAGGAATAATCTTTTGGATTTCGGCAACGAGTTGTCCGAAGAGGAGCTCGGTAGCGGACTTGTCCCTGAGTCGGATCGGCAGGTGAGTCTTTATTCCGTATCCTCAGGGGTTGGACAGACGCAGTTGGCCAGCCAAATTCTGCTCCATTGGAAACAGACCATCGCCGACTTCGATCCGTTCCGTACAGCCGTTGTACTGCCTGACGAGAACCTGCTTTTGCCGATGTTGTATGCCGTTCCTTCCGAATTGGGGACGTTCAATGTGACGATGGGTTATAGCTTGAAGAATACACCTGTTGCCGCATTTGTGTCAATGCTTGCAACGCTTCAGCAGTCGTGGCGCGAGCATGAACGTTCATTCTATTTCCGGCAGGTTCTTCCTTTGTTGTCACACAGTTTTGTACTTGGTGTTTCAGGCAAGGCGGCCCGTCGTTGCGCGCAGGATATTACCAAATACAACCTCTATCAGGTACCGATTGAACACTTTCAGAAAGATGCATTCCTCAGCATGATTTTCAAGCCTATTAGTAGTGCCGCCGATGCTGTCGGATATGTCGATGCCATTCTTGAACTCCTGATGAAAAAGGCAGCTCAGGATATTGATTCACAAAATGAGGCTGAACCGGATGAAAATGGCCAGTATGAATTGTCGCTTGATGCTTCAACAGAAGCACCAATCCCCGATTTGAAGATATTCACCGATACGGACTATGAGTTCCTTTATCATTATCGGAAGACACTGCTTCAACTCGATCGTGAAATCAAGCGGCACACCATTGTGTTCACATCGCAGACACTGTTCCTCTTGCTCGAAAAGCTTGTATCTGGTGTTAGCGTTCCTTTTTCTGGCGAACCGCTCAGTGGGTTGCAGTTGATGGGTGTGCTTGAGACACGTGCTCTGGATTTTGAAAATGTTATCATCCTGTCGATGAACGAAGGTGTTTTCCCAGCCAAGCCTGTGCAGAATACCTTCGTCCCAATGTCACTTCGCGACGCTTTTGGAATGCCAACGCAGAAGCATCGTGATGCGGTTTTCGCTTATCATTTCTATCGGCTCATCGGACGCACAAGTCGTTTGGCGATGATTTATGATAGTCGAACGGAAGGTATGCAGACAGGTGAGGAGAGTCGTTACGTCAAGCAGTTGAGGTTCTTGATGGGTCACGACGACCTGGTGGCTCATACTGTTTCCGAAGATATCAGCATCCTAAACCCTCAGACTTTTGAGGTTCAAAAGACAGATGACATCATCCGACTTCTCAATCGTTGCCTTGAAAATGGTGACAGGAGTTTCTCTGCATCCGTTCTGAAGGACTATATCACTTGCCCGCTGAAATTTTATTTAAGTTTTGTTCGTCAACTATATGATGACGATGAAGTGTCGGAAGGTGTCGATGCTGCCCAATTCGGAGACATTCTCCATCATGCCATTTGCAGCATTTATGCGGGACATGAAGGTAAAATCGTTCAGGCTTCGATGCTTGACAAGTATTTGGACAACGATCGGCGTGTGATTCGGGATTCCATCCGAAATGCATTCGATGAAGTGATGAACATGAAAGGCAAGGAACTTGAAGGATATAATCTCCTCGTATCGCATATCCTTGCCAATTATGTGGGTGAGACCTTGCGCCACGATAAAGAACTTTGTCCGTTCGAATATCTTGCGGGTGAGCGTAAGCTTAATATCATTTTCCGTTTGAATGACGATCGTGCTGTTCGCATCAACTGCATTTTCGACCGTTTGGATCAACCTCTATTCGGCAACAACATTCGTATAGTCGATTACAAGACTGGTAATTCTCAAAAAAGCACCAAGCTGAACTTCCCTTCGGTCGAGGATTTCTTTAGCGATGAGGGCAAGGGGTCGAAAGAGGCTTTTCAGGTGATGCTCTATTGCTTATTGCTTGAACATGCCAAACCGGAAGATTGGGAGCGGCTCCATCTTAAAGGGGAGCCCAAGCATGTAATCCCTCATCTATATTTTGTGCGCGATTTTCATTCGAACAGAAAAACAAGCACAGTATTGAAGATTAAGCAAGATAAGCAGGCTCTGGACCTTGAGGAATTTGCGCCATATCGCGATGAATTCCAACAGCGACTTATCTCCCTTTTTGAAGAGATTTATAATCCCAAGGTTCCTTTCATCCAATGCAAAGACACCAAACCCTGTCAATGGTGCACCTTTGCCAATCTATGCAAACGTATTTAATTTATATATAATGTCAAAGAATCCAACCCTATCAGACGATCAGCTGACCACGCTTTTGAAGGATCCGGCCACGCGGCGCGATGCCTTCAGTCAGGTGATTCACCGATACCAGGAGCAGCTCTATTGGCAGATTCGAAGACTGGTGATTGACCACGAAGACTCGAGCGATGTGTTGCAGAACACTTTGCTTAAGGCATGGCAGGCCTTGGACAATTTCCGAGGCGATTCCAAGTTGAGTACGTGGCTCTACACCATTGCTCACAACGAATCGCTGACCTTCCTGACCAAACGTCAGGCAGAACAGGAGCTTACCATCGACGACCCCGATGGCTATGTGATGGACACACGTGAGGCAGACAAGTATTTTGATGGCGACGAAGCACAACGACTTCTCATTGAGGCTATAGCTTTGCTTCCCGCCAAGCAACGCGAGGTGTTCAATATGCGTTACTATGACGAGATGCCCTACGAGGACATTTCGCGCATCACGGGAACTTCTGTCGGAGCCTTGAAGGCAAGTTATCATTTTGCAGTCGAGAAAATCTCCGCGTATTTCAAAAAAAATGAAATTTAAATTAAACCTTTGCCTATAGCAAGTGTCGAAAAGGCATAAAAAGCATTTACATAAGTTATGAAGGATAATAAGTTACACATCTTCATGGAGGATCCTGAGCTTCCCAAGCAGCTGAAGGATGCGCGTAGGAACCACGGAGGAATGAAGGTCCCCGAGGATTTCTTCGTGCAGTTCGAGCGTAAGATGAATGCAGTCATCGATGCTGGGATTGCCGTTAAGGAAGCAGAGAAGACTCCTTCCATCAAGGTTAAGCCCCAACAGTCTGTACTTCGTCAGAATCGCTGGATTAGGATTGCTTCCATGGTTGCGATGGTTGTCGCCGTTGGTCTTGCCATCCAGTTCAAGTGGTTCGGACAGAACCAGATTGACTCCAATAACGTCAATCAGCTTGTCAACATCGAACAGATGTCAGGTGATGAGTTGGATAAGATTGAAATTCCTGAGCAGGTTGAAGATGTGCTGTTGATAACGTCGAACGATTTTGATGCATACGATATATATTGTGGGTTATGAAAAGATTAGTTTTGATTTTTGTCTTGATATTGATGGTTCCACTTGCTGTCATGGCACAGAATGATCGTAGAAATGCCGATAATGGTGGAAACGGCCAGCGCCCTTCGTTCGAAAGCTTCATGCGTACAAAGTGTGATATGGTGGTAAGTGAACTTGGCCTCTCACAGCAGGATAGTTCCCGTTTCATCCCGATCTATCAGGAACTTTTGAAGGAAAAGGATGAACTCTATAAGAAGTATAGTGGTGGGCGGCGCATTCGTCTGCAAGTGGAAATGGGCGAGACAGTACCCGACACCACCTTGATGCGTGTCATCTATAATAATTCTCTGCTCCAGGTTGAAGATGCCCAACTTGAGCATCGTTACCTGCTTCGTCTTTCAGGCATTCTTACCCCAATGCAACTCTATAAATTGCAGAATGCCGAGCAAAAATTCAGGACGAGTATCATGCGCAGACCCCAAAAACGTGGAAAATAAAGCAAAAAAGCTGTTATTCAACAAAAAAAATATTTTTTTCGACCCCAACTCTTGGAGGGGTCGATTTTTTTTTGTAAATTTGTCGCGCGTAAATATAAGTAAGAGTGTATTTGCTTTAGCTTATTCAGCACTTTGATTAACAGCATTAATTACTAACCTCTTTTAACTATTAAACACTCCATGGTACTAGATTCATTGGCAAACAGTGCTAACTATGAGGCACTGAATCCCTATTTCAAAATGGCTTTCGACTATATAAAGAAGACTGACTGGAGTTCTGTTGAGCCAGGCAAGATTGTGCTCGATGGCAAGAACTGTTTCATCAACGTCATCAATCAGGCGGGCAAGACGTCTGAGGCTGCTAAGTTCGAAACCCATAACAATTACCTGGACATCCAGCTTCCACTCGATGGCACTGAACTGATGGGATTCATTCCCACTCATGATCTCACGCAGCCCGATGCACCCTACAACCCCGAGAAGGATGTCACCAAGTACAGTGACAAGACCGACTGCCTCATCATGGTCAAGCCTATGCATTTTGCTATTTTCTGGCCTTGGGATGGACATCAGCCTTGCATTGGCGAAGGCAATTGGAAGAAGCTTGTGGTCAAGATCAAGCTCTAATTGATTTATTGTTTCAATATTGTATTCACCTAAATAATTTACAATATGAAAAAGACAACGGTCAAGAAGTCATCTGCTTTCTTTAGTCCTACCGGTAAGGTAGTTCATGATGTCATCAAGACTCATGATCCTCTGGTAATCAACAAGTGGATGAATTCATTAAGGCCCAATTCGCTTAAGATGTTGCGCAACTTGCCTTATCTTAACGATTTTTCCGATGCCATCCTTGGCCGCTTCAAGTATGCTGCCTGGAAGATACATGAGATGACTCAGCAGGCTGGCTCACTTACCGACTTGGCCGATGGTTACTTGTACTTCGGACTTCATCGACAGAAGGATGGCACATGGATCTTCCGCGAATGGGCACCCAATGCTACTGCCATGTATGTCATCGGTGAGATGAACGACTGGCAGGAGAAGCCCGAATATGCTTGCCATCCTATTGATAACGGAGTATGGGAGATCACGCTTCCTGCCGAAGCGATGCATCACGAGGAACTCTACAAACTCTCGATTCATTGGAATGGAGGACAGGGTGAGCGCATCCCATCGTATGCACGGCGTGTGATACAGGACGAACAGACCAAGATTTTCTCGGCACAGGTGTGGGCTCCGGCACGGCCTTATCGTTTCCGCAACAAGATGTTCCGCCCCCAGGTCGATCCGCTGCTCATCTATGAATGTCACATCGGTATGGCTACCTCTGAGGAAAAGGTCGGTTCGTACGAAGAGTTCCGTGTGAATGTTCTGCCGCGTATTGCACGACTTGGTTACACTGCCGTTCAGATAATGGCCATTCAGGAGCATCCCTACTATGGCTCGTTTGGTTATCATGTCTCGAACTTCTTTGCCGCCTCCAGTCGCTTCGGCACTCCCGACGAACTGAAACACCTCATCGACGATGCTCATAACTTGGGTCTTGCTGTCATTATGGATATCGTTCACTCGCACGCGGTAAAGAATGAACTTGAGGGCCTTGGCAATTTCTGTGGCGATCCATGCCAGTACTTCCACAGCGGCGGCCGTCGTGAACATCCTCAGTGGGACAGCCTCTGCTTCGACTATGCTCGTCCCGAGGTTATGCACTTCCTGCTTTCGAACTGCAAGTTCTGGCTCGACGAATATCAGTTCGATGGCTTCCGTTTCGATGGCGTCGGTTCGATGCTCTACCTCGATCATCAGGGAGGCAGTGGTAATCTTTACGATTACTTCAGTCCCAATGTCGATGGTGATGCCCTATGCTATGTCACCTTGGCTAATGCGCTGATCCATGAGTTCAAGCCCACTGCTGTAACCATCGGCGAGGAAGTGAGCGGTATGCCTGGTCTGGCAGTTCCATTCGAAGAGGGCGGTATCGGATTCAATTATCGCCTGCAGATGAATGTGCCTGACTATTGGATCAAACTGCTCAAGGAGCGTCGCGACGAGGATTGGAATACTACCGAAATCAAATGGCAGTTGTGCGAAAGCGGCGAGCTCATCAATTCGCCTGCTGGCAAAACCATTTCCTACGTTGAGAGTCACGATCAGGCGCTTGTGGGCGACAAGACGGTCATCTTCCGCCTTATCGACAGCGATATGTATTGGCACTTCAAGATTGGTGACGAGAACCTCACCGTTCATCGTGGCATCGCTTTGCACAAGATGATTCGTCTCATCACCCTTTCCACCATCAACGGCGGCTATCTTAATTTTATGGGAAATGAGTTCGGACATCCCGAGTGGATCGACTTCCCGCGCGAAGGCAACGGCTGGTCGTACAAGTATGCACGTCGCCAGTGGGATCTTGTTGACAACGAAGACCTCAACTTCAAGTTCCTCAACCGATGGGATATTGCCGAAAATCACCTCATCACTTCAGTACTGAAGTTCAATGAGGCTCCATTGGTCGAAATCATGGACAATCGTGGCGACAAGGTTCTTGCATTTGAGCGTCGTCGTCTGCTCTTCGTCTTCAATTTCGATGGTGAGCGCAGCTACACCGATTATGGTTTGTTGGTCAAGAACGGACGTTACGAACTCGTTCTCAATTCCGACGATCCACAATTTGGTGGCTTTGGCAACGTTTCTGCTGATGCACCTTACGAAACTGTACACGATCCTGCCTATGAGGAGGATGGCAAGGGCTGGTTGAAACTTTATCTCCCTGCTCGTACAGCGCTTGTATTGAAGCGCAACATCTCGACAAAGTAAGATTATTCTCTTAAAGTTTACCCCGACAGCAATGCCGGGGTAATTTTTTGCGAAAACATTCTGACCGCTGATAGAATGCTCTATCTGACCGAGTCATGACCAATTTTGGCCAAGAATGGTTATTCTTCTCCAGTCGCATACCCTTTTTCGGCCAAGATAGGGTATGCTCCGACTGCGGCATAACCAGACTTAGCCAAGAAAGGGTATGCACCGACCGCAGCATAACCAGATTTAGCCAATAAAGGGTATGCTCCGACTGCGGCATAGCCAAACTTGGCCGAAAAAGGGTATTCTTCGGCCGAGGCATAACCAGTCTTGGCCGAAAAAAAGTATGCTTCGACCGTGGCATAACCAGACTTGGCCGAAAAAACGTATGCTTCGACAACGGCATAACCAATCATGGCCGAAAAAGGGTATGCTCCGACCGAGGCATAACCAGTCTTGGCCGAAAAAGGGTATTCTCCGACCGCAGCATAACCAAACTTGGCTAAGAAAGGGTATGCTCTGACCGAAGCATAACCAGTCTTGGCCAAAATTGGTTATACTATTGTGGGAAAGACAAGATTACGTCAGCGGGACATCCCACTTGCATTCATAGTCGAGATCTTCGGGTCGTGAGCCAATCGTTTCTGCAGGAACACCTGCAACGACAGCATAAGGTGACACATCTTTCGTCACTACAGCTCCGGCACAAACTACGGCCCCTCGACCGATGGTTACGCCTTGCAGTATAGTGGCACCAACTCCTATCCATACGTAGTCCTCGATGACAATCGGCTTGAAGATGCCTTGGAAGTTGCGCGACTTGTAGTCATGACTTCCTGTCATGATGTTCACACGATGAGAAATAGAGACGCTCGAACCGATGGTGATGCCTCCACGGCCATCGAGAATACATTGTGTGTTGATGTGGCAATGCTTTCCCACCGATATGAGGTTGGCGTTCATAAAATAGTTCCTTTTCATGATGAAGCTGCCTTCGCCAATCTTCATGCCGACAAGTCGCAGAAGGCATCTGCGCCATGACCAGAAGGGGATATGTGGAATGACCGAGTTGACCATATATTCGAGAATAAGGCTTCGTGAGAATTTGTAGAAACATGAATTCTTGAGCCAAACGATTGCAGAATTCTTGATGAAATATTTTAGGAACGGGAGTTTGTTGCTTGAACCGTAGCTGGTTATTCTGTAGTTGTAGAGTAGGTTTCGATAGGGGTGATTGCTTAACCCCTCTGTGCGGTAGGCTTCGATGAAGGTATCCACCATCTGAAACTTATAACCTTCTTGCCAAAGCCGATGGAGCAATTCCCAATCCAAGGCGTAACCCAATCGTTTTTCCAGACTGAGGTCAAAGAGATGGGACTTTTGCACCTCACAACGTATCAGGGAAGAGCCATGTCGGAAGGTGGGGGCGAATCGCAATAGGCTGGTGTCGGATACTGCCCGTATCTCGTGATTCCATTCGGGATTGACTTCGATACTATGTCCGAAGATGATGCTGCTCTCCGAATTGGTCTGTGCTATAGCGTCAGCAAGAGAAGTTGGCGAGACGTAAGTGTCGCCCGAATTGAGGATGCTGATCCATTGGCCATCAGCCATCATGATTGCTTGGTTCATGGCATCGTACATTCCTCGGTCGGGTATGCTGTGCCAGTAGGCAAGTTGTCCCTCGAAATTGCGTATAATGTCGGCTGTACCATCGGTCGATGCGCCGTCGAGCACCAAATATTGCACCTCGACATTGGTTTGTGCCAAGGCGCTGACGATGGTTTCGCGAATGTGATTTTTGTCATTGCGTACCACTGTGATGATGGTCACGCGTGGTGTCATAGTTCGAGCAGTTGCTTGATGAGAGGCAACAGGTCGCGTTTCATCATTGCATCGGTGAGAGAATGTTCTCCTTCGATGATGCGGAAGTGTTCGTTGCCGTAAGCTTTCTTGAATTCCGCCTGGCAGTTGACGGTCGGATCGTCCTTGCCGAAGACGCCCCAGATGAGCTGCTTGTCTTCTGGAGTAATGTTCTTGAGCGTCAACTTGGTCTCTATTTCCTTGAATTCTGCAACCATTTTCTTATCGACCTTGAACGATTTCTGTCCGTCGGCACGTTTGTTCTGAAACTCAACGTTTTTCCCCAAGTGCTTGAAAGTAAGCAGGCGAGCCATGTGAAACGAAGGATTGACACAGATGCGCAGATGACCGTGCTGCAGCTCGGTGTACATGCCGCCCATCGAGGTGCCTATAATCAGGTCGGGCTTCTCCTCTTCGATCACTTTCGTGATGAAAGGAACGGCTTCGGCGGGAGAAACGGGGATATCGGGCGAAACTACCGTTACGCCATAATCGGCATAGAGGTGATTACGGAGATTGGTGGCTGTGCCGGTCGAACCTGCAGACGAGAATCCGTGTAGATATACTATTTTTCTCATTATTTAATACTTTGACGTTGCAAAGTTACGTAATATACCTTGTTTTAGCAAGACTTTTGTCTGAAATCTTTTGCTAAATGTCGAAAATTGATTATATTTGCGCCGTTAATTGGGCATTTCGCGTCCCATAAATTCTAAAAGTTTCAAATTTCAAAATCGTTTTTCGAAATGCGGATCGTAGATTTTTCAAAGACAAACACCGTGGTGAACAAGTTCATCTCCGAGTTGCGTGATGTGAATATTCAGACCGACAGGATGCGTTTCCGTCGCAACATTGAGCGTATCGGTGAAATAATGGCTTACGAGATCAGCAAGGAGCTGACCTATCATGTTGAGGATATCACTTCTCCGCTCGGAATAGCTGAAACTAATGTTCCATCCGATACAATTGTCGTAAGTGCCATTCTTCGTGCCGGTTTGCCGCTTCATCAGGGTGTTATCAATATCTTTGACGATGCAGAAAATGCCTTTGTCAGTGCCTATCGTCGATATGATGCCGACACTGATTTCAATTTTGATATTTCGATTGAGTATATTTCTGCGCCCTCCCTCGACGGCAAAGTGCTCATTATCTGTGATCCTATGCTTGCCACCGGATCGTCGATGCAGCTTGCCTACGAAGCATTGCTCGCCAAGGGCACACCTACGAAACTCTTTATTTGTTCGGTGATTGCCAGTTGTGAGGCGCTCGATTACCTCAATGAGAATCTTCCCGAGGAAGCTGTCCTTTATGTTGCCGCAGTCGATGATATGCTCGATCAGCATAAGTATATTGTCCCGGGTCTGGGTGATGCAGGAAACCTCGCATTTGGAGAGAAGGGATAACAGGAATAAGGCATAATGATAGTCATCGAAGAGATCAAGGGCAGAAAGGCACTCAAACGGTTCGTACAGTTTCAGTTGGAATTGTATCGTGGTGTTGATGCTTTTGTCCCTCCGATGATTGAGTCCGAAATCGACTGTCTTGACCCGTCGAAGAATCCCGCCTTTGACTTTTGTGAAGCCGTATTCTTTCTGGCTTCTCGCGAAGGCAGGTTGGTGGGGCGCGCTGCCGGCATTATCAATCGGCACTCCAACCAGCGGGTGGGCAAGGAGCAATGCCGTTTCTGCTACCTCGATTTTATTGACGATGAAACTGTGAGCCGTGCTTTGCTCGACAAGGTGTCGGAGTGGGGCAGAAGCAAGGGCATGAAGGAAATTGTCGGCCCTTTGGGCTTGACCGATTTGGATTATGAGGGTTGCCTAATCAAAGGTTTTGACCAACTGTGTACTTCTGCCGAACTCTATAACTATGCCTATTATCCTAAGCATTTCGAAGCGTATGGGATGAGGCCCGAAGCATATTGGAACGAGTATCGGATGCCGATGGTGGATGAAGTTCCCGAAAAACATCGTCGTGTGGCAGAGATTTCCGCTCGCCGTTATGGATTGCGCGCATTGAAGTTCACCGACTCCAAGATACTTGTTGAGCGATATGGGCATCGCATCTTTGAGCTTTACAATCAGGCGTATTCCGAGATTTATGGTTTTACGCCATTGACCGATCGGCAGATTGATTATTATATCAACCTCTATCTTCCTCAGGTGCGTCTCGACTTGATACGCCTTATAGTCGATAATGATGACAATCTGCTTGCCTTTGGTATCGCCTGTCCTTCCCTTAGTCGAGCCCAGCAGAAGGCGCGTGGAAAGATGTGGCCGCTGGGCTGGTTTTATCTGGCTCGTGCCATGTACCTCACAGCCGACAGTTTCTTGGGAAGGTTGCTGCACGGCGGCACCGACACCTGCGATCTCCTGCTCATCGCTGTTCGTCCCGATATGCAGGGTAAGGGCGTCAATGCCCTGCTCTTTACTGAGCTTATTCCGCAGTTCAAGGCCAATGGTTACAAATTCGTAGAGTCGAACAACGAGCTCGAAACCAATCATAAGATCTCCAACTTGTGGGGAGACTTCGACAAGAACCTGCATAAGCGTCGCTGCACATTCATCAAGGATCTGTGAGATGAACGTCCGATTCTTTGAGAAGACATATCGATATTTCGACTCCCATCGTGGTAGGTTGTGGCTGCTGCTCTCTGTCGTGGTAGCCACACTTGTTATGCTTGTTTCGCAATTGGAATTCATGGAGCAGGTCACCGACTTCCTGCCTGTCGATGACGAGTACAAGCAGGCGATGTCAATCTATCAGGACGTGGCAGCTGGCGACAAGATTGTTCTTCAGTTCATCGATGAGAAGTCCTTTCCGTCGAAAGCTGATCCTCAGAAACTGATATCAGCGGTAGCGCATTTTGGCAACTTGCTTTCCGAACGCGATACGACCCGATGCATCATTGACTCCTGGCAGCCCCAGGTTGATGTGGAGCGCATCCTCGACGTTTTCGAATTTGTCTATGCACATCTGCCTTATTATTTGAAGGAGCAGGACTATCAGGCCTTGGACTCACTGATGACGATGCAGGCGGATGCAGATTCCACCTTTGTTGAGAAGCGCCTCCTTAGGGTGCGGCATCTCTTGGCCTCTTCATCGGGGACCTTTCTTCAGCCCATGCTGCAATACGATCCGCTTGGACTTGGTAACCGTGTCGCTGCATCGCTGCGAGATTACCAGCCTGAGCTGGGTCTGGTGAATATTGATGGCTATCTTTTTACGCCCGATTCGTTGTGTTGCCTGGTTCCTCTTGCTTCTCCATACGGCAGCAGTGAGAGTGCAGGCAATGCAAGGCTGATAAGGATGCTCGACGAGATTGGTCAGGAAGTGCAGTTGGCCGAACGGGTGACCGTTCGGGCTACAGGTTCCCCTGTCATTGCCGTCGGCAATAGCACGCAGATCCGTCGCGATACGCTGTTCTCTGCCGTTTTTGCCATAGTCCTGATTCTGGCTCTTCTCTTGTACGCTTTCCGCAGTTTCAGGCCATTGATGTATATTCTGGTTACCATTGTTTTTGGTTTCTGCTTTGGTTTGGGACTCATGCGTTTGGTTCATGCCGAGATTTCGCTGATTGTGGTGGGAATGTCTTCCATCCTCATCGGCATTGCCGTCAATTACCCTTTGCATTTCCTATGCCACAGGCGGGATGGCGGCGATTGGCGCGAACTTGTTTCTCCTCTTCTGATCGGCAATATCACAACAGTGGGAGCCTTCCTGACCTTGATACCCCTCAAGGCTACAGCAATTCGCGACCTGGGGATATTTGCCGCCTTGATGCTTGTCGGCACCATCCTGTTCACCCTTCTAATTCTCCCGCATATCGCTCGAAACATGAAGGTGCCGCGCCGGGTTGCGGCAGATGATGAAGTGTTTTCGATTGGTTCTCGTCCGAAGTCTTCCCATCGTTTTCTTTTCGGAGGCATTCTCCTTATCCTGACGTTAGCCTTAGCATGGTTCAGCCTCGACACCAGTTTCGATACCGATCTGAACCACATCAACTATATGTCCGACGAGCAGCGAACCGACTTCGTACGCCTCTCGGAGCTAAATGGACAAAAGAAGGGGTTTGCAACGGTTTATCTTTCAGCCAATGGATTGTCCGAACTGGAAGATAAGACGCAGGTGGTTGACAGCCTTGCAGGGAAGGGTATGATAGCCTTGCAGAAGAACCCTGCGCTGTTGCTCCCGGGTACTCAATTGCAGCAGGAGCGTTTGGCACGCTGGAACAACTATTGGCAAAGTCTTGAAAGGGATGGACGTTTCAGCTATTCATCATTTCAGGAGGATGCGGTCCGAGCAGGTTTTGCCGAAGATGCTTTTTTGCCCTTTGCGAACCTCTTGTCGATGACAACGGCCGACACCTGTCAAATCGAAAGTTTCTCTCCTCTGACAAACAATATCCTCACAGGTCTTGTCCAGCTGGAGACGGGGAAGTATGTGGCCCAACTTTCCGTGCCTCTTGAATATGTGGACGAAGTGGAACTGATGACCGGAGGCTTTGATCTGCCTGGGCTGAACCGGCGTGTCTTGAGTGCGCTGACGTCCGATTTCAACTATATCGGTATAGCGTGTTCGCTCATCGTCTTCCTGTTCTTGTGGATCAGTTTCGGGCGCATCGAGCTGGCGTGTCTTGCTTTTCTGCCGATGCTGATTGGCTGGATCTGGATTTTGGGCATCATGCAGCTGCTGGATATTCAGTTTAATATTGTCAACATCATTCTTGCCACATTCATTTTCGGTCAAGGAGACGATTATACAATTTTTGTGGTGGAGGGACTGATTAGCGATTATCGCCAATCTGTCAGAACGGGACGAACTGTCCATCTAACCTTGATGAGTCATCGTCGCAGCATCCTGCTTTCTGCGCTTATTATGTTCGTCGGCATCGGTGTGCTGATTCTGGCTAAGCATCCAGCCCTACATTCCTTGGCTGAGGTGACCATCGTCGGCATGGGCGTGGTGGTGCTGATGGCATGGATTGTGCCGCCGCTTTTATTCGATTGGCTTGTCAGCCATGACAAATCTTTACGAGACTATATTTTAAAAGGTGTATAAAATGAAAGAAAGAATCCGCATTTTGCTCGAAGACCAGCTACCACTGGTGGACCTTGATAGCGATACGCTTTATCAGGAACTTGATTCGCTGGGTGTGACTACGATTCTGATGACTTTGTCCGACGAATATGGCATCCTGTTGGATAGCCGTGATGCTACGCCGAAGAATCTACGCAACCTTGATTCGCTGGTTGCTTTGGTCGAACGCAAACTTGCCGAGAAGCAGTGAGATGGATTGATTATGTTGCGAAGGTCGTGGAGCGCTATCCCGACGATCCCGCTGTGATTTGTCATGGCGAGCAGTTGACTTATGCCCAATTGTGGGATGAAGTAGGGAAGGAGGCGCTTATACTTTGTGACATTGAACATGTTCAAGAAGGACAATTTTATATACAAAAGTGTACGCAGGACATTGCATACGTGGTGCGTTTTCTTGCCCTGCATCTGATCGGAGCACGATGTGACATCCTTTATACTACAGGTTCTACTGGTAATCCCAAGGCTGTGTTGCTGAGCGACGAAGGAATGATAGCCAATGGCGAAAATCTAATTGATGCGATGGGCTTCCACCATGGGCTGACCTTTGTGGTTTGCGGACCTTTAGACCATTTCGGTCCGTGGAGCAAGATGCTTCCTGTCTTCATGACAGGGGGAACGCTTCATATACTTGACGGGTTGAAGGATTTGGAGGCATTGTTCGACGCACTTCGTCCAGCCTCCACTTCCAATGACAAGGCAAAATCTGCAACATTCCTTGTGCCCAGTGCTATTCGAATGCTGCTGCAATGCTGTCGTGAGCGTTTGGCAGAACTTGCCGATTGCATCGAATTCATTGAAACCGGTGCCGCCCCAATTGCTACCGTCGATATGCAGCAGTTGCGTGAAGTTATATAACACCTATGCAAGTACCGAAACGGGCATAGTCTGTACCTATCCTTATCATCAGTCGCAATCTATCTTACAAGGTTGTGTCGGACCTGCAATGAAGCATTCCGAGGTAAAGATAGGCCCCGATGGGGAAATCTGTGTGAGTGGGCCGATACTGATGGCAGGATATCTGAATGAAGATGCAGGAGGGAATATGCAACTTGAACCTGTTGGCAAGATATTCCAAACCACCGATCTGGGCTATCTTGATGTTGAAGGCCGATTGTTCTTGACTGGACGTTCCAGCGAATTCATCAACATCGGAGGCTTGAAGTTAAGCCCAATAGAGGTAGAAGATGCTGCCATGGGTTTCGCAGGGATTCTGGATTGTCTTTGCATTCCCGTCTCGCATCCTGTGATGGGACAGGTACCGAAGTTGTTAGTTGTGCTTCAAGAGGGTAATTCATTCAACAAAAGGGAACTTGCACGATATTTAAAGGAAAAACTGACCGAGAACTGGAAAGTCCCGATCAGCTATGAGGTGGTTGATGCGATACGCACGATGACCAATGGAAAGAAGAATCGCAAATATTATCTTACATCATGTGCAGACCAGCCTTGATGAGGGCCTGAACTGACATCGAAGGGTCTTTTGCGAGCAGTTGGTTGATGGCTTTTTGCGCATTTGCTTGGGGATAGCCCAATGCCATGAGTGCCTGGATAGCCTCATCGCCATGCTCGTTGCTGGCGACGAGAACGCTTGTCTTGTCGGTCGCTGCATTGATGCCAAGCTTGCCTACCTTGTCGCGCAGATCGACGATGATGCGCTGGGCGGTCTTTGCACCGATACCTTTCACGTTCTTGAGCTGACGATCATTGCCACTGCTTACTACGGCTACAAGTTCATCGGGCGATAAGCTCGAAAGGATACAGCGCGCTGTGTTGGGACCCACGCCGCTCACGGTGATGAGCAGTTCGTAGAGTCCGCGCTCCTGTTTCGACGAGAATCCATAGAGGAGGTGGGCATCTTCGCGTATCGACTCACTGACATAAATCTTCTGCACCTGACCTTTCTTCAGGTGGTCGTAGGTATAGACCGAGATGGCACAGGCATAGCCTACTCCATGACACTCTACGACGGCCATGGTTGGGTCGAGTTCTGTAATTTCCCCCTTCAAATATTCTATCATTTTTGCGATTGTTTCGAAAATAAACCAATAATTTATGCGCAAAGATAATATAAATTTGCATTAAAAACAATTTTTTCAAGCAAATATTACAAAATATTGGTAAATTATTTTTTTTTCTGCTCATAATTAAATATATTTGCGGCGTATATTGTGCATATTTTCATTTCACTTTTATATGAAAAAATATTTGTTTTTTGCTTTATTGGCAGTCCTTTCTTTACCCGTCTTTTCACAGATGACGTTGACGCTTGATAGTTGTCGAGCTATGGCACTGCGTAATAATAATCAGCTGAATGCCACTCGTCTCAAGCAAGATGTAGCGAAGGATGTTCGCAAGGCTGCGCGCACCAGTTATCTGCCAAAGATTGATGCTGTGGGCGGTTACGAATATTTCAACAAGCAGGTCTCCTTGCTCAGTGATGAGAATAAGGCTGCTTTTTCGAACCTTGGCACCAATCTTTCCACGTCGTTGGGCTCCAATCTGAGCACTTTGCTCGCTGAATTAGCTCAGAATGGAATGATTTCGCTCACTACTGCACAGGACTTTGGTACCATTTTCCAAAATCTTGGTCCTGGATTAGCACAAATGGGTGATGCTGTAGGACAAGGCATCGTTGATGCCTTCCACACCGACAACCGCAACATGTGGATGGGGTCGGTGATGGCTCGTCAACCTATTTACATGGGTGGCGCTATTGTTGCAGCCAATAAGATGGCTGATATTGCCGAAAAGATTGCAGCTGACGATTTGCGTGGCATGATACAGAATACGCTTTACGACATCGACAAGACCTATTGGCTTGTGGTATCGCTCAAACAGAAGCAGCGCCTTGCGCTCAGTTATCGTGACCTTGTGTCGAAACTTAGCGATGATGTCCATAAGATGATAGACGAGGGCCTGGCTACGCGTGCTGATGGATTGAAGGTAGATGTGAAAGTCAACGAGGCTGATATGCAACTCACACAGGTAGAGGATGGCCTCACACTCTCCAAGATGCTCCTCTGTCAACTTTGCGGCATTCCAGCCACGAGCGAGATTATCCTTGCTGACGAGGATAATGAAATATTGAATATTGTGGACGATGTTGCTGTATTGGAAGGTCTTTCGCCCGATAGTCGTCCCGAACTCAATATGCTTGAACGTACTGTAGAACTTAGCAAACAGACTACCAATCTCACACGTTCTGCTTTCCTGCCCCATGTCGCTTTGACGGGTGGTTACCTTGTTTCCAACCCGAATGTGTTCAATGGCTTTGAAAAGAAGTTCGCGGGAGTCTGGAACGTTGGTGTTCTCGTGCAGGTTCCGGTTTGGAATTGGTTTGAAGGTGTCTATAAGGTTCGTGCCAGCAAGACTGCCACCAATATTGCTCGTCTGGAACTTGACGATGCACGCGAAAAGATTGACCTTCAGGTGGAGCAAAGTCGCTTTAAGGTTGATGAGGCGAAGAAACGCCTGCAGATGGCAACCCGCAATGTCGCTAATGCGGAGGAAAATCTCCGTTGCGCCAATGTCGGTTTCCGAGAGGGGGTAATTGAGACTACCGAAGTGATGGCTGCCCAGACAGCATGGCAGCAGGCCAAGTCGCAGCTGATTGATGCAGAAATTGATGTCAAACTTGCACAAGTGAACTTGAAGAAGGCATTGGGTGTCCTTCAGCAAGGATTCTGAATTGTTCGAAATGTAATAAATATTAATAATATGACAGAAAATAGAGAACATAACAACATCCTACTGGCCGTCTTTGGCCTGTTGGCAGTAGTAGTAGTGATTGGCCTTATCGGTTTCTTTACACTTGGTAGGAGTGAGGAGATCATTCAAGGTGAGGTTGAGGTTTCGGAATTCCGCGTTTCCAGCAAACTTCCTGGGCGTGTGCTCGACATCCGTGTTGAAGAGGGCGACTATGTGAATGTGGGCGATACGCTCGTAATTCTTGAAGCGCCTGAGGCAACTGCCCAGCAGAAAGTGGCCGAGGCTACTGAGGGTGCAGCTGCTGCAATAAGCGAGATGACGCAGATTGGTGCCCGTGCCGAGACTATTCAGGGTGCCTTCCAGATGTATCAGGCAGCCTTGGCTGCCAGCGAAATTGCCGAGAAGACCTATAAGCGTGTGCAAAATCTCTTCGATGAGGGTGTGGTCAGTGCTCAGAAGCGCGATGAGGCTTTTGCTGCCTACAAGGCTTCGAAGGCACAGGTTGATGCTGCAAAAAGCCAGTACGACATGGCACGTAATGGAGCACGTGTCCAGGAGAAGCAGGCTGCCCGCAAACAGGTCGAAGCTGCGCAAGGTGCAGTAGATCTCATCAATTCGATGCTTCGCGAAACTGTTCAGGTGGCTACTGTTGCGGGAGAGGTTAGCGCCATCTATCCTAAGGAGGGCGAACTTGTCGGTCTCGGATCTCCCATCATGACCATCTCCATCATGGATGACATGTGGGGTATCTTCAATATTCGTGAAGACCAACTCAACGGCATGAAAGTCGGTGATGTCAAAACGGCATATATCCCTGCTTTCAAGAAGGAATTGCAATTAAAGGTAACTTACATGAAGGATGAAGGTTCGTTCGCAACTTGGAAGGCTACCAAGGCGAACGGACAATATGACCTCAAGACCTTCGAGGTGAAGGCAACACCTACGGAGAAGTTTGAAGGTCTTCGTCCAGGCATGAGTCTGATCATTAAGGATTAAGATGAATACACTCTCGCGAATCATACAGATTGCTGGACGTGAATGCCGTATCCTGGTGTTCAAGAATCCCATCTACTTGTTCTGCATGGTGCTGATACCCATCACCGTCATCATGTTTATGACGACGTTGCTGAGTGCAGGCCAGGTGGAGGAATTACCTGTGGGTGTGGTAGATCAGGACAATACGTCCACCTCGCGTCAGCTTATTCGTAAGCTCGACAGCTTCCAGACATCGCAAGTCGTGGGGCATTACGCCAATGTCAATGATGCCCGCAATGCCATCCAGCGGGGCGAGATTTATGCCTTCCTCTTCATTCCCGAAGGTACAACCGGCGGATTATCTTTGTCGCATCAGCCAAAAATTTCATTCTATTACAACAATGCATATTTGACGGCGGGTTCCAACACTTTCCGCGATTTGAAAACGGTTGCCACCTTAGGTTCAGCTGGAGTAGGACAGCAGAAACTATCGGCCATTGGCAAGACTGAACACGAGATTCTTGCTTATTTGCAACCAATCTCTGTAGATACGCATCTCTTGAACAATCCGTGGTCAAGCTATAATATCTATCTTACGACCACTATGGCGCCTGGGCTACTGATGCTGATGATGTTCCTGATCTCGGCTTATTCCATCGGCACAGAATTGAAGTTCGGTACATCGCATGAATGGATGCTGATGGCCGATGGCGATCCCATCGTGGCTGTCATTGGCAAGATGATTCCCCAAACAATCGTTTTCCTGCTCGTCTTCTATGGCTTCGAGTTCTACATTTACTATGTGCTCGACTTCCCGCATCCTGGTGGTGTATGGGCAATCCTTCTGCTTGGTTTTGTTGCGGTGGTATCGTCGCAAAGCTTCGGGGTTTTCCTTTTTGGCTTGGCTCCCTCACTTCGTATGTCGATGACGATGTGCAGTCTGTTGGCAATGCTTGGATTCAGTATGTCGGGTTGTACCTTCCCCGTCTTTGCTATGGATGGCGCGTTGCAGCTTTTGTCATGGATTTTCCCGTTGCGTCATTATTTTATAATATATCAGACCAATATCTTCAACGGGTTCCCGCTTGTCTATGCCTGGCCGCATTGGACGATGCTTATCATCTTCATGATACTGCCATTCTTCGTCATGCGCAACATCTACAGGGCTATGATGGTCTATAAATATATTCCGTAGTTTACCGAAACATCCGACAAGGCAATGAATTTTGAAAAAATAAAGCGAATATTCCGAGAGGGCATTCATGACATGGCGGTCGTCTGGGCGAACGAGATGAAGATGACCGTCAAGGATGAGGCTGTGCTCATCTTCTTTGTGCTTGCACCTCTTGCTTATCCCTTGGTGTATTCCTGGATTTACAACAACGAGGTAGTGCGCGATGTGCCGGTGGCTGTTGTTGACTACAGTCATTCGGCCGAAAGCCGTGAGTTCATTCGTTTGTGCGACGCTTCGCCCGATGTCAAGGTAGCTTATCATTGCATGAGTCTGACCGAGGCGCGTAATCTGGTCGGTCTCCATCAAGTAAACGGTGTGCTCTGGTTCCCTTCTGATTTCGACACCAATATCAATCGAGGCGATCAGGCTCATGTCAGTCTCTTCTGTGACATGAGTATGATGTTATCCTACAAGGCTATCTATCAAACGGTACAGGCTGTTTCGTCTAAGATGGGTTCCGAAATCCAATTGTCCCGCTCCTCAGGTTTTACCGATCGTGATGATGAGGTTACGTTGCGTCCGCTTGACTTTGATGAGGTGCCGATTTTTAATCCTTCGGGAGGATATGGCAGCTTCCTGCTTCCCGCTGTCCTCATTCTTGTCATTCAGCAGACCTTGCTGTTGGGTATAGGTCTTGCTGCAGGCACCAATCGTGAGAACAATCGTTATGGCGAACTAATCCCTATCGACCGGCATTATCGCGGTTTGTTCCGTATTGTCATGGGCAAAGCGCTATGCTACTTCATGATTTATGCTGTAGTGGCTGCCTATCTCACGCTTGTCTTGCCTAAATTGTTCCACTTCCCAATGCTGAGTTCACCGCAAGCTTTGATTGGATTGCTTGTGCCTTATCTTCTTGCTTGTATCTTCTTCGGTATTACGCTTTCGTGTCTGGTACGCTATCGTGAGAATGTGATGTTGTTGGTGGTTGTCACTTCTCTTCCTTTCCTTTTCATTGCAGGCCTCTCTTGGCCATCAGAATCCATACCGGCATTCTGGAAAGGTGTCTCTTGGCTTATACCCAGCACATTTGGCATGAATGGATTTGTGGCTGTGAATAGTATGGGTGCCACGCTGCAGGACATCAGCACCGAGTACTTTGCGCTGTGGGCGCAGTCGCTGATCTACTTCTTCACCTCTTGTTTATTCTACAAGGTGCAGATTGATAGGGCAATCAGGCAGCAGAACGTTGAAAATCCTTGAACAAATGTTTCAAGGATATTTCTTTTTATATCGACAGGACGCGACAAAAAATGAGCCCATTCCCCCATTTTGTCGCCATTTTCTCCATTTGTCGCTATGATTTTTGATTTTTTTAAAACATAAGTTGGTAGATATTCATTTTATCGCTATTTTTGCATGTCCGATTTATTAATGTTGTAATTTGTAAAAAATAGAATTATGAAAAAACATTATAATTCCCCTCAGATGCAAATCATTAGGATGGATGAATTTCCGTCCATCATTTGCACCAGTGGTGGTCCCAGTGTCACGATGTCAGGCTATGGAGAGGATGATACCGGCGGTTTCAACCAAGAGTCAGCCCCTCCTCATAGAAATAGTCCATGGGATGAATGATTGTTGCGAATGCTCACTTCTTTTACTTAAAACCAAATTATTATGAAAACCAAATTTATTCTGTCGGCTGCAATCTTGCTGGTGTTTTTCACCTGTTGTTCAACATCAGGTGATGACGAGACATTTGTGAATGACGATGGACGCAAATTGCGACAACTTACCATCGCGCAGGTTGAGGAAGATGAGGTCACACGTTCGCTCGTTGCACTTACTCGTGCATCCCTGGAAGATGCAGGAGGAAAAACATTGTCGGCTTCCTGGACAAAAGATGATCGTTTGGCATATTGTAATCTTTCCGATCTATATGGGGCACCAGGCACAAGTATTGGTTATTTAAAGGCTACAGCAACTGCAGCAACATCCTCCTTTGATGGTGAAATTGTATGCAAAGAGGGTGACCGAGTTGCTGTCGTATATCCATATAAAGAAAATCATATTTCTTCAACCCCGAATGATGTGACTTTCACTCTTGACCTGAAAAATCAGGATGGAACACTCGAAACCCTGGCTAAGGATTACCACTTCATTTGCGGAATTGCGAAGATTGAATCCGTTACGGACAATACAGCCTCGGCAACCATACAGATGAAGAGCTTGCTTGCCATCTGCAGGTTTTCGTTTGTGGATGAGGATGGAAATAGCATCACCGTCAATAATCTTTCGATCTGCTATTCTGATGAATCGGGTAGTGAATATCCGACTTCGGTTTCAATTCGTGTGTCGCAAAGCAAACCCGAAGATGTGAAAGCGAATGGCATATTGGACGAATCGAATAAAATACTGACAATCAGTACGGCCAATGGCCTGAATGATGTCTATGTGGCATTATTCCCAACGGGGAAACGTGATTACTTCTTTACCGTTCAGAGCACTGCTGGCGATACCTACGAAGGTACGGCTACAGCCACGCTTAACGCCGGCAAGTTCGTACCTGCTACCTTGACACTAAATAGGACTAATACAACAAATAAATGAATATTATGAGCACTAAACATTTTATTCGGCAATTTGCCCTGTCGCTCATTTTGATGGCGATGGGGGCAGCTCCCGTATTCGCTGGATGGCAATACGAGAAGATCAATGGAAGTGAAGGAGGCGGAGGCACCTATACCTTCCGAAACGAGAACCGCTATTTCGGTTATGACGGCGACAGCTACGACTCGAATCATCTCGATTGGTTTTGGACCCGGAAACGTTTCGACGGCGAAAAGGACCAGTTCTATTTCGAGTTCGAGATGCGTGTCTGCTGCGACATGATCATCAACTTCGATAAGTCATCATGGAACATGCTGTGGCATGACAGCGAGGTGAAGCAGACTCTTCTTGAAGGCGAGGTTTACGTCGTGACCCAGGACAATGTACTCCATAGGCTTGGCACGTGGAAGAAGGAAAAAACCGATGGCTCGTATGTGACCTATGCCGTCGATGACGATCAGCAATATGGTTCATTCCACACCTACAACCTCGATACGGACAATGGTCATGTGAAGGTGCGTTTCCTTCCTCGCCGCCAGGCATTCCTGGATGGCGTGAAGCGGATTATCTTCAAGAATCGTCTCGTCTTCAAGGATACCCGTCAGTGGGGATGGTTCCAGTATGAGAAGGATATCGACCTGGATTATTTCGATGAGGACAGGCCTATGCCTAAGTTATCGTACGAATGGGACACCGAGGGATCGCTGACCTTCAAGGCTAAGGACATGAGGGATATTACCAAGGATTCGCGTTACCTGAAGCAGTATTATAATGTCACGCAATATCTATTCTTTAATAATTCGAAAATCAAGAGATCGGGTGACTTCTATCTTGTTTCCGATGACGTCGCCCTTACGCACCGATCGAACAATAAGATGGATATCCAATTCAACAAGTGGTATGTGGATGGGGGAGCCTATACTACGCCTGTCGTACTGCAATATCGCGGTGCATCGAACGTGTCCACCAAAGATGCTGAATGTCGGTTTTCGGACGTGTGGTATTATCAGACCTACGTCACCGGCATGGTGAATCCTTATACTCGACCCGAGAAAATCAGTGTTGAATTCGATAAATGGAACAAATGCAACACCATCACCTGGAGCAAGCGTGACAAGGCATACTACTATGATGGCAGCAGCACCGGCACTGTGGATTGCAGTACCGATGGCAAATGGTATGTGCTCCGCTACGACAAGGGCGTCAATGTCCGAACCGATGGATACAAGCTGCTGGCCACGCTTAACGGTTCAAGCACGAACCTGAAATATACGGATAAGAACATTGAGTACGACAAGGATTATACCTACCGCGTGGTGTTCCTCCCTTCGTTGCTGGAGGAGGGATATAAGGAGAACCTTGTCAACCTTCCCGGGCAATCCTCTACCCATTCGTCGGCCGACCTGTGGGAAGAGCAGTCGGTCAGCACCTTGATGGAAGTTCCCATCAAGTTGACCCAGGACCGCTCGTACGAGAAGGTGGTGCGTCTGGTGTGGGAGTACAATATCCAGCTGAAGGGTTTGGACTGGCGCATCGACTACCGTCCGCTTGGTACAACCACCTGGAAGGCTGTCGGCGAAACCCTGCCCATCGACACCAAGCAATACGAAACCCATTACGATACGGAGGGCTCGGTGTGCGATCTTGTAGAATATCGCGTGATGACTACCGTCAATGGCAAGGAGCTCTATTCGAATGTCCTTACCTGCAACCTCCCGGTGGGCAGCTACATCAGCGAAGTGAAGGCTACCACCGGCACTGAAGATGGACTCGTGATTGTAAGCTGGAAGGTAGCGCGCGCCGACAAGACCAACGATGCCTATTATCGCGTGCTTCGCCGACCGATAGGCACCGAGGAATGGACGCTGCTCGACGATGCCATTCATGGCACCGCATCCGAGTATGAATACAAAGACACGCGAGTGGCTGCAGGTACCTATTATGAATATACGGTAGAGGCATACGGAGCGAAGTGTGAAGAACAGTTTGTGCAGACAGGTTCGATGATAACACCAGGATTCTCGCAGGCGCGTGGCACCATCACCGGTCACATTTCGTTTGGCACCGGCACGGCTGTGAATGGTGTTCGTGTCAATCTGGTAAAATCATCTGCCGACGAGTCATCCGATGGCCCGCAATATCTCTCACGTTATATCGATGGTGAAGGCAAGGGTCTTGCGTGGAAGGCCGATACGGCAAAGTATGCTTCTGTCCTCAATGGCGGGAATGAGCTTACGCTTCAGCTGTGGGCCAAACCCATGATTGAGGGCGGCGAGTCGCAGCAGGCATTCCTCCACCTCGCCAATGCCCTCGAACTTGGCGTGAAGCGCATCGGCGACCCATCGAGCTACGAGGTGACTGCCGAACTCCGCAATGGCTACGATGCCGACGGACGCTTCATCATTGCCTCGGCTGCCGACTGGGAGCGCTTTGCCTCGCTCGTCAACGGTGGCAACACGATGCTCAATGCCGTGATGACGGCGGATGTCGATCTGGCAGACAGTCAGACGATGGTCGGCGACACCGAGGCCAACAGCTATCGGGGACACTTCGAGGGCAACGGACATACGCTTACGGTCGATTATTATGTGTATAGCTCTACGAATGGATCGTCGGGCTATCGTACGGCACCGTTCAGTTATGTGGGCGATGGATTCGAGGTGAGTGACCTCCACGTGACGGGCAAGATCAGCACCAATGCCAAATTTGCAGGCGGCATCGTCGGCGGATGTTCCAATGGTGCAGTTTCGCTGACTCGCTGCCGTTCGTCGGTAACCATCGAAAGCCGTTTCAAGGGCGACGGCACCCATGGCGGACTTGTCGCCATCACCGGAGCCAGTTTGCTCAACCTCCATTCCTGCCTCTTCGACGGCGTCATCAAGGGCGACGGACTGACCAACTGCGGCGGAATGATCGGATGGATACACGATGGTCACACTGCGCAGTTTACCGACTGCCTGGTCAACCCCGAGAGTGTTCCTGCCACCGAAGGCTTCTCCACTTTTGCACGTTCGCGCAACGGTGACTCCCATCGGCTTGACAACTGCTACTACACCCAGGCGCTGGGCAAGGAGCAGGGTCAGTTGGTGGCAGCCTCCGACCTGACACCCTCGATGATGGGTGACGCCTGGACCACCAATGACCTCAGCCAGGTGGTTCCTCTGAGCGTCGAAAGCGATGTGAATACGATTGTCACCTGCAACGTCGATGCCACGGTGAAAAATGCAAGGACCAGCGATGCTGTCAATTCGGTCTATTGCCTTTATGCCGTTGACCTGACGCCAGACAACCCGAAGGAATACAGGGTGACGGAGTTCCACGACCTGCCATTCGACGACAACGACTTCACGCATATCACTGCCCGCTATAAGGACGGCAGCTGGATCTTCGCGGCAGGCACTGACAGCCTGGTTTGCGACACGCTCCCCGTTTCGAGTACGGCGTGGAATGCCTGCGGCAAGGCAGCCGTAACGACCCTCAGCTTGGGCGGCTCGCTGCACAACACGGGCAGCACGTTCCGTGGCAACGTCGATGACGTGCGCCTGTGGAACCGTGCGCTTTCGACCAGGGAGATAGAGGGCAACTTCGACCGCATCCTTGGCGGCACCGAAAAGGATCTGCTGCTCTACTGGCCGCTCGACGAAGGCATCAACATGCGTGATTATGCTTTCGACGTGACCAAACAGGATGGCATCTGCCTTGAGAATCACCCGGAGATCGGAGCTAACGCGGTTCCGTCGGATGTGGTGCCGCAATTGCTCAAGCTTTATGGCATGACCGATGCTGCCGGCGACTACATCATCCGAGGCATCCCCTTCCAGCAGGACGGAACAAACTATAAGGTGGTGCCGCTCCTTGGCATCCATCAGTTCAGCCCCAATTCATCGTCGATGTTTGTCAGCCCAACCAGTTTGACTGCCAACAACGTCAACTTCGAGGATGTGTCATCGTTCCCGATGGAAGGCTACATCTATTATGCAGGCACCAACATCCCCGCCGAAGGCATCATGCTCTATGTGGATGGGGATCTGCAGTCGAAGGACGGCAAGGCCCAGCAGACCAATTCGGATGGCTACTATAACATCTCTGTCCCTATCGGCGAGCACTATGTCGAGGCGAAACTCGATTATCATACGATGGTTCATGGTGGACGCTTCCCCTACGAAGGCACCTTCAATTTCGATCGAGCCATGACCTACGACTTTGCCGACTCCACGCTGGTCAACTTTGTGGGTCGCGTGGGAGGCGGCGAACGCAACGATACGCTTTCGGTAGGTTTCGGCGCTTCGAAGAACAACATCGGTATTGCCACCATCATGCTGAAGCTCAACAACGAGTCGTTCTCATTCAACTGCCAGGATGACCATATCACACCATCCGACAGTATTCGCACATTCGAGAGCGACACGACGTCGGTCAACAGCAGTTCCTGGGCAGGGAAGGGCGACAATTCGAAGTACATCTATATCCGCACTGACTCGCTGACCGGAGAATTCTCGGCTATGCTGCCACCCCTCAAGTACATCACCAAGAGTGTTAAGATTGACTCGATTCCCGACATAGAGTTCACCTCTTTGCCGGAGATTGACCTGAGCACCGTATCGAAGACGTTGACCGACTCCCTGATAGTCACTGAAGAAAGTGGAGGATCGGTTTGCGACTATTACAGCTATAATACCAAGCACGTATTCACCTACTTTGCCGTGCCGACACTCGAGATATGGCAGAGTGACAATCCGGAAGGTGCCTTCGGTGAACACGACATACTGCGCTATGAGGTGGCATCGGGGGACACCACAGACATTACGAACATCTGGGAGAAGGCAGCCGACGGCCCGGTCAAATATCGCTTCGGCTATCCGATTTTCCAGATGGATGAACCCTATACGTTCAAGATCCGAGGCTACGAGGCATACATGAACAGGGATGCATCCCCGAAGGTTGTCACTGATACCATACCGCTGAACGACCTGACGATCACATTATCGAACGAAATGGGCGATGAACAATCCGTCGTAGGCTACATCGAAAAACCGGATTCAACGGGACTGAAGGCAGGTGAAATCTATAACTTGAAGAAAGACCAGAAACTGCTTGACGAACAAGGAATGACCACATACTCGTGGGTCTGCGGAGCCCCCAATGTGACATCACCTTATAAGCGCAACTTCAGTGTCTCGTTCGAAAAGAATGGTCGCACGTACGTATGGGATAAACTTACGGCCATCACCATCGGTGAATTGTCGCAGGGCAACAACTTCGTTACCGAAGGTCCTGACAAACCGCTAATGGTGCTTCGCGACCCTCCGGGAGCCAAGTCGAAGACTACCTGGAAGTCGGGCACGACAAATACGAAGGTTCGAACATCGAGCGTAGGATGGGTAGCATCGGGGCAGCTGGTCTTCAACCTTGCCTGGGGGTATAAAATGGTAACTGTTGAAGGCTTGGGCTTTGCACTTGTGTCCAAATACCAGACATCTACCATTTGGGATCTCGCCCTCAAGCATCAGCATACGCTGCTGAACAAGCATGATGAGACCTGGTCAACCACGGTGACCGAGGCTGTCTCCACGGGATCAGACAATTACCATGTGGGTTCATCCGGCGATGTATTCATTGGCGTTTCCAATAATATACAGACGGGCGATTGCATTCGCCTGGGCTTCTATAAAGGCATTGATGGATCCATTCAGCTCGATTGCCGCAATGCGACCATGATGTCTCTCCAGGAAAAGACATCCTTCTACTATTCGGCATACGAAATAGAAAATGTCATGATTCCGAAGTGGAAGGAACTGCGCTACGAGCTGCTGACACAGTTGCCTACCAAGGAAGCATGCGAAAACTATGTCAACGAAACCGATAAATCGCTCTATCTGACATGGTACAATGAGGATAGCGAGGTTTATGGTGACAGCGGAACGTATGTGTGGAAGGGTCCCAAGAATCTCTCTGGAGATGACAAGATCAACTATTACAATCAGCAGGTCAAGCTTTGGAGGAATATCCTGAAATGGAACGAACAGGACAAGTGGGAAGCCATTGACAACAGTCGGGACTACTATGTGAAGAATATCTCGTTTGATGGCGGTACAGGCTATTCTTATTCCGAACGCCACGACACTACCGATGTGACAACACATGACTATTCGGGTCAGGAAACCTTCTATACCAACTTCCGGCATCATTGTGTAGCCTCGTCGGGTGGACATTTCGACTCCGATTGGGGATTCACGATTGAGACTGGAGTGAAATGGAGTGATGTCAGCTCCGACCCGGATGAAAACGTAAAGTCCTATGCTGAATTCTCCTATGATTTCAGCGATGGCAATCGTGGCACTGACTTCTCGGTAGATATCTATAAGTCTCCCAGGGGGTATAGCAATTCGTTCAGCATTCTTGGTGGCCAGAGCTACAATCCGTACGAAGGACCCGAATTTGCCCGATTCTACGAACCCGATGAGCATCATATCCTCTCGTATGGTACGCAGCAGATGGAGCAGCCCGATATCCGTATCAGTGTCGATGGCGAGCAGAGTGCCAAGACGCTAACGTTGACAGATATTCCATCAGGACAGAAGAAGAACCTGGTGCTGCATCTGTCGAACAACAACCAGACGCAGCAGCCGTTCGACATGACCTATAATCTGGCCCTTGTCGAGACGTCCAACACGAATGGCCTGCAGGTCTATATGGATGGTGTTCCCATGAGTGGTCGTTCGGTACTTATCCCCAAGGGTGAGACTGTGCTGAAGAACATCACCATCAACCAGACCGACCAGAGCAAGCTCAAGTACGAAGGCGTGAAGATACGTTTCACTTCGCCCTATCAATCCTTGTCCATCTATGATGAGGTGACCCTCAACGCTACCTTTGTGCCAAGTTCATCACCCGTTGACCTCATCATCAGCGAGCCAGTATTCAACAGCACCAGTCCTGACAGCATTGAGATGAGGATTGCCAACTTCAACCGCAACTTCACCGGTCTGAAGAATATTGGTGTTCAATACCAGTTCGAAGGCAGTACGACCTGGACGGAATTCTGCCGGTTCGACTCGGCCTACATCAGTGAACATATCGTTCCCGATCGTGGCTACCTGCGCAAGTGGATCGATATGCGTAATGATGTCAGCTATCCCCAGGGCAGTTACAAGTTCCGTGCATTCACGATGACACAATACGGCAACGATGATGTGTATGCCTATAGCGACGAGGTGACCGTCATCAAGGACAACATCAGTCCGCGAACCCTCACTACACCCACGCCCGCCAATGGTATTCTGGGCCACGGCGACGATATGAGCATCGAATTCAACGAGGACATCGTCCCGGGTTACGTTGGTGATAAGAATGTCATTGTCACTTCAAAACTCAATGGTGCACCTGTCGATCACGAGGTGGCTCTCAGAATGATTCCCTGGGGTCAGGCTTCTAAAACAACCAGCCCGATCTTCATCCATGGCGACTTTACGATCGACTTCTGGATGAAATGGACTTTAAACGGCCTGCTGATGTGTCAAGGAGAGACTTTGCAGTTGTTCTACATTGGCATTGAAGAAGATGGAAGGGTTACCCTCAAAATGGGTGATACCGAGCTGACTAGTCTCGTAGGTATTCCGCGCAATACATGGACTTACGTTGCTTTGAACTACAAAAACAGCACCCAGAAAGTCTCGATGCTTGCTGAATGGGATGATCAATCCAAGCTTCTTTTCGACAATGAAATAGTTGATTTCTCCCGTTTCGAGGCCTTGAGCGTAGCCAACGTGAACAATCTCTATATCGGTCGTGGCATCGATGGCTCGATACACGATCTAAGTATCTACAATGTGTGTCTCGACGTTTTTGATGTAGCTTCGAGGAAGTACGTCTCGAAAGATACCTATGTGTATGGTCTCCTTCATCATTGGCCCATGGATGAAGGCCATGGAACCGTGGCTTCCGACAGCCGTCACATCAACGACCTTGAGGTGAACGACCGATGGGAGATTCACAATGTGAACTACTCCCTCTCGATCGCCGACTCGGATGATGTCTATGCAGATATTTCACGCATCGGCACCTCCATTGGCGAGAGTTATGCTATTGAATTATGGTGTAATATCCTAAACAAGAACGAGGGCACGCTGTTTGAGACTGGACGTTCTGACCTGTCGCGTCTCCGTCTGCGCTATGATGCAGATATGAATCTTGTGCTCGACTATGGCGAAAAGTCACAGATCGTTGCCAGCCATGAGGATTTCCCTGACTACGGTAATTGGCATCATCTGGCACTCAACGTGGTTCGTGGACAGGCAGCCAGTTTCTATTACAACAGCCATCGTACGGCAGTCATCTCCGAACAGGATGTTCCTGCGATCGAAGGTTCGCAGATGAAGCTTGGAACCGGGCTTACGGGACAGATTGACGAGTTGCGCATCTGGAATGCCACGATGACTGAGAATCGATTGCTCTCGAACATCTACCAATGTCTTGATACGGCCGATGTTTATTCCCTTGGCTTGGTGGCATACTATCCATTTGAGAAACAGGACACCATCAATGGAATCCCCACCAAGGGAGCAACACTCAGAAATCTGGCTCCAGTCAGCTATGCAGATACTCTTGCCATTCATGCCAAAGAATCGTCATTGACGCACATCTATGTACCACCTCTTAAAAATGCACCAGTCGAAACAAGACTCGTTGCATCACCGGTGGCCTCTGAGCGCAAGGTCGTTGTACGGCTGACGGGTGTTGGTATCACTCCGCGTGATATTGAGGGCTCTACCCTTAACATCACTGTCGCACAGATTCACGATATGCACGGCAACGTGTCACAACCCATCCGCTGGACAGCCTACGTGCAGCAGAACACGCTCAAGTGGGAGAAGGATACGGTCAACATATTCAAGATGTATGGCGATGAAGCCACGTTCGATGTCAATATCGTCAACAAGGGAGCAACAGTTGAATACTATTCCGTACAAAATCTGCCCCAGTGGCTCACGCTGATTGAAGGTGATACTTCGGAGGATGTTGATCCACTCTCGACCAAGACTTTGCGTTTCTCTATCAACCCGTTCACACCTATTGGTGACTACGACCTGACAATCGGGTTAAAGGGCAATTTCGAGATTCTCGAGCCACTGCGTATCGTTATGAAGGTTCGTGGCGAGAAACCTCAGTGGTCGGTCGATCCGACGGCCTACGAACATCAGATGACCATCATCGGTCTTGTGCGTTTCAACGGATTCATCATGGATAATCCCGAGAGCATTGTCGCTGCCTTCATCGATGGCGAATGTCGTGGTCTGGCTTCTCCGTCCAATATTCTTAACAGTGCTTATGTGACACTCAACATTTATGGCGACAGTTACAGTAATATGGACTATCAGAAGCCCGTTACGTTCTCCATCTGGGATGCATCTACCGGCATGACCTATATTGACGCAAATGTGACAATTCCAGACGATGACAGTGGTCAGGTGCTCTTCGAACACGATATGCTCCTGGGTGACTACACTCGTCCTGTGATTTGGACCAAGAGCAACAAGGCTGAGCAGCATATTCCCATTCATGTGAACTGGAACTGGATCTCACTCGGAGTCAATCCTGAGGACAATCATCCTTACAAGGTGTTTGCAGACTATGATGGATGGGCACTCTCCATCAAGGATCATGGTTCGGAGGTGGCTTGGAGCAATGGCACGCAATGGAAGGGCACCCTCTCAGTGGGCGCCAACACAATGTACAAACTCAAGGTGACCAGTCTGCCTGAGAGTCCCGTACTGCCTTCGCAGCTCGCTGTCATTGGCCAGCAGGTCAATCTCTACGAAACGCCCGTCGAACTTAGTGAGGGCTGGAACTGGATAGCCTACACACCACTCTATACGATGACTGTCGGTGAAGCGCTTGCTGGAGCCGATCCACAGTTTGGCGACCGCATAAAGTCGCAGACGGCTATCGCCATCTATGGACTTAACGGCTGGGTAGGCAATCTCACTGCCCTCGAGAGCGGCCATGGCTATTTGTACTACAGCACTGATCCCGGCGATAAGATGTTCTTCTATCCGTCGCTGAACCTGGCAAATCCATTCCAGCTTAAAGCTCATGCCATGATGGCCCTTGCCCGCACGGGCGACCAGCCTACCATCTTCACACCTGTCGATAAGCATCTCTATCCCGACAACATGACGATGGTCGTGCAGCTTACCGACGGAGAATCCGTAGTCGATACCTGTGAGGTTGCCGTGTTTATCGATGGCGAATGTCGTGCCGCCACCCGAGCAATCGACGGACTCTATTACCTCATCATCGCGGGTGAGGGCAGCAATGTCCCGATGGAGATTGTCACCTGCCTCGATGATCGTGTCGTCCTGCTGGACAATTCGCATGTCTTCGTCAGCGATGACAACATCGGAGATCCATGGTCGCCCTTCATCATCGACCTGCAGCATCTGCCCGAAGGTATCATCAATATTGATGCCGATGACTATGATCCTGATGCATGGTACACGCTTCAGGGATTCCGGCTGAGTGATCGTCCCGAGTTGCCTGGCATCTACATCCATAATGGACAGAAGGTGTCTATCGGTCGGAAGGCTATCGAAAATCGTTGATTCGTCAATTTTATTCTTGAAATCATGCAGGCTCGTCCGTTAGGATGAGCCTGCTGTTTTAGTTTTGAGGTAAACTTCTGCGAAAATGAAGCTGATACGATGGCAAGGTCAGAAAATTTTGCAAATGGAACGCGTAAGGACGTTGACACTCCATTTCCCGTAGCAAATGGGACGCGTAGGGACGTTGACGCTCCATTTCCCGTAGCAAATGGAACGCGTAGGGACGTTGACGCTCCATTTCCTGTAGCAGATGGAACGCGTAGGGACGTTGACGCTCCATTTCTCGCAGCAAATGGAACGCGTAGGGACGTTGACGCTCCATTTCCCGTAGCAAATGGAACGCGTAGGGACGTCGACGTTCCATTTCCTGTAGCAAATGGAACGCTTAGGGACGTTGACGCTCCATTTCCCGCAGCAAATGGAACGCGTAGGGACGTTGACGCTCCATTTCCCGTAGCAAATGGAACGCTTAGGGACGTTGACGCTCCATTTCTCGTAGCAAATGGAACGCCTACGGACGCAGACGTTCCATTTCAGGAATAATTGGTGATTTTCGAAAATGCAAGCAACTTTCTACGATCAGATATGTAAAAATCCCTCTTCAATAGATGAAATTTCCTCATTTCTTTCCCATAATTTTGGATATTGCTAAATAAGATGCTATCTTTGCAACAAAAATTTCTTATAGTTTTGAGTTATTATTATGGACGTAGAAAGAATCAAACAGATGGAAATGCGGTTCGACCTTGTGTCGGATGCTGTGAAAAGAATGTCGGACGCACTCGACGTGTATGAATCGATTAAGGTCTCACTGAACACACTCAATGAATATTATGGCAGCGAGGAATGGAAACGGGACCTTTCTGACGATGAAGCCGGACTGCTGCCCAAAGACCTCAAGCGAGGCGTTCTGTCGGAAGATGGCATCTGGGATCTGCTTTGCGATCACACAAGTCTGTTGGAACGAATGAAACAGATTTGCCAGGAAGAATAACTGAAAAAAGCGTGCCTGGATTATTCGTCCAAGCACGCTTTATTAAGATACGTGGGAGTATGTTATAGCGTTACACCGTTCTTGAAGATTGAAATCTCGTGGATGCCTGCAACTTCATTGTGGGTGTACTCGCCATTGGCCACGCGGAGAATCTTGGCTGTAAATTCCTTGACAACTTCGTCCATGCTCTTGTCTTCGACCAGCACACCGGCATTGAAGTCAATCCAATTGGGCTTGCGCTGATAGAGGCCGGAATTGGTGCTGACCTTCATGGTGGGCACGAAGGTGCCGAATGGCGTGCCACGACCTGTGGTGAAGAGTACAATCTGACAACCTGCCGCAGCGAGGGCTGTAGCTGCCACAAGGTCGTTGCCGGGAGCAGAGAGCAGGTTGAGGCCGTTGTTCTTGAGGCGATCGCCATACTCCATAACACCGCAAACCACCGAACTGCCGGATTTCTGGGTGCAGCCGAGAGCTTTCTCTTCGAGTGTGGAAATGCCGCCTGCCTTGTTGCCTGGTGAAGGATTTTCGCCGCAAGGTTCGCCGTGCGAGAGGAAGTAGTTCTTGAAGTTGTTGATGAGCGAGATGGTCTCATCGAGCAATTCGTCATTGCCGCAACGCTCCATCAGGATGGTCTCGGCACCGAACATTTCGGGAACCTCGGTGAGGATGGTGGTGCCGCCCTGTTTTTCGCAGAGGAAATCGGAGAAGGCACCCAGAAGCGGATTTGCCGTGATGCCCGAGAAGCCATCCGATCCACCACACTTGAGGCCAATGCGCAGCTTGCTGGCAGGCACGGTCTGACGCTTGTCCTGCTGTGCCTTCTTGACGAGTTCGGTGAGGAGATTGACGCCGTATGGTACCTCGTCGCCCTGCACTTCCTGGCAAATCATGAACTTCACGCGATCCTTGTTGTAGTCGCCGCAGAATTCCTCGAAGACGCGAGGCTGGTTGTTCTCACATCCCAGGCCGACAACGAGGATGGCTCCTGCATTGGGATGATGTACCATGTCGCGCAGGATCTTCTTGGTGTTCTCGTGGTCCTCGCTCAGCTGTGAGCAGCCGAAGTTGTGCGGGAAGTTGAAGATACCATCAATGCCCTCAATCTTGTCGCCACCAAAAGCAGCACGGGTCTTCTCGACAATCTGCTTGATGATGCCGTTGACGCAGCCGACCGTAGGAATTACCCAAACCTCATTGCGGATGCCGACCTGTCCATCGAGACGAACATAGCCCTCGAAGGTGAGCTGCGGGCCGGATGGCTCCTGGCGCTTCATGCCCTTGATGCGGATGTTGCTGTAGTCGAGCGTGCCCGCAAGGTTGGTCTTGATGTCCTCGTGGTCGAGGTATGAACCCTGCTTGATGGCATGGCGGGCATGACCGATAGGGAATCCGTATTTGATGATGTTCTCGCCCTCGGCAAAGTCCTTGAGCGCACACTTGTGGCCTGCTGGAATGTCGGTGATAAGGGTGACCTGCTGACCATCCACATCGACAACTGCACCTTTCGTCAATGGCTGAAGTGCCACGAAAACATTGTCGGCAGGATTGATTTTCAGAAATTGTTTCACTTTTGAATTAGGTTTAGATGATGTACTAATAGAAAGGAAAATAGGACAATTTACGAGCGTGGTTTACAATAACCCCAGGCAGGTAAATTGTCCTAAAAAGACTTTTTAGAGAATGCCCTTCACGGTTTCGAGCATACCCTTCTCCTGAATCTGGTTGAGGAAGTCGGTTACCATATCGGTCATGCCGGGAATCTCATTGAGGTTGCCTTGCTCTTTCCAGATAAGATCCACGGCACCAAGAACGCCTTCAGCCACCTTGCGGGTGTCGCCGGTTGCCCAAAGGTTGGTGAGCAGATCCATGATCTCTTGTGCATCGTTGGGCTGGATGGGAGCACCATCGGCGCGTACACCACCCTTATAATAGGTGATGATGGCTGCCAGACCAAGCACGAGGCCCTTAGGCAGTTCACCCTTGCGCTCCAGATAAATCTTAACGCCAGGCAGATCGCGTGTCTGATACTTGGGGAATGAGTTGAGCATGATGCTGGTCACCTGATGATCGACGTATGGATTGTCGAAGCGCTCCAGTACATCGGCAGCGAACTGCTGCAGCTCTTCCATAGGCAGGTTGAGGGTCTGCATGAGCTCTTCGAACTGTACCTTGTGGATATACTTGCTGATGACAGGATGATGGCAGGCATCGCGCACAATGTTTACGCCACTGAGGTAAGCGACAGGGGAGAGGACGGTGTGCGGGCCATTGAGGAGGGTAACCTTCCGCTCATGATAGGGAGCCTCGCTCTCGGCAATGAGCACGTGGAGACCAGCCTTCTCGGCGGGGAACTCCTTGCGCAGGGCTGCACAAGACATATTGGTAGGACGCTCAATAACCCAGAGGTGGAAGATTTCGGCCTGAATCATCAGATTGTCGGCATAGCCTGCACGCTTCTGCAGCTTGGCGATGTCCTTGCGTGGGAAACCGGGAACGATGCGGTCAACGAGGGTGGCGCAGACGTAGCAGTATTTATTGAACCACTTCTTGAATGCCTCATAGTCCTTGCCGAAGTCATCCTTCCAGAGTTCGATGTACTTCTGGATGCAATCCTTGAGGTGATGTCCGTTGAGGAAGATCAGCTCGCAAGGCATGATGATAAGTCCCTTCTTCGGGTTGCCCTTGAAGGTCTTGAAGCGACGGAAGAGGAGCTGGGTGAGCTTGCCGGGGTAAGATGATGCGGGAGCATCGGTGAACTTGCAGTTGGGATCGAAAGCGATGCCTGCCTCGGTGGTGTTGGAGATGACGAAACGGATATCCGGCTGGTCGGCCAACGCCATGAATGCGGCATTCTGGCTGTATGGATTGAGGGCGCGGCTGATTACATCCACACGATCGAGGGTGTCAACGGGCTTTCCGTTCTGACGACCCTGCAGGTTGACGTGATAGAGGCAATCCTGACCATTGAGCCACTCCACCATGCCACGCTCGATAGGCTGAACGACAACAACAGAGGCATTGAAGTCGGTCTTCTTGTTCATATTCCAGATGATCCAATCGACAAATGCACGGAGGAAGTTACCTTCACCAAACTGGATGATTTTCTCGGGAGCCACGCTCTTGGGCGCGGCTTGCTTGTTTAGAGCTTTCATGTTGCTTGTTTGATAATGATTAAAGTTAGTTATGTAGGTTTTAATATAGGTCTGTTTATAACAAAAATCGTACAAAATTTGGGACGATTATGTGTAAAATTGTCTGCAAATATACTAATTTTATTTTTTATTCAAAAAAAAAACAGAATTTTTTTGCATTAAATAAAAAAAAAACGTATCTTCGCCCCATGAAATTAGCAAAAACACCGCTATTTTTGCAATATTCCAATCTTAAACCTTAGCGTACGGCCTCTGTACACTGAGAATACTTAACTGAAGAAAGAACCACGCTAATCGGGTTTTATCTTATACAAACACATAAACACTATATCTACAATGAAAGCATTTCTGGATGAGAACTTCCTGCTGCAGACTGAAACTGCACAGAAGCTTTATCATGAGCATGCGGCTAAAATGCCGATCATCGATTATCACTGTCATCTTATTCCCCAGATGGTTGCCGAAAACAAGCGTTTCGAATCCATCGCACAGATCTGGCTCATGGGCGATCACTACAAGTGGCGTGCCATGCGCAGCAACGGCGTGGACGAGCGATTCTGCACCGGCAAGGACACTACCGACTGGGAGAAGTTCGAGAAGTGGGCAGAGACCGTTCCCTACACCTTCCGCAATCCTCTCTATCACTGGACCCACCTGGAGCTCAAGACTGCTTTCGGTATCACCGAAACCTTGAATCCAACCAATGCTCGCGCCATCTACGACAAGTGCAATGAGCTCATTGCTACCGATCCCAAGTTCACACCACGTGGACTGATGAAGCATTATAATGTGAAGGTTGTCTGCACTACCGACGATCCTGCCGATTCGCTCGAATGGCACAAGATTGTTGCTGCCGACCCAACTGCCGAGACCCGTATGCTGCCGACATGGCGTCCCGATGCCGGAATGAACATCGAAGCTGCTACCTGGAAAGCCTACATCGAGAAGCTTGAGAAGGTGAGCGGTGTGGAGATCAAGAAGTTCGCCGACCTCGTTGATGCATTGCAGAAGCGCCATGACTTCTTTGCCGAGATGGGCTGCCGCCTGTCCGACCACGGCATTGAGGAGTTCTATGACGAACCTTACACCGATGCTGAGATTGACGCTATCCTCGACAAGGCTCTGGCTGGCAAGGGTCTTACCGTCGAAGAGACACGCAAGTACAAGCACGCCTACCTCAAGGAGCAGGGCAAGATGGACTATGCTTCGGGCTGGGCACAGCAGTATCACTACGGAGCCATCCGCAACAACAACAGCAAGATGTTTGCCAAGTTGGGTGCTGACACCGGCTTCGATTCCATCGGTGAATTTACAACCGCCAAGGCCATGAGCCACTTCCTTGACGAACTCAATGCAGAAGGCAAGCTCGCCAAGACCATCCTTTACAACCTCAATCCTTGTGCCAACGAAGTCATTGCCACCATGCTTGGCAACTTCCAGGATGGTTCTGTTCCCGGCAAAATCCAGTTCGGCTCGGGCTGGTGGTTCCTCGATCAGAAGGATGGCATGGAGAAGCAGATGAATGCCCTCTCGGTGCTCGGTCTGCTCAGCCGCTTTGTCGGTATGCTCACCGACTCGCGTTCGTTCCTGTCGTATCCTCGTCACGAGTACTTCCGCCGCACCCTTTGCAACCTGCTCGGCACCGACATCGAGAACGGCCTCGTTCCATACGTTGGTTATGAGAAGGATCGCGTGAACCAGATGGTAGAAGACATCTGCTACAACAATGCCAATAACTATTTCAAGTTCTAATAACTCATACACATTATTTAATAATCAATAATAAAATTTCAAGAAATGGGAAAGATTATCACCCTTGGCGAAATTATGCTTCGCCTTTCTCCTAACGGACAGGACCGTTTCATTCAGACTGACGTATTCCGTATCATCCCTGGTGGCGGTGAAGCCAATGTAGCAGTGAGCTGCGCCAACTACGGACATGATGCATATCTCGTAACCAAGCTGCCAAAGCACGAGATTGGACAGATTGCTGTGAACTCTCTTCGTCGCTATGGCGTCAACACCAAGTACATCGCTCGTGGCGGTGACCGTATCGGCCTCTACTATTGCGAGACTGGCGCTTCGATGCGTCCTTCGAAGGTTATCTACGATCGCGCTCACTCTGCCATTGCTGAGGCTGATCCTTCGGACTTCAACTTTGACGAGATCATGGAGGGAGCTGACTGGTTCCACTGGTCGGGCATCACACCTGCCATCTCCGACAAGGCTGCCGAACTCACCAAGCTGGCTTGCGAAGCTGCCAAGCGTCATGGCGTTACCGTATCGGTTGACCTTAACTTCCGCAAGAAACTGTGGACTTCCGAGAAGGCCATCTCCATCATGCGTCCATTGATGAAGTATGTCGATGTCTGCATCGGCAACGAGGAGGATGCTGAGCTTTGCCTTGGCTTCAAGCCTGATGCCAACGTCGAAAGTGGCGAGACCAATGCTGCCGGCTACGAGGGCATCTTCAAGCAGATGAAGGAGGAATTCGGCTTCAAGTATGTGGTATCGACCCTTCGTGAATCGTTCAGCGCTACCTTCAACGGCTGGAAGGCTCTGATTTACGATGGCAAGGAGTTCTATCAGTCGAAGCGTTATGAGATCAACCCAATCATTGACCGTGTTGGTGGCGGTGATAGCTTCTCTGGCGGTCTGATCCATGGTCTTCTCACCAAGCCAACCCAGGGTGAGGCCCTCGAGTTTGCAGTTGCAGCCTCTGCACTCAAGCATACCATCAATGGTGACTACAATCTCGTCAACGAGGCCGAGGTAGCATCTCTGGCAGGCGGCAATGCAAGTGGTCGCGTACAGCGTTAATTCAATTGTTCATATTTACTGATTTACGATTGGCTCAGGCCTTTCGTAAATCAGTGGTTTTAATTACTTTTCCATACATTTTATCATGGCAAGATTTGATAAGTTTCAGGTGATGGCCAAGATCGGTGCCGCACCAATGGTTCCTGTATTCTACAACAAGGATGTCGAGATTTGCAAGAATGTCGTAAAAGCCTGCTACGAAGGTGGTGTTCGTGCTTTTGAGTTCACCAATCGTGGCGACTTTGCACATGAGGTATTCGGCGAGCTCAACAAGTGGGCTGCCAAGGAATGTCCTGAATTGGCGCTTGGCGTTGGTTCGGTTGTTGACGCTCCTACAGCTGCTCTCTATATCCAGCTTGGCGCTTGCTTTGTTGTAGGTCCTCTCTTCAATCCCGATATTGCTCCTGTCTGCAATCGTCGTAGCGTATGCTACTGCCCGGGTTGTGTAACTCCTTCCGAGATCGGTAAGGCTCAGGAACTCGGTTGCGAGTTCACCAAGATCTTCCCAGGCGATGTTGTAGGTCCAAACCTTGTGAAGGGTCTGCTTGCTCCAATGCCTTGGTCGAAGATTATGGTTACTGGTGGCGTTTCTCCTGATGCTGACAACCTGAAGAAGTGGTTCGATGCTGGCGTTTATTGTGTAGGCATGGGTTCGAAGCTCTTCCCGAAGGATAAGGTTGCTGCTGGCGATTGGGCATACGTTACCAACAAGTGCAAGGAGTGCTTTGACATCATAGCAGGATTCAAGAAGTAAAGATTGACCCGTTAAACCTATTTATTATGGGAAATCCACAAGAAAAGAAAACTAATTGGCGCTGGTATCTCTGTGTCCTCCTGTTCGTGGCCACCACCGTGAATTATCTCGACCGTCAGGTACTTTCGATGACCTGGAAGGAGTTCATTGCGCCCGAGTTCCACTGGACGGACAGCGATTACGGTACCATCACCGGTATCTTCTCCATCATCTACGCTGTGGCTTGTCTCTTTGCGGGCAAGTTCATCGACTGGATGGGCACCAAGAAGGGTTATCTTTGGGCCATTGGTGTTTGGAGCCTCGGCGCCTGCTTGCATGCCGGCTGCGGATGGGTGACCATGAAGATTGAGGGACTGGATTCGGTTGATGCGCTTCGTGCTGTAGAAGCTGGTTCCGAACTGGCTGTCGCTATTGCTACAGTTTCCGTCTATCTCTTCCTCTTCTGCCGTACCGTCCTTGCAATGGGCGAATCTGGCAACTTCCCGGCTGCCATCAAGGTTACGGCTGAGTACTTCCCAAAGAAAGACCGCGCGTTCGCTACGTCTATCTTCAATGCTGGTGCATCGGTAGGTGCCCTTGCAGCACCTCTGACAATTCCTGCCCTTGCCAAGGCATGGGGTTGGGAGATGGCTTTCATCATCATCGGTGGTCTCGGCTTCATCTGGATGTTCTTCTGGGCATTCATGTATGACAAGCCCGAGAAGTCAAGCCACGTGAATGCTGCTGAGCTTGAATACATCCAGCAGGACGATGCTGCCGAAGCTGCCGCTGCCGAAGCTGCTGCTGCCGCTACTGCCGATGAGCCTTCGATTGGACTGCTTGAGACCCTCAAGTTCAAGCAGACCTGGGCATTCATTTTCGGTAAGTTCCTGACCGATGGCGTCTGGTGGTTCTTCCTTTTCTGGGCACCCGCCTATTTCCAGGATCAGTTTGGTTACAAGGCATCGTCGGGCATGGGTCAAGCGCTCATCTTCACGCTTTACTTCATTGTTACGTTCCTCTCCATTTTCGGCGGTTATCTGCCCAAGCTCTTCGTTGAGAAGAAGGGTATGGAGCCTTATTCGGGACGTATGCGTGCAATGCTGATCTTTGCATTCTTCCCCATCTTCGCTCTCTTTGCCCAGCCTCTTGGTTCCTACAGTGCTTGGTGGCCGGCAATCATCATCGGTTTGGCAGGTGCTGGACATCAGGCTTGGTCGGCTAACTTGTATTCCACAGTGGGTGATATGTTCCCCAAGTCCTGCGTCGCTACCATCACCGGTATTGGCCAGATGATGGGCGGATTCGGATCGTTCTGCATCAACAAGGGTTCCGGCGAACTCTTTGACTATGCTGCTGGACAGGGAGCTGCTTTCACCTTCTTTGGTTTCGAAGGCAAGCCTGCTGCCTACATGATTGTCTTCTGCATCTGTGCCGTTGCATATCTCATCGCATGGAACATCATGCATGCACTTGTTCCAAGGTACAAGAAGATTGAACTCTAACATTCTTTGTTGAAATTCATTTATAACCACCCGTATGTAAGACTCATTCGGGTGGTTTTTTCTTGAATTTTCTTCAAAAATTCCATATAAATACCACGATTTCTTCAAAATACCAAAAAGTGGGTATTGTCAATTATCAATAATGCCCCTATCTTTGCAGCGACAAAATGATAATAAATAAGAATAGTAATAGTTTAAGAAGAAATAGTTGGTACTAATAGAAGTGAAAGAGGGCCGCGCGTGAGCGTAGCCCTTTTTTTTGAAATTATTATAAAAAAAGTTTGCAGCATTCACAAAAAATCACTAACTTTGCCCCCGAAATACATATTTAAATTAACACGCACCCGCATACGATATGAAAGCGATATCTTTATTGTTGTCTATGGTTATGGCATTGTCAGGCTCTATTTGCTTAGCAGAACCTGTGCATATCTATGCGTCTCCCGAAGGATTGTCTCCCCATGATGCGCTTCGTGAAGCACGCGAAATGCGGCGTCTGCATAAGGTCGGAGCTTCTGACACGCTGTATATTCATCTTGCAGAGGGAACCTATTATTTGGGGGAGACATTGTTTGTGCGTCCGGAAGATAGCGGGACACCTTCATCGCCGACAGTGATCATTGGGTCAGAACGTGGAAAGTCGGTCTTGAGCGGAGGAATGTCGCTTAAGATGATAAAGGATTCGAGTTCCTGTTCGATTCCCGCTTTGTATGAGTCCCATTCGCTCAAAGGACGACATTTTCTCCCAGTTCGTCAGCTTTGGCGCGATGATGGCAAGTTGCCGCACGCCTCCTTTGTCCCTCTCGATAGTATGATCAACATCATTGATTTTCGAAAAGAGGAGCGTGAGGTTTGGATTCCGCTGTCTGCTTTCCAGACCTTTTTGCAAAGTGATGTTGAACGGGAAATAAACAATCTGGAGATGATTCTGCACCAGCGATGGGCGATTGCCATCCTGCGTGTCAAGGGGTATGTCATCGAAAGGGATGTTGTCCGTCTCACTTTTGAAGACCCCGAGTCTCGACTTGAGTTCGAGCATCCCTGGCCCCAGCCAGTCGTCAACGAGGATAGGGGAGATGGTTTGCTCCGAACATCTTCGTTCAATCTGCTGGGCGGAAAAGCTTTCATCAAACCAGGCACATGGTATCAGGATAACAACACGGGTGTCGTTTACTATTATCCCATCGACGAGGAAGAGGAATGTGCAGACCATACATTTACAGCGCCCGTGCTGCAAACTCTCGTTGAAGTCAATGGTTCGTTGGAACGACCTGTGCATGACATCATTTTCCGTAATGTCAGTTTCCAACATTCGGCATGGAATCGTCCTTCGTTCAAAGGACACGTCACCTTGCAAGGTGGGATGTATCTGCTCGATGCCTATAAACTGCAGATTCCTGGACTTCCCGAAAAGGAGTATCTTGAAAACCAGGCATGGATTGAACGGCCTGAAGCTGCCGTCAGCGTACGTGGCGGTCGGCGCATTCATTTCGAAGATTGTGAGTTCTCGCATCTTGGCGCTACAGGGCTCGACTACGCGTGGGCAGATTCGGCCTGCGTGGTGAAGGGTTGTCACTTCCACGACATTGGAGGAACAGCCTTAGCGCTTGGTGCTTTTCCTGATCGGGGTTTCGAGACTCACGTTCCTTTCCGACCTGTCAATATGCAAGAGCTTTGTGCTGACTTCCTGATAGCAGACAATGTAATTGAAGATGTGACCAATGAGGATTGGGGATGCGTGGGAATCGGAGCAGGCTATGTGGCTGACTGCATTATCGAACACAACATCGTCCGTGACGTTAACTATTCCGGCATTTGCATCGGGTGGGGATGGACGCCGCTCGACTCGGGGATGAAGAACAATCACATTCGTGGCAACAGGGTCTATTGTTTTGCGAAGATGCTCTATGATGCTGGTGGCATCTACACGCTCTCTTCTATGCCGGGTTCTACGATTGAAGATAATTACATCTACGAGATTTATCCCCCGAAGTATGCCACCAATCTTCGTGGATTCTATATCTATCTCGACGAAGCCACCGATGGCGTGACGATTCGAAACAACTGGTGTCCCGAAGCACTGTTTGGCGATAATCGTCCCGGTCCTGATGTGCACTGGGTAAACAATGGTCCTAACGCCAAACCCAATACCGATTGGCTCAAGAACAAACAATAACTTCCTTAGCAAGCAATAACTTACCTTGCAAGCAACGACTACAGTTGTCTAATTATATGAAACAGACAAACTATTATCTATTCGATTTCCTCGACTTTGACCCTGCCTTGCAGCAGGATGAGTATTTGTGGAAATCATATTGTCCCCGAAATATTAAAGTGCACGATGGGGTGGTTTACATCACTGTCCCCTATCAGCGACAAGTGCATCAGAATGATATGCTGGCAGATCTTTCTGTCGCTCAGCGTGAATTTACGTTGATCATCAAGGCATATACCCACAATATCATCCGTGTCTTTACGTCGTTCGATGGTTCTGCCCCCGTCGATCATGATGAGATGTTGTGTTGGCATAAGATGATACGTCCGATTGAGCTCAGCGTGAACGAGGATGCGGGATTCTATTGGATGGTAGATGGCAATGGAGAGGTGCGTGCTACGCTTAATTGCTCGGAGCCCACCATTGAGTTCTGGAGCGACCTGCAGCCTGCTCCACAGCCGACGCTTGATTTGAAACTCTATCCGGAAGGTGCAAAGAGCGAATCTATAGCCGATGGCACGGCCAAGAGTGTCAATCTTTCGGCCTACGATCATTTTTCTCCTCCACGTTACGATGCTCTTCCGTTGGCATTTGTTGAACGTGGCGGCAAGCCCTCATTTGCGACCCTGAGTTTCGAATGTCTTTCGGATGAATGTTTCGCGGGCACAGGCGAGCGTTTCACGAAGATGGACCTTTCAGGACGCACCTTTCAGCTCAAGAATCAGGATGGCCAGGGTGTGAACAATCGCCGGTGCTACAAGAATGTACCATTTTATCTCTCAAGCCGCAAATATGGCGTTTTCTACCATACATCGTCCTACTGCAAATTGTCATTTGCCGACCATTCGACGCGAAGTGTGCAGTTCCTCAGCGAAGAGCCTGTGATCGATGCCTTCATCATTGGCGGCAAAACACCCGAACAGATACTGCATGGTTACCGTTGCCTGACGGGATTTCCTCCGATGCTTCCACTTTGGAGCTTTGGAATATGGATGAGCCGCATGACTTATTTTTCGGCCGATGAAGTGAATGACATCTGCAATCGTCTGCGTGTCGAACACTATCCATGCGACGTAATACATTTGGATACGGGTTGGTTCAAGACAGACTGGCTTTGCGAATGGAAGTTCAACGAGGAACGTTTCCCTAACCCATTGCAGTTCATCCATGACCTTAAGGATAAAGGATTCAGAGTGAGCCTTTGGCAGTTGCCATACGTTGCAGAGGATGCTGAGCAAATCGATGAGGCAAGGGCCAATCATTACATTGCCGAACCTCAGAAGAAGGAACTGCAACAGGCGGAAGAAGGACGGTCGAATTTCTCGTCGCTTGACTATGCGGGCACCATTGACTTCACTTCGCCTGAAGCTACGGCCTGGTACCAGGGGCTCTTGAAACGCCTGCTCGAAATGGGTGTGACCTGCATCAAAACGGACTTTGGCGAGAATATCCACATGGATGCTAAATATTTTGGTATGCCAGCCGAGAAGTTGAACAACCTCTATGCGCTGCTCTATCAGAAGGCAGCTTTCGAGATTACCCGCGAAGTATGCGGCAAGGCGACGCATTATGCCAAGGCATTCGACACCACAGAAAATGCCGGCATCGTATGGGCTCGTAGTGCCTGGGCAGGTTGCCAGCGTTATCCTTTGCATTGGGGCGGCGATTCGGCACATTCGTGGGATGGTATGGCAGGCAGCCTGAAAGGTGGCTTGCATTTCGGACTTTCGGGCTTCTCATTCTGGAGTCATGACGTGCCCGGCTTCCATAGCTTACCCAACTTCATGAACTCTCCCTTGCACGAAGACATCTACGTGCGTTGGACGCAGTTCGGCGTCTTTTCGAGTCATATTCGTTATCATGGCAGCCATCAACGCGAACCTTGGTGTTACCCTTCCATCGCACCTATTATTAAACGATGGTGGAAATTGCGCTATCTCCTCTTGCCCTACATTTACGAAGAGGCAAGGAAATCGACCGAGAGTGGCAATCCGATGGTGCGTGCCTTGCTCATGGAGCATCCCGATGACCCTATGGCATGGCATATTGACGATGAATATTACTTCGGTTCGAAGTTTCTGTGTTGTCCTGTGATGAACAGCCGCAATCGTCGCAACATTTATCTGCCTGCGGGCAAGTGGGTGAATTTCTTCACAGGAACGCGCTACTACATGGCTCAAGGCGGTTGGCTTTTCGATCAGGTTGTCCCGCTCGATCAGATGCCCGTCTTTGTCCGTCCGGGAACTGAGATTCCTATCTATCCAGATGAAGTAGATTACACCGATCAGATGAATCTCGAAAAGGCAGATGTCCTGCATGTCGATGATGATTTTGATGGCATCGTCTTCTAATGTCCTATATAGTTAGCTAATTCGTAATAACTTGAACTTGCAATGACTTGGAAATCCAATTTGGCTGAAACCAAGAGACATTACATCAATTGGTGGAATCACCGAGGCATCGTGCTCAATATGTGGGAACACTTCCAGCAGGGTGTAGTTCCTCATGGACCATACGCTGGGGAAAAGCCTGTTGTGCTGACCCAAGACTCAACGAATAATTTTGGTACGGGAAGTTTCAATTTGCCAGGCGCGCCTCAGACCAGCGATCTTAACCAGCGTTGGTTTGATCCTCGATGGCGTGCCGAATTTCTCAACTGGTACATCGGACATTCCTGCTTGATGGCCGATATGCTTCCTGTAGCCAACACGCAGTTGGGGCCTGGTTCGATGGCAGCTATCCTTGGCAGTGTGTTCGAAGGGGGAGAAGATACCATCTGGATTCATCCCGACCCGAATTATACCGATGATTTCCGATTCGACCCCAATCATTCCAACTTCCAGCTTCACAAGGAACTGCTGAAGGCATGTGTCGAACGTTCGAAAGGGAATTACTATGTGGGTATGCCCGACCTGATGGAGGGACTGGACGTTCTGGCGGCGATGAAAGGCACCGACAAGGTGCTGATGGATACACTGACGCAGCCCGACCTGCTGGAGGAACAGATGCAGCGCATCAACGATGCCTACTTCGAGGTGTTTGATGCACTCTACGACATCATCAGGTTCGACGGACGCGATTGCGGCGGTCCTTTGGATCCCAACTATCAGGGAGTTAATTTCGGAACGGATGGCGAGATGGCATTCTGCTATTTCTCCCTTTGGGCTCCTGGCAAGCTTACCAAACTGCAAAGCGACATCTCGACGATGCTGTCGGTCGAGGATTATAGGCGGTTTGTGCAGCCCTTCATTCGTGAGCAGGCTCAGAAGATTGACTATACGCTCTATCATCTCGATGGAGTCGGAGCTATGCGCCATCTGCCTGCACTTCTTGAAATTGAGGAACTCAAGGCTATCCAGTGGACACCAGGCGTCGGACAACCTCAGGGCGGCGATCCCAAGTGGTACGACCTCTATAAGCAGATTCTTGCTGGCGGCAAGTCCATCATGGCATGTTGGGTTACGGTCGATGAACTTCGTCCCCTGCTTGACAATATCGGTGGCAATGGTGTGCATCTCGAAATGGATTTCCACAACGAGGCCGAGGTGGATCAGGCACTCCGCATCGTCGAAGAGTATCAGACTTCCGAGGTGGAGCTTAAGGCCGATGAATGTATTCGCATAGGAAGTTTGTCGGAAGAGCCTGTTGCAAAAGGTACGCGCAAACCCATGCAGGGCGAGGCGCTTACCATTTCGGCACCGTCCTTGTCCGAAGCTCTTCGCGATTCCGAGCGCATCTTCCTGCTCGATGGCGGCATGGGCACCATGATTCAGCAATACGATCTTGTAGAAGCGGATTTCGGTGGACATCCGGGTTGCAACGATTACCTTTGTGTCAGCAAACCTGAAGTGATTCAGGATATTCATCGCCGGTATTTGTTAGCTGGTGCCGACATCATCGAGACAAACACATTCAGTGCCCAGCGCATTTCCCTTAAGGATTGGAGGCTTGAAGAGGAAGTGAAGAATGTGAACATCGCTGCGGCTCGTATTGCTCGTCAGATTGCCGATGCCTTTACACTCACCAATCCTTCGAAACCTCGTTATGTTGTAGGTTCTGTTGGCCCAACAAACAAGACCTGTAGTTTCAGCAGTGGTGAAGAGCCTCCTCTTGATTACAATGCACTGAAAGCCGCTTATCATCAGCAGATAGAAGCCCTTGCCGAAGGAGGTGTCGATGGCATACTGATTGAGACCATCTTCGACACCCTGAATGCTCAAGCTGCCGTCGAAGCGGCACAGGCTGTGAAACTCCCCGTCATGCTCAGCTTTGCACAAGTCAACGAACAGGGTGTGAACATGAACGGACAGGATGTGTTTGCCTTCATCGATGACATCTGCAGGAGGTTTGACATCTTCTCTGTGGGTTTGAATTGCTCATTGGGTGCAGCTCAGATGGCACCCATCATTCAGGAACTTGCTTCACGCGTCCAGTGTCGCGTGAGCGCCTATCCCAATGCCGGCATTCCTAATGCCAAAGGCAAATATGAACAGGGAGGGGAGGAGTTCGCCCGTCAGTGCTGGAACATGATTGATAGCCACAGTGTCGATATCATTGGCGGATGTTGCGGCACTACCGACCAGCACATTTCTGCACTTCAGCCTCTGCTCGAACCTGCCCGAGGATGTTTTGTCAGCCCAAAGGGAAATAAGGTGACGCGCCCCCGTTACAAGCAGCTTCATCCCCGCGTGCCGGAAGTACAGAAATCACTCGATGTTTCGACCACAGAAAAGCATCCTTTGTCGAAGCAACCGGTCAAACCAACGCCCATCGATCCAAAGGAACGCCTTCTGCAAGCCATCGTGGCTGGGCGGCAGGACGAAGCGCTCGAAGCAACCAAGGCAGCCTTGGAGGAAGGTGCCGATGCAACCAGCCTGATCAACAATCAGATGATCTGTGCGATGGGCTTGGTCGGCAAGAATTTCGAGGAGGGTAAGGCTTTTGTTCCTCAACTGCTGATGGCTGGCCGTGCCATGAAGGCAGCATTGGGCTACATCAAGATGCACGAAGCAGCCGAAGGAAAGACGGCGTCCATACATTCGATTGGCAAGATTGTCATCGGAACGGTGAAGGGCGACTTGCATGACATCGGAAAGAACCTCGTCGCATCGATGCTTGAAGGTTCGGGGTTCGAAGTCGTGAATATAGGTATCGACATCGATGCAGATACTTTTGTCAAGGCTGTTGTCGATAATCATGCCGACATCCTATGCCTTTCGGCGCTTCTAACCACCACGATGACCTACATGAAGGATGTGCTCGATGCGCTACAGAAAGCCGGTATTCGTGACAAGGTGAAGGTAATGGTAGGTGGAGCTCCTGTCAGTCAGCAATTCGCTGATGAGATAGGTGCGGATGGATATTCGTCGAACGCCAACGAGGCTGTGACCATTGCAAAGAAATTATTGAACATAAACTGATAAACAACTGACCCATGAGCGATCAACTACATTTTCTCGATTGGACTATTCTGGTCGTATATTTTGTGCTTCTCCTTGTCATCGGTGTCTGGGCTTCCCGCAAGCAGCAGAATGCCGAGGGCAGCAACGGCAATTCATTCCTTGCCAGCAAGTCACTCTCGTGGCACACCATCGGCCTCTCCATGTGGGGCACCAACGTAGGTCCTTCCATGCTGATTGCATCCTGTTCCTCGGGTTTTGCAGCTGGTGTCGTCTCGGGCAACTATGCCTGGTATGCGTTCATCTTCATCGCCTTGCTTGCATTCGTCTTTGCGCCGCGTTATCTGGGTGAAAACATCTCGACACTGCCTGAGTTTATGGGTCGCCGCTTCGGTCAGGGCACACGGTCAGTGCTTGCGTGGTACACCATCGTGACCATCCTTATCTCCTGGCTTGCCCTGACCTTGTTTGCTGGAGGTGTGCTGATACGTCAGATATTCAATATCCCGATGTTTGTGTCTGCACTTATCCTTTTGGGCATTAGTGCATTCTTCACCATTCTTGGAGGTCTGCGTGCCGTTGCCTATACCAATGTCTATCAGATGACGCTGCTCATCATCGTGAGCACGATTCTTACGATTGCCGGCATTTGGAAATTGGGAAGCGGTTCGTTTTTCGATGGCATTGGCGTGCTTATGGATCCCGAAGTGGTGCCAAGTGGATATTGGAACTTGTTCCAGCCCCTTTCCGACCCTGATTTCCCGTGGCTGCCTATCCTGCTGGGTTATCCGGTGATGGGCATTTGGTTCTGGTGTACCGATCAGTCGATGGTTCAGCCCGTACTCGCTGCAAAGAGTCTGTCCGAGGGACAGAAAGGTGCCAACTTCTGCGGATGGCTCAAGATTCTCGATGTTGCCATCTACATCATTCCTGGCATTGTTTGCTTTGCGCTGTGCAAGACGGGTATTTTCACCACCACTCCCAATGCCGACGATTCTTACCTGTTCATGGTGACCAATATTTTCCCGATAGGCATGGTGGGACTGGTGATGGCTGTGCTCACTGCGGCCTTGGTTTCGACTATCGGCTCTTCGCTCAATGCGCTCTCTACGGTATTCACCATGGACATCTATGTGAAGAATATCAAGCCTCATGCGACAAGCCGAGATATTCGCCGCATGGGTCGCACAGTCACTATCATCGGCTCGCTCATCAGCATCCTGATTTGCGTAGCTGTGGATCTGATCAGGGACATCCCGCTCTTCAACATCTTCCAGTCCGTCCTCAGTTTCATAGCCCCACCGATGGCGGCAGTATTTGTGATGGGAGTCTTCTGGAAGCGTTGCACGCCATTGGCTGCCAAGATGACGTTGACCTTTGGAACTGCGCTTTGCCTGTTGGTCGGTTTTTTCTACTATGTGATGCCCGAAGGCTTAGCATTTGGTGTCAAGTGGCCGCACTTTATGCTCCTTTCATTCTATCTATTTGTCTTCCTGTTACTCGGCATGGTCGTTGTCAGTTTTGCCGGCGGTACTCCTCGTGACACAATTGAGCTTCGAAAGATTGACACTCCCATGAAGCCATCTGTTCTCATTGCATGGTGCCTGCTTTTTGTCGTAATGATTTCACTCTATGTCATCTTCAACGGACACTGAAATTTGTTTGCATACTTATGTCGCTTAGATCCTTAGCATTCATCGTTTTCCCTGTGCTCCTGCTGGGAGCATGTCAATCTTCGCGTCCTTCCAATCCGGAGATTGAACAAGGCCGACACTACGACGAAGCGCTTGCCATGTCCTATATGCTTACGGATCCGCGTTATTCGATGGAGCTTATCGATTCGGCTTATTGGGCAAAAAATATCAATGACGAGGAACGGCAGTATCTGAAAGCCATCGTGATGTATAATGGTTTTTCACGTCCCGACAGCAGTCTGTTGATGTGTCGTCATTTGGTGGAGAGTACCCACTGGGAGAAAGTTGAAGATACGGTGTTGATGGTTAATGTCTATTCCCTGATGGCTACCGTGGCAGGCACATTGAATCGTCATGCCGACGTTATCCATTATGCTCAGGTTGCGTCGGAGTTGACCTATGGGCATCCCAATCTCCGCTTGGACGAAAGCGACTTATTGAGCCGCGTCGGTCGAACCATGGCGTTCCTTGGTCAAAAGGAAGAAGGACTTCAGCTCATAACCCGTGCATACGAAGAAGTTGGAAATTCGAAGTCTTGGCCTACGCTCATGACGTCGGTGAATATTGGTCGAAAGCTGGCAGATACCCAAATTGAGATGAATCAATCGGAGGATGCACTTCAGACGTTCCGTGTGTTGGTGGAAAAACTGGATTATTTCAGAACACATTCTCAGGAGTTTGCCGATTTGCAAGCCAGTATGCAGCAGAGCGATGAGGCCGTGGAGGCTTATGTCAATTATATGCGTGTGCGATGTTACGCTGGTATGATCAGATGCTTCGCTTCGTTGGAAGTCCCCGATTCTGCGCTGTATTGGATGGAGGTGATGGATAATTATAAGGAGTCGTACGATCCGCTGATTTTGATTAATCTGATACCTTCGTTGGTGGAGTTGCATTTTGATGATATTGTCCTCGAAGATGTTGATGAATTGTTCAACACTTTGGGCGCCGATACGCTTAACTTGGAGTATGTGCATTTGCTTGAGGCAATGTCGGAGCTGGAACGTCACCGCAACAACTGGAAAGCGGCAAGTAATTGCTTGGTACGGGCTTCGGCTGTCAGGGATAGTGTAGTACAGGAGAGTTTTCGCAGCCAGCTGACCGACCAGCTTACAATCTATCAGTTGCATGACGAACGTACGAACCGTATAGAAGCAGAGCGAAAGAACCGGCAACTGTTTTATGTTATTGCCTCTTTGGTTATACTTCTGTTATTATCTGCTGCGTTGGTCATAATTATGATGATTGCCAATAGGTTAAAGGCTTTGAAACGTGTTCACAATGATACGAAATCAGAGTTGAATGAGGCAAAGCTGAAGATTGAGAAGCTTTCGAAAGGTTATGTTCCCGAGACGCCTGAACAACTTTACCAGCGTATCATGAATGTTATGGAGGCCAAGCACCCCTATACAAATCAGGATTTTGATATCGTGCTGCTGGCTTCAATGGTTAATTCCAATCGAACCTACGTCTCGAAGGTCATCAACAAGCAGACGGGAATGAATTTCCGTACGTGGTTGGCAAAGTATCGCATCAACATGGTGCAGAACTATTTAAAGGAAAACCCCGAAGCAAGCCTTGATGAACTTTGCATTATTGCAGGCTATGCTTCGCGGTCATCATTGTTCCGTCATTTCAAGTCCATTACGGGCGATACACCCATCAGTTGGTTGAGCAGCCAGGAGGAGGAAACTTAGGAAAGCTATGGGATATTTTTGGGGAATCCAAAGAATATAATAGGATTTTATAGGATATTTAGGGACAAATGTTTCTTGTGTTATCTTTTCTACAAGACGAATGTATCGGTCCTTAAATCCTATTTTATCCCTAAATAACACTAAGCGTTATTACTTCCCGCTGCCTTCTTCTTCTTTTTCTTCTTCTTTTTCTTGGTGGGTGTCACAATGAGCTTGTTCGGGTCGTATTGCTTATTTTCCTGCAGTTCCTCGGCCGAGTAGAGGAATACCTTATAGATGTCCTCCTTGTATTTGCCGTCGGTGTAGCTCAGGAGATCCTGGATTATCTTGTCATCGTCCTCATCAGCTGTAGGATGTGTGATGTGAAAATGCAGTTTCATGTGGTTGGCACAGCGTTCGAAGAGGCGTATGCGCTGTTCCTGGTCTTCCATGGCACACGCTTTGGTCACCATGTTCTCGATGGTCTTGCCATACATTCGCCAGGTAATGTGTTGCTGCTGCGGATTGCTCAGCACTTCCGGTCGCTCGTTCAGGCTTTCCTTTGGAATAATCTCCACTGGATAGTCGATGTCGAGCTCATAGTTTGAGATAAGAGCGAGGTGATCCCAAAGAATCTGCTTGAGATTCTCCACCTTGTCGGCTTCCGGATAAAGGTCACCCATGATTGACACGATACCATAGGCATAGCGTGTGCGCTTTTCGCGGTCGGGTATCGTCTTGCAGTATTCGACAAGCTCTTGCAGGTTGCGGCCATACTCGGGGAGTTTCACCTTGGGCATCTGTGTATTGTATTGTTGCATAGGGGAGAGGCGAAGGTTTTGAGGGAGTGAGGAGTTTGAATGGTTTGAGAGTTCGAAGGAGTTGAGGGAATTGAAGTGTTCGAAAGGTTAAAGTGAGGATAATAAGTCCTTCGGCTTGGTGGCTTCGAACTCCTTGAGATAGAAGGGGGTGAAATAGGCAGTGTCGGCAAACTGGCTTCGATTGAAGGCCTGAATGCTAAGTGCAAGCATATCACGAGCCTGCACACGTATTTCCTTTACGAAGCGCGCATTGGCATACTTCGTAAGCAGATCCTTGCATTTGTCGGCTCCATCGCCAAAGAAGTAGATTATTTTGTCTGCGAGTATGCTTTCGAGCCAGGGCTCATCGACAACCACGGCGCTTGGAGCCTTCACTTCGCCCAGTGCCTGATCGTAGAGTGCCATATAGACTTCCATGCGGCGGGCATCAATCATCGGGCAATAAAGTGCGCCTTCCTCCATCTGGATGTCGGTATGGAACATCACTTGGCAGCACATGGCTTTCAGCGTAGAGATGGCAATGAGTGGTACGTTAAGGCCGAAAGCCAGCCCCTTGGCCTCACTTACGCCGATACGCAATCCCGTGTAAGAGCCGGGACCTTCTGATACGGCAATGGCATCGGGCAACACGCCATTCTCACGCGCATATTGCATCACATCTTCAACATATTGACCGAGTACGGTGGCATGATTGGGGCCTTCGAAGGTCTCGCGCGAAAATTCTATCTGAAAGTCACGACTGAGTGCGACGCTACATGCTTTAGCTGACGTCTCAATCATCAGAATATTGGCCATATTTGCAAACGGAGATAGTAAATACTTAGTATTATATGTCTATTTTCGCTGCAAAAATACAAAAAAAATTGATAAGTTGTACCATTGAATTGAAAAATTCATTATTTTTGCACAAAATTCATAATATTTAGAATCGTTTTACAAGCAGATGATACAGTCAATGACCGGTTACGGCAAGGCAACTGCCGAAATCGCGAACAAGAAAGTGACCGCCGAAGTTAAGTCGGTCAATTCCAAACAGCTCGACCTGATGACGAAAGTCTGTCCGCAGTACAGGGAATGTGAAATGGACATTCGTCAGATGGTGCAGCGCAAGATGCAGCGAGGCAAGGTTGAGCTTCTCGTAACCAGCGAAGCTTTGGAAGGTGCAACTGAAGCACCGCACATTAATGCCACGCTGATTTGTGATTATTACAAGCAGCTCGATGCTGTCCGCAAGGAATTGGGGATGGCAGATTTTGCCAATGAACTCTCATCGGCTGTTGTGTTGCAGACTTTGTTGCGTTTCCCTGATGCCATCCATGTCGAGACACCTGTCATTGAGAAGGCAGAGCTCGAAGCTGTGGTTAAAGTAGTCGAACAAGCTATCGGTCGGTTGGTGGAATTTCGGATTCAGGAAGGTCAATCCCTTTATCGTGTCTTCACCGAAAAGATTTCTAATATTCGCTCGCTTCTCACGCAGGTCGAGCCCTATGAAAAGGATCGCACCGAGCGCATCCGGCAGAATCTGCTCGACCGCTTGGAGAAACTGCCTGTCGATTACGACAAGAACCGCCTCGAACAGGAGATGATCTATTACATCGAGAAACTTGACATCAACGAAGAGAAGCATCGCCTTGAGAATCATCTCGACTATTTCATCGAGACTATGAATGCCGAAATGGATGCTGGCGGCCATGGTAAGAAGCTCGGCTTCATCGCCCAGGAGATGGGACGCGAAATCAACACCTTAGGCTCCAAGTCAAACCAAGCTGAGATGCAGCGCATTGTAGTCAAAATGAAAGACGAACTCGAACAGATCAAAGAGCAGGTTCTGAACGTGCTTTGATTTTTTTCTTTATCACGAATTATCGAATTGAGGTTTCGCCATGGCGGGATTCCGATATTCCAGGATTCCGAAATAAAGAGAACTACCTCCCCCTGTCCTCGTGTCCCCATGGCAGCCGTCTTTGGCTGCCCTCAACCATTTCAACTCCACCCAATATGAACCCCGGCAAACTAATCATCTTTTCTGCCCCCAGTGGTAGTGGCAAGACCACGCTGGTTCGTTACCTGCTTTCCCAGGGTCTTGACCTTGCTTTCAGTGTAAGTTGCACATCCCGTGCTCCGCGTGGCACCGAACAGCATGGCGTCGATTATTATTTCCTTTCTCCCGAAGAGTTCCGTCAGCGCATCGATAACGATGAGTTCCTTGAATACGAGGAGGTCTATACCGACAAGTTCTATGGAACATTGAAGTCCGAAGTCGAACGTCTATCGTCCGAAGGACATACGGTCGTATTCGATGTCGATGTCAAGGGCGGTGTCAATATCAAGAAATACTATGGCGATCGGGCTTTGAGCCTCTTCGTACAGCCGCCCTCTATCGAGGAACTGTCGCGTCGTCTGCATAGCCGTGGCACCGACAGCGAGGAAGTTATCCAGCAGCGCCTCGAAAAAGCAGCTTACGAACTCACCTTCGCTCCCGAGTTTGATCACATCATCGTGAACGACGTGCTCGAAGTGGCTCAAGCTGAAACCCTCGCAGTGGTGAACGCTTTCCTCAATGAAGAATAATGACCATCGGTATCTATAGCGGCAGCTTCAATCCCGTCCACAAGGGCCATGTGTCCTTGTGCAGCTATTTGGTCGCGGAGGGTATAGTCGATCAGGTTTGGCTGATACGCAGTCCTCTCAACCCGTTCAAGGTGGATGCAGCTTCGACCTTGGCTCCCGATGCCGACCGTGCTGCGATGCTCAAACTCGCTGTGCGCGGAAGGAAGGGACTGCATGTCTCCACCATCGAGGATGATTTGCCCAAGCCAAACTACTCGATCAATACGTTTCATGTCCTCGAACGGAAATATCCCCAGCATCAGTTCCATCTCATCATCGGTGCCGACAACTGGCTTGGGTTCGACCGATGGCGCTCCTATGAGGAGTTCCTCACGCGCTACCATCTGATTGTCTATCCGCGTCCAGGCTATGAGATGGGGGAGAAAGAACAGCTCCGTTTGGGCAAGGAGTCTATTCGTAATGTGCGTTTCGTCGATGCCCCGCTTTTCGACATCAGCAGCACCGAGATACGCGCCGACATTGCTTCGGGACGTCAGCCCGCGATGATCTATCGCGGTGTGTATTCCTACATCGTAAAAAATCACTTGTATCAATGAGTTCGCAAGACAATCCCGTCTATTCACCTGTCGTTATCGACATGATTACCGTTTCTGCCGAGTACTGCCTGTTTCTTGAAAAACTTACGTCTTCGGCAACTACACGTCTTCAGTTCCTTGAGCAAATCACTCGACTGTTGCCATTGATCTATGTTAAGGCGTCCCTCCTCCCCAAACTCGACGATCTGGGTTATTTCGATTTGCCAATTACGGTCAGCGAGGATGACTATGATGAGGTGCGGCAATCGGTTTGGCGGCTATTGAAGGCTGATGATGAATACCTTGAAGTGTTTACACCCGATATGCAGTACAGCGAAGGTCCTATGACGCATACGGTGAGCGAAGACTTGGCCGACATTTATCAGGACTTGAAGAATTTCGTTGCAGTTTTTGCCGATCGCAACGAGGAAGCAATGAACGATGCCATTGTGAAAGTCAACGACAACTTCCGCACCTATTGGGGGCAATGTCTCGTAAATGTGATGCGCCCACTTCACGATTTGTTATATTCTAAAGCCGAGAACGAAGAAGATGCCAGCACCGCAGACTATTCATAACTCTATCACTAAAGAGGAACTTGCCGACCTTCCAACCAAGGAGTTTGCAGGCTCTCCCGTGACAGTCATTAACCTCGAACAGGCCGAAATCGCTGTGAATCAAATACGCGAATCGGGCATGATTGTCGGGTTTGACACCGAGACACGTCCCTCGTTCCAGAAGGGCGTGAACTATCGTGTCTGCCTTGTGCAGCTGTCAGTCGGTAACGTCTGCTACCTGTTCCGACTCAACAAGATCAAGGAACTGCCGAATTGTCTGAAGGAACTGCTTGAAGATTCGAACATCGTGAAGGTGGGGCTGGCAACGCACGACGATTTCAACCATCTGCGCAAGTGGAATGAAGCTCTTGATCCCAAGGGCTTCATCGAATTGCAGCATCTGGTCAAGACCTATGGCATCACCGACCTTAGTCTTGCCAAGATTTATGCCCTCCTCTTTGGTCAGAAGCTCAGCAAGCGGCAGCGTCTCACCAACTGGGAAGCTGATCAGCTCAACTCAAAGCAGCTCGCCTACGCTTCGCTTGATGCCATCGCCTGTGTCGAGATTTACGAGGCCCTCATGACCCGTGGTCACGATATCATCAAGCAAGGCATTTGATTCTTTTCATTACGAATGATCGAATCATCGAAATTTTATAAACTCTCTACAGATTTAACTCTAATTAACCAGATTATTTCTTCGGACATACAATAATCCGATAAATTCGTGCAAATCCGTAGAGACTTATCTAATTCTCATATTCGTGATAGAAAATAATTCAAGTCCATTCAAGTTAATCTGTATAAAAGATAAACAACTATGCGCCGTCCGCCTAAATATATCGTAATGCCGGTAAGCCTGGCAATTTTCTTCATCGCCGTCCTTTTCCTTTCCATCAAGCAGAATCATGGTCAACTACCCGACGACTTTGCTCTCATCGCCACGATTGAGGCTCTCATCCTCATCTCCCTCTTCTTCGTCCTCCGCTATCTGCATCGCAAACGGAATGGATGATGAAAAGATATAATGATTTTACAATTATTTGATCTTACAATTTTGTGACCTCATTACCTCGCACCCTGTCGCCCTCTTCGATGACATTTACTACGTCTCGGTACTCATCGCACCGAAGCTTTTTGCGGTTAAAATCGTGAAATTTGCACAGGAATTTACAATATTTTATGGGGATGTTGCGGAAAAGGGGTATGTTAGCAGGGTTAGTTTCGACATATTGAATGCAAAGATGAATTATAACACCTAAAAACACGAAAAACTGAGACAATAAAGTTTTCGTTGATTTCGATGTTCCCATACTGTTTCGGAATCCTAAAGTACGATGAATATCATTCCGAAAACTTCCGAAATTCCGAAAAGTCAGAAAATATTGGGAAGTATCTTTCCTCATTGATGATGTGTTTAGTCTCATTGAAGAGGCTAATATTTTTTTATGAATATTCAATAAACGAGGAACTGACGATAAGGAGGGGGTAAGACGGGGTAAGACAGGACGGATAAATTGGAAAAAAATCCAAAACATTTTCTTCATTTCCTGTGTGAATATTACACATTGTGGACTGTCAAAAATTACGGGATAACTATATAAAAGCAGCCCGCCAGACACTCACGTGCCCGACGGACTTGGTTGATGATGATTTGGAATAGGAGAAAATGCTAATGGATTGCAATTAACACTATAATAACGGAAATACTTCCGAATTATTGTGTAAATCTTCGGAATTATTGCAAAAAATGCAAAACCAATATTATTCGTTGGCGGCATCAGTTGCCACTGGAGCCTCGTCGGCCACATTCTCGGGCAGTGCGGGAGCGGTCTGCTCCTGTGCTTCGATGGCAGAACCCTGCTCGGCTCGATTGCCATGCTTTAGTGTGAGAGTAGCGGCGATGCAGAGAATTGCAATGACGCCCATTAAAGTCCATGTAAACTTCTCAAGGAAGTCTGCGGTCTTTGGTGCACCCATTACTTGATTGGAAGATTGGAAGCCTGCGGCAAGACCACCGCCTTTTGACTTCTGAACAAGTACAATCATTACGAGGAGTACACTGATAAGAACGATAATGAATGTAAAAACGGTTGACATTTCTTTTTTGTTTATTATTTAATTTTTATTTGACTTCTTTAGTTCAATTACCTTCTCCAAATATCTAATTTGGTCTGCAAAGTAAGTGTTTTTTTTCGAGAATTTCAAATTTAAATCCAAAAAAATTGCTAAAGCCTGCTCATATTTACCTTGTTTGACATATACCTTTGCCAAACTCTCGGTTAAAATTGCACGATCCTTGATTTTTTCTTGGTCGTTTGAAACTTCCTCCTGCATTTTTTCTGACTCCACAATTGGCACGAAAAGCTGACCATCGGCCTCGGCTTGGAGGAAGTTGTCAATGAGTTCGTCCTGCTCGTCGCGTTCGGTTTGGAGGTCTGGCATGTGTTCCAAACTGTATTGGACATCGGGAGCTGCGCCAAGTTCGATGTTGTCGAGAAATCGCTCTATGAGCTCGAAGTCGCGTGCTTCGGGTTGCTGTTTGCGCTGTTGCTCCAGGGCGTGCATCAGAGCTATCCACCCGTATTCCCCCTTGTTGATGAGCTTGAATAGTTTCAGTCGGTCGGGGATGGCAGGAGCATGCTTGCGTATCTCGTCCTTGAGGCGCGTGGAATGTACGTTGGCAAGGGCGGTGAGGTAAAGTAGTCGATAGGTTGCACAATAAGGGTACTGCCCGATGAGGTCGGGAAGTTTGGCTACCGCATCGGCACCCAATGTTTCGGGGTTTTTAATCCACTTTTCCATATTTACCAGTTTGCAACTGTGGCATTGAAAATGTCATCGACCAGTTTCTCTGTCAGTTCTGAGCAAAGATCGTCTTGCACATCGGTGAGAAGTTGGGTGGCATCGAAATCGGCGTATTGTGAAAATTCCTTCTCAAAATTCTCACTTTTATTGTTCTTATTCACGAACTTAATCTTCACTCTGATGGTCAATCGTGTGACACTGGCGTATGCCTCGGTGGTGATTGCCTGGTTGGAGAGACTGTAGCCGGTGATGGCACCGCTGATCTGCAGGTCGCCATCACGATCGACTTGCGAAAGTCGTGTCTGATTGACATATTTCTTTTGCAGTTCATCGTTGAAGAGGATGGTGAGCGGAGCATAGACCAGCGAGGCCTTGTTCTGGATATAGTCGAAGCTGATGGTATGCGTGGTGCTGTAGTCGATGCTGGCACCGTTGAGCTGGTAGCTGATGCTGCACGACGTGTTGCACACGGCGGTGAGCAGAATGGAAAGTAGAATTATCGGGATTCGCATATCATTCTTTTTCTTTGTTCTTTTCAGGTTCAGTTATCTTGCGGTGGATGGTGCGTTCGGAGAGGTCAAGATCCTTGGCGGCCTGCCGCTTGTTGCCATTGTTTCGCTTCACAGTCTTCTCGATGGTTTCGCGCTCAATCTCGTCCATTTTCTTTATGCTTGAGTCGGGATTGATGAGTGAAACGTAATCATCATGGCTGGGGTGCGCTTCGAAGTCACTCATTTCCAAATATACGGGCATATCCTCGATTTTGGATGGTGTGGTCTTTGGAGCAGCATCGGATGCGGGAGTAACGAAGGGCGAAGCTATGGGGAGGGAAAGAGGCGTTGGCTGCTTCTTGGTGTTGTCGTTGAGACCAAGACGGTCGCGCACTTCCTCTATTTGGCGATGCAGTTCAGTGAGCATCATGTAGAATCGTGCTTTCTCGCCTGGTTCAAAAGTAGTGGAGTTGGCTGAAGCACTTCCGCCCACACTCATGCCGCTGTCGAATTGAGGCAGATAGCGCTGCAGGGTGACGGCGTCGATGACGCGGTCGGACTCGATGATGGACATCTCTTCGACGATGTGGAGCAGCTGACGGACGTTGCCAGGCCACTGGTAGGCGAGGAGTAACTGGCGGGCATCGTCGGTGAGCGAGATGCCTTCGGTCATTCGGTATTTGTTGGCCACGTCGCTGGCAAACTTGCGGAAGAGCAGATATATGTCCTCCTGCCGTTCGCGAAGTGCTGGCACGTGAATGTTGACGGTGGAGAGGCGGAAGTACAAGTCTTGACGAAAACGACCTTCGCGGATAGCCTTTTCGAGGTTGACGTTGGTTGCGGCAACGATGCGTACATCGACCTTCTTGACTTCGCTCGAACCCATGCGGATGATCTCGCCGGTCTCGAGCACACGCAGCAGCTTGGCTTGGATTGACATGGGCAGGTCGCCCACCTCATCGAGGAAGATTGTACCTCCGTCGGCTTCTTCAAAATATCCCTTTCGCTCGCCCACGGCACCTGTGTATGCTCCTTTGACGTGGCCGAAGAGCTCGGAGTCGATGGTTCCTTCAGGCAGACCGCCGCAGTTGACGGCGATGCACTTCTTGAAGCGGCGACGCGAGCCGTTATGCAGTATCTTGTAGAAATAGTCTTTTCCGGTGCCGTTTTCGCCGGTGACAAGCACCGTGACATCATATGGAGCTGCTTGGATGGCAGCATTGAGCGCCCGCATCAATAGAGGACTTTTGCCTGTAATGTGCAGGGCGTTCATTACATTTAGTACATCTGAATTTGGCATATTTAGTATATTCTCCTTTTGAAATCAGTCGCAAAGGTACGCAATTTTTATGACAAATACAAATTTTTCGGTAATATTTTTGGTTTTGTGGCAGAAAACGCTTATCTTTGCAGCAAAAAAGAGATTTCTGACTTATCGGATTTCAAAAAATGACTGAACTTTCGCGACTATATAAGTCATGTTTTCATCGGGAACCTGCTCGTGTGCAAATGCTCGGAGGTGCTGCCAGTAACAGACGCTATTATCGGTTGTTTCATAATACTTCGTCGGAAGGCGGTGCTGTGATAGGAGTAATCGGTGAAAATGCGAAGGAGAATCATGCTTTTCTGGCATTGGGGCGGCATATCCGCTCATTGGGTCTGCCTGTACCTGAGATTCTGGCTTCGAGTGACGACGAGATGCACTACCTGCTTGAGGACTTGGGCAACGTGTCGCTCTACGACCTGGTTGAGCAGGCTCGCCGTTCGGATTCCACGTCCTCACAAGATAGGGTTGTGGAGTTGCTGCATCAGGTGATGCGCGACCTGCCAAAGTTGCAATTCCTGACGGTTGAGGGCTTCGATTTCGAACGCGATGCCTTTCGTGAATCCCGTTTCTGTGAGACAACCATCCGTTGGGACTTGAACTATTTCAAGTATTGTTTCCTCAAGCCTTCGGGTTACCCGATGGATGAACTGCGGCTGGAAGCCGACTTTGACCGTCTGTGTACGGCGCTTCTCGACAGCACCTCACCAGCCGAGCCTTGGGGCTTCCTCTATCGTGACTTCCAGTCGCGCAATGTGATGATACGCGACGACAAGCCTTGGTATATAGATTTCCAGGGAGGCTATCTGGGTCCCATCTATTACGATGTGGCCTCTTTCCTTTGGCAGACACGCGCCAACTATTCGCCTGAGCTGCGCAATGAGCTGCTGTGCGAATATGCCGATAGTATGCAGCCTTTCTTCAATATGCCGCAGCGTACCTTCCGTCATCGTCTGCGCGTCTTTGTCTTCTTCCGTCTGCTTCAGACTTTGGGCACCTACGGCTATCGAGGACTTTTCGAACACAAGGCCATGTTCCAGACCCCGATTTGCCGGGCATTGCGTTCGCTTGTGAACCTGACATGCTGCAACAGCGAACCTGCTTTCGAAGATTGTTCGTTGCGGGGGATTGTCGATTCTGACAGTCCTGCCATCGACCGGTTCGAACTGGAAGAGGATTGTCCATACCTTTGTGAACTCCTTGCCGAAGTCGCGAAGATGGAGCGTTTCCAGCCAGTTCCGGCCACGGGGCCGCTGGTGGTGCGTATCACCTCGTTCAGCTATAAGAAAGGCATCCCCGAAGACCTGTCGGGCAATGGTGGAGGCTTCGTGTTCGACTGCCGAGCTCCACTCAACCCTGGAAGGTATGCCTTCTACAAGCCCTACACGGGGCGCGATGAGGTGGTGATCGACTTCTTGGAAGGGCGGCGCGACGAGCATGGAGCGCTGATTGACCGAACCAACGTATCGGCAGACAAGACATCGATGCAGACCTTCGTGGAGAATGTCTATCGTCTGGTGGATCCCGCTGTCGATACTTATCTGAAGCGTGGCTTCACCAGTCTGGTGGTTAATTGCGGTTGCACAGGAGGCCAGCATCGCTCGGTCTATTGTGCACAGCATCTGGCACAACATATACATCAATATTTCCCAGCTGCACGCATCATCCTCACACATCGCGAGCAGCAAATAACCGAATTGTTTTAATATTAATTATTCATTCTTTAAATTAAATAATGAGCAATAAGCAAATTTTTGAAGAAGAATTTGAAGATCAACGTATCGAACATACAACCATCATGCCGATGTTTGGCGACAATATGCTCGACCTGAGCTTTGTCGCTGAGAAATGCACGCCGGAGCGTCTTCCTTTGGTCGCTCTTCGCCAAATGGTGATGTTCCCGGGTTTGACCATGCCCCTGTCGGTAGGTCGTTCGAAGAGCATCCGCGTGGTGAAGGAGGCCGAAAAGAACAAGCTATACATGGGTGTGGTATGCCAGAAGAATACGGTGGATGAGCCGGGACGTGACGATCTGTATGACTACGGTGTTGTTTGCGAGGTGATGAAGGAGCTTGAACTTCCCGATGGGTCACATTCGGTGATTATTCAGGGTCGTCGTGCTTTTCTCCTTGAGGAATTGCTTACGACAGAGCCTTTCCTTACGGGCGAGGTGACACTTCTCGACGATGAACAACTGCCGTTGCGCAGTCGCCGCACCAAGGCGCTTCTCAGCATCATCCGCGATGACATCAATGCCATAAACGGATGCGCTGACAATCCCATCACGGGCGAGATCATGTTTGCACTGAACAACGTGACTGACCCGAACTTCCTGATCAACTACCTCAGTGCCACGTTTCCCATGTCGGTGCAATCGCACCAGCAGCTTCTGGAGTTCCGCAGCATCGAACAGCGTGGCACCCACCTGGCTACCATCGTCAGCAAGTGTCTTGCCTACAACAAGGTCAAGAACCAGATGCACGAACTGACCCAGGTGGAGCTCACCAGCTTGCAACGCCAGCAGTATCTGCGCACACAGATTCATTCCATACAGGAGGAATTGGGCGAATCGAGTCAGGAGGATGTCGATCGCCTGCTTAAGAAGGCCAATTCGAAGCAATGGGGTACTGCAATTCAGGAATTGTTCCGCAAGGAGGTCACCAAACTGCAAAGGATGAACGAGCAGTCGCCCGACTACTATGTGCAATACAACTACCTGCAGACCATGGTCGATTTGCCGTGGGGAGTAACGACGCAGGACAACCTGAATCTGAAGAATGCCCAGCGCGTGCTCGACCGCGACCATTACGGGCTCAAGTCGGTAAAGGAACGCATCCTGGAACATCTGGCAGTGCTGAAGATGCGTGGCGACATGAAGTCACCCATCCTCTGCCTTGTCGGCCCTCCAGGTGTAGGCAAGACGTCGCTTGGCAAGAGCATTGCTTCTGCCCTGAAGCGCGAATATGTACGCATTTCGCTGGGTGGCCTGCACGACGAAGCCGAAATACGCGGACATCGCCGCACCTATATCGGTGCCCTTCCGGGCCGAATCATTTCGGGCATTCAGAAGGCAAAGACCGACAATCCGGTGTTCGTTCTGGATGAGATTGACAAGATTGCGTCCGATTTCAAGGGTGATCCGTCGAGTGCGCTGCTCGAAGTGCTCGACCCCGAGCAGAACAAGGCATTCCACGACAATTTCCTCGATGTGGATTATGACCTTTCGAAGGTGCTCTTCATCGCCACGGCCAACAGTCTTGCTCCCATTGCAGCTCCCTTGCGCGACCGTATGGAGGTGATTGAACTGTCGGGATATATCATCGAGGAGAAGATTGAGATTGGCGAACGTCACCTCCTGCCTAAGCAGAAGGAAGAGCATGGCTTGGCTGACATCAAGTTCAACATTCCCCGCCGCACGATGGAACGTATCATCGATCAATATACCCGTGAGAGTGGTGTGCGACTGCTCGACAAGGCGTTGGCCAAGGTGATGCGCAAGGTAGCATGGCGCGTAGCAAACGAAAAGCCGGTGCCCGAAAAGCTTCAGCCAGCTGACCTGATGGAATTCCTCGGCAAGCCCGATTATAATCCTGAGAAATATGATGGCAACGACTATGCTGGAGTTGTCACGGGTCTTGCCTGGACGTCGGTGGGCGGCTGCATCCTTGAGGTGGAATCGACGCTCGTCCCCGGCAAGAAGGATCTTTCGCTCACGGGTCATCTGGGCGATGTAATGAAGGAGAGTGCCCAACTTGCCTTGCAGTGGGTGAAGGCCAATTCGTTGGATCTTGGTATCGACCCCGCCATCTTCGAGAATTGGACAGCGCACATCCATTGCCCTGAAGGAGCCGTTCCGAAGGATGGCCCTTCGGCTGGTATCACCATGGTAACCTCGCTCGTCTCGACATTGACCCAGCGCCGTGTGCGTGCCCGAGTGGCCATGACGGGAGAGATCACGTTGCGTGGAAAGGTGATTCCCATCGGCGGTGTGAAGGAAAAGATTCTTGCGGCAAAGCGCGCTGGCATTTCTGATGTGATTCTGTGTGTGGATAACCGCAAGGATGTGGAGGACATCGAGAAGCAGTACACCGAAGGCCTCAATTTCCACTATGTGCGTGATTTGCACGAAGTACTCGACTTCGCTTTGCTGAAGGAGAAGGTGAAACATCCGAAGAAGTTTGTTTAATTGCAATTTAATATGATTCACGATCTTGCTATTATTATGCTTACTGCAGGCTTCACCAGCCTGGTTTGCAAGTTTCTGAAGCAACCGGTAGTTCTTGGCTACATTGTGGCTGGTCTGCTGGTAGGACCATACGTATTCGGTTCCAGTTGGGTCAGCGACGGAGAGAGCGTCGAGACATGGGGAGAAATTGGCGTCATTTTCCTGTTGTTCTCATTGGGACTTGAGTTCTCCTACAAGAAACTGGTGCAGATGGGCACTACGGCGCTCATCGGTTGCTTCACGATTGTTGTAGGCATGATGACGTGCGGATTCCTTATGGGTCGTGCGTTGGGGTGGAATCAGATGAATTCGCTCTTCCTGGGAGGAATGCTCTGCATGTCATCGACGACGATCGTTTTCAAGGCGCTCGATGACCTGGGTCTCCGTCAGCAGAAGTTTGCCAATATATGTTTCGGTATTCTCGTTGTAGAAGACCTCTTTGCCGTGGTTCTGATGGTTCTTTTGGCCTCATTGGCCGTTAATCAGACGTTCGATGGCGCAGAGATGCTTCTGCAGGTTGGCAAGCTGGCAGCCTATCTGCTCTTCTGGTTTGCGGCTGGCCTCTTCCTTATTCCCACGCTGCTGCGCGTCTGCAAGGAGCATCTTAACGACGAGACGCTCACCATCGTTTCGTTGGGCCTATGTCTCGGTATGGTGCTCTTGGCCGAAGGCGCTGGCTTCAGCTCGGCTTTGGGCGCATTCGTGATGGGCAGCATCCTCGCTGAAACAGTTGAGGCCGAGAAGATCGAGCATTTGCTTTCTCCTATCAAGAATATGTTTGGAGCCGTATTCTTCGTGTCGGTGGGCATGATGATTGATCCTGCGCTGCTGTTGAAGTATTGGCTTCCTATTTCGCTCATCACCTTGCTCGTGATTTGCGGTCAGATAGTCTTTGCAACACTTGGTGTGGTTCTTGCCGGACAGCCTCTCAAGACGGCTATGCAGGCAGCATTCTCGTTGACACAGGTGGGAGAATTTGCATTCATCATCGCCAACTTCGGAACTGAAAAGGGCGTGACCGAGCCTTTCCTTTATCCTGTCATTGTAGCAGTTTCGGTCATAACAACCTTCCTGACCCCCTATACCATCCGTCTTGCCGAACCAGCTTACGAACGCTTTGATAAATTGCTGCCTCGTCGATGGAAACTGTTGCTCGATGCATACGGACATAGCCGCAGCACGCAGAAGGAAACATCCTTGACGCAGCGCTATCTTGGCGAAGCCGCTTTGCCGATCACTATCTATTCCATCGTCAGTATCTTCATTGCTGCCCTCTATTTTTCTTTAATCCATGCGAAGGTCATCTCAATTGTGGACGATTTCTTGGATTCGGTTTTCAGCGTATCGCATCCTTGGATAGGCCGACTCATCAGCCTTGTCTTGATCTTGTCGATGCTTTCTCCTTTCCTCTATCAGATTGTCAACAAGAATAAGAGAAACAAGGACGCGGCGAAGTTGTGGGAAACGGGCAGCTTCTTCACGCGAGGTTTGCTTATCGTCTTCAATGCTTTCCGAATCGTCCTCGTTCTGGCCATCATCACTTCCTGCATCGGCAAGATCTTCGATGCAACGATAGGCATCCTGTTGGCATTTGGTACTGCCTTCTTCTTCCTCATCACGAGGTCATCGAATATTCAGAGGAGGTCATATGTGCTTGAGGATAACTTTCTCACCAATCTTTCTGCCCGCGAAGTTGCTATGCGTGAGGGCAAGCATACCGAGAAAGAGAAAGCACAGGAACAAGACGATGATTTTGATGATATGCACTTCGGAGAGGTGACCATCCCCGAAGGCTCTTCTGCCTTGGGTCGTTCACTGCGCGACTTGGATTTGCGTAATAAGACGGGTGTCAGTGTCATACGCATTCTGCGTAGCTCAGGCAATGTCAATAATCCTAAGGCGACAGAGCGTTTCAACCCCGGCGACCGTGTGGTTGTGAACGGATCGGTAGGAGATATCGAGCTTTTCAAGATCTTTGTTGCTCCTGCCCAGGATTCGACTAAGTAATACGACTCAGCGTCATTCGTTGCTCTTATTCAGTTTGACTGATGTCCAAGTTCCTAAAAATTCTTGCCTGTATCGTTGGCTTCTTTGCTTTGCTCTTGACGGTCACTACATTTGTAGGCGGCCCCTACATTCGGCATTATCTGAATTCCCATGGTGCCGAACTGTTGGGTCGTAGAGTGCAGGTGGGAAGAGTGTCGCTCAATGGTTTCACGGGTAGCCTAAGTGTCGATTCTCTGTTTATTGCCGAGAAGGATGATGTGACACGGTTCTTGAGCGTCCGTCAGATCAGGACGCATCTGAACGTGCCTCGATTCCTGCTGGGTACCTATATGCTCGATGAACTTGAGGCCAATGAACTCCAACTGGAAATCCTGCAACGTGACACCATTCTCAATTTTTCGGATATACTCCAACGTCTTGCTATCGAAGAGGAGGATGATACGCCTCTGCCTCTGGTGGTCAAGGATATCAACGTCCACAATAGCTTTATCCACTACAAGGATTCGTTGATAGGCAGCGATTTCAGCCTGAACGACTTCCAGCTCTTCATCCCCGGCATTGACTTTTGCGACATCAATACGTCGGTAGGCATAAGCCTGACGTTTACCGAAGGTGGCACATTGAAGACCAAGGTCGATTATGACGACCGACACAAGATGTATAGCATGGACTTCAAGGTCGATGGGTTCAACCTGCACGGGTTGCTTCCATATCTCCGCCAAAGCATTTATCTTGGGGATCTCCGAGGCGTAGTCAATCTTGACCTGGTGATGCGTGGCAGCGTGTCACATCTGCTCGATTTTTCGCTCAAGGGGAAAGCTGGCATCAAGGGGCTCGATATGCTTGATGAAGGAGGGAAAACCATGGTGCGATGCGATACGGTGACCATCGATGTGCGTGACCTGAATCTCCCGGAGAATCGTATCAGTTTGAGCAGGGTACATTTCGAACGTCCGTACATTCGTATTCAGTACGACAAGGACAGTCTCGATAACTTCACCCGTCTTGTCCGCAAAGCCGAACAGGTCTGTGCCGAACGTGATTCGATACGTCTTGCCGCTCAGGACATTGACTATTCCGATGAGGTTCGCAATTCCGATGGCAGGTTGGCTCTTGCCGAAGAGTCTTCGGTTGAGTTTAATGGTTTCGTTCGCCAGCAACATCTTCAGATTGATTCTCTTCTTATCGATTCTGCCCGTCTCAGCTATCGTGATGAGTCGCTGCGCTATGCACCCTTTGTCTATGAACTTGCTGACGTTAATATCAAGGCTCCTAACTTTTCGCTGAGTGGTGTCAATCATATTACGGCTGATGCACAGTTGGGGCGAGAAGGGCATTTGAGGTTCTGGTATGATGGTCGAACCATCGATCAGCGCGATATGCACATGGCGGTACAGGCCGAAAGGATTGATGTCAAGGACTTTTCTCCCTATACCGTGCAGATGTTCGGCAATGAGGTTTCGCGTGGCACAATGTCGGTCAATCTGATGTACGACACCAAGAACGGACGTCTGCTTGGGCAGAATCACATTGTCGTTCGTGATCCGAAGGTCGAGAAGAAACGTCGTGGTGTGCAGTCGGAGATGAACATTCCTTTCCGTTCGGGTATCTATATCCTTACCGACAAGAACGACGTACTCGACATCGACATCCCCATCAAGGGCGACATCGAGGATCCCAAGTTCAGCTATAAGCGTTTGCTCTTCCGAACGATGGGCAAGTTCCTGGTGAAGGTATGTTCGTCGCCTTTCCGCCGTAATCGGAATCAATCGGGCGTTAACGATCTTCTTATTCATGACACCAGCAATCTCGATGACATCAATCTTGATTCGATATCTTCAGATCTGCTTAATGATGAATAATTTTCTTTTATCATGAAACTCGAGATAATCTTTATAGGTCGAACCAACGGCTCGGTATATCCTGCGCTTATCAACGAATATGTGCAGCGATTGACACATTATATACCGACACAGGTTGAGGAAATCCCCGACCTGAAGAATACCAAGAACCTGAGTCAGGAACAGCAGAAGGAACGTGAAGCCGATCAGGTACTGGAACGTCTTCTGCCTGGCGACGTACTCGTACTGTTGGACGAACGAGGCAAGGAGTTGACCAGCCGTGAATTCAGTCAATGGATGGAACAAAAGCTGCAGACGGTTCCGAAACGCCTTGTTTTGCTTATCGGTGGGCCTTACGGCTTTTCCGAACGGATCTACAACATTGCCCAACAGAAGATTTCTCTTTCGAAGATGACATTTTCCCATCAGATGGTTCGACTTTTCCTCGTTGAGCAGCTTTATCGTGCCTTCACCATTATGCGAGGCGAGCCTTATCATCATGATTAAAATCTGCCAAGTAGGGCTTGCAGATTCTTCAAATTAACCTTTTGCAGGTTCTGGCAATACATTATTTTCAAAAATTAAGTCTTTCCTGCCACAAAAAATCCTATATTTGCATAGTATTTACACACATCTTTAATATTCAATCATCATGAAGAGACTATATGTAATCGCCTTGTCGCTTTGCAGCGTATTGACCCTTTCTGCACAAAAACTTATTGTCCGGGATTATCAGTCCAGCCCGTATTGGTATGGTGGTATCAAGGCAGGCATACAATGGGTTCCCACCAATTATGATTTTGGCTCGCTCATAGCTCCGGCTCTTGGAGTTCAAGTGGGTCGCCAGATGACGCCAGTTGTCGGAATCCGTGGCGATTTTCAGGGATTTTGGTCGAAGACTGCCTTCAAGAGTGCCGATGAGACGATGAAATTCAAGTATTATACCATCGATGCTGACCTTACGTTCAATCTCGTCAATCTATTCTTGGAAGATACCGAGCATCTGCTTGATTTCTCTGTGCTTGCCGGTGCCGGGTTCAATTATTCGTGGGATGCTGAAGATGCTGCTAAATATCCGATGCAGGATCGAATGATTGAAAGCCACAGCAGCCTGAAGAGCTACAATATGCGCCTGGGTGCCATCTTGGGAGCTAATCTCAGTCGTAATTGGATTGTGGAGCTTGAGTTGGATGCCAACAATATGAAGGATCGTTTCAACAGCAAATCCAATAGCCATCGCGATTGGCAGCTTGCCACTTTGGTCGGTGTGAAGTATTGTTGGGGTCATCCAAGCAGCACGCGCGAAGCTGATCGGTCGGAGCTTATTTCCGATACCAAGTATTGTGATGTCTGTGGTCTTTCGTTGGCACGTTGTCCGTGGAATGGCAAGCATCCTGGCACTGATGCCCAAACCGAGCCACTTCCCGCCGTGGTCTATAACACTGCGGAGGAAGTTCACATCGAAGTTTTCTTCGACCTTGATAATGCCGAAATCCGTCCGTCGGAGGATGCCAAGCTGCGCGGCTTGAGCAACTTCATTCGCGACCATGAGATTGGAACAGTGCTCGTGAAGGGATATGCCGATAGGGAGACAGGTAATCCGAATTACAACCAGCGTCTTTCGGAGCGTCGCGCACAGACCATCGTTGATGTGCTCACTGGCTCGTATGGCGTTCCAGCTTCACGCATCGAAAGTCGTGCTTACGGTGATAAGGTTCAGCCTTTTGCTGAGAATGATCTCAATCGAGTTGTAATCATTGACATCAAGGAGGCTGAGAAGAAGTAATCAAAGTTACACTTGCAATTATTTACACATTACTTTTATTCACTACATTATGAAAAATTCATGCATTTTTCTGATGGCAAGCTTTTTGGCTTTGCCGTCATGTTACAGTGATTCGGAAGATGTAATCTCTGACACTGACAAGTATGTCACCTTCAATCTTAATTTGGATGGTGTCGAACAAACTTCGCTGACGCGTGCTATCAGTGAACCAAAGAATCTCCTGGTGATTGATAAGTTCGGCGAAAAAGTCACAGCGAGCGTCAAGAATTCGCTTAATGCCATTGGCATGCCGCTCGAATATGGCACACATGACATTTATTTTGTGGCTGCTGTAAATATTTGGGCATCCTATAGCACTGCGGATTTAACTGTTACATGGACTACCGATCGTACCGCACTCAGTTATGCTTGGGCTTATCATCTCGAACTTGAAGTTGATGAGAACACTGTTGTTGAAAATATCACGCTTCCTTTGATTATCGCAAATGTGCAGATTAAGACTTTGGATAAGTTGCCATCTAATGTTTCCACGATGAAGATTGAAGCTCCATCATTAAGTAAGGTTTATGATCTGAAAACAATGTCTGGAGTTGAATCAGAATCAGATATAAACTATTCACTTGATGTTACTCAATATGCGGGTCAATATACTTTTGCAGTGAATTTGTTCACATTCGTTCCTTCATCTGGTTATGCAGGAGACATTGTTCTAACCGCATTGGATACAGATTCCAAGGAGATTACTTCCAAAACATTTGAACAAATTCCAGTACAAGCAGGATACATCAGTCTTTATTCTGGTTATTTCTTCTCCGATGGCGTTGCCTTCCCCCTTTCATATAGTGATGATTGGACTGGAACGAATAATTACAGCTATTGATTCGCTATCTAAAGTTTAGATATCAAGATATGCGATTTATTACATGAGTATGACCAATCTGTGCCAAGATTGGTCATAATTTCTTATTCTCATACCCAACTTTGGCAGAACTTGGTCATTCTCCCATCGTAGCATACCCAATCTTGGCCGAACTTGGTCATTCTCCTATTGTAGTATACCCAATCTTGGCCGAACTTGGTCATTCTCCCATTGTAGCATACCCAATCTTGGCCGAACTTGGTCATTCTCCTATCGTAGCATACCCAACCTTGGCCGAACTTGGTCATTCTCCCATCGTCGCATATCCAATCTTGGCCGAACTTGGTCATTCTCCCATCGTCGCATATCCAATCTTGGCCGAACCTGGTCATTCTCCCATCGTCGCATATCCAATCTTAGCCGAACTTGGTCATTCTCCGATCGCGGCATACCCAAACTCGGCGCAAATTGGTCATTCTTCTACAGATGAATAACTATTTATGGCTTAAATTGGTTATACTTCGATTTCAGAACTTGGAATACCAACCCAACTGCCTCTCTGAACGAAGAATGACGATGGAAGTAGAGGAGTCCTACGATTAGTGTGAGCGAGAGCGTGATGAGGAATCGGAAAGTCAGGCTTTGCAATGATAGGATGTGGTTGCTACATTCGGCAATGACTATCATCAGGAGAAATCCCATGAGGATGGGGCAGATGTCGCGTAATTGCTCACCGAGCCCATAGCCAATGGGACGACCGCAGACGTAGAGGTTTAGGAAGATGAGCAGGAAGGAATAAAGTGCGTAACTCCAAACGAATACTTCGACACTGAATTGCAAGGCAGCAATGATGAGCAGGATCATCAGCGTTCGACGAGCAACTTCAATCCAAAGCACCGTGCGTCCCATTCCCTTGACGAGCAGGATGTTCTGATTGACTGCATGGAGAGGAAAAAGAATGCCTACGATACCTAATGCCATTAGATATCGTCCTGCCACGCGCCACTCTGGGCTTCCCATAAGGAGTTGCATCAGGTCTTCACCCACGCTCATCAATAGGGTCATTAAAAAGCCTACGAAGAGAAGGGTAACGAGGATGATGCGGCGATAGGGCTGGTAAAGGGTTGATGGAGTTGAGGGGTTTGAAGGAGTTGAATGGTTTGAGGGGTTTGAGGAGTTGTTGATTTTGGAGAGGATGGGATAGCTTACACTTTGAACCACCTGCGTCATACTGGTAGAGGCAACGAGGCGGATGCGGTCGGCTTGTACGAAGTAGCCAGCCTGTGTCGCGCCATAAAACCGTCCGATGAGCAAGGTGTAAATATTATTGAAGATGTTGCCTATCAGTCCGGTGACAAGCAAGTTACGCGAGAAGGCAAAGAGTCGTTGCAGTTCATCGGTCGCAAATGTGAGTTCCGGCCGGAACCGGGTGGTTATCCAGAATCCAAGAGAACGAAGTGCATAGGAAGCAACATTTTGAACGACGAGTGCCCATACGCTGTGGGTGTGCCAAGCCCATGCGATGGCTATTATACAACTGACGATAGAAGCCGTAATCGAGATGATGCACATCTTGCGGAACTCCATTTCCCGCATACAAAGTGTCAGCTGTATTATGTTCAATGCTCCAAGCGGGATGACCAGAAATGTGACACGGCTGACGTCGGTAAGGATGGGCTCGTGATAGAAGCTCGCTATGAATGGGGCTGCAAACCAAAGAATAATATAGATGAAAATGGAAAGAATGACATTGGTCCAGAATACAGTGCTCAAGGTCTTCTTGCTTACTTCCTTTTCACGTATCAATGTCTGACTGAACCCCGACTCAGTGATGGTATTACCGATGAGTGTGAATACAACGAGCATACCCATCAGTCCGAACATACTGGGCGTGAGAAAACGTGCAAGTATGAACGTACAGATGAGTTGGATGCCCATTGTGCTGAATCGTTCCATCGCATTCCAGAACGTTCCGCTGGCCATCTGCTGAGGTCGAGTGTTCATTTGTAATGGGTTATGGTTTGCGGATTAGTTTGCGGGTGCCATCGGGTGAGATTTGTAACAAAATGCCATGTGTATCTTCGGTTGGCCGGCCCAAGAGGTCGTAGAACTGTGGTATTCTGAAGCGATAGTTCCCATGGGTTGCATCCGAAGGATATGAGGGTGTCACAGGGTCGGCATAAATGTCGCGTATGCCGGCAAACTCGGAAAGGGGTTTGGCGGTGAATCCCAGCGAATCAAGGTCGGTGCCGAGGCTGGAAGGTAGGATGGAAAGCTTCGGCTCGAGGAAACTGAATTGTGCTATCGTGCTATCGGTGTGCATGACGGTCAGTTCCCATCCGTTGAGCGAGTCGGTGCTAAGTGTCACAGGTCTCGTATAGAAGCAACACCCATCGAAATCGCCTTCAGTGAGGCGTATGCCATTGATGCTATCCGCACCTTGGACGGTCATGAGATAAACTCCATCGAGGTGGAAGGTGCTGTTGAGGTTGCCGCACAGCAGCAGAGGGCGAATCTCACAATAGGGAGTAAGTCTTTCGTCAATCGTCTTTACAAAGTTGCGTTCGTAATCGGGACTTTCGGTCATGATGTCAAAGGTCGGCGCCACCTCGTCGGCTATCTCTTCACGCATCCTATTGACCATGGGCAGCGTTACCGAAGGCTTGCAGAAATCGCCCAAATAAACCATCATGCGGTCGATGTATGCATCACGAAACTCAGGGAGGTTGAGCAGACGTATGAATATCTGGTGCGCCTCTCGATTATGCACCGCGACGGCATCGTCACCGAAACAGGTGAGATAGTTGAGCCAGTTGGTGCTATTGGAGGTCGTGGAGACATAATCAAGATTACGAAGCAATGCGTGGAAGCCACCTTCGGAACCTTCTGAAGGATAAAGAGCTTCGTTTCTCCAGAGTGTGATATTATTGTGTGGAAAATTATCATTGGTAGCGAACGTCTCGGCACAGAGGTAATTGATGAAGAGCGGGATATCAATCAACCTCGAATAGTCTTCAAGAGTGGCGTCATCATTTGCAATAAGTTCGAGGACGGGTTTATAGCTGCCATCCTCGGAAGTGAGACTTTTGATGAGCGTAATATCATCTGAGGCGATACTCTTATTGCTTTCCATCCAGGCTTTGTCTTCCGATTCGCGTAGTTCGTAGATACCCTTATATTGTCCGTTGATATAGACAATGACCGGACGATAGGCCTGATATTCGATATCTTCGACATGCTGACCGAACAATTCCTGCACAAAGGCATCCTCGATTCGGGTGTCGAGCGCACGGTCGCCACCGTTGCGCAGAAGGAACGCGCGTGCCTGTTGAACTTGCGGCTTGGAAGGCCAGAAGCTGCTGGTGTCAAAGCTGCCGTTGCCAAAGCGGTTGAGAGCTTGAATCTCGAGAGACTTCTGTGAGAAGAGCAGTGAACCCAAGCCGTAGGTAGTCGCTTGAACCTGCTGGCTGATTTTGGGCAGTCGTTCCTCTTGGACATCTTCGACCGAAAGGCTATCGACGGGTTCGAAGTATTCGAGATAGAGCGGTCGTTCCCAATACTTGAAGCAGTTGTCATTCCAATCGCTGCCGACCAGTATGCCGTCCTCTTCACTGTAAAGATTGTAGATGTCTGTGGAGAGGGAAATGATGGGTAGGGAAGTTTGGCGAGGATGATGGATGAACGACCGAGTGACCGTGGGCGAGGGTAGGGCATAAGGACTCATGAGCCGAGCCTTGATCACTTGGCTTTCTTCGTCGGCAAGAAGTGATTGGATTTCCAGTGGGACGTGTGGCGAGAAAAGTGTAGGCGTGCTGCCATCGCACGTATAATAAATATATGTGTCGGCGGGAGCATTGAAGGCTTCAACAGAAATCTCAATGCCTTTATTCGTCAGACTTATAGTAGGAGCGGGTAACTGGCGTGTGGATCCGCCGGAGATATTTGTCTTTTCGGGTGTTGCAATAAATTTGAACTGCCAGTGATGTGCATCGTCGCGGATTCGTCCGTAGGAAACATCTGCGCCTGGAGATGCCGGGTAGCGAATGGAATCGACAATGTCGCCATCTGGGTTCCACAGGTAAAGCGCGCCTCCGCATTCTGGGTCAAGTGTGAAGTCGGTGTGCTCCCAGTGGTCGTCACGTCCATCGCAACAGATGATGGCATACCCTTCGGCTGGAACGTATTTGAAGTGGTTGATGACGTAGGCGGTGGGATAGTCATTGCGATTGCTGATGCGCCAGTTACGAAGGTTTATTTCGCGAGAGGTGGGATTGTAGAGCTCGAACCATGAGTCGGGGTAATGATGATTGTAGAGCAACGTCTCGATGTTGTTGGTCATCAGTTCGTTGAACATCAGATGCGGAGAACGGAAATAGGGTTCGAGCCGTGAAGGCATAATCTCGGTGAAGATAGAGTCGAGCACATGGTCGGAATGACCTGTAGGGTCGGACCAGGGATGGACGTTATCGGGGCAGAACATCTGGTAATAGGAGATGTTGCCCTCCTCATCGGCTTCAATGGGATGAAAATTGGTGCCGTAGGTAGTATTGAGGTTATCAAAGTAATCGGCTGAATTTGGCACAAAACCGTCAGGCACATCTGCATAATTCCATACATCGAAGAGCGGAAGGTCGTAGTGTTCGGCTATCCATGTCGATACCTCACTGACATAGCGGCCACGGGGCATTACTGAACTAGTATTCTGGAAATAGCCGCCGATGGCTATGATGACCTCTGGCTTTATCTCCTTGATGCGGTTATAGACATAGTTGAAGGCTCCGATGAAGGTGCTGCGGTCCTCGGAGTTCCAATCGACTGCCTCAATGCCTCGCTCGTATTCTGCCTGCAATGTGTTGTTGGCATCGTTGAAACCATGATCGATGACGATGATATCGGTGGAGTCGAGGTATTCGATGATGCGACTGTCGTAGCTGGAGAACTTCCATACATCGAGTTGGTGACGGGTGATCCTTCCTTCCTCCAGCCATGGATGGTAGAGCTCTTCCTTTTCGTCGGACGACATCGAAAGGGCATATCCCGTGTGGCTTTCGATTTCTTCATCCGGATTGAACGGGCGAATGGAGAGAAATGAGGCACCAATGGAGTGGTTGCGACACGTCATTCCAAGACTCTCACAGGCATTTTTCGGATAAGAACAATGCGCAGGGATGGAAGTACCTATCCAAAGCACACGCTTGCCTTCAAGTAGATTTTGTGTATATACTTGACTGAAAATGAATGTGGCCAGAATGAAAAAGACAGTTCTTTGCATTGCAATGGAGTGGATGAGGAAGATGGGTGTTATGGCATTTGTTCCATTTGCTGGGCGAGTTTGGCTTCGGCTTCAGGATACCAGCCGCTGCCCATGCTGTAGCCTTTGCCAACCACCTTAGCCGGATTGCCTACCAGTAAGATGTTTTCGCCATCATCGGAAAAGTCTCCTGTAACCTTGCTGCAGCAGGATACAATCGTCCCGTTTGGGAGGATTGTACCTTTGCCGATTGTGCATCGGTTGCCTACGAAGACATCATTGCCGATGCGTACTGGAAGACAGCGAGGATGAACGCAGCCTGTGTTGAGGTTGGTGAGGAAATGGAAATCGCTGTCGAAAAGCTGACATTCCCATGAGAATCGCACGTCGTGACCCAGGATGATGCTCCGTGAGCAAATGACGCGGCACTTGCATCCGAAAAGGGTGCGTTCGCCAAGCTTGAGTACTGCCTGAGGCTGGACTGTGAGACGTACGCCTGGATGTATTTTGGTGCGACCACCAAATGAGATTTGTCCCTCGTTGCAGAAGATGATCTGGTCGCTGTTGGTCTCCCAAGGATCGATCTTGATGACTCCGATGGAAATCATGCCGGGTGTGACTGGATCGCTGATGGTGATGCGTCCTACGGAACGGACCTTGACATTCCACGAAATAAGAATGGGAATCCGTATAGCATAGCGCAACGGGAGAGCCTTGAAGTTGAACCACAAGGTTTTGATCCAGTTGATCTGGAAGAAGCGGTACTTCATTGTGCCCAGGCCTTGTCGGCGTTCGCTGTCTAAGTGTAGCATTGTTTTTATCGGAGGTTATTAGGTTGCGATGGTATCGCAAAAGATGGGACGGAAAAGTAGAAGTGGCGGGCTAATAGCTGATTCAGGACTACTGCCCATCTCCCTGTTGCGCCTTGGTGACCACCTTGGCGTCTTCCTGATGCTGATGAAGGCGCTGGTGGTAGTAGGTGTAACCTGTGAGGATGTTTTCGTACTTCGTGTTCGGGTAACCTACCGTGCCAATCACCTTGAGGATGCAGTAGATGGTGAGGAAAATGCCAAACCCTATCTTGAGTGCGCGTTGCTTGAAACATTCAAAGAGATCGGGCCAGATAATCCAGTAGCCGAAGACGAAAAGGTCGGCGAGACGTTTGCCCACTTCGCGCACTTCGCTGAAGAAGAAGTAGAAGGTGAAGAAGATGACCAGTGCGTTGATGAACATGACGTTGGCAGGGCGGATTGCTTTTAGCTTGTCCCAATAATAGAAGACAATCAAACCTGTGCCCAATCGTTCAAGCGAACCGATAGAGATGTTGAAGCTGAGCGCCGTCATGTGTTGATCCTCAAGATATGCCTTGACCATGACCGCCAATTTGCCCCCGATGAGTTTGGCTACGATGGTAGCTCCTACAGAGAGAACTGGCACCTTGAAGAGGACGATGAGATTTCCGATGACGAAGATGACCAGATATACCCAGCGATTGATGGGACGATGAAGAAAGAAGTAGAGCGGAAAATAGAGGAAGGCTGACAGATGGAACATCAGGGCAGCCATACATACGAGGAAATAGGGTAGGGGTTGTCGCTTCTCGATGTAATGCAAACCATTGAGGAATATCAATATGGCGATGGTGTTGCGCATCAGGTTGATCATCATGATCAGGCCGCTCATCATCAGGAAGATGATGACACCGAGGGGGAGGTTTGAGCTATAACGTTGCAGAAACCTTATCAGCAGCACAACCTGAATGAGGGTGACGATGAACTGAAAGAAAAGGTATCCATTACCTCCCGCAATCATTCGGCAAACATAGGCGAGAATGGCGATGCCAGGCTCGAAGCGGAACGAATGGCTGGCAAAGACATTGAGGTGGAAATCGTTTGGGCGCACATAATCGAACATGACGTGGTAGCCCGTCCAGTCGTCGCCTATATAACCACGGAGTCCCAAGAATAGAATGAGCAGGAAACTGCACGGCATCCACATACGTTCACGTAGCGACTCGTCCAGACGGTCGTAGCTCAAGGCAAGTACCGCAAGGAACAGCAGAAAAATGAGGTATGGGATAGCGTAGCTCACGATTGATGTCAGTTGTTAGCTTCTTCAGCTTCAATGGCCTTGTACTGGCTGACGATGCTATGCAGATAGTCGCGACCGAAAAGAATCCAGATGATGGCCAGGATGAAACCCACAAAGGCATACATGATGACCAGCAATGAGCGAGGCGTGCTTGAAGCCTGGTTGGCTACCGAGGAATGTCGGATAATGGTATAGACGGGGGTGTTGGCACCGATTAGCGCCTTGGCATTCTGTTGTTGCTGCGACAGGGCATTGTAGGTGTTGTACTTGATCTGGAATTCATTCTGCAGGATGTCGCGTTCGATGATGACTTTCTGTTTGAAAACCGAAATGTTTGCATCTGCGAAGTTAGCAGCAGCCAACTGTGCTTCGAGGTATTCTTTGCGCGATTCATCGACGAGCTTCGAGGTGTAGTCGTAGTCAAAGCGTGCCTTCTGGGTACGATAGTTGGTGATGTATGCCTGCAGTTTCTTTTGCACGGAGTCGGCCATGGCACACGATACCAAGGGGTCGTTGTCGCTTACGGTGATGCTGATCAGACCATTGTCCTTCGACACTTCGCACATGATGTTGCGAGCCATCAGGTAGAAGATGTTTTCAAGGCGTGTGGAGAAGAAGCGCGTGTCAGGCAATGTGTCACCGATGCCGACTTTCTCGATTTCTTCATCATCACTACTGAGATTGCTTATCCATTTGGAGGGCAGGCTCCAGATGGGCGTGAACTGGTCTTCGGTGAAGTGTTCGAAATAGCTCTTGACCGTACCGTCGGAGAGGGTGACGGGACAATTCCAGAGACTCACCACAAAGTCGGGTGAAGTAACCACAAGTGGATACATTTCGGGGAAGATGGCATCGACGTTGTGATTGCTCATTCTGTTGAGATCGATGCCGAACATTGCGGTGAGCGAGCCGAATGACTCGGACACGCGGTTGCTGTTGGAAAGCTCTGGGGCAAGAACAACGGTCGAACTATAGATCTTCTCGCTATTGAGTGCCATGAACACGCCAATGACTGCCATGACGAGGGACATGATGACTATCAGTCGCCGCTCCTTATAGAGCTTGTGGATGGCGCGTACAAAATCGAATTTCATAATTATTCATTTTGAACTTTTCATAACCTTTCATTAATCTCATGTCCCCTTATTTGAGAATGTTGACGATAAGGGCTGCTGTGGTTGCGAGCGAAGTGCCAATAGCTATCCAGGTGCTTGCCTTGGTGGTGTAGTCGCGATGAACCTTGGTAGGTACAATGATTTCGCAACCGGGTTCGGGTTTTGCTCCCTTGCGAACACGCGAAACCTCTCCATTCTTATATACTATATAGGTCTTGCGATAACGTGCTTCATCGGAATAGCCGCCAGCTTGGTTGATGTAATATTTCACATTTTCTCCTGCTGTGTATGTGACGGTATTGGGGAAAAGCACTTCGCCAGAGATTTTCACCGTGTTGTCATATTGTGGGATAAGGAGTACATCGCCCTGTCGGAGCACCAGGTCGTCGTGTGAACCAGGCTTAGCCATTGCCTTTTCGAGATTTATGCCGACATTGTAGCTCGAACGGAGACGTTGGCGCAGTTGCAGTTCCTTGACTGAGTCGTTTTGAACCTGTGCATCGGCTATCTGCTGCTGTATCTGGAATATCTCGTCAGGGGTCAATCGACGCAGAAGGCTGGCTCCCCTCGCGTAGGCGAACTGTTTCAGTCCACCTGCCTTTGTGATCAGGTCACTGATGCGTTCGTTCTGCTTGGTGAGTGCATAGAGGCCTGCATACATCACCTGACCTTCTACCTCGACATTCTGCTGGTCGTAGAATGAGGGACTGCGACGGATATATACCTGGTCGTATGGCTCAAGGTAGAAGTTGCTGTTGCCATCAATCTTCAGGTTCTCAGCCAACTCGAAGGTGAAGAACTGGGCACGCACTTCGCCTTCTTCGTGTGTGGCTGTAGGGTTTTGAATTTGTCGTGCAATATCGACACGCATGGTGGATGCCGATTCAAGCAATCCTCCGGCTTGTAGCACAAGATCCTCGATGGTCTCATTGTCTGCATATTCGTAGGTGCCGGGGTTGAAGACTTCACCATTCACTTCGATGGTGCGTTTCTTGAGGGCCTCTTCGTTGCTGGGGATATATAGGATGTCTTCGGATTCGAGAGGCATGTCAGGAACACGTCCTTCGAGGATGCCTTGGACATCGACTGGCACCAGACGGTGAGTTCGGTCGTCATTCATGCGGTACATCAGTGCATGATGTCCAACGGCTGTCTCGGTGAGACCATCAGCGGCTTCGATGACCTGACGGATGGTGTTGACTTCATCTCCGATGTGGAAGATGCCTGGTCGGAAGGCTGCACCACGTACTTCAACGATGTTTTCGAAACGATCCTGGTGCTGATCGACGGTGAGTTCGTCGCCATCGTGGAGAAGGAATGCTCCAGCTTCAGTGGCTTTGACGTTGTAAGCTGTACTTCGTTTTCCGTTCGAGCGCATAATACGGACGGCATCTGTGTAGGCATTGGCAGTGAAGCCGCCACAATATTTCAGCAAGTGTTTTACGGTCTCTCCTTCCTTCATTTCATAGCGCATTGGACGCTTCACCGAGCCATCAGCTTTTACGATGTTGACATACGGACCCACGATGATCACATCGTTGTCGCGCAAACGGATGTCACCCGACTGCCTACCATTGAGGATGTAGTCATAGACGTCAACCGTAGAGAGCTCGCGTCCTTGACGATAGATCTTGATGTTGCGAAGGGTGCCTATCTCACGAATGCCACCCGCAGAATAGAGCGCATGGAAGACGGTGGCAAATGCTGAGAGGTGATAAGTGCCGGGGACATTGACTTCGCCCATGACATTGATCATGATGGATCGTGTCTGACCTATCGAAACGCGCACGGTGGAACTTTCGTACATCGCGCCTACTTCCTGACGCAGCAGACGGTCGGCCTGAGCCAACGTAAATCCTCCGATGCTGATTGGACCATATTGATCAACCACGATGACACCCTCCGAATTCACTGTCAGGTGGAGCGAAACTTGTGTTGCTCCAAAGATATCGACAATGACCTCATCGCCCGGACCGATTACATAATCCTGAGGTGCCGTGATATTCATGTTCGGTTCGAAGGTGAGATTCTCATTGTTGAAGATGTCATGACCGAAGATCAGTTCTTTGGGATCCACTTCTTCCTCTTCCTCGACATTGCCTGTTTCGCCGGTTCTGCGGCGAGTGTCGTCGTTTTCGATATTAAGCACCTTTTCAATGGTGCTGGTGGCGTCATCGCTGATGTTGCTCACTTCACCATTTGCCTCACGCAAGGCTGCATTGCTGGCTTGTTGTGATGTTGCCACTTGCTTCTGTGAGCCAAGCTGCTGGTCGCCGCTTTGGTACTTGGCACGCACACGGCGCAACTGCTCTGTGGTCACACCCCAATCCATCAGTTGCTTGGCTATCTCTTGTTGCGTCTTTCCTTCTTCCGAAGCTTGTGTGATATACTCCAGGATCTTCTGGTCCGTTAGGTTCAGTCCGAGGTTAGATTGTGCCGAGAGTGGCGTGATGCCAAGCACAGACACAAGCACAGTCAGAATGATGGTGATGCGAAGTATTTTCATCATATTGTTGATTAAATGATTATCTTGGATGTTGCTGAAAGTTCAATCTGAAGAATCCATCAATAATAGAAAATGTAATTGATGATAATGGCAGCCGTTACACCAATGAAGTCGGCCATCAGTCCATAGCTGGTAGCATATCGGAAACGCTTGACACCAACCGAGCCGAAATAGACGGCAAGGATGTACATCGTGGTATCGGTAGAGCCTTGGATGGTGGAGGCAACGTGACCGACAAAGGAATCAACACCGTATGTCTGGAAGACGTCGAGCATCATGGCACGTGCTCCAGCACCGTTAAAAGGTTTGAGCAATGCACAAGGCAGTGCTGCACAGAAGTCGGTATTGATGCCCAAGTGGCTGAAACACCAGCTGAGACCATCGGTGATATAGAGCAAGGCACCACACTCGCGGAAGAGGCTGATGCCCACGAAAAGGGCTACCTGATAAGGGATGATGGTCACGACGGTGTGGAATCCGTCTTTTGCACCATCGATGAATGCTTCGAAGATTGGAACCTTCTTCTTGATACCTACCAAGAGGAAAAGAAGGATGGCTGAAAATAGCAGCACATTGGAAAAGACTCCGCTATAAAGGGTCAGCTGTTCTTTGCTAAGGGTGGAGAAGAACCATCCGATACCTCCAATGAAGCAGGCAGCTCCGATGAAGGTGCCGAGGATAACTGGGTCGAGCAGTTTGATGCGTTGCTTGATGCAGCATAGCAACAATCCGCCGAACGTTGAGCAGGCAGTGGCCAGAAGAAGGGGAAGAAAGATGTCGGAAGGATTGGCTGCACCAAATTGTGCGCGATACATCATGATCGAAATGGGGATGATGGTGATTCCCGAAGTGTTCAACACAAGGAACATGATCATGGCATCGGTGGCGGTATCTTTTTCATTATTGAGCTCCTGCAATTCCTTCATCGCCTTGAGTCCCATGGGGGTGGCAGCATTGTCAAGTCCCAACATGTTGGCTGACACATTCATCAAGATACTGCCTTGTGCGGGATGGCCAGCTGGTATTCCTGGGAAGATACGACTGAACAATGGATTGATAAGACGTGAGAAGGCAGAAATTACACCACCTCGTTCGCCCACTTTCATCAAGCCAAGCCAAAACGTGAGTACGCCCGTCAGACCCAGGCATATCTCAAATGCTTTGGCGGATGACGTAAAGGTCACAGTCATCAAGCGTGACCATATCTCGGGATCACCGAGAAATATGGACTGGACCACAGCCATGATGAATGCGATGGCGAAGAAACAGAACCAAATATAGTTGAGCATGGGATGTTTGCGGAAATTATTATTGGGAGTTAATTGTTGGAGCCCTAAATACCTGCGGCTTTCTTCAAGCCTTGAATCACTGCATTGTCAAAGCCCTGTTTGGTCATTTCGTTCAGCCCTTTGATGGTAATTCCACCAGGTGTACAAACCTTATAAATTTCAGCATCAGGCATTGAGTTGTTGTGTTCCAAAAGATTAATTGCGCCAATGACTGTCTGGTCAACCATCTGCTTGGCGACATCAGGATAGAACCCAAGTTCGATAGCGCCTTGTATGGCAGCCTTGATGTACTGAAAAGCATAAGCTATGCCGCACGAAGTGATGGCAGTACCTGCGGCCATGTGGGCTTCATCGATTACGATGGCAGTGCCAAGTTCGTCGAAGATGGCTTTGACGAATGCTTTCTGGGCTTCTTCCATCTGGTCGTTGAAGCAGACGAGTGTCGGACTCTGCTTGATGCTGATTGCTGTATTGGGGATGACACGGGCCATTGGACGCTGATCGCCAGCCATGTATTCGCTGAGTTGGTTGAATGTGACACCTGCTGCGACGCTGATGATTAGTGGATTGCAGGCATTGATGGCTGGATAGATTTCTTCCAATACCTGCTGTACGAGCCAAGGTTTGACACAAAGCATGACAATAGCTGCACCCTCACAAGCCTCCCGATTGGAAAGGGTGGTGTGAATGTCGGGCACATCAGCCGAAAGCCGATTGAGTGTTGCCTGGGTTCTCGCGGTCAAAGAGATGTCCTCGGCATTCACCATCGAACCCGAGGCAAGACCGCGAGCAATGGCTCCGCCCATATTTCCTGCTCCAAGGATTGCAATTTTCATTGTTTTAGAATACTTTTACCCGGATATACTTCTTGGGATTCTCCTTAATGGCATTGACAAGTGAGTCAACGTCCGAAAGGGTGTGATTCAGATGGTCATGCAAATCGGTAGTGTTGAGTAATTTGCCAATGCTATTGTCATCGGCTTGAACTTGCCTTAACAGCTGATTCACCTCGTTGAGAGTCTTGTCGGCGTTGGCAAGGATCTTTTCGATTTCAGCATCCTTGAGGTGTTCAGAAATGGTGTCAAGGTTAGCCGTCGTGCTTTCTACGTTGTTCATGATGGCTGGCACATCATTTTTGAGCAAACCATTCAACGAATTGACCGTCTGATTGAGACTAAGAGTTAACTTGTTCAGCTCCAGCAGGCTCTCCTGCACTTTGCTATCATTTACCAGAACAGTGATACCTGTTACCAATGTATCGAGCTTCGGAAGCAGAGCATCCACTTTTGCGATGATAGGATCTGCCTTGTCGAGCAAACTGGCATTGGTGGTAGGTGCGTAAATGGTGTCCCAAGTATTGTAAAACTGTTGGCTCTCGCCCAATTCGAGATTGATGCTTGAGGTTCCAAGCAGATCGGATGTAACTGAAACGCGGCTGTCAATAGGTATCTTGATTTTATCATCGTAGATGTTGAGGGTGACCACGACTCGATTGGTTGGTTTGTCATATTTCATTTCGCGGACGATGCCCACCTTCAGGCCATGCAGCTTGACATGGCTTGAAACTGCCAATCCCTCGACCTTATCGCTCGAAAGATAATAGAAATCTCCCTGTCGCAGGGTGTGGACACCTTTCAGATAATTTGCGCCCAGATAAAGGATGACGAGCGCAACTATTGCCCAGAAACCGATTTTAAATTCGTTGTTGATTTTCATTTTTATCGATATTTACTGATTCTTTATTCGATTACCATTGGCATCAAACTTCACGGGGAATGCACCAGGGAACAATTTTTCCACTTTCTTCAGTTCTGCATTCAGTCCTTGTGAAGTAGGTGAGCTGCCGTAGGTATATTTGTAGAGGTCACCATCCTTGTAATACGACACTGGGCTTAGTCCCTTGAATTCGGGAGAACCTTCCTTCAATAGTTTCGATGTGGAAAGGAATTGTATCTTCCAAACTACGTTGCCTGTAGCTTGCTGCTTGGGTGTATTGTCGGCTGGCTGACTGCTTGGCTTCTGTTTGTCCTGATTGTTGGGTTTGACATCTTCCTTCGGCTGTTGCTCAGGCTTCGAATTATCTTGATTGGAGAGCTGGCGTTTGTCCCATTTCCGCTTGTATTCCTTGAAGCCTTGGTAAAGGGCATTGGCAAAGGCGCTTTGAGCTTCGTCTGTATTGATAAACCGTTCCTCGGCCACATTGCTCATGTAACCGAGTTCAACGAGGATGGCTGGCATCGGGGAATAGCAAAGCACAAATAGGTTCTTTGCCTTAACGCCGCGACTCACTACGTTCTTGGCATAGCTTGTTTGCTTGAGGCCTGCGATAAGATTCCTATGAACGGCATTTGCAATTTCGAGACTCTGTTTGTTGTGCTTCTCACGTTGTGCCTGACAAAGAATCTTGGTTTCGATGTCGATGTCGGTATCGAAATTCACACGCTTACCACTGATGTCAAGGTTCTCGCGTTCCTCTACCAGACGTTCCTCCACACGACGTTTGCCGCTGTCCGAACCCTCAGTGCCAAAGATATAGGTCTCGAAGCCATGAACAGATGACGTCGGACACGCATTAACATGAATCGAAATGAAGAGGTCACCTTTGTTCCTTTTAGCAATCTGCGTACGCTCGGGCAGTGAAGGGTATTTGTCGGTTTTGCGGGTATAGACAACCGTCACGTCGCTGTAATTCCTTTCGATGAGTCTTCCAAGTTTTAGTGCGACATTCAGCGCAATGGTTTTTTCGTCCTGCTTGCATTTGCGATGTGGAGTGCCATGGTCGCCACCGCCATGTCCGGGGTCGATGATGATGGTGAATTGTTCCTTGGCGACGAGTTGCAAAGGAAGTGCCAGCGCAAACAATGTAAGCATTGTCAATAGGCGAAATAGACGTAGCATAGCGTAAAATTACATATTTTGGGTGCAAATTTACGAAAAAAATTTGTAAATTCAACAAAAATATATTATTTTTGCGCCAAGTTTTCGTTTTTTTGACAAATATAGTAATTATTTAAGCAAATAACTGGACTTTATGCATAAAATATTTGGTCTCTTGGGTCATCCTTTGGGACATTCCTTTTCAAGGAAATTCCATAATGCACGCTTCTTGCGTTTGGGCATTGATGCAGAATATGTAAACTTTGATTTGGAAAGCATTTCTCAACTTCCTGCTCTGCTTGTCAGCGAACCATCGCTGTGTGGCCTTAACGTGACGATTCCTTATAAGCAGCAGGTGTTGCCTTATTTGGATGAACTCGATCCCGTCGCTGCCAGGATTGGTGCTGTAAATACCATTTGTATCAAACGCCTTTCTCCGCATGAGGCAGAGAAGCAAAAGTGAATAAACTGCCAGGTCTTTGGCTCAAGGGCTACAACACGGATATTATCGGTTTTCGCGACAGCATCCGGCCATTGTTAATGCAGGCTGGCATTATCGAAAAAAGTGGAATGGCGCTTCCTGATTCGGGCGCTCTCATCTTGGGCACTGGAGGTGCCTCCAAAGCCATTCGGGTGGCGTTGGAAGATATGGGAATAGCTTATACATTTGTTTCACGCACTCCTTCTGACGATCGTCTTACGTATGAACAACTGACATCAGAAGTAATGTCCACTCATAAGGTCATTATCAACTGTTCGCCTGTAGGAACCTTCCCGAATGTTGATGCCTGTCCTGCCATTCCATACGAATTTCTTACCTCGAAGCATGTCTGTTACGATCTGGTTTATAATCCCGAGGTGACTCTTTTTTTGGCGAAGGCAAAAGAAAAAGGCGCCTTCACAATGAATGGAGGCGCCATGCTTGAAGGTCAGGCTATCGCATCGTACGAATATTGGATAGCACAAGGCTAATCCTTATTTCCATGTCTGCCAGTCTCCCATGATGATGTCTGGATTTTCGTCTTCATCGGCAGCCAGTTCTTTGCTCTTTTTTTCATCAAATTCTTTGAGGAGCACTTCGATGGCTTTCGATTGATTGCGATTAACATCTTCGATGAGGTCCATGATTTCGAGGAAACAGGGGAGGGGTGGACGATCGGTAGGAAACCTTACATCCACGTGCATCAGACAAGCCCCATATAGCCCCAGACTGAAATTCATTTGTCTTTCGAGGTTCTCATTCCCGTTGGGGATGTAGAATCCTTTTTGTTGGAGCGGTTTCAAATGGTCGTGTAGTGTTGCTGCATGGTCTTTTCCTTCGATGCTGCTGAACGAAAGCGTCCACAAATCTTCTCCTGAATGGCCTAAAAGTGCTTCTCGTTCGAGATAGACCTGACAGTCTATGCCAAGAAACAGGTAGTTCCACGAAAGCGATGCTCGGTAAGCCGAGATGCTTTGTTCCAAACGCACAGGCCTACCTGCACGACGCATTTCGCTGAAGTACCACCATCGTTTTGTAGATGCGTGTGCCTTTACTCCAGCGAAGAGCGCCATGGCTTCCAGTTTCATGAGGTTGCTCTGTTTCGCTTGTTCTCTATTCATTTCATTCAAATCTTTATCACTTTCTTTCCCTTTTGAATCTCTCTTAACACCTTTGGCACATCTATCCCCTCAAACCTTTCGAACATCTCGAACCCCTCAAACCTTTCGAACATCTCGAACCCCTCAAACCCCTCGAACCCCTCAAACCCTTCAAACCCTCTTACAGGTAACAACAGCGCCCCGTCTTCAACATCCATTCGCTCGAAGCGTTGTATGACGCTTTGTCAGCACATACCCATAAGATTGGAGTATGGAGTTTTTTGTTGCCTTTCTTCAAGACTTTTCCTTCATACATCGGAGGCAGAGCTTGTCCATCTGTTAGGATGATCAACCCATCGTATTCATTGGGTTTCAGCATAATGTAGTCGAACAATGGCTGATAGCTGGTACCTCCACGCCCTTTCACTTGTATTGATTTATTGGCTCGACACATAGGCTCGATGGGTCCTAATTCGGCATCAAACTGACATACGTCAATCTGAATGACACCATATCGGAAGATACGATTGATGGCACTGTAGAAATCCTCAAGCATTGCATCTGTGATACTACCGCTTGTGTCAATAGCTACCAGCAGATGGGTGTCAAACTGATGAGTACTTCCCAACTGAAGAAATTCCGTTCGGCGATTGGGTCGCATACGTGTCAGTTGCCTTCGGCTTCTCACGATGGTGCTATGGAATCCTTCCCAAATGAGCCGGTTGTTGATTCTTGCTTGGGTACTTGCCTTGATGATTTCAACGATTTCTCCAGGCAGGCTTCCCCAATCTGATGTCCGGTCGATCAGGTCGTTGATGCGCTGACGTTGCAGTTCGTCCTCCCTCCATAGCTGTGACTTGTCCCTGTCTTCAGGCTGGTTGTAAAGGGAAGATTTCAGAGAGGTTTGAGGATCCTGGGTTTTCGGAGGATTTTGAGGATTTCGATTATTCTGATTATGCTGATTATTACGCTCCTCATCCTGCTTCTGTTGCTGAATCTGCTTGGCATACCATTCGAAATATTGGCCAAGAGGCAGGTGGTAGAAGGCAGGATCGCGAACGGGCAGTTTGTCTTTGTGAAGCGAACAATATCCATCGCCAATCGTAATGTCCGAACCTATCGAAATGGCTTCCTTGCTGCATCCTTCAGGCTGACGTTCATAGGGATGTTTCAGGAAGAGGCGAATCAATTCGACGCGCATCAGTTGCTCAATTTCGGCATAATTTTTTCTTGAAAGCAGAAGCGGATTGTATTCTATCCTACCTTGTCCACAGCGAATTGCACACTCCATACGCACATTCTCTTCCAATTGCTGTTGGCAAAAGAGCGAGAAGAACGCTGGTTCTTGCAGGAACCAGTTTTCACTGAGTAGTTTGAGTGTCTCAATCGTATTCATTGCTTCCTTAACCTTTCGAATCTTTCAAACCTTTCAAACCTTTCAAACCTTTCGAACCTTTCGAACCTTTCAAACCTTTCGAACCTTTCAAACCTTTCAAACCCCTCAAACCTTTCAAACCCCTTTTTACCTTAATTAGAGGTTTGCGATAAACGCTGTAAGCTTTTGATAAATGTAGGGGCAGAAGGTTGAGATGAAAAGTATAGCTTCCTGATAACTTCCACTCTCGAATAGGTTGGCAAGGTGAGCAATGGCTTCCTTCTGTTCCATGTTTTCGAGTAGCTGGAAATATCGTTGAAGATTTTGGACATAACGATTCAACTGAACAACATCCATCGGTATATTGTCGTTCATCGGTGCGTTGTCATCTATCGGCAACGTAGTATAGGTGAGGAGCTTGGAGGAGTCAGGGTAAGTGACTTCGAGATGTTGGAAGATGCTTTCGTTGATGATGGCCAGCTGGTGCAGCCGATAGCTGCGAATCTTTGCCTCGCAAGCATCACAATCGTTCAAGACCTGCGCCCCCGTTAGCATTTGATTGCCTTGGCAGAATGCAAAGAACCTGCTTGCTGCCTGAGCACCCACGATGCCGGCAATCAAATCCAAGTCATCCTCGCCCAGATTTCGTCTGGTTCGTATCGTACCATCTATTCCTATATCTTGCAGTACATCGCTCACACGTCGCCAGGCACGACGGTCGGGATATTTTTCCAGTCCCGTATCTTCGCCTTCCTTCCATTCGGGAACGCTGTCGAGCAGTGTGGGTTCGTTCGATATAAATTCGATAATCCGCTGATCCAGATGCTTCTGTTGTGCCCAAAGCAACCACTCCTGCACGGTGGGGCAGAATTGATAGACGTTGAAACGACTCACTAATGAAGGGTCAAGGTGTGTGAGCTGGTATTCGTCACCTTCGTTGACAGCCGAAATGATGCGGCTGCCTTGGGGCAATTCGTGACCTGCCAATCGGCGGTTGAGCGCCAGATCCATCACGGTCTGCAGTATTTCGGGGCGTGCCCTATTCAGTTCGTCAAGAAACAAAACGATGGGCTTGCCATCAATGGGGAACCAATAGGGTGGCAGGAAGTCGGTACGTTCGCCTGTCTTGGTGGGAAGTCCAATCAGGTCGCCAGGGTCAGACATCTGTCCCAGGAATAGAGGTACTACCCTCATCCCTTTCTCTTGGTAATAATCGGTCAATATCTCCGACTTGCCAATACCATGACGCCCCACCAGCATAATGTTTTGCGTGGCGGGGGTCACATCCAGAATATGCAGTAATTTTCTTGTATCGATTGTAATCATAAGTAACTATTCAGAATTAACTATGCATATTTTTCTTTAACACGAATTATCGCGAATTTTCATTAATTACTCAGCATGTCGATAACAGAAACGGACAGACCTCAGTGTCCTCCGCTCCAGTGGACAGTGCAGCGCAGTCCACTGGTTCCCCTTGGACGAACAAGATTCTGTGTCTTTCGTGTGTTCCGTGGTAGATGCCTCCAACGTTACTTTTTTATCGAACACGGAAGACACCGAGGACACTGAAAATTAGCGGTTCCCAATGGAGGCCTGAGTGCGTTTCTGCGTCGCACTCAGGACGGAAGACA